>NZ_JAIOAB010000002.1 GCF_019890635.1 Streptomyces sennicomposti
GCGGCGGCCTGCTCTGCCTCGCCGCCGTCGCCGCGGTGGGCGCCACCACGGCGGATCTGCGCGGTCCGTCCGGACGGGGCCGGTCCGGCACCGCACCGGCCGGCGGCGGGGTGCTCCGCGCGAAGTGAGGTGTGGCGCGGGGACACCGGGCGGGGCGCTCCAGGCGGCTGCCGGGCGCCGCGGTGCGGACGCCGAGGATCAGGACCGGCCGGCGGCGGCCAGGGCGTCACGGATCCGGACGAGCGCGTGGCCGAGTTCGTCGTCGTCCTCCAGGTCGTCGGGCGGGGCCCTGAACGAGGAGACGACGAGGTTCAGGACATGGGCCTTGTCCGGATCGCGCGCGTAGGCGTCGAGCTTCTCCAGCCGTGCCGCGGCGACGGCCGACACATAGCGGACCAACGCGTAGTTGGAGCCGGCGAGTTTCCCGATGCTGTTGCCCCAGTTGCCGAGGCAGTGCACGACCTCCCAGGAGGGCTGTTCGAGGCCGTGCACGAGGGAGGCGATCTCGTTCTGCGCGTACTTTCGGGGCGGAAGGCCGAGGGCGAGCAGCAGCGCCTGGCTGTGGAAGAGGTACGACGCCTTGAACAGGCCCTGGTCGTAGTGGGCGTTGCCGAGCAGGTCGTAGCAGAGCCGGCGCTGATCCTGGATGCGTTTCCATATGCGGTCCGGGAGGTCTTCCTGCCGGTCCGGCATGAGGCGCAGGGTGAGCTGCGCCCACTCGATCGCACGTTCGGTCTCGCCGAGCCGTCTGCTGAGGGTGGCGACCGCGTAGGCCGCTCCGATCAACTCCGAGCGGGCGGCGACGTCGTCGGCGAAGAACTCGCGGTCGAGGATCGCCGTCACCGACTCGAACACCACCCTGGCCTCGTGGAGCCGCCCCTGGTCCCACAGGTCGTCCGCGAGAGCGACGGCGGGCCGGACCTCTTCGCGTATGACGTCGGCCCGGAACCCGCCCGGGTCGACGGGGCCCGCGTCCAGCACGTCCTGCACGACCTCGACGGAACTCATGCTGCGGGCGGCCAGGAACTTCGCGGCGGAGACCGTCACCACATCCGGAACGTCGACGCGCCGCCCCAGGATCCACGCGGTCTGCTGCTCCAGAACCTCGGTCCACACGCTCTCGACCAGATCCTTCGCACCGGTGTGCCACAGAGCGGCCCGCATGCTCCTGGAGGCGTCGAGATCGGGACTCCAGCACGCGATGACGACGTACGGCCGCAGCCGCTCCACCGGCGCATCCGACAGGGCGAGCGCCCGGGCCGCGTAGACGCAGGCGGTCAGCGAGACGGGGAAGACACGCTTGGCGAGGAGTTCGTCCGCCAGGGCGACGCAGCCCTCGAAGTCCTCGGCGCGGAGCAGTCGCAGGCACAGCCGCAAGGCGCAGCGGTCGGCGTACGCACCCCCGCCGGGCACCGTGCTGCCGACGCGGTCGTTGGCGAGCGCGGCGTCGTGTTCGCCGCGTCTGTCGAGGATGTCGCCGCGTAGGTAGCGCGCATCGGCCAGGACCGTGTCGGTCGCGTGCGTCAGCAGTTCGTCGACGACCGTCAGCGCCAGGTCGTGGCGGTCGAGCCGCAGCAGGCAGCCCACGCGGAGCAGGTCCAGGATCGAGCGGGTGCGCGGGTTCGCTTCCGTGAGATCCGCCGTGGCGAGCAGCCTCTCCGCCTCGGCGTGGCGCCCGGAGTCCATCAGCGCGAGGCAGCGCTGTTTGATCAGCCAGGGCGGCAGGGTGTCCGAGGGGGTCCGCAGGAGCCGGGCGGTCAGCCGGAGATGGGTGGGGAGGTCCTCACCGCGCCTGATCTCGTCCAGAAGCGCGTCCAGATGCCGGGCGAAGGTCTTCCAGTGCGGTGTGTCGGAGAGCCGCGAGGCCAGGGCCACCGCGCCCTGCCACCGGGACGTCTCATGCCTGCGCCGGTGTTCGCGCGCCTGCATGGTCAGGATCTCCACGCAATGCCCGGTGTTGTGCGGACCGTCCATGGCCATGTACAGGCCCAGCGCGTCCGCGAGATACGGCGCGGCCTCGTCGGCAAGGCCCGTCCGGGTCAGCTGCGCGGCGAGGTCGAGCAGGAAGTGGCCGCGTTCCTCCGGCCATGGGAAGAGGGTGAGGACGCGCTCGACCGCGTCCCGGTCGAAGGCGCCGCTGAGCAGCATCGCGCCGATGTGCATCTCCATGGCCTGACGTACCTGCAGCGGCCCCGCGCTGCGGTACGAGCCGTTGTTGACGATCAGCGAGGCCAGGTCGGCCTGGGACTGAGCGGTCAGGTCGACCACCGAACGAGCGATCCGCGCCGCCGTCTCGCTGTCCGCCGGACGCCACGCGTTGTCGGCGCGGTTCAGCTCCAGGACGACGGCCCGGGGTACGGGCGTGCCGGTCTCCCGGGCTTGCGGCCCTGCTGCCGCACGGGCGAGGGCGGCGCGGTCGACCTCGGCCTGTACGCGTTCCAGCCGGCGGCGGTCCCGGGCGCCGACCTCGTCCCACGCGTGGGGCCACGGCTGACGCGCGACGCGCCCGGCAGCCGACTCGGTCATGGCGTGAAAGCAGTAGTTGCGCAGGCTCACGGCGGCGGCGTCCGGGCCGAAGATCCGCTCCGGGCGGCGCAGCCGGTCCTCGAGGGTGCGGTAGTCGGGCAGCGCGAGGCTGGACGAGGAGTCGTACACGAGGTCCGGCGCACAGGCCGCGACGCGGAACACCCAGTCGTACCAGGGCGTCTGTCCCGCATCGGCCGACCGGAGGATCCGTCGGTGCACGGCCGCCACGATCCCCGGATGGTAGACGTCGAAGACCAGGTCGCCCGCCGACACCCGCCACGCCAGCCCCACCCGCCACGCCAGGTTCGCGAACCGGTCGAGCGCGTCGAACACACCACCCGCCTCCGACGGGCGGTGACGGTCGCTGCGCAGAAAACCCGAGGAACAGGACCGCAGGCCGGACAACAGGTCCGTCGCCGGCGGACCGCTTCGCCCGAGGAGTACGTCGAGCAGCCGGTCGAACCGGTCGGCGCCCGAAGGCTCTGCTTCCCGGGACGCGGCCGGCCGCGCCGGGTCGGGCAGCGCGTCGAACTCCTGACGGCTCCACGACGGCGCGGGCACCAGGACCAGATCCGGCGAAAGGGACGATCGTACGAGCAGCCGTGGGCTGCACATGACGAACACGACGTCGAGTTCCCGGCGTTCCCGCCCGGCGCCGAGGACGCGATCCAGGGCGACGAGCGGCATGTGGCCCTCCGCGACGCGGTCCAGCATCGTTTCCGGGCGGGTGAGCCCCGTCCAGTCATGGAACCGGATCAGGGGAGCGGAGGGGTCGTGACCGTCCTCCCGACGTTCTTCGAGCCCGGCGGAGACATCGGCCGGAGCGGGGGCCTCGATCACGCCGGGGCGCGTCACGAGAGCACCGGCCCACCAGGTCAGCCGCTGCCGCCACCGGTCGGCCTCCTGTGCGTCGGCGACCTGCACCACGGCCAGGCGACGGCCCGTGGCCGGCCGGGCGAACAATGAGGGCGCCGACGGCGGCGCCGCGTCGCCCGCGGCACGCCACGGCCGGGCGATCGTCGCGTTCTGCGGCTGGGTGCCGTCGTCGACCGCGTAGACGGCGAAGCTCGCCCAGGCGAAGCTGCCGATCCGCGCGGACGGCCCCGCGGGCGCCGGCGCGACGGCGCGGTGCAGTGTTCTGCGGCCCTCCGCCACCGCGCCGGTGAGCGTGCCTCCGTCCGCCAGCACCCGGTAGAAGCCGGTGGAGAAGAGCCGCACCTCGTCCGGGGTCAACCGGCGCCGCGAGGCGATCACGACGTCCACGCCCCGCCGGAAGGCCTGCCCGTGGACGGTGTCGCCGAGTTCGAGGTCGGTGGAGTCCGACTCGCACGAGGTCAGCAGCAGCGCGACCGGCGGATCGACGGGCAGGTCGTCCAGCACCGCGCCCACCGTGCGCGGCTGCGGACCGGCCTCGGACTCCAGGACCAGGTGCGGCACGAGCCGACTGCCCAGCTGATCGGGATCGGCCGACTCCAGCCGAGTCCCGTGCATGTCCGCGTGGATCAGGAAATACCGGTGGGCGGGCGCCGGGATCCGCCGCAGCGCGGCGCGTGACGTGCCGGGCAGCCACGCGGGCGGTGCATGACCCGACTCATGCAGATGCGTGGCCACATCGGCGATGGGCACGTCGAAGGGCACATCGTCGTCCAGGTACGGGCGTGCGGTCAGCAGGAGCGCGTCGCACGCGTCCGGGCGGGGCGTCGCCGTGGGACGCGACGCCGGTACGCGCACCACGGAACCGCCCAACGCGAACCACCGGGGGGCAGCGGGTTCGCCTGTGTCGAGCAGTTCCCAGAACGGCTCGCGGGCCCGGTCCAGCCCCCGGACGAGCACGGTCGGCTCGTCCTGGGCCAGAAACGCCGTCACGTCGTCGGCGGGGAAGGACTGAGTCAACCACGCCCACAGAGCACGACCGTAGGTCGCGACGTCCGCGTCCTCGTCGGACGTCAGCTCGTCGCCGAAGGCCCTCGCCCGCAAGAGGTCGGACACGCGCAGCGCCAGCCTGCCGCCGAGCCCGGGCCATTGATGCAGCGGCGCACGCGGCAGTCGGCGGCCGGCGAGTTCGGCGACACGCGAGCCGGACTCCGCGACCTCCAGGACCAGGGCGCCGCCGCTCACGGCACGTCGCTCTCCGCGTCGTCGTCGGAGTCGCCGTCGGGACCGGCCTGCGCCGGGGCATCCTCGAGACGCACCACCAGATGGACCGTCAGGTCCGTGGGCGCACGACGAAGCTGTTCCACCCGCGTCTCGGCGCCGTGCTTGCGGGCGCGGGCCGAGACGGCGCTCTTGACGAGCTGGATGAAGCCGTCCGCTGTGATCCCGCCCGCCACGAGGATCGCGAATTCGAGCAGGTGCGCGCCGACGGTGAAGTCCTCACCGATCTCCCGTCGCGGCGGCAGAACCCGTGCGGCCCGGGCCAATTCGTCGGGGAGCCCCCCGGGTTCGGCCAGCTCCTGGGCGAGGGCGGCACTCGGGCGGTCGAACTCGACCTCGACGACATCGCCCTGCCGTAGCACCAAGTCGGACACGGAAACTCCCTCACCGAAGACGGCCGTCAGAGCGGGCACCGCGGACACACACAGCTGAAAGCGGCTCGACCACCATATGCCTCGAACGCGTACACCGGTGGGTTCCGGACCAAATCGATGCGTCCGCCGCGCGGTTGAGGCGAACGGCGGTGCGGCCGGCGGTCAGCGGAGGCGGAACTGCGGGCCGTAGGTCTGGTCGGTGGCGCCCGGGATCGGGGTCTCCATCAGCTCCACGGCAGGGGTCTCCAGCCTGCGCATGTGCCGTACGGCGGTGCGCAGGCTGTGCCGGTCGCCCTCCGCCCACGCCGTGTCGAGCGCTTCCAGCAGCCGGGTGTACGTCGTGTCGAAGTCGTCCAGGAGCCGCCGGGCCCCGGCCGGCGGGCGGTCCCAGCCGCCGGCCGGGACGCGGGCCATGGGCCGGGTGTCGGGGAAGGGCACCGGGGCTCCGGTGAAGCGCCACTCGCCGTCGGTCTCCCGCAGCCGACGGCCGTGGTGGATCTCGGCGAACGCGTAGTAGTGCGCGATGTGGCCGTCCTCCTGGCCGTCGGACGGCGAGCGGGCGGTGCCCTCGCCCTGGTCCTTGATGATCTCGATCGCGTGCTCGACGTCCGCCGCACTGCCGACCGGCCGCAGCGTGTCCTCGCCGATCCGCTCGTGCAACTGCCGTTCGGTGGACAGCTCCGGCGCGAGCGCCCGGAACGCCTTCAGCAGCTCGTCGTAGAACAGACCGATGCTCATCGCGTCGTGCGCGCGGCCGGTGAGCGGCGCCGCGGGGGCCTCGATGGCCATCATCACGTCCCGCACCAGCTCCCTGGTCAGGCCGGACAGGTACACGGTGACCCCCGGATGCACGCCGCCCGGCAGCGGACCGGGGTAGACGGGCGCCGCCTCCTTGATCCGCGGCCGTCCGCCCAGGGCCGCCAGCAGGTTGCAGACGATGCCGAGGTGGTACATCTCGTCGGACACGATGCGCCGGATCAGCCGGGCGGCGTCGGTCTTGCGGTTCCTGACGGACCACCAGCCGCACAGGTACGGCGGGATCGTGGCGAACTCGATCTCCACGGCCACGTGCAGGGCCGCTCTGAGCCAGTCGATGTCGCGCTGCTCCCGGGGCACGGCGACCAGGCGGGCGGCGGCCCCGGGCTGTCGCGGTGTGCCCTGCCCGGCGGCGCCGGTGCGGGTGCAGGCTGCCGCCGAGATCGGCGTGCCCGCCGCGAGCGCCAGAAGACTGCGGCGCCGGACCGCGGCGCCGGCCGCCCTGCCGGAAGCCCTGCTCGCCTTCGCCACCACTGCCTCCCTGCCCGCCCGCGCTCCGGGCGCCGACCTCCGACCAGGTGCGCGAAGCTAGCAGTCCCGCCCGGCCGCGCCGCGCCGCCCGCCCCGCAGCACGCGCCTTCCCACGCCATCGGTCCACGGCCGGGAACTCCGCACCGGCCGGACCCGACTACGTACTGAATGCGCGGGGAGCGAACGGGGCGCACAGGCCGTCCGCGCAGGAGGGGCCACCGCCCGCCCGGCCGCCTCGTCGCTCAGCGCAGGGCCGCCACCAGCGCGTCGCTCGCCGAGCACCACCCCTGCCGCGCCTCCGCGAAACCCTGCTCCCGCAGCGTGCCGAGGTGCCGGCCCGGGGCCGTCGGACGGTCGGGCTCCGCCCCGGCGGGGCGCGGTTCGCGCGAGTCGCCCAGCAGGGCGAAGCGGCGGGCCGCCGGTTCGGCGAGGCGGTACGGGCCAGTTCCCGGACGCCGGGCAGGGCTGCCCCTCCGGGACCTGCCCCCGCTACGCCTCAGGGCTCGCGGTACTCCTGTTCCGGCCGCCCCGCCACCCCGTAGCGCAGACGCATCCGCAGCGCACCGCGGCCGACCATGTCGGCCAGATACCGCTGCGCGGTGGCGCGCGAGACGCCGATCATCGCGGCGACCTCACCGGCGGACAGCGGACCGGCGGCCTCCCGGACCGCGCGCAGCACCAGTTCCCGGGTCACGGTCTGCGCGGCGGTCGCGGTCCGGCGACCGCCGTCCCCGGTCCCGCGCAGGGCGGCCAGCGCGTCGTCCAGGGTCCGCTGGTCCACGGTGTCCGCGTCGGTCAGCTGCCGGTAGCGCACATAGCCGCGCAGCCGCCGGCCCAGCTCGTCCGGCGGGAACGGCTTGATCAGATACGCCAGCGCGCCCGCCGCCAGCGCCGTGCGCACCGTACGCCCCTCGGCCGCCGCGCTGAGCACGAACGTGTCGCAGGGCAGTGCCCGCAGCAGCTCCAGCCCCGGCCGGTCCGGCAGGTACAGATCCACGAGCGCGAGGTCGACCGGGGACTCGGCCCGCTCCAGGAGCGCCAGCGCCGCACCGGCCGAGTGCGCCGTGCCGGCGACCGCGCAGCCCGGCGTCTGCGCCACGACGTCGGCGTGCAGACCGGCGACCCGGAAGTCGTCGTCGACGACCAGGACGGACAGCGGCCGCCCCGGATCGGCGGCCGCGGCCGCGGGGCTGGTGCTCACGTGACGCACTCCGGAGGGAGGTCGGGGCGGGCGGGGGAGGAGGGCCGGGGGGCGCCCGCCTCCGTAGGGGTAGGGGTAGGGGTCCCGGAACCGGTCCCGGTCCCTGTCCCGGTCTCGGTTCCGGCACCGGGCCTGGTCCTGGTTCCGGTCCCGGGCCTCGTCCCGGTCCCGGTCTCGGTCTCGGTTTCGGTCCTGCTCTCGCTTTCGGCACTGGTGCCGGGGCGGGGGATCGGGGCGGTTCCGTAGGGCGTACCCGAACCGCTGCCCGCACCGGAGGGTGACGCGCCGGGGCCGTCCCCGGTCCCGGGAGCGTCCTCGTCGGCCCCGGCGGCGACGGCCTCGTCGTCCGCGAGCACCCCGGGCAGGCGGGCCACGAAGACGGCCCCGCCGGTGACCCGGTCGTCCGGACCGCCGGCCGCGCCCGCGACCGTGTCACCGATCGCGTCCCCGACCGTGTCACCGGCCGCGCCGTCGACCAGGTCACCGGGCGCGTCGCCGCTCGCGCCGGGGCCGTCCGCCGTCGCCCCGTCGCCCGTCGCGGCCTGCGGCGGCGCGCCCGGGTCCGTGAGCCGGAGGTCGCCGCCGCGGGCGCGGGCGACCTGGCGGGCCAGCGCGAGCCCGATGCCGCGCCCGGTCGGGGCGGCGGAGTCCGGCTCCTTCGTGGAGACCCCCTCCTCGAACAGGTCCGCGCGCCGCGCCGGGTCCACACCGTCCCCGCTGTCGGCCACGGTGATCAGCAACTCGTCGTCCACGCCGATGAGTTCGACCTCCACCCGGCGCGGGACGCGGCGCCCCGACCGCGCGGCGTCGACGGCGTTGTCCACGAGGTTGCCGAGGACCGTGGTCACATCGACGGGCGAGGTGACGGTCCGGCGCACCCAGGTGCCGCCGCCCAGCACCAGCGTCACCCCGCGCTCCCGCGCCGCGGCCGCCTTGGCGGACAGGAAGGCGCGCAGCGAGGAGTCCCGCAGGGCCTTGTCGTCGAAATCCGGCAGGGTCTCGCCGAGCGGCCCCGAGCCGAGCAGGGCCTCCAGATAGCCGGTGGCCCCGGCCGCCTGCCCGGAGCGCAGCAGCCCGAAGAGCACGTGCAGCCGGTTGGCGAACTCGTACCGCTGCGCCCGCAGCGCACCGCTCATGGTGCGTACGGCGTCCAGCTGCCGGGTCAGCGACTCCACCGCAGTACGGTCCTGGACGGTCAGGAGCGTGCCCAGCCGGCGCCCCTCGCGCCGCACGGTCCGCGCCGACACCACCAGGACGCGCTCGCGGACGACGGCCATCACCGCGCGCCCGGCGGTCGGCGTGCGCAGCACCGCGCGCACCCGCGGGGTCAGATCCAGCTCGGCGACGGGTGTGCCGGGCGCCGCGTCCACGCCGAGCAGTCTGCGCACCTCGTCGTTGGCGACCGTCACCCGGTCCCCGGCGTCCAGCGCGAGGACGCCCTCGCCGATGCCGTGCAGCACGGCCTCGTGCTCCTGCACCAGCGTGGCCAGCTCCTCCGGTTCGAGACCGAGGGTGAGCCGCTTCCAGCGCTGGGCCAGCAGCACGGACGCGGCGAGACCGACCAGCAGCGCCGCGACGAGCCAGCCCACGCCGCCGAGCAGAACCCGCGTCTGCGCGGCCCGCACGGCCGCGGCGGAGACGCCGACGTTCGCCTCGCCGACCACCTCGCGCGAGCCCGGCGCGCGCACCGGGACCTTGGCGACCACCTCCTCGCCGAGGTGGGCGTGGTGGCGGGCCAGCTCCTCGTGCCCGGAGAGCGCGACCGACGGGTCGGTGCTCACCGGGCGGCCCAGCTGCGCGGGGTCGGGGTGGGTCAGCCGGATGCCGCGGTCGTCGGTGACGACGACGAACAGCGCGCCGGCCGCGCGCCGCACCTCCTCGGCGCGCGCGTTGAGCGGGCTGTCGGCCAGGACGGCACGGGACACGTGTGCGGCGCCGCCGCCGGGCCGCTCGGCCGCGGCCGACCACCGGTCCGCGGCCGCGCGCACGGCGGGCTCCCCGGCCACGGTCCGGGCGACGGCGAGGGCCCGCTGCTGGTACTCGCGGGTGAGGCGCTGCTCGCTGTCGTACGCGAAGGCGCCGAAGGCGGTGCTCACGACCAGGGTGACCACCGCGCACTGCAACAGCACCGTACGGGTGCGCAGACGCAGATGCAGGCGCAGGCGCGGGCGCGGCCAGGCCCGGCGCCGCCGACGCGCCGACGGCCCATGGGGGCGGCCGGCGGCGGACGGGGGCGGTGCGGGTCTCACCGGCCCTACGGTAGCTCCCCCGCCGAGCGGTGAGCACAATGCGCACAACTCGCGGAAAGGCGGTTTCGCGGGTAACGCGCGCATGCTTCAAAGCCGCCGGGTCCGGCGCATAGCTTCCCCGCTGGGACACACGCGACGCGACCGGAACGCCCCCACGGGGCGCGGCCGGGCCGACCCGGTCCGGCGCCTGCAGGGCCGCGCCGGCGGCGTCGCGGCACGAGCCGCAACCGCAGGAGAACACATGCTCATACCGTGCGCAGCGTGGCGCGACGGCACCGTACGCACCGGCACCGCCCCCGACCGCAGCCCCCACATCGCCCCCGACCGCGGCCCCCACATCGCACCCGACCGCGGCCCCCTCACCGCCTCCGACCGCGGCCCCCTCCCGGCGGGCACGGCCTCCCTACGCCCGGTACGTCGTCCCGTACACCGCGTGCTCCGCACCTCCGCGACCGCCGGGCGGCGGCCGTGACGGGCCACGCGTGGCTGCTGCTGGCCACCCTCGCGGCGGCGATCGGCGTCCTGGTGCTGCTGATCAACTCACGGCTGAGGTTCCACCCCTTCGTGGCGCTGATGGCCGTGTCGATCGGCGTGGCGCTGGTGGCGGGCCTGTCCACCGAGCAGATCGCGGACTCGGTGGAGAAGGGCGCCGGGGACATCCTCGGCAACGTCGGCATCACCCTGGCGTTCGGCGCGATGCTGGGCCGGCTGCTGGCGGACTCGGGCGCCACCGAGCGGATCGCCCGGGTGATCGTGGACCGCGCCGGGACCGGCTCGCTGCCCTGGTACATGGCCGGGGCCGCGTTCGTCATCGGCATCCCGATGTTCTTCGAGGTCGGGCTGATCGTGCTGCTGCCGCTGATCTTCAGCGTCGCGCGCAGACTCCAGGCCGACGGCCGGATCAAGGGCTCGGCCCATGTCTATCTGGCCGCCCCCACCATCGCGGCGCTGTGCACGCTGCACGGCATGGTGCCGCCGCACCCCGGCCCGCTCATCGGCGTCCAGGGGCTGCACGCCGACCTCGGCACCACCATCCTGGTCGGCCTGATCTGCGCGGTGCCCACCATCGTGGTCTCCGGCCCGCTGTACGGCCGCTGGATCGCGCCGCGCCTGGCCGTGCACCCCGACCGGGAGCTGGTCGCGCAGTTCACCGGGGTGGCGGGGGCCGCCGAGGACGCGGACACGTCGTCGACGGCGGGCGGCGCCGCGCGGCCGGGCGCGGCGGGGGCCGGGGGGACCGGCGGCGTCGCGCTGGGCTGGGCCCTGGCGTCGGTGCTGGTGCCCGTGGTGCTGATGCTGTTGCGCACCGTCGCGGAACTGGCGCTTGCCGGGTCGAGCCCGGTGCGGCATGTGCTCACCTTCACCGGCGAGCCGGTGATCGCGATGTTCGCCGGGTTCCTGTTCGCGCTGTTCGCGCTCGGCTACCGCAGCGGGCACGCGCCGGAGAAGGTGCGCGAGTCGCTGACCGGGGCCATCAAGTCCGTGGCCGGGATCCTGTTGATCATCGCGGGCGGTGGCGCGTTCAACCAGGTGCTGGAGGACACCGGGATCGGCAAGGCCGTGGAGTCGGCCGCCACCGGGGCACACCTCAACCTCCTGCTGCTGGGTTGGCTGATCGCCCTGGTCCTGTCCTTCTCCACGGGTTCGGCGACGGTCGGCATCGTCGCCGCGACCGGCATCCTCGCCCCCATGGCGGGTGACGGAGGGGTGCAGAACTCCCTGCTGGTCGTCGCGATCGGCGCCGGCTCGATCGGCCTCAACTACGTGAACCACGCCGGTTTCTGGCTGGTCAAGGAGTCCTTCGGCATGACCCTCGGCCAGGCGACGAAGTCGCACACCGCGATCCAGACCCTCGTCAGCGTCTGCGGACTGCTGATGGCCCTGCTGATCTCGGTCCTCGTCTGACGCGGGCGATCCTGGTCTTCGTCCGACGCAGGCGATCTCGGTCTTCGTCCGGCGCGGGCGGTCCGGGACGGGTGACAGGGGCCGGCCCCGGAACGCGGGCCGCGCGTAAGGGAGTTGGAGCGGGGAGGGTGGGCGGAGGCCGGGGTCAGTCGACCCGGCGGGACATGAACAGCGCCACCTCGCCCGCCGACTCCGTGCCCTCGTAGAGCGAGGTGTCCAGTCCGCACAGGACGAAGCCCGCCCGCAGATAGGCGTGGACGGCGGGGGCGTTGACGCTGCTGACCTCCAGCCACACGTGCGCGGCCCCGCACTCCTTCGCGAAGCCGACGGCGTGACGCATCAGGGCCCGTCCGACGCCCCTGCCGCGCCACGCCGGGGCGACGGCGATGTCGCGGATGGTCAGGCGTCTGTTCCACGGGGCGAAGGAGGCCGTCACGAAGCCGCACACCTCGCCTCCGTCGAGGGCGACCACGGTCCGGCCCGGCCCGGGGCCGCCCTCGGCGTCCTCACCGCCGCCGTCGGCGTCGTCGGCGGGGAACACCTTGTGGACGGGAGGCTCCACCCGGGTCTCGACGACCCTGAAACCCCCGTCCCCGCCGGTCACTTCGAACACCGAGTCCGTCGTGAACGACGTGTCGATCCCGGCGACGGCCTCACCGTCCTCCGGACGCGCCACCCGGCAGACGACGGTCCCCGTCGTACCGGGCGCCGCCGCCCCTTCTGCCGTCCTCTTCATGACGCGATCTTCGCTCAGTTCCCGGCGTCCTGGCGAGCGGGTCGTTCGGGGATCGCCGGAATGACCTTCTCGGCGATCGCGGAGAGGCGGCTGTCGTCCGGGAGGGCCCCGGACTCGCTCCACACGGTGATGTCGTAGTGGCCGCCCCGGTCCTCGCGGTCGAGGGCGACGGTCAACGTCCTTGCGAGGGGCCCCTGTTCGACCGGTCCGCCGGTTCCCCCGGTCACGCCGCCGCCGAGGCTGATCTCGATCTTCATGGTGTGGTCCGAGGACAGGACGGCGGGCCGGCCGAGGACGGTGAGTGTCCTGACGTCCTGCTCGTCGCCGAACTTCATCAGCTTCACGTACTGGGCGGTCGTCAGATGGTTGTACGTGGCGGAGAGGTTCACGGAGTACGTGTCGAACGTGACCTTGGCCTCCGGCAGGGCGACCTTCTCGTCGGTGAGGGGCGCGGTGCCGTTGCTGCCCGAGGCCGTGTCCGCGATCTCTCCGGGCGTACCGAGGAGTTGGGCCAGGTCCGGCCGGTTGAGCGCCTCGCACAGCTCGTCCCCGGTGACGGCGCGGGGGTTCTCGCGGTAGGCCTTCGGCGGTGCCTCGGTCTCTCCGCTCGCGCACGAGGCGGCCTTCGGCGTGCTGTCGGCGGACGTCAGCCGGTCCGGAACCAGCCACAGCGCGACCCCGATCGCCGCGAACACGGCCACGGCCGCGAGGGCCTGCAGCCACCAGTTGGGCTCCTTCTCCGGAGCCGCTTGCTGCGGAGCCGCCTCCGGGACGGCCCTCGCCGGAACGCCCTTCTCCGCAACGGCCCTCTCAGGGGCGGCGTTCGCCTGGACAACGGGGCCCGGGTGCGGCGCCGCTCCCGCAGGGACCGGGCCCTGGACCGGGACCGAGGCCAGGGCCGGGGCCGAACCCCGGTTCCGGCGTGCGCGCACCGCGCGGACCACGCCCGCGACGCGGATCGCCGTGAAGACCAGGAACACCGTGCCGATACCGGCCGCGACCTTGTCGTGGTCGTGGACGGCGAGATACATGATGCGGACGCCGAACACGGAGCCGACCACGATGAGCAAGGGCTCACGGACCCAGAAGGGCAGGAGCCGGACGAGAAGACCGAGCATTCCTCGATCTGATCATGACAAGATCATATTCGCCACAGTGGACGCCAAGGTTCCGCAAAAAGGGCGCACAGCTCATCGAAAGGGGCGGCCTGCGGCCCCCTCGGCGGCCTGCGGCCCCCTCGGCGACCCGGGCCCCCTCGGCGACCCGGGGCCCCCGCGGCGATCCGGCGGCGCGCGCCCCCGCCCCCGCCGGGCCTTGCTCTACTTCGCGGGTTCCGACGGCGCCGCCGCCGTGCCCGCGAGGGTCGTGGAGGCGGTGAACAGGGCGTGGACGGCGGTGCGGACCTGCGTGTCGACCACCTCGGAGGTGGAGGCGTCGAGTTTGCCGTCGAGGTGGAGGAAGGCCAGTCCGTGGACGAGGGCCCACACGGTGGTCGACAGGGCGTCGGGGTCGACGCCGGGGAAGGCGCGGTGGACGATTCCGCGGACGTACTCGGAGATGACCGCGGTCGCCTTGACCCGCTCCTCGCTGCTGGGGTCGCAGGGCTCGGCGAACATCACCCGGAACAGGGGCGGGTGGTCCAGCGCGAAGCGGACGTAGGCGACGGCGACCGCGGCCAGATCGTCCGGCGTCGAAGGCGAGGGGTGCGCGGCGTCCAGGTATCCGGCGAGTTTCTCGTACCCCTGTGCGGCGACCGCGGAGACGAGCGCGTCACGGTCCGCGTAGTGGCGGTAGGGGGCCGTCGGCGACACTCCGGCCCGCCGCGCCACCGCCCGCAGGGACAGCCCGGAGCTGCCGTCCTCCTCCAGCAGTTCCCGCGCGGCGCGCAGGCAGGCGGCGCGCAGATCGCCGTGATGGTACGCACCCGCTTGCGGCACAGGTCACACTCCCTCATGTTTGCAGCGCTCACATCGTCGGTCTAATGTAAACGGTGTACACATTGTACGCGATGAACACGACGAGAAGGAATCTCTCATGACCAGCGAGCTGTTCTCACCCCTGTCCCTGCGCTCCGGTGCGGTGCTGCCCAACCGGACGGCCAAGGCGGCGATGGAGGAGAACATGGCCGGCGACGGTCAGCTGCCCGGTCAGGAGCTGCTGACGCTGTACCGGCGCTGGGCCGCCGGCGGCACCGGATTGCTGATCACCGGCAACGTCATGGTGCACGCCGAGGCGCTGACCGGCCCCGGCGGCGTGGTGCTCGACGCCGCCTCGCCGCTCGAGCCGTTCCGGGAGTGGGCCGAGGCCGGCAAGTCCGGCGGCGGGTCGATCTGGATGCAGATCAACCACCCCGGCCGCCAGGTCGCCTCCGACATGCCCGGCGTCGTGTGGGGGCCGTCCGATATCGGTGTCTCGCTGGGCAAGCACAGCAGCCGCTTCGGCCGCCCCACCGCCATGACCCCCGACCAGATCGAGGCCACCGTGACCCGGTTCGCCACCACCGCCCGCCGCGCCGAACAGGCGGGCTTCGACGGGGTGGAGGTCCACGCGGCGCACGGCTATCTGCTGTCGCAGTTCCTGTCCCCGCTGGTCAACAAGCGCACCGACCAGTGGGGCGGCTCGCTGGAGAACCGGGCCCGGATGCTGCTGGACGTCGTCCGCGCCGTCCGTGCCGCCGTCTCCCCGTCCTTCGCGGTCGCCGTGAAGATCAACTCGGCCGACTTCCAGCGCGGCGGCTTCGGCGCCGACGACGCCCGCCAGGTCATCGAGATGCTCGCACCGCTCGGCGTGGACCTGGTCGAACTGTCCGGCGGCAGCTACGAGAGCCCGGCGATGACCGGCCGCCCCGCCGACGCCCGCACCCAGGCCCGCGAGGCCTACTTCCTCGACCTGGCCAAGGACCTGGTCGGCACCAGCCCCCTCCCGCTGATGCTCACCGGCGGCATCACCCGGCGCGAGACCGCCGACCGGGTCCTCGACAGCGGCGTGGCGGTCATCGGCATGGGCACCGCCCTCGCCGTCACCCCCGATCTTCCCCTGCGCTGGCGCAGGGGCCAGGAGGCCGACCGGCACCTGCGGCCGGTGACCTGGTCCGACAAGGCCCTCGCCTCGGCGGCGAGCATGGCCCTGGTCCGCAACCAGATGCGCCGCCTCGCCGAGGGCGGCGAGCCCAAGCCCGGCACCCACCCGGCGCGCGCCCTGCTCTCCGAGCGACGCCACCAGCGGCGGTCCCTGCGCCGCTACCGCGCCTGGCTGCCCGCCGCGATGAACGCCGCGCGCTGAACGGGCCCGTACGGGACAGGCCCCTACGGGACGGGGGCCTGCGGGACAGGACCCGTACGGCACGGGATCCGTACGGCACGGGACCCGCACGGCGCCTCCGTGGGCGCCCTCCGACAGGCGACCGGCCGAGGCGCGGGGACGCCTCGGGCCGGCCGGAACGGTGCTCGTCAGCCGTAGAGGGCTTGACGGAGGGCGGCGGTGGTCTTGGCGACGGCGTCCTTGGCCGACCAGGTGTCGCGCAGCGCGTCGAGCATCATGAAGTCGTGCACGGTCTGCGCGTAGTGGAGGTGCTGGACGTTCACGCCGGCCGCGCGCAGCTTGCCGATGTAGGTCTTGGCGCCGTCGAGCAGGACGTCGGAGTCGGTGACGACGAGCGCCGGGGGCAGCCCGCGCAACTGCTCGGTGGTGGCCTTGGCGGGCGAGGCCAGCGGCTGGTTGCGGACGGCGGCGTCGGGCGCGTACTTGTCCCAGAACCACTTCATGTTGGCGCGGGTCAGCCAGCAGTTCTCCGAAAACTGCCGGTAGGAGGGGGAGTCGAAGTCCGCGTCGGTGACGGGGTAGAGCAGGACCTGCTCGCGGAACGCCGGGCCGCCGCGCTGCTTGGCCATCATGGTGACCGCTGCCGTCATGTCGCCGCCGACGGAGTCGCCGGCGACGGCGAGGCGCTTGCCGTCGATGCCGATCTCGGCGCCGTGCTCGGCCACCCACTTGGCGGCGGTGTACGCCTGCTCGATGGCGACCGGGTAGCGCGCCTCGGGGGAGGGCGTGTAGTTGACGAAGACGACCGCCGCGCGGGCGCCGTTCGCGAGCTGGCGCACCAGCCGGTCGTGGGTCTTCTCGTTGCCCAGGACCCAGCCTCCGCCGTGGATGAAGACGAGGCCGGGGAGCGTGCCCTTGACCCCGGCGGGGCGCACGATGCGCAGGGAGACCTCGCCGGTGGGACCGCCCTTGATCGTCTTCTCGCTGATGTCCGCGGGCAGTTCGGGCACGGGGCCGGCCTGGAGCTTGTCCAGGACCTCGCGGGCCTGCGCGGGCGTCTGCTCGAACAGAGGTTTGCCGTCCTGCGCGGCGAGCTGGTTGAGGAAGGACTGGGTGGTGCGGTCGAGCGCGACGGGAGGCATCCCGCAGGGGACGTTGCCGTGGGAGGTGTCGCCGCCGGCGGTGCCGCCGCCCGTGACGGCGGCGGCCGGGGCGAACGCCGCGGCGGGCGCGGCGCAGTAGCCGGTCAGGACCGTCCCGGCGACCACGGCCGCCGCCATGGCGAGCTTGGGCCTGCGGAGGCCTCGCCCGTCGAATGCACGCATGCGCTTCTCCTTTTGAGTGAATTCACCCCCCGGCGCACACCCTTCCGGGTGACGTCTCGGCTCGGCCAACGGGTGAACGCGCTCGGGTGATGCGGCAGCGCCGAAGGAGTGATGCTCGGTGGGAGACGGTTTCGGCGCACGGCCGCCGGTGCGGCCTCGTCCCGCGGCGTGCGGATCAGCTGCTTCCCGGCCGGTCCGTGCCGGCGGCGTTGACGTGGGCGGTGAGCAGGCGCAGCAGCTGCTTGGCGGTGGCGTCCTGTTCGGGGGTCAGCCCCATCGCCTGGCCGATGGCCAGAGGCACGGAGCGGGCCCGCTCCCGGAGTTCCGTGCCGGCCCGGGTCAGGGTGACGGCCACCGACCGCTCGTCGTCGGGGCGGCGCCGGCGGCTGATCAGACCCGCGGCCTCCAGACGCTTGAGCAGCGGGGAGAGCGTGCTGGAGTCCAGTTGCAGGGAGGCTCCCAGCTCGCGCACGGACACCGAATCCTGCTCCCACAGCGCCAGCATGACCAGGTACTGGGGATAGGTGAGCCCCAGCTCCTCCAGCAGGGGCCGGTAGCGCGTGGTGACCGATCGGGAGGCCGCGTACAGGGCGAAGCACAACTGGTCCTGCAGCAGGAGCGAACCCTGCTCGTCGGGCGAACCCTGCTTGGCGGGCGAACCCTGCTCGTCGGGGTGGTCCATGGCTCGGCTTTCCTCGCGTCGGCGGCGTCTCGGATCCTAACATTTCACGCCCCCGCGATGTGTTTGCGCCCGATTCAGTTGTGCACGATCTAATCGCGCTGTACTGTTCTTCCCGTGCTGACGGGTGGCCTCCCGGTCACCGGCACGCTCGAGAAGGAGCGACCTCATGTCCGAGAACAGCGACAGCCCGGTGCTGGAGCCGGCCGCCGCCGCCTTCGCCGAGGCCACCGCGAATCCGCCGTACCTCTTCGACCTGGGGCCGGTCGAGGGCCGCAAGGCGGTGGACGAGGTGCAGTCCGGCGAGATCGCCAAGCCGGAGATCGCCGAGGAGTGGGTCACCGTGGAAGGAGGCCCCACCGGTTCGGTCCGGGCCCGCGTCGTCCGGCCCGCCGGCGCCACCGGCACCCTGCCGGTGATCCTCTACATCCACGGCGCCGGCTGGGTCTTCGGCAACGCGCACACCCACGACCGCCTGGTGCGGGAACTGGCCGTGGGCGCGCGCGCCGCGGTGGTCTTCCCCGAGTACGACCTGTCGCCCGAGGCCCGTTACCCGGTCGCCGTCGAGCAGAACTACGCCGTGGCGCGGTGGATCGTGCGCGAGGGCGCGGCCAGGGGCCTGGACAGCACGCGGCTGGCCGTGGCCGGGGACTCGGTGGGCGGCAACATGTCCATCGCGCTGACGCTGATGGCCAAGGAGCGCGGCGATGTCCCGCTGGTGCAGCAGGTGTTGTTCTACCCGGTCACGGACGCGGCCTTCGACACCGAGTCCTACCACCGGTTCGCGGAGGGCTACTTCCTGCGCCGCGACGCCATGCAGTGGTTCTGGGACCAGTACACGACGGACGAGGCCGAGCGGGCCCGGATCACAGCCTCCCCGCTGCGCGCCACCCCCGAGCAACTGCGGGATCTGCCGCCCGCGTTGGTCATCACCGCCGAGGCCGACGTGCTGCGCGACGAGGGCGAGGCCTACGCCCGAAAGCTCCGGCGGGCCGGGGTCCCCGTCACCGCCGTCCGCTACCAGGGCGTCATCCACGACTTCGTCATGCTCGACGCCCTGCGCGAGACCCAGGCGGCCGGGGCCGCCATCGACCAGGCCGTCGCCACCCTGAGGGCGGCGCTCGGTACCGTGTGATCCGGTCGGCCCCCGCGACGCGGCCCGGTCGGTCCCCGCGACACGGCCCGGACGGCACCGTCGTCCGGGCCGCACGTCGGCCCACGGCACCGGCCTTCCGCGACGCCCCGATCGCCGCCGACCACTGTGACCCGCGCTGCCGTTCGGCACGTCCGCCGCACCGGGAGCGACCAAGAGGACGGACAGGAACACCCATGCCGCTCATCTGCCTCGTCCGCCACGGCCAGGCCTCGGCCGCCGCGGAGGACTACGACGTCCTGTCGGAACTCGGCCGCGCCCAGGCCGCCGCCGCAGGCCGGGAACTCGCCCGCCGCGAACTGCGCGACCCCCACCTCGTGTCGGGCACCCTCGACCGCCAGCGCGACACGGCGCGACTCCTCGCGGACGCGGGCGGGTTCAAGGGACCGCTGCGCCAGGACGCCCGCTGGAACGAGTACGACCACCTCGCCCTGCTGGCCCGGTACGCCCCCTCCTCGCAGGAGGGCGTGCGGAACCTGGAGGGCCGGTCCGTGCAGGACCTGCTCGATCACGCCCTGCTGGCGTGGATGCGGGACCCGCACGCGCCCGGCGGCGAGACCTGGTCCGCCTTCGCCGCGGGGGCGCGGGCCGCGCTGGCCGACCTGACCGCCGCGCTCGGCCGGGGCCGCGACGCCGTCGTCGTCACCTCGGGCGGCCTCCTGGCCGCGCTGTGCGGCACGCTGCTGTCGCTGCCGTACGAGGGAGTCGTCGCCCTCAACCGCGTGACCGTCAACGCCTCCGTCACCACCCTCGTGGCGGGCGGGTCCGGGACGAGGCTGCTGACCTTCAACGAGCACGCCCATTTCGCCGGCGACCGGCGCCACCAGCTCACCTACCGCTGAGCCGGACCGCAGGCCGCCCTCAGGCGGGCGCTGCCGTCGTCCGCGACATCGCCGTGGAGGCGGTGAACAGGGCGCGGACGGCGGCGCGGACCTGGGTGTCGACCACCTCGGGGGTGGAGGCGTCGAGTTTGCCGTCGAGGTGGAGGAAGGCCAGTCCGTGGACGAGGGCCCACACGGTGGTCGACAGGGCGTCGGGGTCGACGCCGGGGAAGGCGCGGTGGACGATCCCGCGGACGTACTCCGAGATGACGGCGGTCGCGGCGGCCCGTTCCTCGTTGTCCGGGTCGCAGGGCTCGGCGAACATCACCCGGAACAGGGCCGGGTGGTCCAGCGCGAAGCGGACGTAGGCGACGGCGACCGCGGCCAGGTCGTCCGGCGTCGAGGGGGAGGGGTGGGCCGCGGCCAGGCTCTCGGCCAGCTCCCGGTATCCCTGCGCCGCGACCGCGGAGACGAGTGCCTCGCGGTCCGCGTAGTGGCGGTAGGGGGCCGTGGCCGACACTCCGGCCCGGCGGGCGACCGCGCGCAGCGACAGCCCGGCGCTGCCGTCCTCCTCCAGCAGTTCCCGCGCGGCGCGCAGGCAGGCGGCGCGCAGATCGCCGTGGTGATACGTGTGGGACGGGGACACAGGTCACACCCTCTTGTGTCGGCGATGCTTGCGTTCTGCCCTGATGTAAGTGGCGCATACATGTTAGGTGATCGACGCGGGAGAAGGAAACGGGACGAAGATCCGGGCAGGCCAGGAGGGCGGCCTGTCGTGTGGACGGGCCGCCCTCCCCTCAGGGGCGTGGCTCGCTCGGGGCCACGGCCGTGCGCGAGTCGCCGTTCAGCGGACGCCGGCCGCCTTCATGACCTTCAGCGCGCCGGTGAGGAGAGCGGCCCACGCTTCGGGCGTGATCCGGGGCGGCGGAGAGAACCCCTGCACCCGCTGGTGGGCGACGGTCTGGGCCTCGGTGTACTTCAGGATGCCGTCGGCGCCGTGGCGGCGGCCGAGCCCCGAGTCGCCCATGCCGCCCATCGGCGCGTCGATGCTGCCCCATGCGGCGGCGAAGGCCTCGTTGACGTTGACGGTGCCGGCGTGCACACGGGCGGCGACGGCCCGGCCCCGGGCGCCGTTGCCCGACCAGACGCTGCCGTTGAGGCCGTACGGCGTCGAGTTGGCCAGCTCGATCGCCTCCTCGACGTCCCGGTAGGGGTAGATCGAGACGACGGGACCGAAGGTCTCGTGGGAGTGGAGCGTCATGTCGGGCGTGACGTCGGTGAGGATGGTCGGCTCGTAGAACAGCGGGCCGAGGTCGGGCCGCGCCTTGCCGCCGGCGAGGACCGTCGCGCCCTTGGCGACGGCGTCCTCGACATGGGTGCTGACGGTCTCCAGCTGGGACGGGTTGGTCAGGGAGCCGACGTCCATGCTGTAGTCGAAGGCGGCGCCGACCTTGAGCCGTTCGGTGCGGGCGACGAACGCCTCCACGAACCGGTCCCGGATCGACTCGGCCACATACAGGCGCTCGATGGAGACGCAGAGCTGGCCGGCCGAGGGGAAGCAGGCGGCGACGGCGCCGTCGGCGGCCTTGTCGATGTCGGCGTCGTCGAGGACGATCATGGCGTTCTTGCCGCCGAGTTCGAGGGACGCGCCGATCAGGCGCTCCCCGGCGTCACGGGCGATCCCGCGTCCGCTGGCGGTGGAGCCGGTGAACATCATGAAGTCGGCGCCCGCCATCAGCGCCCCGCCGATCGAACTGCCCCGGCCGATCACCATCTGCCACACCCCGGCGGGCAGCCCGGCCTCCTTCATGAGGTCGAGGGCCCACAGCGCGCTGAGCGCGGTCTGGGTGTCGGGCTTCTGGACGACGGCGTTGCCGGCGATCAGGGCGGGGATGGCGTCGCCGGCGGCCATGCTCAGCGGGTAGTTCCACGGGGAGACGACGGCGACGACGCCCTTGGGGTGGCGCAGCTCGGTGGTGTGGGTCAGCACCGGGATCGCGCCGCGCCGGCGCTTGGGCTGCAGGTACTTGGCGGCGTTGCGCGCGTAGTAGCGGGAGGTGATCGCGATGTCGGTCACCTCCAGGAACGCGTCGCGACGGGTCTTGCCGTTCTCCGCCTGCATCAGGTCCAGCACCTCGTCCTGGCGGGCGAGGACGAGATCGTGGAAGCGCAGCAGGATCTCCTTGCGCCGGCGGAACGACGTGGCGGCCCAGGTCTTCTGCGCGATGCGGGCGCGGGCGAAGGCGTCCTCGACGTCCGCGGGCGTGGAGACGGGCAGGTCGGCCAGCGGGGCGCCGGTGTACGGGGCGTTCGTGGTGACCCGCGCGGCGTCCGGCGCGGCGGTCACGTGGGCCGCCAGCCGTTCGATCCGGTCCGGAGCGAGCCAGGCGGGCAGGCCGACGGTGCGGCGGGCGGCGGCGGGAGCGGTGATGGCGGGCGGGGCGGCGGCGGCAGGGGTGGCGGCGTGGTCGGGGACCATGGTGGGGCTCCTTACTTCCGGCTCTGGACCGAGGTGGGGACCGGCATGTGCAGGGCCGCCTGGCCCTCGGTCATGACGTCGAGCTGGATCTGCCGGATCGGCTTGAGCGAACGCAGATCGTCGGCCATGCGGCCCTCCCCGACCTGGAGCCGGACGTCACGGGGGAGGAGCGCGGTGCCGGCCGACAGCACATTGGTCTGGTTCAGGGTCGAGTGCCAGGCGCCGTCGACCGTCGTGTACGAGGTGAGGGCGGAGACGCGCTCGCCGCTCGGGTAGACGGTCTGGGCCGGGGTGGCCACCGAGAGGGCCAGATCGGTCCCGCCGGTGGCGTTGGCCACCCGGGCGCTCGTGCGGTGGGCGTCGATGTCGACGTCGAGTTCGGTGACCCACTTGGGGAAGCCGTAGCCGTCGTGGCCCCGGACCTGCGCGATCTCGGTGCTGACCGGCAGGGACAGCACATAGGTGTCGAGGTGGTCGTTCTTGAGGGCGGCGACGAGGTCGAAGAAGCCGAGCTTGCCGTGGCGCGCGGGCTTGACGGCGATGCCGATGGCGGCTTCGGTGTAGAAGTCGATGTCGCACACGTCGTAGCGGAAGAACATCGCCGAGATCAGCCCGAGCCCCGGCGCGACCTCCAGCGGGGCCAGCTCCCGGGGAAGGCGGCTGCGGATCGCGCGGGACGGGGCCAGCGTCGTCAGCCGGGCGGTGGAGATCCGGTAGTAGAAGTTCGGGGTGAGTGTGGGACCGATGGGGGAGTCGACCTTGGTCTTGGGCAGCTTGCGGAAGAAGTCCACACTGCTGACCCTGGGGTCGCGGGCCACCTCGTCGAGATCGGTGGCCATCCGGTACCGGTCGTACAGGCCGCCCTTGGGGACCGCGACCGATCGGCCGCCGAGGTCGACCTTGACGGTGTCCTTCTGTGTCGTCGCCATGACGTAGCTCCCTCACTCGCTCATGTTTACGGTGCATACATGACTGTACGCCCGCCATGTATGCACCGTCAACACTGAGGGGTGCCGACTACTTCACCGCCGGTTTCCCAGGAGCGGTCCGGGATCGGGCGAGGGGAAGGGGAACGCGGGTCACGAGGCGCCCACCGTCATCCGGACCATGGCGCGGTAGCGCTCGGCGAGCGCCTGGGGAGTGTGCTCGCCCTCCGCGCGGTACCACTGGGAGACCCCGGTGCACATGGTCACGACCGCCCGGGCGGCCTCGCGCGGATACGGGGTGGTGAAGACCCGCCGCGCCACGCCGTCCTCGATCACGCGGTCCATCAGGCGCTGCTGGCGGTCGCGGGCGGCGATATAGGTGGTGCGGGCCTCCCCGGTGAGGCTGCGGATCTCGCTGGAGGCGATGAAGGCGAGATCCCGCCGGTGGGCGTGGAACAGCACGAGGCACTCCACGAGCAGGTCCAGCCGCCGCCGCACGTCGTCGCCGGCCTCCTCCAGGGCCGCGGTGCTGCGTCGCCACAGCTCGTCCATGGCGTGGGAGACGATCGCGACGAGCAGCGCCTGCTTCGAGGCGTAGTGGTGGTACAGGCCCGGCACGGACAGCCCCGCCCGGGAGGCCACCGTGCGGATCGTCGTCCCGTGGTAGCCGTGCTCCACGAAGCAGGACAGCGCCGTCTCCAGGAGGGGCGGCAGTCCGCCGACGGCGTACGTTCTCCAGGCCGTCCTGGCGTCGGTCTCGGTCACAGCGCTCCCCTTGCCCGGATTCTCCGTCGCGTCGGCACGCCAGTATGCGGGGCCGCCCGCCCGTGCCGACGGCAGACCCCTTGACACGGCGTCGCCGCCCCATCAGTCTCTCACCGAGCGACCGCTCGGTATGCCGACTTCACCGCGCCCCATTCCACCGAGCGACCGCTCGGTATCCCACGACGACGCACCACGACGCACCCCGACGACGCACCGCCCCGGGCGAACGCTCGGTCACTACGTACGGGCCCGCGGACGACGCGGGCGGAAGGGACGAGAAGTGACGGTTCCCGAGGACCCCGCGCGGGACTCCCTGCCCTCGACCGGTGCCGCGGCAAAGACGGCGGAGGCCCACGACTCCCTCGTGTCCGCCTGGCGGGCGCGGGTGGCGAGGAACCCGGACGCCGCGGCGCTGCGCTACTTCGACGGCGTCCTGTCCGCCCGGGAGGCGGACGCGGCCTCGGACGCCCTCGCGGCCGCGTTCGAGGCCCGCGGCACCCGGCGCGGCGACCGCGTCGGGGTGTACCTGCAGAACGTCCCGCAGTACGCCCTCGTGCTGCTGGCCCTGTGGAAGCTGGGCGCCACCGCGCTGGGGCTCAACCCGATGTACCGGCGGCACGAACTGCGCCGCATCGTCGACGACGCCGCAGCGGTCGGGATCGTGTGCGCGGACACCGACGTCGAGGAGACGCTCGGCACCCTCGCGGGAAGCACGGTCCGGTGGCTGATCAGCACGTCGGCGCTGGACTACCAGTCACGCGACGACCCCAGGGTCTTCACCACGACGGACCGCCCCGCCCCGGCGCCGGACGGCGATCTCGTCGCGCTGATCGAGGAGTTCGCCGGCTCCCGTCCCGCACCGGTGCGGCCGGCCCGGGACGACGTCGCGTTCCTGACCTACACCTCCGGCACCACCGGGCCGCCCAAGGGCGCCATGAACACCCACGGCAACGTCCTCAGCGTGGTGGAGAGCTGCCGTGCGTGGACCGGTCTGGGCGCCGGGGACGTCGTCCTCGCCGTCGCCCCGCTGTTCCACATCACCGGCGCCGTGGTCAACGCGGCCATCGCGCTGCTCTCGGACGCCACGCTCGTCCTCGCGGGCCGGTTCCGTCCCGAGGTGGTGCTGGACGCCTTCGCCGAGCACGGGGTCACCTTCACGGTCGGTTCCATCACGGCGTACAACGCCCTCTACGCGCTGCCCCACGCGAAGCCGGAGCACTTCGCGTCGGTGAAGACCCTGTACTCAGGGGGCGCGCCGATCCCGCCGACGACCGTCGAACGGTTCCGGGAACGGTTCGGCGTCTACATCCACAACGTCTACGGCATGACCGAGACGACCTCCGCCGTCATCGCCGTCCCCCCGGGACGGCCGGCGCCGGTCCACGCGCCCAGCGGGACCCTGTCCGTCGGGCTGCCCCTGCCGCACCTCACCGTGCGCGTCGTGGACCCGCACGGCCGCCCGGTGCCGAGCGGGGAGCAGGGCGAACTGGAGCTGAGCGGCCCGCAGGTGGTCCCCGGGTACTGGGGCAGGGCCGAGGCCACGGCGCAGACGATGCCGGCGGGCCGGCTGCGCACCGGCGACGTCGCGATCGTGGACGCGGAGGGCTGGGTCTACCTCGTGGACCGGCTCAAGGACCAGATCAACGTGTCCGGCTACAAGGTGTGGCCGCGCGAGGTCGAGGACGTGCTGTACGAGCACCCGGCGGTGCTGGAGGCCGCCGTCGTCGGCCGGCCGGACGCCTACCGCGGCGAGACGGTCGTCGCCTACGTCTCCCTCAGGTCCGGCCGGAGCGCCACCCAGGACGAGCTGATCGCCTTCTCGCGCGAGCGCCTGGCGGCCTACAAATGCCCCCGCCAGGTCCACTTCATCGCCGACCTGCCCAAGACCCAGAGCGGCAAGATCCGGCGCGCCCGACTCCGCGACGCCGCCGCCCCGGCGAGGCCCTCCGGGGCGACGGACTGACCGACGGGCCCGCATGGCACGGGGATTCGCCCACGGCGGCGAGTCCGCGACGGCCGACACCTGCGTCGCGGAGATCGCCCCCAGCGACCGCCGCGGCCTGTGGGGAAGCGTCGTGTTCGTCGCGATCTCCAGCGGGTCCGCCACGGGCCTCCCAGGCGGCGGCCCGCTCGCGGAGGTCCACCTCGAACCTCGGCCCCGGCGGTGACACCGAGGAACACGGGCCGGTGGAACGGCCGTTCAGTGTGCCGACGCGGTGACGTCGGCGACGAGGCGTTCGGCGAGGCGCTCGGACGACGGCGGGTTCTGGCCGGTGTACAGGTTGCGGTCCACGACCACGAACGGGAGCAGCGGCAGCCGGGCCTTGACGTAGTCGGCCCCGTTCTCCCGCAGCCGGTCCTCCAGCAGCCAGCGGGCCTTGCGGCCGAAGCTGTTGAGCTTCTCCTCCAGGTTGGACAGTCCCGTCATCCGGTAGCCGGCGAAGGGCCACGACCCGTCCTGGTCCGTCGCGGCGAGCGTCGCCGCCGGCGCGTGGCACAGCAGCGCCAGCGGCTTGCCCGAGGCGAGGACCTTCGTGAGCAGCGCGCCCGAGACCGGGTCGACCGACAGGTCCTCCATCGGTCCGTGCCCGCCCGGGTAGAACACCACGTCGAAGTCGTCCGGATCGATCCCGTCCAGCGACCGCGGACTGTTCAGCTCGGCCTCGATCGATTTCAGGTACGCGGCCACCTCGCGCAGCTTCGAGGGCCGGCCCGCCGTGCGGGACATGCTCAGCCGGTCCAGCGTGGGGGCCTTCCCGCCCGGCGTCGCGATCGTGATCTCCCAGCCGGCCGCGGTGAAGATCTTGTGCGGCATCGCCAGCTCCTCGCCCCAGAACCCCGAGGGATGCACCTCCCCGTCCCGCAACGTCCAGCGATCCGCCGCGGACACCACGAACAGCACCTTGGTCATGCCGACACTTCCTTCAGCCGGAACGGCTCCACCGCCGACGCGTTGGACCGTGCAACGGGACATGGCAGGCGCGCCCGGAACCATCGTCGGTCCCGGGCGGGTCCAGGGCGACCGCTCGCCGCACGGGACCCGTGCCCTCCATGGCAGACTACGTCACGCCTGGCACAGACTGCCACTCCTGGCACTGATACCCTCACGGCATGAGGGAGACCACCACGCCCGGCCTGCGCATGAAGACCCGCCGGGCCGTCACCGAAGCCCTGGCCGACACCGCCCTCGACCTCTTCGACACCGCCGGCTTCGACCAGGTCACCGTCGCCGACATCGTCGCGGCGGCCGGCATCTCCCAGCGCAGCTTCTTCCGCTACTTCAGCAACAAGGAGGACGTGGTCTTCGGCGACCGCATCCCCACCGCCGAGGAGGTCCGGGACGAACTGCTCCGGCACCTCGGCACGGACCCGGCGTGGGACGCGCTGTGCGCCACCTTCCGGACGGCCGCCGAGCAGATGGACGCCGACTCCGGACGCTGGAAGCGGGCGAGCCGCGTCATCTGCAACACGCCCGGTCTGCGCGCGCGGTACCTCGAGAAGCACCTGGCCTGGGCCGGCCTCCTGGTGCCCGAGATCGCCTCCCGGATCGACCCCGGCCCCGGCGATGCCGTGCTGAAGGCGCAGACGATGCTCAACACCGCGCTGGGCTGCTTCGACGTCGCCATCGCACGGTGGGCCGAGAGCGACACGGACCGGCCCCTCGCCGCTCTCGTCGACGAGGTGTTCGGCTTCGTCCGCATCCCCCACGACTGACCCCGGCCGGGCGCCGCGCCGCCGGGCCGGGGCCTGCCGGTCGGGAGACGGCGAAGGGCGGATCATCCGCCTGATCCAGGGCGCCCCCGGGAACGGGTGACCGCTCCCGGGGGCGCGGCGCGTGTGCGGCACTTCCCGCACGCCTGATGTTTACAGGGGTTACATCGACGCCTTAATGTAAACGATGCATACATACCAGAGGCGTCGAGACGAAATGGGAAACCCCGGATGCCCCGTGACCTGCTCCTGCCATCGCCCCCCTGCCCCCGGCGGGAGCCGCTCGACCGGATCGCCGAAGCGGCGGCGGAGGACCGAGTCCCGCCGGACGCCGCCCCGGAGGACGGCGCCATGAGGGACGACGACTGTCCGCCGGACGCCGCCGGAGAGGACGACGACTGTCCGCCGGACGCCGTCGCCCCGGCGGAGGGGCCGGGCGCCGCGACGGTATACGGGCCCGCCGAGGCCGCGGCGCCGACCGGGGCCGTGGCGTCCGTGTGGTCCGACATCTTCTCGACCGCGCATCTGCGCCTCAGCGAAGCCCGCGCCGTCGCCGCTGCCCCGGCTCGCCCGACCCCTCCGGTGCGGGACCTCTGACCTCTGACCCCTGACCGCGGACCCGCCCGCCCTCAGGAGCGCCCGCGCTACGACGGTGACGACGGTGACGGCGGGGGGTGCGGAAGCGGTAGCTCCGCCCAGATCACCTTGCCGTCCCGGGTGTAGCGCGTGCCCCATCGGGCGGCGAGTTGGGCGACGAGGAACAGGCCGCGGCCGCCCTCGTCGAAGGTCCTGGCGCGGCGCAGCCGAGGAGCGGTGGCGGCGGCGTCCGAGACCTCGCAGGTGAGCGTGGACTGGAGGATCAGCCGCAGCCGGATGGGCTCCCGCCCGTAGCGGATCGCGTTGGTGACGAGTTCGCTGACGACGAGTTCCGCGCTGAAGGCCAGTTCGTCCAGGTTCCAGGCGGTCAGCAGGCCGGTCGTGTACGAGCGTGCCCGGGAGACCGCCGACGGGGTGCAGGGCAGTTCCAGGGTGCCGACGTGATGGGCGTCCAGCCGGTGGGTGCGGACGAGGAGGAGGGCGACGTCGTCCGCCGGCCGGGACGGGAGCAGGGCGGTCATGAGCCGGTCGCAGGCGTCCTGCGGCGAGGAGCCGGTCCGCCGCAGGACGTCGAGGAGTTCGGTCAGCCCGAGGCCCGGGTCGCGGCCGGGGCCTGCTACGAGGCCATTGGTGAACAGGGCGAGGAGAGTGCCCTCCGCCAGGTCCAGCCGGGCGGTCTCGAACGGCAGACCCCCCAGTCCCAGCGGCGGACCGATCGGCGCGTCGAGGAAGTGGGGCGCGGCGGGGCGGCCCTCGGCCGCGGGCGGCACCACGGCGGGCGGCGGATGTCCGGCGCTGGCCAGCGCGCACTGCCCCGTCACCGGGTCGTAGACCGCGTACAGGCAGGTGGCGCTGATCCCGTCCAGGTCCCCGCCCTCCTCGTGCTGCATCCGGGTGACCACGTCATCGAGATGGGTGAGCAGTTCGTCGGGCATCAGATCGATGTCCGCAAGTGTGCGCACCGCCGTGCGCAGCCGTCCCATGGTGGCCGCGGCGTAGAGGCCGCGGCCGACCACGTCGCCGATGACCAGGGCCGTCCGGGCGCCGGACAGGGGGATCACGTCGTACCAGTCGCCGCCCACGCCGGCCCGGGTCCCGGAGGGGAGGTAGCGGGCGGCCGTCTCGACGGCGCCGCCCCGGTGCGGGAGGTCGGGCAGCAGGCTTCGCTGGAGGGCCAGCGCGGTGGCCCGTTCCTGGGTGTACATGCGGGCGTTGTCGATGTACACGGCCGCTCTGGAGGCGATCTCCTGCGCCAGGAGGAGGTCGCCGTCGTCGAACGGCGCGGCGGTGCGGTGGCGGAAGAGCTGTGCGACCCCCAGCGGGCTGCCGCGGGCCCGGAGCGGGACCAGCAGCATCGTGTGGATGCCGGAGTCGACGAGACGGCGGCGCTGGCCCTCGGAGGGGGTGAGCCACGCCGGGACGTCGCCGACGGTGACCCGGTGGCACAGGGGGCGTCCGGAGGCGAGCGCCTCGGCGGGGCCCGAGTCCCCCGCGAAGCTGTGCGTGCTGCCGGTGGGCAGCAGCGACTCGGGGCAGCCGTCGAGCACGGAGTGCTGGGCGACGCGCCGGACCGCGAGGGCGCCCCGCGCGGGAAGGGGGCCTTCGTCGCCGAGGACGGATTCGAGGAGGTCGACGGTGACGAAGTCGGCCAGATGGGCGGTCCCCACCTCGGCCAGTTCCTGAGCGGTGCGGGCGATGTCCAGCCGGGTGCCGATCAGCCGGCTGGCCTCGTTGACGACGATGAGCCGCCGTTGCAGCAGGCTGTCCCGTGCCTGCTGGAAGGCCGTCACCACTTGTTCGGAGGCGAGGTCGACGTAGCCGAAGGACCCCGTGATCAGGGTGTCGGCGACCTCGTTGCGCAGGGTCGGGTCGTCCGTCAGCCGGGTTGCCTCCTCCCGGACGATGGTCAGGGCGGTGGCGTGCCCGATGCGGTAGGAGCGCAGCAGCTCGGTGATCTCGCCGCCGCACTCCGCCAGACGCCTGGCGAACCCGATGGCGGCCTGCGGAGCCGGGACGGCGGCGAGGTCGGAGCCGTGTTCGAGCGCCCGCAGCACGGTGTCCACGTGTTCTTGAGCGGACCGGACGGCGAGGTCGGTGAGGTCCTCGTGCTCCCAGACGACCTCCTCGCGCATGCTCGACACCAGTCGGTCGACCAGCTCGTCCATGCGTGGCCGGAGCCGGAGCGCGATCTCGCGAAGAAATGCGTCGACATCGGTCCTCACCATCCGAATGTACCGGAATGTGAGGATCATCCCGGTGTGCGGCCCGGAGGCGAGCCGCCGGCCGTCGGCGGTGTCCGGCGGACGGGCCGCCGCCGGCCGTGTGGCGCCCGTCCGCGGCGCGGACGGGGACGCCGGGACCGGGTCAGTCCGTGGACAGGGTGGCGGCCGCGGCGCGGATGAAGGCCATGGCCGTCTCCAGGTCGCCCGGCCCGGACCGGTGCATCAGCTCGCCGATCACGCTCGCCACCGTGGCCGCCAGGATGCGCGGGGCGAAGTCGTCGGGCCGCCGGCCCTGCTCTTCGGCCAGGAGCCGGGCGCACGTCTTGGACGACCTCGGTCAGCCGGCCCCTGCACAGGCCCTTGAGCTGGGGGTCGGTCTGGAGCATCCGGTCGTGGAGCCGGTCGAACTCGCTCCGGGCCGCCGCCTGTTCGCGCAATCACTTCTCGACGGTGTCGAGGATGCCCTGCCCCTCGGGCCGGGCGTGCGGCGTCCGCGCCAGCTCGTCGACGAAGGCGTTGAAGTGCGCCATCGCCAGTTCGAGCTTGGACGGGAAGTACAGCGTCACCGTGCGGGGCGACACCTCGGCCGCCTCGGCGATGTCGGCGATGCTCGTGGCGTCGAAGCCCCGCTCCGCGAACGGTTCGTGGGCCGCGGTGAGGATCGCGTCCCCGCGCCGCGCCTTGCTGCGTTTCCCGAGGCTGTCACCCATGCCGTGATCTTCCAGCAGGGCCACGCCGACGGCCTGCCGGACGTGGCCGCCGCCGGCCCGGTCCCCAGCTTCCTCCCGGTCCTGCTGATCGGCGTGCTCTTCGGACTCGCCATGGACTACGAGGTGTTCCTCGTCAGCCGGATGCGCGAGCACCATGAGCACTCCGGGGACCCGGCCGAGGCGATCGCCGAGGGCATCTCGCGCAGCGCGCGGGTGGTGGTGGCCGCCGCCCTGATCATGGTCGCGGTCTTCGGCGGCTTCGTCTTCAACGAGGACCCGATCATCAAGTCCATCGGCTTCGCGCTGGCCTTCGGTGTGTTCGTCGACGCCTTCGTCGTCCGGATGACGCTCGTGCCGGCCGTGATGGCGCTGATCGGCCGGCACGCCTGGCGCATGCCCCGGTGGCTCGGCCGGCTGGTGCCGGAGGTCGATATCGAGGGCGCCCGCCTGCCGGCCGCTCGCGCGGCGGGCCCCGCCGGGGGAGCGGGCGTCGTCGTGGGTCGGGATACGGCGGCGGACAAGTCGGGCGCCCGCCTCTGACCTGCAATGTTGACACTGCACACTTCCATTTCTTAGTGTATGCATCGTAAACATTGGCTCCCGGGCCGGCCGGCGCGGGAGCCCCTCATCTCAGTCATGTGAACGGAGTGCCATGAAGGCGATATCCATCAGGGAACCCGGCGGCCCCGAGGTCCTGGAGTGGGTCGAGGCCGACGACCCGACGCCCGCCGCGGGAGAGGTGGTCGTCGACGTGGCGGCCGGCGCCCTCAACCGGGCGGACGTCATGCAGCGCTGGGGCCTCTACCCGCTCGCGCCGGGCACCTCCCCGTACCCGGGTCTGGAAGTCTCGGGCCGGATCAGCGCGCTCGGTGAGGGGGTGACCGGGTGGCAGGTGGGCGACGAGGTGTGCGCGCTGCTGACCGGCGGCGGCTACGCGCAGAAGGTCGCCGTCCCGGCGGGACAACTGCTCACGATCCCCGAGGGCGTCGGCCTGGCCGAGGCGGCGGCCCTGCCCGAGGTGACCGCCACGGTGTGGTCCAACATCGTCATGACGGCCGGGCTGAAGGCGGGCGAGACCCTCCTCGTGCACGGCGGCGCCGGGGGCGTCGGCACGATGGCGATCCAGATCGCCAAGGCGCTCGGCGCCCGTGTCGTCACCACCGTCGGCGGCCCGGAGAAGGTCGCGCAGGCGCGGGAGCTGGGCGCCGACGAGGCCGTCGACTACCGCACCCAGGACTTCGCCGACTTCGGCCCCTACGACGTGATCCTCGACGTGATCGGCGGTGACTACCTGGAGCGCAACATCCGCTCCCTGGCCGCCGACGGACGTCTGGTCGTCATCGGCCTCCAGAACGGCCTGGAGGGGCAGCTCAACCTGGCCGAGATCGTGTTCAAGCGCGTCTCCGTCCACGGCACCACCCTGCGCACCCGGTCCAAGGAGGAGAAGGCCGCGATCGTCGCCGAGGTGCAGAAGCACGTGTGGCCGATGATCGAGAGCGGCGCCGTCCGGCTGGTCATCGACCGGACCGTGCCCCTGGCCGAGGCCGCCGAGGCGCACCGGCTGATGGAGGCCGGCGGCCACACCGGCAAGATCCTGCTGGTGAACGAGTAGCAGGCGGGGGAACGTTCCCGGGCTCCTCCCGGGGAGGAGCTGCCGGGCGCTCCGGTCCCCGGTGTGCGGATCAGGCGGGTCCTCGCCTCGGGCGGGCCGCCGGCGCCGCCGCGCCGTGCGCCCGGCCGCCGCCCCCGTGCGGGTACCAGCTACCAGCCGCTCGCGGGGTATCCGCTCCCGGAGTGACCGCTCGGGGACTGGCTGCCGGCGGAGTGACTGCTCCCGGAGTGGCCGCTCGAAGAGTGGCGGACCGCCAGGAGCGCCGCCCTGATGTCCGCCGTCGCCCGCGGATCGGAGAGGGACCGGCCCGTCAACTCCTCGACACGGCGCAGGCGGTAGCGGACCGTGTTGGGATGGACGAAGAGGGTCCGGGCCGCGGCCCCGGCGGAACCGGCGGCGGCGAACCAGTGCTCCAGCGTTCGCAGCAGCCGGGACCGCTCCGCCGCCGGGAGATCGAGCACCGGCCGGAGGACCACCTCCACCAGGTGCGCGGCCTCGGCCGGAGCCGCGGAGACCACCATGGCCAGCGGATCGTCGTCGAAGCGGGCCACCCCGGGGCCCGCGCCCTCCAGCCCGGACAGGGCCAGACGGGCGAAGCGCAGCGCCTGCGGAGTCTCCCGCAGCGAGCGGAAACACGGACTGAGCCCCACACGTGCGCCGGTGCGGCGCAGCACACGCAGACACGTGTCCTGCGCCGACGCAGTGGGCAGGGCGATCAGGGCGAGCTGCTGGTCGGGCAACAGCCTCCAGGCGGAGGGAAGTTGCGCCTGCAGCAGGGCCGCCTCCGCCTCCGCGAGCGGTTCCCCGCCCGCCGCGCCGGCCTCCGCCACGGCGACCGCGTACGGCCCGTGCGCGGGCAGTCCCAGCTCGCGGGCGGCCTCCCACAGCGTGCGGTCGGCGATGACACCCGTGAACAGCGCCTCGGTCAGCGCCGAACGCCGCGCCCGCACATGTGAGGTCAGTTCCGCGGCCGTCTCCCGGTAGGCCGCCGCCACCGCCTCCGCGTACAGCCCGGACAGGGTCCAGAACCCCGCCGACTCCGACACCAGGAGATCGTCGGAGACCTCCGGGCGCGTCCGCGCCTCCGCGAGGATCGCCGTCCACAGCAGCTCGGAGCCGATCCGATACGCGTGCAGCGTGTCCGCCAGCGGCACCCCCTGCTCCGCGCGGACCCGTCCCGTCTCACGGGCCGGACTCGCGTCCGGGGCGCCCTCGCGGCACAACTGCGCCAGGACCAGGTCCGCGTTGGCGGCGCAGGAGCGGCACAGCGAGTCCAGGGGCACCAGGGACTCGTCGTTGTAGGAGTCGACGTCCGAGCGGATGCGCAGCGCCATGCGCTCGCCCAGTTCCGGAAGCCTCGCCCGCAGCGCGGCGGCCACACCCGAAAGTCTCGTCTCCACGGTCATCTCCGCAGCTTAACCCCGGTGAATTGTCGCCGGGAACAATCCCGCGGGCCGAGTGCTGTGCCCTCGCCCATAGGGCACGGCCGCATGTGGCGGCAATATGTCAGCGATGTAAACATACGGCGACACCGTGTAACGGAGGCGGGTCATGGCCAATCTGGCAGGGTTCCTCGTGGAGACGGCGGGGCGGCAGCCCGAACGCCCCGCGCTGCGCCTCGGGGAACACGTCATCACGTACGCGGAGCTGGACGAACGCAGCGCCCGCGCCGCCGCCCTGCTCAGGTCCGAGGGCATACGACCGGGGGACCGGGTCGCCCTGATGCTGCCCAACGTCCCCGAGTTCGTCGTCCTGTACTACGCGGCCCTGCGCGCCGGAGCGGTCGTGGTCCCGATGAACCCGCTGCTGAAGACCAGGGAGGTGGAGTTCCACCTCGCCGACTCCGGCGCGGTGCGCCTCTTCGAGTGGCATCAGGCGCCGGGCGAGGGCGCGCAGGGCGCTGCCGCCGCGGGCGTACGCCACACGGCCGTGGAATCCGCCGCGTTCGCCGCGTTGCTGGCCGGGCACGAGCCGCTGCCCGCCGTCGCCGACCCGGACGGCGAGGACATGGCCGTCCTGCTGTACACCTCCGGCACCACCGGCCGCCCCAAGGGGGCCGTTCTCACCCACGCCGGGCTGCGGCACAACACCGAGGTCAACAGCATCCGGATCCAGCGGATGACACCCGAGGACGTGGTGGTGGGCTGTCTGCCGCTGTTCCACATCTTCGGGCAGGTCTGCACCATGAGCGCGGCCGTGCGCAGCGGCGCCTGTCTCGTCCTGATCCCCCGGTTCGACCCGCAGACCGTCCTCGACGCCGTCGCCCGTGAGCGGGCCACTGTCTTCGAAGGCGTGCCGACCATGTACGCGGCGCTCCTGCAGCACCCGTCGGACGCGGACGTGTCCACGCTCAGGATGTGCATCTCCGGCGGCGCCTCGCTGCCGGTGGAGATCCTCCACGGCTTCGAGGAGCGGTTCGGCTGCCCGGTGCTGGAGGGCTTCGGCATGTCCGAGACCAGTCCGGTGGTCACGTTCAACCATCCCGACCGGCCGCGCAAGGCCGGCTCCATCGGCACCCCCATCCAGGACGTGGAGGTACGGCTGCTGGACGCCGACGGCAAGGACGTGCCCGCCGGCGAGATCGGCGAACTGGCCGTCCGGGGGCCCAACGTGATGAAGGGGTACTGGAACCGGCCCGAGGAGACCGCGGCCGCCCTTCCCGACGGCTGGCTCCGCAGCGGCGACCTCGCCCGCGCGGACGAGGACGGCTACCTGTACATCGTCGACCGCAAGAAGGACATGATCATCCGCGGTGGCTACAACGTCTACCCGCGCGAGATCGAGGAAGTGCTCCACGAGCACCCGGCTGTCGGCATGGCCGCGGTGCTCGGCGTCCCGCACGCGAGCCTCGGCGAGGACGTCGCCGCCGCGGTCGTGCTCCGCCCCGGCGCGCGGGCCACGCCCGACGAGCTGCGGCAGTACGTCAAGGACCGGGTGGCGGCCTACAAGTACCCGCGCCACGTGTGGCTGGTGGACAGGCTCCCCATGGGGCCGAGCGGCAAGATCCTCAAGCGGGAGATCACCGTGCCGACGCCGTGAGCCGGGCGCGGCGCGGGGCGCCGGACGGGCCGGCCGCCGCCTCTCGGGCGGCGGCCGGCCCCGGTCCGTCCCCGCGCGCGGTCAGGAGGCGAACGCCCGCTCCAGCCGGGGGATCAGGTCCCGCAGATCCTGTTCCCAGCAGTAGCCGTTGTGGCCGCCGTTGCACTGGGTGCCCCAGCCGGAACCGTCGCCGTAGTCGACGTAGTGGTACGGCATGCCGAGCGCGTCCATGCTGTCCTTGACGTGCTGGGCCGCGCCCTCGAGCCAGAACTCCGGTTCGGTGGGGACGCCGCCGCCGTTGCCCACGTAGACGGAGACGCCGATCCCGGCGAGCTTGTCCATGTGCGCGGCCGGATCGACCTCGTTCCACCGCCAGTCGGCGTTGAACACCGGATAGGGGGAGCCGAACAGGGCGTCGCTGTCCACGCCGGGCTTGTACGGGGAACTGCCGGGGTCGCAGGCTCCGGACGACGAGCCGCAGATCGCGCCGAGCGCGTCGGTGACCGAGGCGACGATGGCCAGCCGCAGGTCCATGGACCTGGCCGACAGGTCGATGTCCCCCGACAGGGACGCCGTCTGGCTGAACAGGTCGGGCCGGTCCTGGGCGTAGTGCAGGGCGCCGAACCCGCCCATGGAGACGCCGGCGACGGCCCTGGCCTTCTTGGTGGGGATGGTCCGCAGGTTCGCGTCGATGAACGGGATCACCTGCTTGAGGTGGAAGTTCTCCCAGTTCTGGGCGCCGATCTGGGTGTTCTGGTTCAGCCAGTTGGCGTACCAGCCGCGGGCGCCGCCGTCCGGAATGACGGTGATCATCGAGTCGGACATGGTCAGCGCCGGATAGTTCTGCTGGATCGGGTCGTCGGGCGAGCCGTGCAGGAAGTACAGCACGGGGTAGCGCCTGTTCGGGTCGTCGTAGTAGCCGCTCGGCAGAATGATCTTGATGTGGTGCTTGCCCGAGACCTCCGGCGTGGTCACCGTGATGGTGAAGTTGGTGGGACCGCCCACGGCCGTGTCGACCTGGGTCAGTCCGAACCCGTTCGTCAACGGCGGCGGTGCGGTGCCGTCGGCGGCCTGTGCCGGGCCGGCCGGCAGGGCCAGGGCCAGTGCGGCGGCGGTGACCATTCCGGTCGCCGTCAGTCGCAGGCGGTTCGATGTCCTTGCCACAGTGTGTCTCCTCGTGAGCCTTCGTGCGGTGCGGGGCGAATGGTGCCGGGGCGCGATGACGCCCTGGGAGGAGCACGCCGGAGACCCTCAGCGGCGTTCCGGCGTGCTCGCACGGCGATCTCAGTCCAGGACCTCGACCTCCAACTGCGGTGAGGCCGCGATCTGTTCCTCGGTGAAGCGCTCGGTCACCCACTGGCCCGCCGAGAACAGCCTCGTCTGATCGGCGTAGTGCGGCGAGGTCGGGTCGGCCGACTGGGAGTAGGTCAGCAGGGAGGAGGTCTGCGGCGGGCCGTCCGCGGTGAAGTGCACCTCCTGGATGAAACTGGACCCGAAGACGACGTCCGTCCGGCCGTCGACCTGGCCGGGGGTGATGACGTTCAGCACGCCCAGCTCGCCGATGGAGCCGTGGACCGGGATCTGCTCAGTGCCCCGGGTGACCTTCTGGACGTCCGAGAGCCGCGCGTTCAGCGGAATGCCGGCCTTGCGCAGGGCGAACACCGCGCGGGCGAGCGCGTCGCGGACCGCGGAGCTGCCCGGGTCGAGCGAATTCGGCGTGTGCACCGGGTCCTTGGCGTCGAAGGGCACCCGCCAGGGCAGCTTCTCGACGGCCTGCCCGCCGAGCAGATACGACCAGTAGTTGGCGAACAACCAGGAGCCCTGGCTGTCCGAGGTGTAGGCGTGACTCTTCCAGGCGGCCAGGATCGGGCAGGCTTCGCTCACATTGACCAGGTTGCCGTCGACCAGGACCGTCCCGAAAGGCGTGTTCCGGCACGCCGTCACCGTGCTGTCGAGTGCCAGGTCGGCCGCCCTGCTGTGGTCGGCGAACAGCGACTGCCGCATCGTCTCGGGGGTGAAGCCCTTGCCGGGCAGGCCGTCGGTGCCGTCGATCCGGTGCTGCGCGGTGAGGATCAGCTCCTGGGTGCGCAGCGACCGGGGCGCCGCCATGTCGCCCATCACCCGGGGGAAGGACAGCGGCTGCTCCGGATTGGCCAGCCAGGCGCTGTCGTTGGCGTTGCCCACGAAGTCGGAGCGGATGAGGCGAGGCTGCTTGCGCGGGTCCATCAGGCCCGGCGCGACCGCGTTCGGGTCGTCGGGCCAGTCGCACGCGCTGCGCTTGCCGTCGAGGATGGAGACCGGCGGCACGTTCGGCAGCCGCAGCGTCTGCTCGAACAGCAGCCGGCCGGTCTCGGTCAGGCACGCCTGCGCGTGCTCGTCGGTGATGTTCGGGGTCGCCTGGATGTCCGCGTACAGCGCGTGGCCCTCGCGGTCGGCGGCGACGGTGTTGAAGAAGGGGACGCCCTCGGTGGCCTCCAGGGTGCCGACCACGTCCTCGACGTCCTTGGCCTGGTCGAGGTGGAACCAGGTGTTCAGCGCCCGCAGGTTGTCCATGTTCACGTCGCGCACCGCGTGGGCGCTGACGGTCCACGGCAGCGGAACGCCCTGGACCGAGGTGGTGATCGGGCCGTAGCGGGTGGACCACAGCGTCCTGGTGACCTTGCCGAGGGAGCCGTCCGGGTTGCGCACGTCCACGGTGACCTGCTGCGAGGTCATCCGCTGCCAGACGCCGTCCACCAGGTAGGAGGTCGGGTCGAGCGGGTTCACCTGCACGTCGAACAGCCCGAACGGCGCGACCGTGGCGACCGTGTGGCTCCAGGCGACGTCGTTGTTGTGGCCGATGTTCACCGCGGGCAGCCCCAGCAGCCCGGCCCCGGAGACGTCGACCTTCCCCGGGATGGTCAGCTGGCTCTGCCACATCCGGTTCTTGCCCTGCCACGGGAAGTGCGGGTTGGCCAGCAGCATGCCCGTGCCGCCGGACACCCCCTGCGAGCCGACCGCCAGCGCGTTGCTGCCCATGCTCGCCCGCGCGCTCGCTGCCATGGCGTCGCGGATCCTCTGCGCGGTCCGCGCGGGCGAGGACGCGGGCGAGGACGCGGGGGAGGCGGGGGCCTTGGCCCTGGACGGCGACGCGGCCTTGGACCCGGACGGTGACGCCGCCTTGGACCCGGACGGCGACGCCGCCTTGGACCCGGACGGTGACGCCGCCTCGGCCCCGGACGGGTTCGCGGCGGCCGGCCCGGAAGGCGCGGCGGCGGACTGCGCGCCGGGCGGCGCGGCGTTCACCTCGCCGTCCAGCAGCGCGTCGGCGCTGCCCATGATGATCTCGGCGTGCGCGTGCCGGTAGACGTCCAGCTCCGTGATCGGCCGCACCCAGGCCGCGCCCCGGCAGGCCGGGTCGGTGATGGCGTCCACGCCCGTCTCGGCCAAGTACCGGTTGTACCCCCGCACATAGCCGCGGACGGCCTCCTTGACCTCCGGCTCCGGGCCCTGGGGCGCGGGCTGGTCGATCAGCCGCTCCACCACCCGGTCGTCGTTGATCCGCTGGAAGTACAGGTCGCTGGCGAGGTTGGTGGTGGTGTTCTGGTCCCGGCCGGGGCTCGCCCTGCCGTCCGGCCCCAGATAGCGCGACCTCTGGGCGTCGACCATCAGATACGTGTCGGCCAGGGTGCAGATGTTGTCCCTGGCGGCGGCATACCCGTATCCCAGCCCCAGCCCCTCCCAGTCGGAGGCGGTGATGTGCGGGATGCCGTACTCGGTGTAGCGGATCGTCGCCTCGGCGCTCCCCTCCCCGTCGGCGGGCGAGGCGGCGACCGCCGTCGTGCTCATCAGGGCGACCGCGGCCATCACCGCCATCGGCAGCCTCGATCTGAGTCTCCTGCGTGTCATCGAGCCGTCCCTCCCGTACCGGCGGCTTTGTCCGGACCCGGTCACGCTAAGGAGGGCCGATGAAATTCCCATGACGCCGCTGTGGGCGCGCGACGGTCCGGGCCGCCGGGTGACGGCTCCGCGACGGCCCCTCACCGCGGGCACGTGGGGCGTGAAAACCCCTCGCTGAACCGGGATTTCATCGTTTCTTCAACGCCCCTCGCCAGGATGATCCGGCCGCCGCGGGCTGTCCGCCCCCGTCCGGTCCGCATCCGTATCCCCAGCCATGGCGCGGCGATCGCCTCGTGCCGCCCCGGCACCGGCCGCGGCGCGCCAACCCGCACGACCGCCGGCACAGCGCCCGCGGCCCGCATCCCCGACCGACCCCGACCGACACCCAGTACGCCGCGACCGATCGACCGACCGAGTCCACCGCGGCGAACCGAACACGAAGGGACGCCATGTCCGACTCCGCACACCCCGACCGCCGTCCGCCCACCCGCCGGACCCTGCTCAAGGCCGGCGCGGGCGCCGCCCTGACCGCCGGCGCGCTCGGCGGCTCCCTCGCCGCGGCGCCCTCCGCCGCCGCGGCGCAGAACGGCGCGCCGCTGTGCGAACAGCCCGGCGACTCGGCCCGCGCACAGGGCCTGGGATCGGGCGACCTCGCCATCCCCTACCACCGGGAGCACGACGACACCTGGGGCTATGTCTTCGGCGACTCCTTCAGCGAACCCGCGCTCGGAGGCGAGTACCTCGGCTCCCCGGTCATGCTGAACCAGGCCTCCTTCGACGCCTCCGGCTCGACCCCGATCTCGTTCACCTGGGCCATGCCCACCGGAGGCGGCGCCCGGCAGCTGTTCGACTACCAGCACAACGCCGACAACGGCTACGGCTTCGAGGTCAGCCGCATCCCGAACGACTGCATCGAGTTCGGCGGCCGCACCTACATCCAGTACACCTCCGTGGAGGTCTGGCAGCCGCCCGCCGGCTACGACGGCTCGCGGATGTCCGGCGTCGCCTACTCCGACGACCACGGCGTCACCTGGCACGACTACCCCTACCACTGGGCCGGCGACACCCAGGGCGTCAACCAGTCCATGTACGGCATGTGGTCGTTCGCGGGCATCGACCCCGACGGCTGGCTGTACATCTTCTCCAAGCGCTGGAACGGCAGCCACCTCAACACCGGCGACGGCGGCGCGATCCAGCTCTTCCGGATCCGGCCGGAGGAGTTCCGGGCCGGCAACTTCGGAGCACAGGAGAACTGGGCCTACCTGGACGGCCGATGGCAGTGGACCCGCGCGGTCCAGCCGTCCGTGATCCTCTCCGGGAACAACATCGGCGAGTTCTCCGTCAAGCGCATCGGCGGCACGTACTGCATGAGCTACTTCGACGTCACCGACTACTCGATCTGCACCCGCACCGCCCCCCGGCCCGACGCCGTGTGGAGCGCGCCGAAGCCGCAGATCGTCGGCAACGCCGCCTGGCCGCCCAACCACTGGGGCAAGCCCCAACTCCCCTTCCTCTACGGCGGATACATCCACCCGGGCAGCGCGAGCGCCACCTCCCTCACCCTGATCGTCTCGCAGTGGAACGGCCAGCCCCACCAGTCGCCCTACCGCGTCCTGCAGTACGACGGCGTCAACCCGTGAGCCGCGCCCCGCACCCGCCCCTCTGCACCCGCCCCCACAGGAGGAGACAAGTGAGCACAGTCCGCTTACGCCGCGCGAGAGCGGGCGGCACCGTCCTGCTCGCCGCCCTCACGGTCCTGACCGTCCTCGGCGCCGGCCCCGCGAGCGCCGGCAGCACCGGGCCCGCGAGGATACCCGGCCCCCTCGGCAACGCCGCGCCCGCCACGGCGTACTGCGACATCCCCGCGCAGCGCGACATCGCGGTCACCCGCAAGGTCTACGAGGTCGGCCAGCGCATGAACGTGTCCCCGAAGGTCATGCTCGCCGGCTTCGAGACCGGCTGGGTCGAGTCCCGGATGAACAACCTGGCCTGCGGGGACCGGGACTCCCTCGGCGTCTTCCAGCAACGCCCCTCGCAGGGCTGGGGATCGCCCGAGCAGGTCCTGGACGTCGACTACGCGGCGTCCAAGTTCTTCGAGGTCGCCGAACAGATGGAACCCGGCATGGAGGGCAGCACCGCAGGCCAGCTCGCCCAGGCCGTCCAGCGCTCCGCCTACCCCGAACGCTACGACCAGGCCGAAGGCACCGCCGTGGCGCTGCGGGACGAGGCGTTCCAGCCCTACGGCACGATCGGGGCGAAGTACGGCGCCATGGGCGGTGCGGGCGGCGTCCTCGGCGCACCGGTCCGGGCCGAGGAGGCGGCCTCGCTCGGCGGGCGCTTCCAGCTCTTCCAGAACGGGATCATCCTGTGGCACCCGGATGTGGCGTACGCGGTGTACGGGGACATCCTGACCAAGTTCTGGGCGACGGACGCGGAGCGGCGCTGGGGTTTCCCGACGATGGACGAGGCGGATGCGTCGCGGGCGCCGGACGGGACGAAGGGGCGGTACCAGTTCTTCGAGCGGGGGCTGTTCCTGTGGTCGCCGGCGACGGGGACGCACGTCGTGCACGACGCGATCTACGACGCGTTCCACGCGGGCGGTCATGAGTCCGTCCTCGGGTATCCGACGACGGACGAGACGGACGAGGCCGGGGGCGGGCGGATGCAGCGCTTCCAGAACGCCACCATCCACTGGCGCGCCGACAAGGGCACCTGGATCACCGACAACTGAACAGGAGAACTCCCTTGAAGTCCCTTCACCGCAAGGTGCTCCGCACGGCGGCCGTCACCTCGGCGCTCCTCGTCGCCACCCTCTGCGCCGTACCCGCCGCGAACGCGTCGAGCCCCGACGGGCCGATCGGGCGGGGCGAGGCCATGGACCGCGCCTGGTCGTGGATCGCCGAGCAGGTGCCGTACAGCCAGTCCGGCTGCCATCAGAACCAGTTCGGCTGCTACCGCCCGGACTGCTCGGGCTATGTCTCCATGGCCTGGCACCTGAGCAGCTCCCTCACCACCTGGAGCCTGTGGGACGTCACCTTCGACATCCCGGCCGACGACCTCCAGCCGGGCGACGCCCTGCTGCGGGACTCGGGCGGCGTCGACCACGTGGCGCTGTTCGTCCGCTGGGCGGACCCGGAGCACACCCGGCCGGTGGTCCGCGAGGAGTACGACTTCGGCCATGTGGCCGAGGAACACGTGTGGAACGACGGGCTGCGCGGCTTCTCGCCCCGCCGCTACAACGCGCTGGACGACCTCGTGCCGTACGGCACCATCGCGGCCAAGTACGACAGCATGGGCGGTGCGGGCAGCGTCCTGGGACAGCCGATCCGGGGCGAACGCGACGCGTCGCTCGGCGGACGCTTCCAGCAGTTCCAGAACGGCATCATCCTGTGGCACCCGGATGTGGCGTACGCGGTGTACGGGGACATCCTGACCAAGTTCTGGGCGACGGACGCGGAGCGGCGCTGGGGCTTTCCGACGATGGACGAGGCGGATGCGTCGCGGGCGCCGGACGGGACGAAGGGGCGGTACCAGTTCTTCGAGCGGGGGCTGTTCCTGTGGTCGCCGGCGACGGGGACGCACGTCGTGCACGACGCGATCTACGACGCGTTCCACGCGGGCGGTCATGAGTCCGTCCTCGGGTATCCGACGACGGACGAGACGGACGAGGCCGGGGGCGGGCGGATGCAGCGCTTCCAGAACGCCACCATCCACTGGCGCGCCGACAAGGGCACCTGGATCACCGACAACTGACCCGCACCACCGGCACATCGCTCGACGGACAGACACGTCCCCGGGGCCGCCGGCTCAACCTCGCCGGCGGCCCTGCGCGGAACGGCCCTGCCCGACACGGGCCTGCCTGACACGCCCCTGCGCGAGACGGCTCTGCAGCCGGGCGTGGCGGAACTGGTACACCGCACCCGCCTGGCGCAGGACGCCGCGCTGATAGGCGTCGTCCAGGAAGGCGGCGACGGACCAGGGCAGGCGTCCGGTCAACGGCAGCCAGACCCGGGCGAGCAGACACCACTGGCCCCAGGCGGTCATGGTCAGCGTGTAGCCGAGCGCGCCGCCCAGACCGCTGATGGTGCCGAGCATGAGACTGACCATGGGATCCGCGACCAGCCGGCCCAGATGCCCCTGCAGCAGATCCACCACCACCCCGGCCCCGAGCCCGACCGCCGAGCCGAACACGGGAGCCCAGAAGCACAGTTGGGTGAGCACGGTGCGGCGGTCGGTGCGCAGGACACTGCCCGGGCTGACGGCGGAGACGACGTCGAGGGGCGTTTCGAGGAGGCCGAGGAGACAGAAGGTGAGCCCGGCGGCGCCGCCGAAGATCAGCCCGAAGACGATCGCGTCGATCAGCCCGAGGCTCAGCGCGGACGACAGCCCGGCGTGCCAGCTGAACGCGCGCACCAGGCCGACCGCGAACCCGTAGGCGCAGCCGAAGAGCGTGCCGCCCAGCGTGCCGATCACCAGCCGGGGACCGGCCCGCCACGTGGTGGTCTCGGGCCGGCCGCGGATGCGCAGCCGTACGGCGGACGGCCGGACGTCCTTGCCCGTGACCGTGTAGGTGAACCAGTGCACCAGCCCGAACAGGAATCCGGCCAGCAGGCCGACGATCGCCCCGTCGAGGAGGCCGTTGGCCAACGAGCCGCTGAAACCGACGGACATGACCGTGTCGACGAACCCGATGACCAGCGCGGTGACCAGGGCGGTGACCAGCGTGCGGGTGGAACGGCGCAGCCCGTGGCCGAGCCGCCACCAGGCCAGGTCCGGAGTCCTCAGCTCCGTCAGATGGCGGGCGAGATGGCCGAGCCAGCGCTGGACGCGCTCGGGGTCCCAGCCGCGCGCACCCGGACGGGCGCCGCGGTAGACGGTGGGCAGGAAGCTGTCGAGCAGGTGTTCTTCCAACTCCCGTACGCCGGGAAACCGTTCGGCGTCGAGCAGCTCGGCCGGATCGTGCTCCGGGGTGTCGCTGTAGACGGTGCGGGCGAGCGCCACCATCAGCGGCGTCGTCAGAACCGTGACGAGCGGGGCCGGCGACCCGTCCGGCGAGGGCTCGCGCAGCTTCTTCAGCACGGCCTGCCAGGCGCCCGCCGCCGGGTCCGAGCGGTCCGTCTTGCGGGTGGTGCGGGGCAGGTAGTGGTCCAGGTCGTCCAGGGTGAGATCGGTGAGTTCGATCGGCGCGGCCGAGGTCAGCACATCCGTCTCCTCGACCGCGGCGGCGTACTCGGCGGGCCGGCTGGTGAGCACGAGCGGCAGCGTGGTGGCGTTCAGGGCCTCCAGCGCGGGGCGGCGCAGCCCGTCGGCCATCTCGTCGAAGCCGTCCAGCACCGGCAGCACACGGCCGGAGTCGACCAGCGCGGAGGCCAGGCTGACCTTGCCGGGGCCCGGCGCGGCCGTACCCGGATGGTCGCGCGTCAACCGCTCGGTCAGCCAGTCGCGCAGGGTGACGGCCGTGGGGTCCCAGGCGCCGATGCTGAAGATCACCGGAACGGGCTCCGCAGGCATCCGCGACCTGAGATGGTCCAGGACGAAGCGCAGCGTCAGGACCGTCTTCCCGGACCCGGACCTGCCGAGGACCACCAGCCGCCCCGACGGGATGCTCCGGTAGGTCTCGGCGATGCCCTCCAGCCGGCCGCTCAGATCCAGCGGGCCGCTCGGAGCGCCCGGCGGGAGGCGGCGGATGTTGGCCCAGTGGTCGGTGAGCGTCTCGCAGGCGGCCTTCCAGCGCACCGGCAGCGGGTACGGGTCCTGGATCCGCCGCTGCTCCTCCTCGCGCTGCCAGCGGGCCGCCACCGCCTTCGCGAGCTGTTCGGCCGCCTCCGCCGGCGCGGTCTGCGCCGCCGAGAGCGGCGGAGGCGACGGCACGGCAGGCGGCGCCACGCCCGCCCCGGCTGCCGAGCCGTCGCCCGCCTCCGGCTCGCCCGCCCGCGCCTCGCCCCCTCCCGGAGAGCCCCCTCCCGGAGTGCCCCCCACCGGAGCGCCCGCCTCCGCCGCGCTCGCTTCCGCCTCGCCCCCCGTGCCGTCGCCCCGGCGCCCTGGGACGGCGGCGCCGAGTAACTCCTCGCGGTCCTCGCTGCGCAGGGCGAGCGCGTCGGCCAGCTGCTGCACCGTGGTCATCCGCGGGTTGCGGCGCTTGCCGGTCTCCAGGCCGCGGACGGTGCTCACACTGACACCGGAACGCCGCTCCAGCTCGTCCTGGGTCAGTCCCGCCTTCTCGCGCAGCCGACGCAGCACCGCGCCGAACTCACCGGCCACAGGTCATGGCCCTTCCCCCTTGAGTTGTCCGTTTCCGCAGGTCGGGACTCTAGCGCGGGCACCGGTCACATATGACCGGTTGAATGCTCTGTCCACATTTCCTGCACGACGGCCAGCCTCGACCACATCGACGTGAACGACCGGGGCGAGCGGATCGACCGGTCCGGAGAAACGGGGAGTGGCCATGCCGACGACGACCGCGGGCCGGTGCGACCGGGGCGTCACGCATCTCACGGCCGAGGAACGCGAAGTGCTCTACGCGCTCGGCTGCGGCCTGGGGGACGCCGAGATCGCCGCCGCCCTGGTCCTGCCCGAGGAGGTGGTGGCCGAACGGCTCGGCCGCGTGCTCGGGAAGCTGGGGCTGCGCGACCGGGCCGCCGCCATCGTGCACGCCTTCGACTGCGGTCTGGTCGTGCCGGGCCAGGGGCCGCGCCGGCCGGTACCGGGGAACACCGCCGCCCGCCGCACCGGCGCCGCGTCCGGCCCCTGGCTGCGGGTGTCGGTGCTCGGCCCGCTGCGCACGACGCTCGCGGGCCGGCCCGTGGACGTCGGCCCCGTGCGGCAGCAGGCCGTGCTGGCGGCGCTGGCCCTGAGCCCGAGCCGTTCCGTCAGCCGGGGACGGCTGCTGGAGGACGTCTGGGGCAGGGAGATGCCGGACGGCAACGTCGTGCCGGTCTACGTGTACCGGCTGCGCAAGATCCTGCGGCTCGGGGACCGCCCGGACTCGGTGATCCGGCGCGACCGGTACGGGTACGGACTGGTCCAGGGCATCGCCGAGGTGGACGCCCTGTGCATGGACGACCTCGTCACCCGGGCCGAGGCGGCCGAACGCGCCGGCGACCTGCCGGGGGCCGTACGGCTGTGCGACCGGGCGCTGGAGCTGTTCCGCGGCGAGCCGCTGGCCGGACTGCCCGGGCCGTTGGCCGAGTCGGAGCGGCTGCGGCTCGCACAGCGCAGGGTCGCCCTGGCACAGCGGAAGGCGGACTGGCAGCTGCGGCTGGGCCGGCGCATCGAGGCGATCACCGGGCTGTCCGCCCTGGCGCTGGAGGAGCCGCTGAACGAACCGGTCGCCGCGCTGCTGATGCACGCGCTGCGGCGGGACGGCCGGCGGGCCGAGGCCCTGGCGGTCTTCGACCGCATCGCCCGGCGCCTGGCCGACGACCTCGGCGTCGATCCCGGCGCCCTGCTCGTACGGGCTCGGCGGGCGGCCCTGCTCGGGGAGGACACCGGCCCCGGCCGGGGCAGGGCCGGTGCGGCGTGAACGGGGCGGCGGACGACCGCGAGCGCGCCGAGGAACTGCTGTTGGCGCGGATCTCCGCGACCGCCGGCCTGGCCCGGCTGGGCAGACGGCGCGTCACCTACCGGGCGCCACCCACCGAGCCGGGGCGGTGGACGGCCACCGCGCGGGTGCGGCGCCTGCTGTGGGCCGAGCCCGGGGCCGCCATGAGCCCGGGCGCCCGGCTGGACCTGTACGAGCACGGACTGACGGCCGCCGTCGGCCGACGGATCCACGCCGTCCGCTTCGACGCGACGGTGGTGCGCCGGCGCACGGTGCTCACCTCGCGCGGCCTCACCGGCGCCCTCGTGCTGGTGGACGTCCACGGCGCGCGGGTCGTGCTGCGCTGCGGCGGCTTCGGCCGCCCGCACGAGTGGTGGCCCGGGATCTGCCGGGCCGTCGTCGCCGCGCAGGCCCCGCGGGCGCTGGCCGCGCTGCGGCAGGGCGCACGGCTGGCCTTCGGCCCCCTGTGGGTCACCGCGGACGCCGTCGGCTCCGCCCGGACGTCCCTGCGCTGGACCCAGGTCCAGCGGATCGAGGTCCGGGGCGGTTTCGTCGCCGTCCGCGCCGACGGCCGCTGGCAGGTGTGGGCCACCGCCGCGTCCGGGATCCCGAACCTCTGCGTCTTCCAGGCCCTCACCGAACACCTGGCGGGCGCCGGGCGGAACGACGACTGACGCACGGTCCCTCGACCGGCTGCCGCCCGGCCCACCGAACACACGCCGAACACCCACCGAACACACGACGAACGCAAAACGACCGACGGACACAGACGGACACAGAAGGAGACAGTCATGGCCGACAGCTACCGGTACCGGTGCGGCGAGTGCGGGCACCGCACCTCCTGGGGGAGCGAGTCCGAGGGGGAGAAGGCGATCGAGAAGCACTACCGCCACAACCACCCGGCCGTCGTCCCCGGCGGGATGGTCGAGTTCCGCAAGGGATCGTCCGGCGGTGGCGGCGGCTGCCTGCTCGCCCTGGGCATCCTCGTCGTCATCCTGATCATCGCCTCGCAGCACTGACCGGGCACACGACTCCTGGGCGGCCACCGCCGGTCGGCACGGCACGGCGTGGGCGACCGTGCGATCCGCCGGGCGGCGTCCGCCCGGCGGAAGCCGTCACTTCTCCCAGCCGACCGTCTCCGGGAGCGGGTTGTAGAAGATGGTCGCGCCGACGTTGGCGAGGCCCTTCTTCACGCCGTAGGTGGAGGGGCCGCTGAACAGGGGGAGGAAGGCGTACTCCTGGAGGGCCTCGCGCTCCACCTCGTTGGCCTTGCGGGTCTGCTCGGTCAGGTCGCCGATCCGGGAGACGGCGCGGATCTGCTCGTCCAGCGCGGGCGTTCCGGCGCCGGTGAGGTTGGAGTCGCGGTCGGAGCAGTAGAAGTCGCACAGGTAGCGCGCGCCGAACGGGTCCATCGAGCGGTTGCCCGACAGGAACAGATCGAACTTGCGGTCGCTGAGGATGCGGGAGAAGTCCGCCTCCTCGGCCTTCCGTACGTCCAGGCGCACGCCCACCGACTTCAGCATGGCCGCGATCGCCCCGGCGGTGGCCTTGCCCAGCGGGTCGTCGCCGAGCAGCGGATAGTCGAGGGCGAGCTTCTGGCCGTTCTTGACCCGGATGCCGTCGCCGCCGGGCTTCCAGCCGGCCGCGTCGAGCGCCTTCTTCGCCTCCTCCGGGGCGTACTTCAGCACGGCCGCGACGTTGTCCTGGTAGCCCTTCTGGAAGCTGTAGAGGATGGCCGAACCGGGCAGCGGCTCCGAGTAGTCCAGGCCCTGGAACTGGATCTTGGCGATCTGCGCGCGGTCGACGCTCTCCTCGATCGCCTTGCGCACGGCCTTGTCGGCGAGGACGGAGGATCTGGTGTTGAAGTACAGCGAGTACTCGAAGGGGCTGCCGCCGCTCCGGATCTCCGTGCCCTTCAGTCCCTTGATCTGCTTCAGGCTCTCGGCGTCGACGGCGGAGACGTAGTCGAGCTGCCCGTTCTTGAAGGCGTTGACCGCCGCGGTCGTCTCCAGGTTGACGTAGACCCGCTTGTCGAGTTTGCCCTTCTTGCCCCACCACTTCGGGTTGCGGACGAAGGTGATGTCGCCCGAGTGGGCGTCCCACTTGCCGACGGTGTACGGTCCCGCGCCCCACTCCGGGTGGGCCTTCTTGACGTAGGCGTTGTTGAAGTGGGCGACCGTGGCGGCCTTGGGGTGCAGGAAGGTGGTGAACAGGGCGGACCAGGCGGGGTTGACGCCCTTGAAGGTGAGGACGGCCTGCTTGGCGTCCGCGCCCTTGGTGACCGAGGTGATCTGGGCGTAGCCGTCCGTGGAGGAGGCGGCGAAGGCCTTGTCGGAGCCGTTGTTCGCCTGCCAGGTGGCCTTGATCGCGGTCCAGTCGATGGGGGTGCCGTCGTTGAAGACCGCCTTCGGGTTGACGGTGAGGACGACCTTCTGGTTCCCGCCCTCGACGGAGACCTTCACATCGCTGAAGTAGTCGGGGTTGTACTGCACTTCGCCGGTGGGCGAGTAGGTGATGGCGTCGGCGTTGTACCAGGACCAGATCCGGCTGGCGGTCAGCGTGGAGTTCACGTTGAAGGGGTTGCCCTGGTCGTCGAAGGTGCCGACCGTGGTGTACGTGCCGCCGTCCCTGACCCGGTCGTAGGGCGTCGGGTTGTAGTCGGCGGCGGACGGCGCGGCCGAAGGCGCCTTCCCGGCGCCCGAGTGCGCCGAGCCGGTGCCGGACGAGGACTGGCACGCGGTGGCGGTGACGGAGACGGCGGCGATCAGGGCGACGGGCAGGGCCAGTCGTGTGCGCATGACGGGATTCCTTTCGGGTGGGCGGATCGGGCGCGGGCACACGGCACGGCGCCGCGGGTGCGGGCGCGCGTGCGGGCACGGGGGAGCGGCCCCGGGTGCCGGGGCCGGTGTGTGCCGGTGCGGTCAGACGGCGTGACAGGCGTAGCGGTGGCCGGGGCTGCCGGGTACCGCGGTCTGTGCGGGACGCTCGGTGCGGCAGCGGCGCTTCAGTTCCTCGCCGGCCTCGCGGTACAGCGGGCAGCGGTCCACGAAGACGCAACCCTCGGGCGGGCGCGCGGCGTTGGGCGGTTCGCCCGTCAGCACGACGCGTTCGCGGGTGCGTTCGCGCCCGGGGTCGGGGATCGGGATGGCCGACAGCAGCGCCCGGGTGTACGGATGCCGGGGGTCGGCGAAGATCGCCTCGGTGTCCCCGGTCTCCACGATGTGCCCGAGGTACATCACCGCGATGCGGTCGGAGACGTAGCGGACCACGGCCAGGTCGTGGGCGACGACGAGGTAGGCGAGGCCGAGTTCCCGTTTGAGCCGGGTCAGCAGGTTGATCACCCCGGCCTGCACCGAGACGTCCAGGGCCGACAGCGGCTCGTCCAGCGCGAGCAGCTTCGGCTCCGTGGCCAACGCCCGGGCGATGCCGACGCGTTGGCGCTGGCCCCCGGAGAGCGCGGCCGGGAAGCGGTCGCCGATCGCGGCGTCCAGGCCGACCAGGGCGAGGAGTTCGCCGACCCGGGTGCGGACCGCCGCGCGGTCGCGGCCGATCGCCCGCAGCGGTTCGGCCAGCGAGTGGAAGACGGGCATCCGCGGGTCCAGCGCCCCCAGCGGGTCCTGCATCACGATCTGCACGTCCCGCCGCAACCGCCGTACGGCGGCCGCGGAGTCGAGCGTGCCGACGTCGGTGCCGGCGATCTCGATCCGGCCGCCCTCGGGCCGGGCGAGCCGGAGGATCTCCAGCAGTGTGGTGGTCTTGCCGCTGCCGGACTCGCCCACCAGAGCGAGCGTCTCACCGGCGCGCAGCTCGAACCCGACCCCGCCCACGGCGTGCAGCGTGCCGATGCGGCGCTTGAGGACCGCGCCCTTGGTGATCGGGAACGTCTTGACGAGGTCCTCGACCCGCAGCACCACCTCACCGGCCGCCGCCCGCCCCTCGGGCGAGCGCGGTTCGACGGGCGCGGCGTCGCGCTTGGGGTCGAGGGAGCCGTCGGCGATCTCGGTGGCGCGCAGGCAGGCCACCTCGCCGTGCCCGGGGACCTGACGAAGCTCCGGCTCGGCCGTGCGGCAGGCGTCGAGGGCGACCGCGCAGCGCGGCGCGAAGGGACAGCCGCCGGGCAGGTCCACCAGGGCGGGCGGCTCCCCGCCGATCGGGACGAGGGGGCGGCGCGTGCCGCCGTCCACGGTCGGCACGGCGGCCAGCAGCCGCGCGGTGTACGGCATCGCCGGCCGGCGGAACAGCTCGGTGACGTCCGCGTGCTCCACGAACCGGCCCGCGTACATGACGGCGACGTCGTCCGCGTGGCCCGCGACGACCCCGAGGTCGTGCGTGATGAGGACGAGTCCGGCGCCGGTCTCGCGCTGGGCGAGTCTGAGCACGTCGAGGATCTGGGCCTGCACGGTGACGTCGAGCGCGGTGGTCGGTTCGTCGGCCACCAGCACGGCGGGCCGGTTGGCGATGGCCAGGGCGATCACCACGCGCTGGCGCATGCCGCCGGAGAACTCGTGCGGGAAGGCGGCGGCCCGGCCGCGTGGGTCGGGGATGCCGACGAGGTCGAGCAGCTGCACGGCCTGCTCCCAGGCCGCCCGCCTGGTCAGGTCCTGGTGGACGCGCAGCGCGTCGGAGAGCAGCCTGCCCACCGAGTAGATCGGGGTGAGGGCGGACAGCGGGTCCTGGAAGACCATGCCGATGGACCTGCCGCGTATCCTCGACAGCGCCCGGTCGTCGAGGCCGACGAGGTCCTGCCCCTCCAGCAGCACCCGGCCGCTCAGTCCGGCGGAGGGCGGCAGCAGGCCCATGATTCCCATGGCGGTGGCGGACTTGCCCGAGCCGGACTCGCCGACGACGCACAGGGTGCGGCCGGGCATGAGGTCGAAGCCGACGCCGCGCACCGCCTGGACGGGGCCGGCCTCGGAGGGGAAGGTGACCCTGAGGTCCCGTACGGACAGGACGGGCCGGGCGCCCTCGTGGGACGCGGGGTCGAGCTGCGGGGTCGCGAGGGTCATCGTCGGCCTCCTGCCGAGCCGGTCGCCGAGGTGGGGTCGAGGGCGTCGCGCAGGCCGTCGCCGATGAGGGTCATCGACACGGTGAGCAGGACGAGCAGCCCCGCCGGGAACGCGAAGAGCCAGGGGGCGCTGGTGACGGTGGTCGCGCCGTCGGCGAGCATGGTGCCGAGCGAGACGTCCGGGGTCTGGACGCCGAATCCGAGGAAAGACAGGGCGGTTTCGCTGAGGACGGTCGCCACGACGCCGAGCGTCAGGTTGACGATCAGCAGCGAGCCGAGGTTGGGGATGATGTGGCGCAGGATGATGCGCAGCGGGCCCACCCCCATGAACTCGGCGGCCTTCACGTAGTCCCGCTCGCGCAGCGAGGTCGACACCGACCAGATCACCCGCGCCGTGGACATCCAGCCGAACACGGTGAGCACCACGATCAGCACCCGCCAGTCGCCGGCCAGCCGGTGCGAGACCAGGGCGAGGATGAGGAACGAGGGCACGATCAGCAGGAAGTGGATCACCGCGAGGGTCGCCCGCTCGGTCCGGCCGCCGAAGTAGGCGGCGCCGGAGCCGATCACCGCGGCGAGGACGATCGTCAGCACCGACACGCTGACCGCGATCGTCAGCGAGCGCTGCAGGCCGTGCACGGCGCAGGCGTAGACGTCGTTGCCGCCCTGGTTGGTGCCGAACCAGTGCACGCCACTCGGCGGTTGGGTGAGCGCGGCGAAGTCGGCGTCGGTGTAGGCGTGGTCGGTGAGCCGGCCGCCGAAGGCCGCGAACAGCACCAGCAGCGCGAAGATCACCGCACCGGCGACGGCGAGGCGGTTGCGCGAGAAGCGCCGCAGATAGAGCCGGCCGAGGCCGAGGTGGGCGTGCGCGGGGGCGGGGTCCGCCGCGTGCGGCGGCAGCGTGTCCGGGCGGGCGGGGTCCGCCGCGTGCGGCTCCGCGGTCGGATCGGCGGGGCGGGCCGTCCGCGGCTTTGCCGCCGGGCCGGCGGAGGGCGCCGGGTGCGGCGGCTCCGCGTCCGGGCGGCCGGCTGAGCCGGCGGGGACGTCGGTGGTCGCGTCGCTGCTCACGTCAGCTCACCCGCACTCTCGGATCGAGGAAGACCGTGGCGATGTCCGCGAGGATCGCGCCGACCGCGGTCAGGGCCGCCGCGAAGGCGGCCGTGGCGACCGCGCCGTGCACGTCGTTCTTGCCGATGGTCTGCACGAAGTAGCGGCCCATCCCGTTCCAGCCGAACACCGTCTCGGTGATCACCGCGCCGGTGAACACGGCCGGGACGCTGAACGCCACGGAGGCCGCCGTCGGGATGAGCGCGGTCCGCAGCGCGTGCCGGCGGATCGCCTGCGCCCGGGTGAGCCCGGTGGCCTGCGCGGTGCGCACGAAGTCGGCGCCCAGCGTGTCGAGCAGCAGCGAGCGCTGGGTGAGGTGGTAGCCCACGTAGCCCATCAGCGTCAGCGACGCGGTCGGCGGGATCAGATGCAGCAGCCGGTCGCCGATCGTGGGCAGCAGACCCTCGACGTCGGGCGAGTTCTCCCCGGCGACGTAGAGGAAGTGCATCCCGGCGTGCTGGTTCAGCCAGATGGCGACGAACACCACGACGAGCGCGGCGACCGAGGCCGGGATGTTGAAGACCACGACGGACACGGCCTGCGAGATCCGGTCGGCCCAGCCGTACTGGCGGGCGGCGGTGTAGACGCCGAGCGCGACGCCGATCACCACGGACAGGACCGTCGCCAGGATCACCAACTCGGCGCTGACCAGGGCCCGGTAGCCCACCTCGCCGTTGACGGAGACACCGGTCGGGGACTTGCCCCAGTCGAAGTGCAGGGTCACCGAGGTGAACCAGTCCCACCAGCGGTGCACCAGCGGCTCGCGGGGGTCCAGGTTGTACGGCGCGAGCGCCCGGTCGATCTGCTCCTCGCTGCGCACCGGCCGCAGCTCCCGGTAGTTGGAGCGCGGATCGAGCAGCCAACTGGCCAGGAAGTACGTGGCGTTGGTCGCCACGGCGATCATCAGGAGCCAGCCGGCCGCCTTGCGGATCACATGGCGCACCATGTGCGGCACCTCCTCACCGCACAGATGGGGCGGTGCGCACGGAGAGCGCCGGGAGGTGAGGGCGGATACATGTGGGGGAGGCCTTCTGCGGATACGGATCGGAGACACGTGGGGGGTGTGATCGCCATCCTGGTCCGCACTGTGAGACGGCGCCAGGTCTCGCCGGGGGCTGCCACAAGGCCGACATGTCGCCGTAGCAAACACCCCGGCATACGACGCGAATCGGACCGCCGGCGTCCGGGCCCGGTTCCCGCAGGCCCCGACATTCACAGGGCTCACGGGGTGCAGCGGCGGCCCGGTCCGGGTATCCCCATCGAACTCGATGTTCGATCAGGCGGATGCGACGGGGGCGGAGCACATGGGAAGACGGGTCTGGACCGGCAGTGCCGGAGTGGAGGCCGCCGACGCGGTCTTCGCGCTGATGAGACGGCTCATCGACGGTTTCCGGGCGAACCCCCCGGTGACCCCGCTGGTGGTGCTCCAGGCCACCGAGGAGGACGACACCGGCGCCCTGGACCGGCGGGTCGCCCAGGTCGTGGAGTTCGTCCGCCAGAGCCAGCAGCCGCGCGGGCTGATCGCCAAGCGGCTCGACGGCGGGGGCGGCCCGGACCCGTACTCCTCGGCCGTCGACATGGTGCGCCAACTGTGCGAGCACTCCTGGGACAACGCACGGCAGTCGCAGTACAAACCCTTCAGCTTCCCGCGCTCGCGCCTGCTGCGGGCCATCGAGCAGGCCGCGCCCGAGGTCGGCGCCGAGGTGACGACGGTGTGGACGGCCGCGGAGCGCCGCGAGCGCCTGATGCGCCGGCTGGCCGAACTGCGCTGGCGGCCCGGCGGCGGCCCCGACGGCGAGGAGGGCCGGCGCCGCGCCCCGGCGCTCGCTGACACCGTCGGCGCGGTCGTCAACCCCTCCGGGTTCGTGGGGGCGATGTTCATCGCCTGCCTCAGCGTGCTGCTGGGCGAGGGCGGTTGGCGCACGGCCGTGTGGGGCGGCGCCCTGGCGCTGACGGTGTTCGGCCTGGTGCACCTGCTCGCGCGCAGCGCGCCGCCGCTGCTGTGGCTGCGCCGGGCCACCCGCTGGTTCGCGACCACCACCTTCCTGGCCCCGCTCAGCGACCGGCCCGCAGCCGCCGACTGGTCGCGCTGGCGGCCCGCGAAGTCCTGGGAGACCATCCGCGGACGCGCCTTCGCCGTCGCCCAGCAGGTGGTCGCCGCACAGGCCGGCGATGCGACGGCACGTCAGTTCCACCTCGAACTGCGGGTGCTGGCGCTGCTGGAGGACCTGCGCGAGAACTTCCGCCCGCGCGCCCTCGACCTGCGCCGCCGCAAGCGCACCGTGCCGCCCGTGGTGTACCTGCCCCGGGCCACCGAGGAGGACGGCGGCCTGCTCCTGCTGCGCACCCTCAGCGACGTCCGCAGCCGGCGCAGCGAGGTCGACCCCCTGCTCGTGCTGGCCGCGGTCCCGGCGGCCGAACGCCTGCGGCCGCAGGTCCCCGCCGACCCGGAGCCCGGCACCGCGCCGCACCGCCCCGACGCCGACGACGAGGAGGGGGCGTACGGGGCGGACGCCCGGTACCAGCGCTGGGTGACCAACCTCAACGCCGGCCAGTCCCCGGGCCGGGCCGCCACCCTGCCGTGGATCCTGTACATCCCGATGCCCGCCGACGAGCTGCGCCACCGGCACTCCGCGCAGCACTCCACCGACCGCATCCGCCGGACGCCCGCCTGGGTCCTGTGGTCCCGGCCCTGCCTCGCCGTGGTCCTCGCCCTCGGCCTGGCCGCGGGCTTCCTCGGCAACCGGTACCTCGCCGGACGCTACTGCGAGGGCCGGCTGCTCGGCTCCAACACCGACTCCGGCCGCTACGACGGCGAATGCGTCGGCGTCGCCACCGGGAACGTCCGGCTCGCCCAGGGCAACACGCTGAGCCTGTCCGGCGCCGGCAAGGGCGTCACGTTCGACGCGGTGGAGCGGGCGATCAGGGCCGAGAACGCGGCCATCGGGCCGCACGAGGCCCATGTGACGATCGTCTACGCCGGCCCGGTCACCGCCGCCCGGCAGGCCGACACCCGCAAGGGGCTGGAGGAGATCACGGGGGTCTACCTCTACCAGCACTACGCCAACGTCAGCACCGACCAGCCGACCAAGATCAAGGTCCTGCTCGCCAACGCCGGCGAGAACATGCTGCACGTGCTGCCCATGGCGCGGCACATCGCGGACCTGGCGCGCCGCGACCGCTCCGTCGTCGGCGTCGTGGGCATGGGACGCGACACCACCGAGACCGAGCAGGCCGCCCGCATCCTCAAGGGGGCCGGGCTGCCCGTGGTGAGCACCACCAACTCCGGCAGCCACCTCGCGCGCAGGCTCTCCAACTGGTTTGGGCTGGCCGCCACCGACGAGGAGGAGGCGAACGCCCTGAAGGTCGTCGCCCGCCAGCTGGCCGCCCGCGAGAAGGGCGCCCAGGGCGTCGTGCTGTCCCGGTCGGTCGGCAGCGAGAAGGACTTCTACACCACCGAACAGGCCAGGGTGGGCAAGCGGATGCTCGCCGAGGCGGGCTTCGCGCCGGCGCCCTCGCGGACGTACCGGCTCAGCGGCGAGGGCGAACCCGAACTGACCACCCCCATCGGCTACATCTGCGGCAGCCGGCCCGTGCCGAAGGCCCTCTACTTCGCCGGCCGGGTCGAGGACGTGCCCAACCTGATGTCCCAACTCGGCTCCACGCCGGGCTGTTCGGGCCGCGGCATCACCGTGTTCACCGGCGACGACCTCACCAAGAGCAACTACGAGGAGGGCGAGGCCCTGCGCATCCCCGACGAGGTCACCCTCTACCACTTCGCCCTCGCGCCCATGGACCTCGCGGCGACGACCGGCTTCTACATCGACGCCCACCGCGTCCTGATGGACCTGCTGCCGGCCGGAGCCCGGCGGACGGCGCTCACCGATCCCGCCCGGCCCTGGACCGACGGGCTGTTCTCCAGCGGCCAGACGGTGCTGTCCTACAGCGCCACGGCCGTGCTGTACCGGGCCGCGCGCAACGGGGACGTCCCGCAGACCGCCGCGGAGACCTGGGCCGATCTGCGCTGGCACCCCAACCCGAACCTGCCGGTCGGCACGGTCGGCTTCGCCGGCAGCCGGCCCTACGCCGACCAGCGCGGCCACGGATACGAGATCGTGCGGGTGAGCTACGACGGCGGCGAGGTGCGGTCGGTGAACGTGTGCGGTCGGCCCGCCGGCAGCGACGCGCCGCTCACCGCGCCGCCCGGCCCCGAGGGAGCCGACCCGCACACGATCTGCCGCCTGCGCTGACCCTGGCCCGCTTCAGCGGCTCCCATCACAGATCCCTGCGCATGCACACCCGCGGCCACCGGTCCAGGCCGTGGGCCGCCTCGCGCGCACGGATCTCCCGCAGACCGGGTGTGAGCATGTCCTCGGCCAGCACCCGGAAGCCGCAGCGGGTGTAGTAGGAGGCGTTCCACGGGACGTCGGCGAACGTGGTGAGGGTCAGGGCGGGGGCCTGCCGGCTCCTGGCGTGGTCGGCCAGATGCTCCAGCAGGGCCCTGCCCACCCCGCGCCGCGCGCTGCCGGGGTGCACCGAGACCTGCTCCACATGGAAGTCGCCGTCCACGCGGTCGGCGATCAGGTAGGCGACCGGGACGTCGGCCACGTCGACGGCCACCCAGGCCGCACCGTCGCGCCGGTACCGGGCGAGTTCGTCCAGCGCGAGCGGCTCGTCCTCGGCGATCTCCGGCATGCCGATGTCGTGGAAGCGCTGACCGGCGGCCCTCTCGATGTCCTGGAGAAGGGGCAGCTCGCTCACACGCGGGGGTCGGATGTCCATGTGATCATTGTCCGGGACGGGACGCCACAGGCGGCGCCCCGTCCCCGCGACCGCCCGCTCAGGCCGCCGAGTACGGCAGGAGTGAGCTGTCGATCCGCTCCCAGGCCGCCTTCAGCTCGGCGAGCAGCGCGGGCCGGTCGGCGGCGAGGTCGGCCTGCTCACGGGCGTCCGCGGCGAGGTCGTACAGGTGGTCCCTGCCGTCGGCGTCCTGGTAGTACTTCCAGTCGCCGCGCCGCAGCGCGCGGTTGCCGCGCACCCGCCAGAACAGATCGCGCTCGGGGACGTCCTCCCCGCGCAGCAGATGACCGGCCAGACTGTGCCCGTCCAGCGGGTACGCCGGGGCCGGCCGGGCCCCGCCCAGCTCCAGCAGAGTGGCGGTCCAGTCGGGGGAGTAGACGGGGGTGCGACTGACCTGGTGACCGTCGACGGCGGCCGGCCAGCGCAGCACAGTCGGCACCCGGATGCCGCCCTCCAGCAGCTCGGACTTGCCGCCGCTGAGCGGCCACTGGTGGGAGAAGCGCTCGCCGCCGTTGTCGCTGGCGAAGACGACGACGGTGTTCTCCTCCTGCCCGGAGCGGCGCAGCGCGGCGAGCACCTCGCCGATCGACGCGTCCAGGTTCTCCACCATCTCCTTGTACTTCTCCACCGAGCCGCCGTCGGTGTGCATGAGGGCGCCGAGGACGTTCCCGGCGCGGATGTCCGCGGCGATCCCGGCGGCCGTCTCCTCGTCGTCCTCGGTCAGCCACGGCCAGTGCGGGGTGGTGAAGTTGAGGTTCAGCAGCCAGGGCCGGTCGTGGCGGCGGCCCACGTACTCCACCGCCCGCTCGGTCAGGACGGTGGTGTAGTAGCGCAGGTCCTGGTAGGTGGTGTCGCCCTCGTACAGGTCGTAGTCGCCGAGCTGGCCGAGTTTCGAGAAGTACTCCAGCGCGCCGCCGAAGTTGCCGAAGAACTCGTCCCAGCCGGACTTGGTGGGGCTGTAGTCCGGGAGCCAGCCGCAGTGCCACTTGCCGATCAGCGCGGTCGCGTAGCCGGCCCGCTTCAACAGCGAGGCCACCGTGGGGTGGCGGGGGTCAAGGCCCTGAGTCCTGCTGCCGATGGGCTCGGCCAGACCGCCCTTGGTGCGGCCGGGGTAGCGGCCCGTGTAGAGGCTGAAGCGGGTGGGGGAGCAGGTCGCCGAACCGGAGTAGGCGTCGGTGAAGCGCACGCCCTGGCGGGCCAGCCGGTCCAGGTTCGGGGTGCGGATGTGCGGGGCGCCGTAGCAGGAGAGGTCGGCCCAGCCCATGTCGTCGCCGAGGATGAACAGGAAGTTGGGCCGCCGGCCGGGCCGGTACCCGCTCCTGGCCCGGAAGGGCCGCTCGGCCTCGTCCCGTGCGGCCGCGGACTGCGCCGCCGCGGCGGGGCCGGCGACGGCGGTGAGCGCACCGCCGCCCACCAGGCCACCGAAGGCGCGACGGGAAACACCTGATATGTCGGGCATGAGACATCCTTGTTCGGGCGGCCCTCGTGACGGGACGCGGATCAGCGGACGGGACACCACCGCGCACACCTCACGGCGCGGGCGGCCAAGGGGCCGTGTGCGCGCGGGGAATGCGGGAGAGGGTGTGGAACAGCTCTGGGCGAGCGGGGAGTTGGCCCGCCAAGGGCACACCGGACGACCCGGAGTGCCGGCCGGCGGAGGTCACCCAGCGGGCGAAAGGCTCTGCGGGCTCAGCGACAGAGAGCGCTGGACTGCCGGCACAGATCGACGTGCCGCCGCTCCACGAGCGCGGTGCACGCACGTCGGTGATCGGTGGGCAGCCTCATGACCAGGGAGGCTGCCAGCGGGAGACGCGCCGCGTCAAGCCACGTCCGCACAGCGGGACATGGCGGCGCGACGCGCCGTCCGGCGCCCGAGCGCAATCCGCTCGTGATCCGCGAACCCCTGTTCACGCTACGCGCGTTGACCATAGGCTCCGCACAGCTTCAACCGTCTCGTAGCCACAGAGGGAGACTCATGACCCACCCGACCAAGCCAAGACGGCGCACCCACCGGTTCCTCGGGGCCGTCGCCGCTTTGGCCACGGCCGGTGCGCTGACCGCCGCCGCCACCCCCGCGAGCGGATCGCCGACGGCCCATCGAGGGCACAGCGGGCACAGCGGTCGCACGGTCGACGTCCAACTGCTGTCGTTCAACGACTTCCACGGGAACCTGGAGCCGCCGGCCGGCTCCTCCGGGCAGGTCACCGAGACCGAGCCGGACGGCGCCACGAAGAAGATCGACGCGGGCGGCGTCGAGTACCTCGCGACCTCGCTGCGCACCGCGCGCAAGGGCCACCCGTACAGCGTCACGGCCGCGGCCGGCGACCTGATCGGCGCGAGCCCCCTGCTCTCGGGCCTGTTCCACGACGAGCCGACCGTCGAGGCGATGAACAAGCTCGACCTGGACGTGACGAGCGTCGGCAACCACGAGTTCGACGAGGGCGCGAGCGAACTGGCCCGGATGCAGAACGGCGGCTGCCACCCCAAGGACGGCTGCTACCAGCCCGGCCGGACCTTCAAGGGCGCCGACTACCCCTATCTCGCGGCCAATGTGACGGACGAGAAGACCGGCAGGCCGATCCTCGAGCCGTACTGGGTGTGGAAGCACGACGGCGTGAAGATCGGCTTCATCGGCGTCACGCTGGAGGGCACGCCGGACATCGTCACCGCCGAGGGCGTCAAGGGACTGAAGTTCCGGGACGAGGTGGAGACCGTGAACAAGTACGCGAACATCCTCGACAAGCAGGGCGTCAAGTCGATCGTCGCGCTCATCCACGAGGGCGGCGAGCCCGCGTCGCAGTCGTACGACTACGACTGCGACTCCCCGGGCGCCGGCGACGGCGTCTCCGGGCCGATCGTCGACATCGCCAAGCACCTCACACCCAAGGTGGACGCCCTGGTCACCGGCCACACGCACCAGGCGTACGTGTGCACGATCCCCGACCCGTCGGGCCGGCCGCGCATGGTCACCTCCGCCTCCTCGTACGGCAAGCTGTACACCGACACCACGCTGACCTACGACCGCCGCACCCGCGACATCGTCCGCACCAGCGTGAAGTCCGCGAACCACGTGGTCAGCCGCACCCAGCCGAAGGCCGCCGACATGACGGCGCTGATCTCCCGCTGGAACGCGCTGGCCGCCCCGGTGGCGAATCGGCCCGTCGGCTACATCTCCGGCGACGTCAACGGACGCGGTGCGACCACTCCCGAGTCCCCGCTCGGCGATCTGATCGCGGACGCCCAGCTCGCGCACGCCAGGTCGCTCGATCCCAAGGCCGTGCTGGCGCTGATGAACCCCGGCGGCATCCGCTCCGACCTGGTCCACAAGGCGAGCGGCGGTGAGGGCGACGGCGTCGTGACGTACGGCGAGGCGTTCACCGTCCAGCCCTTCAGCAACACGGTGAACCTGGTGGACCTCACCGGAGCGCAGCTGATCACCGCGCTCCAGCAGCAGGTCAGCGGCCCGAACGAGGCCTCGCCGAAGATCCTGCAGATCTCCGCGGGCCTGACCTACACGCTGGACCTCACCAAGTCGGGCGCGGCCCGCGTGGTCGCTGACTCCGTCCGGCTGAACGGGGCGGCCATCGACCCGGCCGCCACCTACCGCGTCGCGATGAACTCCTTCCTCGCGGGCGGCGGCGACGGCTTCACCGAGCTGGGCAAGGGGAAGAACCCCCTGGTCGGCGCGGACGACCTGAAGGCGTTCAACGACTACCTGACGGCCAACTCGTCGGCGAGCAGCCCGATCGCGCCGCCGGCGGCCGACCGGATCACGGTCGTGAAGTAGGCGCGCGAGCGGAGGAAGCGAGCGCGTGAGCGAGGCACGGGCGCCCTGCGGCGTCCGTGCCTCTTCCCTGTCCGCTGCCTGCCTACGGGAAGAACCGGCCCGCGCTCGGATGGTCCTGCGCGCCGTCCACGCGGATGTCGGCGCCGTCGACCCCGCCGGCGCGGCGCAGGACCGTCGGTCCTCGCCGCCGCCCCGTCCTCGTCGTGCGGGTCACGCGGTGGGCCGGGGGCCCGCCGCGCGGCGCAGCCGGTTGGCGATGGCCAGTCCCAGCCCCGTCTCCTCCGGCAGCGAGGCGACGATCAGGTCGCAGCCCCGCTGGTCGAGTTCGCGCAGGTGCCCGTACAGACCGCGCGCGTAGGCGGCCAGGGAGCCCGGGACGGGCACCACGGCGTGCGCCGGCACCGCGTCCTCGGTGAGGCCGGGCGGGAGGAGGACGCCCACCCGGTGTCCCAGCTCCCGGGCCCGTTCCGCCTCGTGGACGACCTTCTCCGGTGCGACGAGGACGACCCGCGCGCGCGGCGCGTAGTGGGAGGGATGCTGGCCCGGCACCCGGACGGTGCTGGTCGCGGGGACCGCGAGCGGGTGTCCCAGCGCCGCTTCGAGGTCCTCGCGCGTCACCCCGCCGGGCCGCAGGATGCTCGGCGTGTCGCCGGTGACGTCGACGATGGTCGACTCGACGCCGACCTCGCAGGAGCCGCCGTCCAGCACGAAGTCGACGGCGTCGCCCAGCTCCGCGCGGACGTCGTCCGCGGTGGTGGGGCTGACCGCGCCGAAGCGGTTGGCGGACGGGGCGGTGACGCCGCCGCCGAAGGCCGCCAGCAGCGCGAGGGCCACGGGATGGTCCGGCACGCGCACGGCCACCGTCTCCAGACCGCCGGTCGCCTCCAAGGGCACCCGGCGGCCGCGCCGCAGGACCAGCGTGAGCGGGCCCGGCCAGAAGCGTTCGGCCAGCAGCCGCGCCGTGGCCGGCACCTCCTCGACCCAGTCGTCCAGCTGCTCGGCACCGCCGAGGTGGACGATCAGCGGGTGGGAGGGCGGACGCCCCTTGACCTGGAAAATGCGCGAGACGGCCGCGGGGTCCTCGGCGTTCGCCCCCAGGCCGTAGACGGTCTCGGTGGGGAGGGCCACGAGCCCGCCGGCGCGCAGCACGTCGGCCGCCTTGGCGATGTCGGTCTCGATGTCAGTGGTTCTTGCCGTCACTCTCGCCATCCTAGGGCCTCTCGTTCGGGCCAGGCCGGGCTCGCGGGGTCTGGCACCGCTCCCCCAAGCTCTTCGAGCAGGGGGGACCCCCACGCCGCGTTGTCGTCGGTTGCCATGGCTCCGCCATGACGCCCTCCTCCGCCTTGCGATGCTCCCCCACTGCCTGAACGGCGTGGGAGGTGCCCCCATCACCAGACCCCGCTCCCTGATCCGGCCTGACCCAAACGAAAGACCCTAGGCCGTGTCGTCAAATTCCCGCCGTCCGCCCGGAGGGCGCGCTCTGCGGCGTCAGGTGCGTGCTCTGGGGGTCCCCCCTGCTCGGAGAGCTTGGGGGAGTGCCGGATCCTGACCCTCGTACTGGACGTACTCGGGTCTGGCTCCGGTGCGGCGAGAGTGCGTGCATGGCGTCGCGGAGCAGGCGGGAATTTGACGACACGGCCTAGGCGCAGGCCGGGACCCCGCGGCGGCCCCGGTCGGTCCCGCCCCCGGGGCGCGGCCCGCGCACCGGCCGCCGGAACCGGGGCCGTACCCGGGCCGCCGTGGCGAAGGCGGCCTCAGGCGTCGCCCATCACCAGTCCCTCGATGGTGTGTTTCTGTGTGAGGGGCCGCAGCGCGTCCACCACGGGGCAGTCCAGGTGCCGGCGCACGCGCTGCGGCAGCGACTCCCAGAAGGCCCGGGTGACCGCGGCGTCGTGCCGGTCGCCGTTGTCCGCCTCCGGTCCGTCGACGCCGAGGACCAGGACGGGCCGTGACCTGGCGGACTCGTTGCGCGTGCCGCGGTGGACGGTCAGGGCGGTGCGGCAGGAGATGTCGCCGCGCCGCGGGTACTTGCGCACGGCCAGCTCCTCGTACCGGCCGTAGTGCGACTTCGGCGGGAACATGCCGTGCCCGAACTCCGGGCCGTCGTCCCACTGGGTGCCCGGCGCGATCTCGAAGGGGCCCATGTCCTCCTCGGTGTCCACGCCGGTGACGTTGAAGGCGAGGGAGGTCAGCCGGTGCTCGCGCCGGGTCTCCTCGGGCATCGGGAAGTCACGGTGCCAGGGCTGGTCGACGGCGCCGGCCAGCGGGACGTCGAAGCCCAGCTCCACGATGCGGTAGTCCGGCCCGAGCACCGCGGTGCACAGCGACCGTACCCAGGGGTGGTCGACCAGCTCGACGAAGCCCCTGAGCTGCTCGGGGTGGATCTCCACGTAGTAGCGGTTCGGGCCGCGTCCCACGGCGCCGTCCGGGCGGGCCAGCGCCTCGGCGAACGCCTGCTCGATGTCCTCGCGGACCAGGTCGGCCCATTCGGGGGCGAACGCGCCCTTCCGGGCGGTGATGCCGTCGGTGTACAGGGCCGCCACGTCGGCCGACACGTCGACGGGCGTCGGGCCGGCGGCGGTGCCGGGATGGGCGTGCGGGGTCATGGGCGCCTCCTTGCGCTGCGGGCGGGATGGCTCCGGCTCATGGTTGCAGCGCTGCATGCAACGTTGCAATACCTGGTGCCGCCCCTTTCCCGCGGCCTTTGTCCCGCTGCCGCCGCCCGTGCCAAGATGGCCGCCGTGAGCAGTCGCCTGAAGGACGTCGCGGCCCTGGCCGGGGTGTCGATCCGCACCGTCTCCAACGTCGTCAGCGGCACCGGGCCCGTCGCCGAGGCGACCCGGGCCCGCGTCCAGGCCGCGCTGGACGAGCTGGGCTACCGGCCCAACCTGGCCGCCCGCAATCTGCGCGCCGGCCGCACCGGCCTGATCGGCCTCGTCATCCCCGAGCTGCACTCGCCCTACTTCGGGGAACTGGCCGGACTGATCGTCGAGGCGGCCCGGCAGCGTTCGTGGACGGTGGCCATCGACCAGACGTACGGCGACGGCGAGGCGGAACGCCGGCTGCTGGAGGGCACCGGAGGCTGGGTGGTCGACGGGCTCGTCATCAGCCCGTGGTCCCTGCGCCCGGAGGAGCTGACCGCCCGCGCCCGCGACCTGCCGCTGGTCCTCCTCGGCGAGCAGCCCGCGCCGGGACTGGCGGACCGGGTGGCGGTCGACAGCGTCCTCGCGGCCGACGAGGCGACGACCCATCTGCTGCGGACCGGACGCCGGCGCATCGCTGCGATCGGCCCGCAACCCCATCTGCACAACGGGACGGCACGCCAGCGGCTGGAGGGCCACCTGCGGGCACTGCGGCGCGCCGGACTGGAGCCGGAGGAGGCGCTGCGGCGGCCGGTGCGGTCCCTGCACCGCCGGGACGGGGCCGAGGCCATGACCGCGCTGCTCGACTCCGGCGCGCGGCCCGACGCCGTCTTCGCCTTCAGCGACGAACTCGCGCTCGGCGCGCTGCACGTGGCGCACGAACGAGGGCTGCGCGTCCCCGAGGACCTGTCCCTCGTCGGGTTCGACGGCATCGAGGACGGCCGCTACGCGCACCCGCCGCTGACCACGGTGGTGCCCGACAAGAAGCAGATCGCCGAACGCGCCCTGCAGTGCCTGGCGGACCGCATCCACGGCCCCGTGTCCCAGGTGCCGCCCCTGGACGTGGTGGTGCCCCACCGGCTGGAGATCCGGGGCAGCACCTGCCCGGTCCGGGACGTATGACGGTACGGCGCTCCGTCCCGCCCGGGGCCGGGGCCGGGTTCGCGGCCTGACGGACGGCCGCCGACGCACGCCCCGACGTCCCGTCGCCCGGCCCCGCAACGGATTTGCCGTGCGCCCCGACGTCCCGTCGCCTGGCCCCGCACCGGGTTTGCCGTGCTTCAACTCCCTTTGTGGCGAACCGCGTTGCACGGGGTGCGTCCGACGGTCACAGAGTGGTTGAGACCTCTTGTCGGCGTGTTCGCCGAGTACCTAGCCTCCAGGGTGTTGTGCAGAGCAAAACCGCCATTGCATATGTTGCAACACCTTGACCGGAGGTTCGCTCATGAAGCTCTCCGCAAGACACCCGGGCCGACGACTGGCCCTGTTGCTGGCCGCGGCCGTCGTCACCGCCACCGCCTGCGCCCCGCAGACGTCCGACAACTCCTCGGCCGGCAAGGACGAGAAGACCGGCACCCTGCGCGTCTGGCTGTTCCAGGAGGTCGACAACAAACCCAAGGAACAGGTGGTCGACCAGGTCCTCGCCGACTTCCGCGCCGCACACGAGGGCGCCGAGGTCACCGTCGAGTACATCCCCGTGGAGACCCGCGCCCAGCGGATCAAGGCCGCCTTCAACGACCCGAAGAGCGCCCCCGACGTCGTCGAGTACGGCAACACCGACACCGCCGGCTACGTCGAGGACGGCGGACTCGCCGACGTCACCGCCGAGTTCGGCGCCTGGGCCGAGGCCAAGGACACCGACCCCACCGCACGCACCTCGGTCACCGTGGCCGGCAAGGTCTACGGCGCGCCCTACTTCGTCGGCGTCCGCGCCCTGTACTACCGCACCGACCTCTTCCGGAAACTGCACCTCGCACCGCCGAGGACCATGACCGAACTCGCCGCCGCCGCACGGAAGATCCGCGCCGCCGAACCCGGCCTCTACGGCCTCGCCGTCGGCGGCGCCTACACCTACGGCGCCCTGCCCTTCATCTGGGCCGGCGGTGGCGCGCTCGCCACCGCCGAGGGCGGCTCCTACACCGCCGCGATCGACACCCCCGCCGCCCGCAAGGGCATCGAGGCGTACACGTCCCTGTTCGGCGACGACAACTGCCCCGCCGCCAAGTGCGCCGGGATGACCGGCAACGACACCGTCACCACCTTCGCCGCCGGCAAGGCCGGCATGGCCATCGGCGGCGACTTCAGCCACCAAGCCGTGGAAGCCGGCCAGGTCAAGGGCAAGTACGCGGTCGTACCGCTGCCCGGCGTCACCCCCGGCTCGGTCGCGCCCGCCTTCGCCGGCGGCAACAACATCGGCGTCCTCAGGAGCACCGCGCACCGCACCCTCGCCGTCGACCTGATGAAACGGCTCACCTCGAAGAAGACCCAGGGCGAGATGTTCGACGCGATGGGCTTCCTGCCGACCTTCACCGACGTGCGCGCCCAGATCGCCGCGAAGGAGCCGTTCGAGAAGCCCTTCGTCGACACCCTCGCCGCCGGCACCCGGTTTTTTCCGGACTAAGGACCGATGGAAGGCTGGCACGCGGCGGCCCGACTAGGTTGAGCGCATGACAAGCCTTGATCACCCCCAACTCTCCGGGTTGGGGCGGAACCCGTCGGCTCCTCAGGATGTCCTGGTACGTCTGGCTACACACAAGGCCGGCCGACACGGGATATCGCAGCGTCGCGGGCGGCTGGAGGACGCCGTTGTCGATGCTCTGCTGACGCAGGGCAACTGCAACACCGCTGTGGCCCTTCACGGGGACCGGATCTCCCCGAAAATGCGCCGAAGGATTGCCGAGCATCCCGATCCGGCGATCCGCAACGCGTTCACAGATTTTGTCCGCGACATGGTTGACCACAAGGTGCAGATCGGCATCGAAGCCCTGGAGGAAGCCTATGGCCAGTCGCGGATGATGCTCGCCAGCGCGCCGAGTCCGAGCCTGCGTGCCGCGGTCGCACGAGCTTGGTACGACCGGCCTATCACCGTGCAAGTGGAACTACTCGCTGACCCGGATCCGCAGGTCCGTGCAGCCGCCACCGAGCACAGGAATCCGGGTGTCCCGCCTGAGTGGAGGGAGCGTTGTCTTGCCGACCCCGCAGTGCGCACCAGCGTGGCACGCTATGTCCCACTCACATCGGAACAGTTTGCGCAGCTCATGCGGCACGAGGAAGAGGAGCTCCATCAGGCTGTCGCCGGTAACCCTCATCTATCGGCAGAGATGGTTGCCCAGCTCCTGGGCATCGACGACCCGCTCGTGCGGGTCGCGGTTGCGCAGAGTCGGCATGTGGACGCCGAAACCCGGGCGCGACTGTATGCGCTCGTAGAAGCCGAACGCGCGGACGGAAGCATCGAGGCGGAAGTGGCTCTGAGCTGGAACTTCGCCGAACCGGACTGGCTACGCGAGGCGCCTCTCGATGAGCAGATGTCCTACCTGGACTGTCAGTACACACCATTCCGGCGCGTACTGGCCTCCTGTCACGACCTGCCTGAAGAGGCATGGCGTCGGCTGGACAGCGACCCGGAACTCGTAGTCCGCCGTGCTGCCGCCCGTCGGCCGAACACACCACCGGAGGTTCTGGAAGGACTGGTCCGCGCTCACGGCGACGTATTGCACATCCGACCACTGCTCGTCGACCACCCCAACTTCCCTCGTGACGTGCTGCGCACGTTCGTCGACGAGCCAAGCCCGAACGTGCGCTACCTCGCCCTGGAGGACCCGGAACTGCCCCTGCCGTACCTTCAGCAGCTCGCCGCCGCTGCCGAGCCCTTCCTGCGCCGCGGGGTCGCCCGTCACCCCAACGTCACGGACGTGTTGCTGGAGCGGCTGCTCGGTGACCCGGACCCCCAGGTAGCCGACGACGCCGCTGCCAACTATGTGCTGCGGCCGACCCAGATGTATCGGATCCTTACCGCTGCTGGCTTGTGACCCCACGAGGGGCCCAGGCCCCAGGATTTCCCGGTTCTCGCGGAGGCGGCGGTGCGGGGTCGGTGAAGACGGGCATGCCGAGGTCGACCAGCTGTGGTCGGCCGTCGGCGGGGCGCGCTTGAGGCTTTGCAGCTTGGCGGTGGCGGCGTCGAGGCTGCCCTGGAGCCCATCGACCTCGCCGAGCCAGCCGTTGCCGCGGGCTTCGCGGATGCTTTCGCGGAGGTTGTGGATGATCTCGATGAGCCGTTCTCGCTGGCTAGGGTCGATTTGCAGGACGGGGCAGCGGATGCAGGCGTGCTCGTGCTTGCAGGGCGTTCCGTAGGGGCGGCCGCAGGTGCCCAGGGAGACCTTGCGCAGTTCGAAGTGCTGCTGGAAGTCGTGCCACTCCTGCTCGGTGGGTTCCCGGTATTCCTCGACGCGCCGCTCGGCCCGGCGGGGGTCGAGGAAGCCGCGGTAGGTCCGGATCAAGTCGTCCTGGAAGACGGCTAATGGTGGGCTCGGGTATCGGAACTCTCCGAATACCTGGCCGTGGACATGATCGACAGCGGTGTTCGACGCTGGCAGGCTGGCCTAATGCGGATACCCAGACGAGCAGCCAGAGTCGCAGTCCTGGACCCGGCAGGGTCGGTCTTCATGTTCCGGTATGACAACGAGGAAGTCGGCGTCCACTGGGCGATGCCCGGTGGCGGGCTGGACCCGGGTGAATCGCCGCTGCAGGCCGCTGAGCGCGAGTTGCGCGAGGAGACCGGATGGACCGACATCGAGATCGACGGCACCCTGCTGTGTCTGTGGGAACACGACTTCACCAGGGCAGGGGTGCCGGTTCGTCAGCACGAGCACATCTTCCTCGCGCATGGTCCCCGGCGGGACCCAGTCGGCGACCTTGCTGCTTCGCATGCCGCAGACAAGATCCTGCGGTGGCGATGGTGGTCGCCAGCTGATCTATCCGGTGATTGTGAGCCGTTGTGGCCGCCGCAGCTGCCCGAAATGCTCGCCGATGTGCGGAAAGGCGGTGCACCGGCGACGCCCGTCGACCTTGGTTTCGTCCGGAACGGGTTCGTCGGCGGGAGCTGATCCGGGGGACGGATCTCAGGAGCTGTTCCCGCGGCTGACCTCGGCTGCGTAGGTGCCCCAGTCTCCGGCGGCGGCTCGCTGCCATTTGACGGCGACGGTGATGTCGATCCCGAGGGTGCGGGCGAGGACCGCGGCGGGCAGTTCGGTGGCGAGCTGGAACAGGGCGGTCGAGCGGGTCTCGGCGAGCCTGATGCCGAGTTTGCGGAGTCGTTCGCCCATGGCCCAGACGCTGATCGGGCGGCCGGGCTGGCCGCCGGGGAAGAGCCAGGGCGAATCCGTCCGGGCGAGAACGGCATGGCTGCGGCGAACCGCGACCTGGTGGAGGGCAAGTTCGGCGACGGGGCTGGGCAAGTCGACGGGGACGGCGCCGAGGCGGAGGCGGACGGCTCCGTCGGTCTCCTCGATGTGGTCGACGGTGAGCCGGGAGATCGCCGCGGGCCACTGGGCATAGAGGAGCAACAGCAGGCCGGCGAGGCGGTCTCGCGGAATGTGTGCGCGCCGCCCTGCGCGGCTTCGTCGCGGCCCGGAGCCACAGGACGAAGTCCCGGACCTCTGCCGAGGTCGCACGGTTCCACTCGACATCGACCACGCGCAGCCACCGCCACCAGCGCAGTAGGTCGTAGGCGTAGCTGCGTACGCTGCCGGTCCGGTTGTCTCGGGCGATGAAGTCGATCAGGAACCTGCGGACCGGCTGCACGGCTTTCCCTTTCTCATCGAGGACCAGCCAGGGCACAACACCGGGGTCCGCAGCCACCCGCCCCCACGGCGGGAGCTGGATGGTGCGGATGTCACGGGATTGCTCGTTCAACTCCGTTGCGCTCCTTCGTTCTCGGATGGCGCAACGTCTACCGACTAGGCCAGGCGGGGGATGCGCTCCGGCCCGGCGTGTCTTTCCGTAGTCCGGTCAACGACTCCGTGCCGGCCACCCCCGCATGGGCCCAGATCGACTCCGCGCAGGTGCTGCCGACCATGTTCCAGCAGATCGTCAGCGGCAAGAAGGACGTCGAGTCGGCCGCCGGCGACGCGGCGAAGAAGATGAACGACGCGTTCGGCGCCGCCGGATGACCGCGACGCCCACCACCCCGCGCGGCGCGGTGCGCGAGCGGCCCCGATCCGTCCGCCGCCGCCCGCGCACATCCCCCCGGCCCGCCGGGCGCACCGCCACCCCCTGGCTGTATCTCGCCCCCGCCCTCGTCGTCCTCGGCGCCCTGCTGGTCTACCCCGTCTGCCAACTCGGCCTGATCTCCCTCCTGAAGTACACCCAGGCCCAGGTCAGCGGCGGCCGGCCGACCACCTTCCAGGGCCTCGGCAACTACGCCGAACTGTTCGGGGACGACCAGTTCTGGCACGTCCTGCTGGCCACCGTCGTGTTCGCGGCCGCCTGCGTGCTCGGCACGCTCGCCGTCGGCTGCGCCCTCGCCGTCCTGCTCACCCGGGTGCGCGCCGTGCCCCGCCTCGCGCTGATGCTCGCCGCCCTCGGCGCGTGGGCCACCCCGGCGGTCACCGGCTCCACGGTCTGGCTGCTGCTGTTCGACGCCGACTTCGTGCCCGTCAACCGGGTCCTCGGACTCGGCGACCACTCCTGGACGTACGGACGCTACAGCGCCTTCCTCCTCGTCCTGCTCGAAGTGGTCTGGTGCTCCTTCCCGTTCGTCATGGTCACCGTCTACGCCGGCATCCGCGCCGTACCCGGGGAGGTGCTGGAGGCCGCCGCGCTGGACGGCGCCTCCCCGTGGCGGATCTGGCGCTCGGTGCTCGCCCCGATGCTGCGGCCGATCCTGGTCGTGGTCACCATCCAGTCGGTCATCTGGGACTTCAAGGTCTTCACCCAGATCTACGTCATGACCAACGGCGGCGGCATCGCGGGGCAGAACCTCGTCCTCAACGTCTACGCCTACCAGAAGGCGTTCGCGTCCTCGCAGTACGGCCTCGGCTCCGCGATCGGCGTCGTGACGCTGCTGATCCTGCTCGCCGTGACACTCGTCCACCTGCGGCTGCTGCGCCGCCGAGGGGAGGAACTGTGAACCCCGTACGCCTCCGGGTGCGCCGGCCGGGGCGGCTCGCGGCCGAGGCGTCGGCGCTGCTGGCCGCCGCCGTGGTCGCCTTCCCGCTGTACTGGATGGTGCTGAGCGCCTTCAGACCCGCCGGGGAGATCGAGTCGGCCCAGCCGCGGCCCTGGACGACCTCCCCCTCGCTGGACTCGTTCCGACGGGTCTTCGGACAGCAGGAGTTCGGCCGCTACTTCCTCAACAGCCTCGTCGTCGCGGGCGCCGTGGTGATCGCCTCCGGGCTGATCGCGTTCCTGGCGGCGACCGCCGTCACCCGGTTCCGCTTCCGGTTCCGCACCACCTTGCTGATCATGTTCCTGGTGGCCCAGATGGTGCCCGTGGAGGCGCTCACCATCCCGCTGTTCTTCCTGATGCGGGACTTCGGCCAGCTGAACACCCTGGGGTCGCTGATCCTGCCGCACATCGCGTTCTCGCTGCCGTTCGCGATCTGGATGCTGCGCGGCTTCGTCAAGGCCGTACCGGAGGCCCTGGAGGAGGCCGCCGCCCTCGACGGGGCGAGCCGGTCCCGGTTCCTGTGGCGGATCCTGTTCCCGCTGGTCCTCCCGGGGCTCGTGGCGACCAGCGTGTTCTCCTTCATCTCGGCCTGGAACGACTTCCTGTTCGCGAAGTCGTTCATCATCAGCGACGTCTCCCAGTCCACGCTGCCGATGGCCCTGCTGGTCTTCTACAAGCCCGACGATCCCGACTGGGGCGGGGTGATGGCCGCCTCCACCGTGATGACGGTCCCGGTGCTGGTCTTCTTCGTGCTCGTGCAACGGCGGCTCGTCTCCGGCCTCGGCGGGGCGGTGAAGGACTGACGCGCCCCCGGCACCGCCCCGGGACCCGGTTCCGTCACGGCGCGTCGGCCGCGACCGCCGTGCCGGGCCGGGGCCGGCGGCGCGACGGGAGGTGGTGGAAGAACAGGTTGAGCGCCACCGCGGTGAGCGTGCCCAGCATGATGCCGCTCTCGAAGAGCACCCGCAGCTGCCGGGTCGGCATGTGCTCGGCGAACTGCGGATACGCGGTGGGCAGGAAGCCGATGCCGAGGCTCGCGGCGACCAGGACCGTGTTCCGCGCCTGCGACAGATCCGCCTTGGCCAGGATCTGCATGCCCACGACCGCGATCGTGGAGAACAGCACGACCGTGGCCCCGCCCAGGACCGCCGGCGGCATCGCGGCGACGACCGCGCCCACCTTGGGGACCAGCCCGAGCACCAGCATCATCACGCCGCCGGCCGCGACGACCCAGCGCGACGTCACCCGGGTGATCCGCAGCAGGCCCACGTTCTGGCTGTAGACCGTGGTGGGGAAGGAGTTGAGCAGACCGGCCGCGACCGTGGCCAGCCCGTCGGCGCGCAGCGCGCGGGCGATGTCCCGCTCGTCCACCTCGCGTCCGGCGACCTCCCCGACGGCGAAGAACTGCCCGATCGACTCCACCGCGATGATCACCATGACGAGGACGATCGACAGGACCGCCATCACGTCGAAGCGCGGCATGCCGTAGTGCAGCGGCGCCCGCATCCCGAACCAGGCGGCGTCGCCGATGCCGGAGAAGTCGGTCCGCCCGGCCAGTGCCGCGACCGCCGTGCCCGCCACCAGCCCCAGCAGGACGGCCACGGAGGCGACGAAACCCTTCGCGAACCGGTACAGCACGACGATGACGCCCAGCGTGACGGCGGCCAGACCGAGCTGCCCGGGCGTCCCGAAGCCGGGCGCGCCCGGGTCGCCGCCGCCCACCTGCCGGGCGGCGACCGCCATCAGGGTCACGCCGACGACGGTGACGACCGTGCCGGTGACCAGGGGCGGGAAGAAGCGGACCAGACGGCCGAAGACCGGCGCGACCAGGAAGAGCACGAGCCCGGCCGCGATCACCGCGCCGAACACGGTCGGCAGCCCGGCGCGCGCCCCGCCCGCCGCCACGCCGACCGACACCAGGGACGGCACGGCAGCCGTCGACATGCCCTGCACGACCGGCAGCCGGACGCCGACGCCCGGCAGGCCCACGGTCTGCAGCAGCGTCGCCACGCCGCACGCCACCAGTGCGGTGTTCACCAGCGAGGCCGTGTCGGCCGCCGACAGGCCCATGCCCTCGGCGACCAGGAGCGGCATGACGACGGCGCCCGCGTAGAACGCGAGGACGTGCTGGAGCCCCAGCGCGGCCAGCCGCCACCACACGGGCACGGTGTCGACGGCAGCGCCGCCGGCAGCGGTGCGCGTACGGCCCGCCCGGCCGCCGGACCGGTCACCGACGCCCTTGCCGCCCGCCGCCTCCGGAACACCCGGGGCGCTCGTCGCTCCGGTGCCGGCCGCAGCGCTCGCGGTGGGCGCCGCGGGTGTCGAGACCGTGCCGCCCGCCGACCGTGTCACATCCGTCATGCGTTCCTCCCCAGTCGTTCCGTCCGGCGCCGCCACGGCTCGGTCAGCGAGCCGAACCCGGCCCGCCGGACCAAGCGGTCCGCCAACTCGCTGGCGTACGCCGCCAGTTGCTCTTCGTCGATGCCGGGGCAATGGCCGTCCTCGAAGACGACCCGGCCGCCCACCAACGTCATCACCACGTCGCCCGCCCGCGCCGCGTACACGAGCGCCGACACGGCCCGGTGCACCGGCTGCACGGCCACTCCGCCGAGGTCCACCACCACCAGGTCCGCGAGCGCCCCGGGGCGGAGCACACCCGCGTCCGGCACACCCGCGTACCGGGCGCCGTCGCGGGTGGCCGCCTCCAGCACGTCCTCGCAGCGCACCCCGGCGGGATCGAGGGCGGCCAGCCGCTGCGCGAACAGCGTCTGCTTCATCACCTCGAACATGTCCTGCCGGCCGCCGGCGCTCGGCCCGTCCGTGCCGAGCGCCACCACCGCGCCCGACGCGCGCAGGGCCTGCCAGGGCATGGTGCCGGAGGCCAGATACGCGTTGGAGCAGGGATTGTGGGCGACGCCGGCGCCGGCCGCGCCGACCGCCGCCGTCTCCTCGGCGTCCAGCCACACCGCGTGGGCCAGGGTCGCGCGCCCGTCCAGCAGGCCCTCGCGGGCCAGCCAGGTCACCGGGCGGACGCCGTGGGCGTCCAGATAGCTCTGCGGGTCCTTGGCGCCCTCACTGCAGTGGGTGTGCCAGCGGACACCGTGTTCCCGGGCCAGGGCGACCGCGCCGGCGACGAGGTCCTGGTCCCCGTAGGAGAGGTTGAGCGGGGCGGGCCAGATACGGACGCGGGCGTCCGGACCGCGGACCGCCATGCACTGCCGGGTCAGCTCCAGTTCCTCCGCCGTGCCGTACCGGTACAGCGCGTCCGGCAGCCCGCGCGCGTCGGCCACCTTGGTGCGGTCGCCGAGCATGCCCCGGGCGACCGCGCCCCGCAGGCCAATCTCCTCGACGGCGTCGGCGACGGCGAGGACCGTCTCGGGGTCGGTGGGCGCGTAATGATGGTCCACGACGGTGGTGATGCCGGCGCGGGCCGCCTCCACGGCGCCCAGCCGGACGGCGGTCAGCGCGTCCTCGGCGTCGAGGTGCACGGCGTAGGGCCACATGAAGTGGTTGAGCCAGGGCCAGATCGGCTCGCCGTCGCCGATGCCCCGGGCCAGGGACTGGAAGAGATGGGTGTGGGCGTCGGTGAAGCCGGGCAGGACCGCCCGGCCACGGCAGTCGATCCTCCGGCGCGGCCGCCAGCGGGCCTCGACCTCCGGGGCCGGGCCGACGTCGACGATCCGGTCGCCGTCCACGGCCACCGACCCGTCGGTGTACACGGCGCGTTCGTCGTCCACGGTGACGACCTGCGCGCCGGACAGCAAGAGCGCGCAGGGGCGCGGTGCGGGCGGCATCGGCTGGTGCGACGCCGCCTCGGGGAGCAGCGGTTCGGGCATGGGCGTACCCCGCTTTCGGTCCGGGGGTGCCGGGACCGCCGCCGCGACCCGCGCGTCGGGGCGCGGGCCGCGGCGGTCGGCCGCCGGTGCTGGAGAAGGGAGAACGGGCGGGTCAGCCGCCGAAGTTGGCGGCGATCCGCTGCCGCAGATACTCCTCGGCGGTGATCGGCGCGTGGCGGCCGTCCGGCGAGGTGATCACGGCGTCCCGGTCGGCCTGCGCGAAGTAGGCGACCGAGTAGCGCGGGCCCTGGTCGCCGTCGGGAGCGGGCGGGGCGACACGGTGGAAGTTGGACAGCAGCCGGTCGCCGCTCCACCGCATCAGCATGTCGCCGATGTTGCAGGTGACCAGGTCGGCGCGGGCCGGAACCGGCGTCCAGGCCCGGGTGTCGGCCTCCTTGCCCGGGCACACCTGCAAGCCGTCCTGCCCGTCCCGCTGGAAGAGCAGCGTCAGACAGTCGAAGTCGGTGTGCGCGCCGGCCCGCCACGCGCCGTCGGAGCGTCCGCGCGCCGCCTCGGGCACGGCGTAGTAGTGCAGCAGGCGCAGCGTGCTCTGGTGCAGCGGGCCGGCCGGGTCGTGCCGCTCGGCGAAGAAGTCCCGGGCGAAGCCGAGGCGTTCGGCGAAGCAGGACAGGATCTGCTGGGCGAGGGCGTGGCAGCGCGCCTCGAACGCCAGCAACGTGTCGCGGAACCCGGCGAGTTCGTCCTCGCTCGGCCACAGTCCCGCCATGTGCGGGCGGGTGAGCTGATAGGACTCCTTCTCGTCCGGAAGGCCGGTGGAAGGGCGCACCTGACTGCGGTACTCCCAGCCCGCGTTGAGGCCCTTCTTGAGCGCGTGCCTGCGCTTGACCTGCTTCGGGAGCGCGAAGTAGGCCTCGGCGGCGGCGAACGCGGCGTCGGTCTCGGCGCGGGTGACGCCGTGACCGGAGAGCTGGAAGAAGCCGGTCTCCGTGGCGGCCTGCCACAGCTCCTCGGTGATCCGGGCGCGGCGCGCGTCGAAGTCCGTCAGATCGACGACCTTGATCTCGCGTGCCGCCGTCGCGGTGCCCGGGGCGCCGCCCATGCGCCGCTCGCGGTCGAGTTCGGCCTCGGCGTTCGGGGTGTGCGGGTCGTAGTGCTGGGTGGTCAACGTGGTTCTCCCTGTCCGGGACGCGCCGGGGACCTGCCCTGACGCGCGGGGGAACGAAGCGCGGTCACCGCCCCCGGCGCTTCCACCGGCCCGCTCGCGGCGGACCGGGCACGCTCGCGTACGGCCCTGCTGCCGACGCGTCGTGAACTGGCAGCCTCTCAGGGCCCTTTCGCGGGGCCCGCGGTGCTGCGCGATGACGAGGAGTCTCCCCGCCCGGTGTTACGGGCCCGCGACGCCTGGTGTCCTCCGCGTAAACGGTGCCGAGGGCCCCCGACGGTGCCGCGGGCGCGGGCCGACGGCCCGGGGCAGCGCCCTGTTGGGACACTCGCCGCCCAACGCCACTCGCCCACCGCGTTATTACGGCGTAATGGCGCATGACCTCCACCCGTCCGCGTCAAGGCCCGGCCCACCCGTCGCGGCGGCCGTCGGATGCCGGACCCTGGCCACGGGGGGAGCCGCGTACCCGGGTGGTACGGCGAGGAAGGCCCGGATGCCTGCCCGGCCCCGCCCCTTCACACCTCCTCACGAGCGGTGGCGGGATGTCCGGGCCCGGGGAGGGGGACGCGGCGCCGGGGGAGCGGAGGGGCGCGGGCGCAGCAGCGACAGGACGGCGGCCGCCGCGGGCAGACCGGCGCAGAGGACGGTCGCGTGCGCGAAAGCCGTACGCGGGGCGCCCGCCGGGGCCGACGTACCGCGCGGATAGCTGCCGGAGACGGCGCTCACGGCGACGGCCGCGGCGATCCGCTGCGCCATCTGGAGAATGCCGCCGGCCACCCCGGCGGCGTCGGCCGGGGCGTGCCGGAGGACCAGCGCCTGATCGGGGGAGACGGTGAGCCCGGCGCGCCCGCGGGCGCCCCTCACACGGGCGGCGCGCCGAACAGCCGGGCGGCGTCGAACATCGCCTCGACGGCCCGCCCCACACTGATCTGGCCGTTGCCGCCCACGATGTGCAGCCCGTAGGCGTCCTCCAGCGCCACGAGGTTCAGGGCCGCCGTCGACGTGTCCAGCAGGAGGTCGAACACCCCCGCCTCGGCTCCGCGCTCCAGCACGTGGCGGTACGTGGCCAGTTGCCGCTCGTACATCGCCTCGACCAGCGTGCTGTGCAGCGGGGAGCTGCCCGCCACCACGTCGAACTCGTACAGCAGCCGCATCAGCGCGTCGTCCGGTCCCGTCGGCAGCCCGGCGCGGATGGTCTCGCCGAGCAGCTTCGCCGGGTCCGCGATCGTGTCCCGCAGCGCGTCGCGCCGGTCGCAGAAGCGCTCCATGCCCGCGCGATAGGCCTCGCTCAGCAGCGCGTCCAGGTCGTCGTAGTAGTACAGGACCGCCCCCCGGGTCAGCCCCGCGCTGCGGGCCACGTCGGCGAGCGAGAGGGAGCGCAGCCCGGTGCTGGCGGTGGTGTCGATCACCGCCTGGATGAGGTGGGCGCGGCGTTCGTCCTGGTTCTTGGGGCGGGCCATGTCTTGACAGTAGCCGAGAACGTCATGACACTCGACCCATTCTTTGACGCCGACGTAAAAAAACTCGTGCCGCGTCTCCGCGCGCCCTCGCGCCCGTTCGCCGTGCGACCCAGAACCGAGGAACACCCATGCTCGACACCCTGATCACCGGCGCACGTGTGCGCACCTTCGACGACGCCCGGCCCTGGGCCGGCGCCGTCGGCATCACCGGCGGGCGCATCGCCTTCGTCGGCGAGGAGACGGACGCCCCCGCGGCCCGCGAACACCGCCGCCTGGACGGCGGCCTGCTCACCCCCGGCATCATCGACAGCCACAACCACCTGCTGCTCGGCTTCGACCCCGACGCCGTCAGCCTGGAAGGCGCCGACACGCTGGACGAGGTGCGCCGCCGCCTCGCCGAACTCGCCGCCGCCCGCCCGGACCTGACCTGGATCTGCGCCGAGAACGCCGTCTACTCGGTGGTCCCCGGCCGCCGCCCGCACGCCCGCGACCTGGCCGGCATCACCTCCCGCCCCGTCTTCGTCACCACCTACGACCAGCACTCGGTGTGGCTCAACGACGCCGCGATCCGCGCCCTCGGCCTGGACGAGGGCGGCGACATCCCCTGGGGCCGCCCCGAGCGCGACGCCGACGGCCGCGCGACCGGCTGGGTCACCGACTTCTACACCAGCGCCATGACGACGGCCGGCCTGGCCGGCCTCCAGCGCGACATCCCCATGTACTCCCCCCAGCGCCGCTACCGCAAGCTGCTCGGCAGCCTTGAGACGGCCACCGCCGCCGGCATCACCACCGTGGTCGAACCGCAGGTCCCGCTCGCCGAGATCGACCTGTTCCGGCGCGCCCAGGACGAAGGCCGCCTCAGCTCCCGCGTCATCGCCGCGCTCTTCCACCCCATGGGCTCCGACGGCGCCTTCCGCCGGGAGCTGCGCGCGGCGGCCGACTCCGCCCCGGGCGGCGACCGCCTCGCGTTCGGCCCCGTCAAGCTCTACGCCGACGACGTGATCGAACCCCACAACGCCTGGATGCTGGACGACTACGCCAACCGGCCCGGCCACCGCGGCCACCCCTCCGCGCCGCTCGGCGAACTCACCCAGGTCGTCACCGAACTGGACCGCCTCGGCTTCCAGACCCACACCCACGCCACCGGCGACGGCGGCATCCGCCTCGCCCTGGACGCCATCGAGCACGCCGCGCGCGCCAACGGCACCCGCGACCGCCGCCACGGCATCGTGCACGTCGAGTGCCTCGCCCCCGAGGACCTGCCGCGCTTCGCCCGGCTCGGCGTCACCGCCGCCATGCAGCCGCGCCACTGCTCCCCGGACCTGGTGGCCGGCACCTGGATGGAGAACGTCGGCGAGGCGCGCTGGGACCGCGCCTGGCGGCTGCGCTCCCTCATGGCCTCCGGCGCCCACGTGGCCCTCTCCAGCGACTGGCAGGTGGGCGAGATGGACCCGCTGGTCGGCTTCTACTCGGCCCTCACCCGGGCCGGGTTGGACGGCAAGGACGCCTGGACCCCGGCGGAGCGCCTCGGCCTCGACGAGACGCTGCGCGGCTACACCGCCGAGGGCGCCTGGGCCTGGCACCGCGAGGACGAGTACGGCGTCATCCGCGAGGGCGCCAAGGCGGACCTCGTCGCCTGGTCCGAGGACCTCTACGCGCTCGAACCGGACCCGGCGGCGCTGCTGCGGCAGCGGGCCGAGATCACCTGGGTGGGCGGCGAGATCGTCCACGAGGCCGCCACGGCGCGCACCACCGCCGGCCACTTCGGCGCCCTCACCACCTGCTCCGCCCACACCCGAGACGGTCACACCCAGAACACCCACACCCGAGACGGTCACCCCCACGGTCACACCCAAGGCGGACACACCCATGTCTGACGTCTCCTCGCACACCTCCGAGACCACCGCGACCACCCCCGGGGCGTCCGGGGCCACCGCCGAGGCGACCGACGGGACCGCCACCGCCGGGCACGCCGACGGCACTCCGGGCGGCGCACGGCTGCGACGTGGCCTGAAGCTCCGTCACATCGTCTTCCTCGGCCTCGCGTTCATGGCGCCGCTGGCGGTGTTCGACACCTTCGGCCTGGTCTCCGAGGAGACCGACGGCCATGTGCCGCTGGCCTACCTGGCCGTCCTCGTCGCGGTGGGCCTCACCGCGCTCAGCTACGCCCGGATGGCCCGCCGCATCACCTCCGCCGGATCGGTGTACACCTACGCCGGCAAGGCGCTCGGCGCACCCGTGGGCTTCCTGGTGGGCTGGTCCGCCACGCTGGACTACGTCCTGCTGCCCATGCTCAACGCCCTCCTGGCCGCGATCTACATGGGCGCCGTCCTCCCGGCGGTCCCGGCGTGGGTGTGGGTGCTGTCCACCGTGGTGATCTGCACGGCGCTGAACCTGGTGGGCGTACGGCTGGCCGCCAAGGTGAACGTGGCGCTGGTGATCGTCCAGGCCGGGGTGGCCGTCGCGTTCCTCGTCTTCGCGGTGCGCGCCGTCGTCACCCACGGCCACTCCTTCGGCACCACCGGGTTCGACCCGACGACGGTGCCGCTGCCCGACCTGTTCGGCGGCGCGTCCCTGCTCGCCCTGTCCTTCCTCGGCTTCGACGCCGTCTCCACGCTCTCCGAGGAGGCCGAGCGGCCGCGCCGGGACATCCCGCGGGCCATCCTGCTCATCGTGGCCGCCGCCGGGGTGTTCTTCCTCGCCGTCACCTACGTCATGCAGACGCTCTTCCCGGACGTCTCGGCCGTGGGCGACATCGTGGGCGCCTCGCCGCAGATCGCCCGGTACATCGGCGGCGCCGCGTTCCAGGCCGTCTTCGTGGGCGGGTATCTCACCGCCGTCCTCGGGTGCGGCCTGACGCAGCAGATGAGCGCGGCACGGCTGCTGTTCGCCATGGGACGCGACGGGATGCTGCCGCGCGCGGTCTTCGGGCGGGTCGATCCGCGCACCGGCGTCCCGGCCCTGAACGTGCTCGTCGTGGGCCTCATCGCCGCCTCCGCGGTCTTCCTGGACCTCGGCAGCGCCGCGTCGCTCATCAACTTCGGGGCGTACGTGGCCTTCGCCGCGGTGAACCTGGCGGTGATCGGCTTCTGGGTGCGCGACCGGCGCGCGGGGCGAGCGGAGGCCCGCGGGCCCGCCGCCGCGGTCCTGCAACTCCTGCTGCCGGCCCTCGGGCTCGTCGTGAACGTGGCCCTGTGGATCAGCCTGGACACACCGGCCAAGGTCGTGGGCGTCGTGTGGGCGCTGGCGGGCGTGGGCATCCTCGCCGTCCGCTCGGGCGGATTCCGCCGCCCGGTGCGCACCCCCGACCTGGAGGAGTGAACGCTCCTCGTCTGCGGCCGTCACGCCTGCCCGCGGCGCCGGGACCGGACGCGGACGCCGTCGCCCCGCACCACTGACGAGTCGGCGCACGGCGGGCGGTGCGGCACCGAGTCCGCGCGCGCCGCGTCTCATCCGCCGTAGGGGACCCAGGCGCGCTCGCCGGCCTCGTCGGAGCCGTACCAGTAGCGTGGCATTCCCTCGATGCCGGTGGTGCGGAAGGGGCGGCCGTGGTCGTCGATACGGATCGTGCCGGTGCGGCCCTGGCAGGACCAGTCGAGTTCGAGGTACCAGCGGGCGTCGTAGGCCTGTGTCGACGCGTCGACCAGCAGGGCCTCCGGGTCCTGGGCGGAGACGCGGTACGGGAAGTGCACGGCCGGAAGGGTGCGTCGGCTGTCGGCGCCGTCCTCGGGGCGGGCGACGGGACGGTCGACGTCGAGGTTCACGGTGAAGCGACGGGGCGTCAGCTCGCCGCCGCATCCCTGGTCCATGGCGTACGCGTTCCCGGCCGCGGGTTCGCCGCGGCTGACGACACGGACGCGGAGCGCCTCCAGGACCACGGCCGTCGACGACCGCCCCTGCACCGAGATCCGGACCATCGTCTGCCGCCCGTGCACCGCGCCCTGCGTCGCCGACCACACCCCGGCGTCCTGCTGCGACGGCGGCGGAGGCACCTGCGCGGGCGGCTTGTCGATGACGTAGTCGTGACCGCAGCCCATCGCCCACACCTGGGAGTCGGCGCTCCACGTGAGGGGCGAGCCGGTGACCGGGCCCTTCGCGGACGGGGCGGGCGTGCCGCCGGCGGAGGGAAGGGCGGGCGTCTTCCGTCGGGAGCCGGGCGAGACGGAGCCCGGGGGAGGGGCGGCGGAGCCGGCCGAGGACGACTCCGCCGAGCGGTGAGGTGCGTTCGGGGCGGTCGTCCGCGGGCCCGTGGAGCGGTCGGCGCCCGCCTCCGAGGAACGGTCGTCCGAGAGGGCGGAGGCGATGCCCAACGTGGCGAGCAGCGCGCAGGCGACGGTCGTGGACGCCAGGATCCGCCGGCGGCGGTACCAGGGGCGGGGAGTGGGCGGCGGCGCAGAAGCTCCGTCCGCTGAAGTGCTTTCCTCGGCGAGTGCCCCGTCCCCGTCCCCGTCCGCGTCCCGGTGCGCGTCCCCGCCCCCGCCCCCGTACCCGTCCCGGTGCGCGTCCGGCGCCGGAATCGCCGTCTCAGCTGCCGGAATCGCCGCCTCAGCCGCCGCCTGCACCTCCGTCTCCGCCTTTCCCTCCGCCGAACCTGCCGTACGTCCCCGCTGCCGGGCAGCCACCGCGGACAGCCAGAGCCGGTGCAGTTCGAGCCGTTCCTGCGGTGTCGCCCGGCAGAACGCCGCGAGCCGTTCCACCGGCGCGAAGTCCTGCGGCACCGCCTCGCCCGCGCAGTACCGGTGCAGCGTGGAGGTGTTCATGTTGAGGCGGCGGGCCAGGGAGCCGTAGCTCCGGTCCGTGCGGTCCTTCAACTGACGCAGCGCCGCCGCGAACTCCTCGACATCGTCTCGAGTCGACACCGTTCCCCCGTCGTCCGCTCGCGTCCCCGTATCCCAGGTGCTCGTATACCTGCACGTCAGATGGGCTGGGATGGTTCCACCGTCGGCGAGAGGCCGGCAGCCGTTGCGCCGGCCGCCGGTGACCGCCGATGCTCGTTGGTGTCGCACCGACCGGGCCGCACCCGGCGGGGCGCACCCGGCGGGGCGCAACGGCCGCGCCGAACCGGCCGGCCGGCGTAGGCCGGCCGATGTCGACCGGCACCCGACACGCATGCACCGCAGACCGCAACAGCAGACCGCAACCGGATTCATGCGTTCACCGCACTCACTCACTCACGGGGGACACCCATGCCCAGGCGCACACCAGCAGGCGCGCTCCTCGCAGTCGCCGTCACGGCTCTGACCGTGGCGCTCTCCGCACCGGCCACCGCCGCCGCTCCGAGGGCGCCCGGCTTCCTCGACGCCGCGGACCTGCCACCGCACCCGACCTCGTCCTGGACCGCCGGCAAGATCACCGCCGGCGTGCCGGAGGGGACGGACCAGGACACCTGTCTGCGGGCGCTGCCCGGTGATGAGCCCGCCTGGCACCGCGACTTCCGTACCGACCTGGACACGAACGCCCGGCAGATCACCGTGGTCCTGCCCGACATCCGTTCGGCGAAGCAGCTGACCTCGCGGCTGAACAGGGACGTCGCGTCCTGTGCGGCCCGCATCGAGCGGCAGGACCCGGACACGGAGGCCACCGGCGAGGACTACGGCGAGCTGCCCGTCGAGGAGGGCGCCCACGTCTACGGCGTCCACACCGAGACTTCCTGGGGCGCAAGCGACGTCCGCCTGCTGGCGGTCGGCCGGGACGGCCGCACCGTCACGGTCGTCAACTGGGCGCAGCTCGGCGGCTTCGAGGGCGCTCCGGTGACGGCCTTCGAGAAGACGACCGTCAGGGCCGTGAACAGGCTCCACTGACGGTGTGCTGGACGGTGGCCCTCCCGCCACGGGGGTCGGGAGGGCCGCCGCCCGGCACCACGACCGCAGCACAGCCCGGCCACGCACAGCCCCGGCCACACGACCACCGGGCCACACCACCCAGCCATATGACCACCGGGCCACACCACCCAGCCACCTGACCACCTGACCGCATGACCACCCAGCCACCTGACCACCCGATCACATGACCATCCGACCACGGATCACTCGAAACGGGGAACAGACATGAGCAGCAAGACCCGCACCGCCCTCGCCGCCGGCGTCCTCGCCGTCGCCCTCGGCCTCGGCGCCACCGTCCAGGCCTCCGCCGGAACCCCGCGCAGCGTCAGCGGCAAGCCGTCCGACGACATCACCCGCATCGCCGACTTCTACGGCGCCTACATCGACGCGGTGACCGACGAGGACAGCGGCGGCCTCGGAGCGGCCCTGCGCGGCCACTACCTCACCGCAGCCTTCCAGAAGGAACTGAACGCCTGGGAGGAGAAGAACCACGCCAACGGCGTCCTGCGCGCCCAGAACGTCCCGCTCGCCTGGAAGGTCACCGACAACGGCGCCGTCGGTCACACCGAGGCCGTGATCACCCTCACCTGGAGCAGGTCCAGCACGACCGAGCTGGTGGTCGACATGGCCCGCGACAGCCACAAGATCTTCCGTATCGCCGAGAAGGGCATCGGCGGGAAGTGACGACTCGCGACGAAGGGACGCTCGGACAGGACCGGACACCGTCGGCCTCTGCCGCACGTCGGCCAGAACACTGAAGTACGCGCCGGTCAGCAGCCCGCCCGAACGAGCGCGCACGGAGTCGGCTGGCGCCCGCCCCTGGTGGAGCGTCAACCGGAGGCCTTCGCGCTCGCCGGTGTTCCGTCCGGGGCGAACGAGTGGGGGAAGGTGAAGGCGTACGGCGCCGGGCCGGACGCGTGGAGGTGCTCCAGTCTGGAAACCCCGTCCTGCCAGGTGGGTATCACGCCGTCGGCGATCCACCAGCACACGTGACTCGGGTGGCCCGTCCGCTCGAACCAGTCGTGCCGCCTGTTGAGCGCCACGCGGTGCAGACCGGTGTAGACGGCGTCGAAGGCGGGTCGCAGGTCGGTCCAGACCGAGAGGGTCGCCGCCAGGGCGATCGTCTCCGCGGTGCGGCCCTTGTCGTACCAGGCCGGTACGGCGAACTCGCCCCATTCCCTCCAGTCCAGTTCGAAGTGCGTGCCGCGTTCCCCGTCCGCCGGTTCGGCGTGAGCGACGTATCCCGGATGCCGGCCGATCTGCTCGTAGACGCCCCCAGAGCTGTCGTGGAACTCCCGTACCAGAGGGGCGGGATCGGCGAGAGGCGCCTTGAGGGCGCCGAAGGTGTACAGAGCGAGGCGGGGCATGCGTCTCTCCTTGGCTGAGAGGGGCCTGGTGGGGGATTCCCCGACGGTCTCGAAACCCTCCGAGACTGCGGGCGTCGCCGAATGCCGGCATGACGATAGCCGCCTCCGCGGACCCTGTCGAAGTTGCGATTTCCCTGCACAAGTGGCCTCTCGGGGAAGCCGTCGCGGGAATTCGAGGGCAGCGGAGGCGCTCGCACCGGTCGCGGTCCGGGGAGCGGATGTTCCCGGTGTTCGGCGCCATCCCGTCGGGCTCGATTTTGTGCCGACTTCCCCTTTCCAAAAGGGAGTCGGAGATGCCTAATGGTCTCCACACCGTCATGGGTCACACGGCGTACGGGGGACTTGTGGAGACGAAGGGGACCTGGGGATCGCCGTCGATGCCGCCGGCGCCGCCGGGCGGCAAGACCGTCGATCTGCGGGTGAGCAAGCGGCTGCTGTGGCTGGGCGATGCCGCCTACCCACTGCACAACATCGTGCGGGTCTACACCGCCGAGTTCAGACCCAAACGCGTGCAGGCGTTCTGCTACTTCCTGATCGGGAGCGCCCTCGCGCTCTCGGTGGCGCACGCGCAGCCGGAGGTGCGCGGCGTCAGCCTCGTCGCGGTGGTCGTCCTGTTCGCATGGTTCGTCAAGGTGCTGACGTCACCGAGCAAGTACGCGCTGGCCATCGACACGTCCGGCGCCGCGAGCGCGCTGGTCACCCTGCCGGACCGGGAGGAGCTTCGAGGGCTCGTCGGCGCCATCGTGGAGGCAGTCGAGAATCCGGAGAAGGAACTCCATCTGCCGGTGCAGAGCGTCCAGTTCAACCGCAGTGAGTACCACTACGGCGACAAGGTCAATATGTACGGCGGTCTGGGCAACACGGGAATGCTGAAGAAGTGAGCCCTGCCACCGCCGACTTCGGCCGGGCCCAAGGGCGTTCGCGGCACCACCGGCCGGTACGGAGCCGGACGCACCGGCCGGTACGGAGCCGGACGCTAGGGTGTCGGCTCGCCCGAGGGGGCGGCCGTGCGGCGGGTGTTCCGGCGGATCAGCAGGGTGGCGGCGGTGAGGGACAGTGCGGTGAGCGTCGCGGGCACCAGGATTTCGGTGGTGTCTCCGTGCCACAGGCGCGCGTTGGTGAGCCAGGCCACCGGCAGGTCCACGAGGAGCAGGCCCAGGCCGGTCGGCCAGTAGCGGCGGCGGGACGTCTCCCGGATGCCCGAGACGATCAGGATCGCGGGGACGACGAGCATCAGCAGCGTCACCAGGACCCGGTTCGGGCGGGGATCGAAACTGTCGCCGCCGGGAATGAACAACGCCACGGCGGTCAGGACGACACCCAGCACGATCCGCCCCTTGCCGGGCCGGCTCTTCCGCACGGGGGCGACGACGAGCGCGGAGGCGGGCACCTGCGCCGGTGCGGCGGGATGCGGCGGGGCCGGTGTCGCGGGAGGCGGCGGGGCCGCCGCCGCGGCGATGCGGCGGGCGAGGGCGTTGACCGCGGTCATCGAGCCGTCCAGGCCGTAGACGAACAGCGCGATGCCGTTCTCGGCGGCGTACTCGACCGCGGTGGCGGCGTAGCCGCTGCCGGTGAAGAAGAGCAGGTCCTTGTCCATGGCCCGGCCGCGAGCGCCGAACAGGCGCTGCAGCTCGGGCCGTCCCACCGCGGCTGCCTGGTACTTGACCTGCCCGAGCGCCCGGCGCGAGCGCACGTCGACGCCGCCGTCGCTGCCGCCGGGCCGGGCCTGGGCATCCTCGTACCCCCAGTGCCGCATCCAGGCCGCGGCGTTGTGCTCGGCCTCCTGCCAGGACTGGATCTGGCGTCCGGCCGGAGGCTGCGGCGTTCTGACCGCCGAGGTGTTTTCGCTCGTCACAGCCATGAAGTATCGCCGACGTGAGCACGCCGCAGGCGCGGGGGCCGGTGCGGGCCTCCCCGCCGTGGCAAGCCGTCGGCGGCCGGCGCTGTGTACGGGGGTTCCGCTGGCCGGCCGGTGTCCACTCCGCCCTGCGCGCGGCGTACCGTACTCTTCAACTTGTTGCAAAGTTATCCGTCCGGCCGGTAACTTTCCGGCAAGTCAAAAGGTTCTCCGAGAAAGGGCGGGCAGGAGTGCTGCAGATCCGGCTGGGAGCCGAGCGGCCCGCCGACGCCGGTGACGGGCTGGGCCGCGCCACGGTCGGATGGCGTCCCGGGATGTCCGAGGACGAGGCCTGGCAGGCGGGTCGCGGCATCTGGAAGTTCAACGCCGACCGGGCCCTGTCCCAGGACGAGGTGCAGATCATCAACGTGGACGGCACGGTGCTCGCGGTCGCGAGGATCACCGGGATCTCCAAGCACGGCGACCGCTACGCTCTGGAGGGCGAGCTGTTGCGCGGGGATGCGCGGGTGGGCCGTCCCACCCCGAACCCGCACCTGTCCCGCAACCCCGTCACCTACGTCTGAGAGCCGTGGACCGATGAGCGACTTCGACGCGATCGACTCGCTGCTCGCCTCCCTCACTCCTCAGCCCGCGCTGCCCGAGGCGGAGGCGCGCCGCGACCTGCGGGAGCGGGCCGGCCTGTCGAAGGCCCAGGTGGCCCGGACCCTCGGGGTGAGTCCGTCCACGGTCACGGGGTGGGAGACGGGCCGGGACCCCTCCGGGGAGCTGAGGGCGAAGTACGCCTACCTCCTGGACGGCCTGGCCGCAAGGTTCGCCTCGCCTACCTCGCCTGCCTCGCCCGTCTCATCTGCGCCGCTTGCCTCGCCTGACTCGGCGGCGGCAGGGGAGGCCGCCGCGCCCGGGCCCGCAGGGGCCCAGAGCACGACGCCCCAGCCCACGGACCCGACCCCGGACTCGACCCCGAGCCCGACCCTGAGCCCGGACTCGACCCCGAGCCCGGCCACGGGGGGCGACGGGGACGACGTCGCGGCCCTGGCCGTGCCCGAGCCCTGTGTCCTGTGCGGGCGGCCTGCGCGCCACCAGGTCGCCGGTTTCCCCCAGCACCTCGATGCCGCCCAGTGCACCGCCCCGAACGCCCCCCCCGCCGAGCCCCCTGTCCCCACCGTCCCCGCCGAACTGCCGTCGAGCCGGACGACGGCCCCCGCCCACCCCGCGCCCGGCACCCGAGCCGCACCCCCCGCCCAGCCCGCGCCCGGCCCCCAGCCCGCACCCGGAGTCCAAGCCGGGGCCGGGGTCCGAACCGGAGCGGGCGCCCGGCGTCGGCGGACCGTGCCCGTTGTCGAGGCGTCGCCGGACCCCGTCGCAGCGGCCGTCGCCGAGGCGCTCACACGTCATGAGGGCGACGTGGAGGCGGCGACTGCGGCCCTCCTCAAGCGGGCCATCCCGGACGCGATGGCCCTGCTCGACGACTGCCGCAAGGGCGGCCGCTACGCCGTCGTCGCGCACCCCTGGATCCCCGACGTCCTGCGCAAGCAGTCCGCCCGCGGCGCCGACCAGATCTGGGAGGCGCGCCCCAAGTGGACCCGCCCGGAACTGCCCGAGGGCCGGCACGAGGTGACCGCCCTGGACATCAACGGCGCCTACCTCAGCGCGCTCAAGACACACCTGCCGCTCGGGCAGCTCGAGCACACCGTGGGCGACGTGCACGACCGCCGCCGCGCCGGCGTCCACCTGATCACCCCGCCCGAGTGGGAGCACGGCGCGTATCTGCCCAACCCGATCGGCAACCGCGACGAACCCGGCCCGCTCTGGGTCACCGAACCCACCCTGCGGCTGCTGCTGCGCCTGTCCGGCCCGAAGTACGCGCTGTGCGAACCTCCCGAGATCCACGAGTCGTTCACCTCGGGCGCCACGGAGAACCTGCTGGAGAAGTTCCGTGTCGTCCTCAAGGACGCCCGGGACCGGGCCCTCGCCGACGGCGACGAGGTGACACTGGAGTATGTGAAGGCGATGTACTCCAAGTTCGTCTCCACGATGGGGGAGTCGAACTACAACCGGGAGTTGTACCGTCCCGACTGGATGCACCTGATCCGCTCGCAGGCCTTCGCCAACCTCTGGGTCAAAGCGCTCAAGGCGCACGACTCCGGTCTGGCGGTCGTCCGTGTGATGGGCACCGACGAACTCCACGTCGTCGGCGACTGGCGGCGTGTCTTCCCCGAGGGCCGCGGGGTCGCGGAAGTGAAGGTCAAGGACGTCTACTCCGTCGGCGCCGCTCCCGAGACCCCGGCCGCCGCCGGCGACGCCGACGAGAACTGACAGGACGGGGAGACCTCACGTGCCGCAGCACACCATCGAGTTCGGCAAGTTCGGCGCCCAGGGCGTCAAGGGGCACGAGGCCGTCGCCCGCCAGCTCGACGCCCTCGCCGACTTCATCGCCTCTCCCGTCACCACCCGGCGCGGCCTCATGGCCCGCCTGCACTACCTCACCCGCACCCCCCACGCCCGCGCCGCCGCCCGGGAGGCGGGTCTGACCGTCACCGACCGCACCCTCAGGGCGTGGCTGGCCGGCGCCCGCAACCCCACCCCGCACAACCTCGTCCGGATCGACACCGCCTACCGCACGGTCCGCCGCCACAACATCGCCCGCTACCTCCTGGCCCGCCTCAACCGCAGGGGCCGCGGCACCCGCGTCGAGATCCACCCGCTCGACCAGTCCGGCGTCCGCCCTCCCCACCAGCGGTTCGTGGAGTTCCGCACCCTCAACGTCCGCCGCTGGGAGGCCATCGTCGACGCCTGGGCCGCCGGCGACGACCAGGCCCTGGACGACGCGTGGACGGACCAGATCATCGACCTCGGCTCGCAGTGGGGCCAGTACGAGTACGTCACCAACATCGGCTTCGCCGCCTGACCCTCACCCGCCCCCGGAGGCCCCCGGCCGTCACTCGTACCGGTACTTCAGCGAGTCCGCCTCCGCCTGCTCGATGTCGGCGATCGTCAGCTCCGGCATCCGCAGTTGCGCCAGCGTCACCTCGGCCGAGGTCGGCTGGGCGTCCGCCGGCAGCCACTGCTCCGGCTGCCACGCCCCGCCGCGCAGAAGCGACTTGGGGCAGTGCGGGTAGACCTCCTCGATCCCCAGCACCAGCGCACTGGCCGGCGGCTTGCCCACGGCGGTCAGCTGCGACAGCAGCTCCGGGCGGGTGGAGACACAGGCCCGGCCGTTCACCCGGAGCGTCGTGGTGCGCCCCGGCACGACGAACAGCAACCCGGCCCGTCCGGTGGCGATGACGTTCTGCAGGGTGTCCAGACGCTTGTTGCCGGTCGCGTCCGGTATCGCCAGCGTCCGCGCGTCCAGGACGGAGACGAACCCGGCGGGGCCGCCGCGCGGGGAGACGTCGCAGTTGCCCTCCGCGTCCGCGCTGGCGACCAGGACCAGCGAGGAGCAGGCGATCAACTGCCGGGTCTGATCGGTGAGTTCGGTCATCTGCTTGCGCAGCGCCGTGTCCTTGGGGAGTTCGTAGACCCGGCGCAGCGCCTCCCGGTCGGACACGGAGTCGAGGCGGAGCGAGTCGAAGGCACTGCCGGCAGGAGACGTCGTCATGCCACCGACCCTAAGGGGCCGGGCCTGTGACCGATCTCGGCGATGGGACGGGTTCAACAGGCGGTGGCCGCCCGTCGGTCGGCAGGCAGGTGGTCGGCCTCCAGCAGCACGGGGAAGGACGCCGCGGAGGACCTTCTCCACCGGCTGCCGGTCAGCGGCACCGGTCGCCGGTGGTCAGCGACGGTAGGCGGTGGTCGCGATGTCGACGAAGGACCGGACCAACGGGTTGGCGTCACCCTCGTTCCACACCGCCACCACACGGCTCGGCGGCATGTCGGTCAGCGGCACCACGACCAGCTCCGCCGGCAGATCGTGCCCCAGCGGAGCCAGGCCCACCGTGCCGTTCCACAGCACGGACTGCAGGCACTCCTGGACGGCGCGCACCACCGGCCCCTCGCGCGGCCTCCCGCCGTTCCAGTACGACTGCCAGAGGGGGTCGGTGCCCGGCGGGAACCGGAACCAGCGGCGGTCGCTCAGCTCCGCCAGCCGCAGCCCGTCCCGGCGGCCCAGCGGATCGTCGGCGCGCAGCACCACACCGACCGGATCGGCGCGCAGCGCACGCACGCTCAGGGCCGTCTCGTCGAACGGCGCCCGGGTCAGCGCGACGTCGACCAGCCCGGCGCGCAGCCCGCAGGTCGGGTCGGTCAGATCGGTGTCGCGGATGTGGATGTCGACGCCGGGGCGATTTCGGCGGAAGGCGGCGGCCAGCCGGGCCACCGCCGGGTCGGTGCTGTCGCCCAGGATGCCGATGGTGACGGCCGTGACGCCGGCCGCCGCGCTCACGCGCCGCCGGACGCGGTCGGCACGGTCGAGCAGGGCCCTCGCTTCGTCGAGCAGCACCGAGCCCGCCGGAGTGAGCCTGACGCCCGTGGGGGAGCGGGTGAACAGCGGCGCCCCGAGATCGGCCTCCAACTGCTTGATCGCCCGGCTCAACGGCGGCTGGCTCATATGCAGTCGGGTGGCGGCCCGACCGAAATGCAGTTCCTCGGCGACCGTCACGAAGTAGCGCAAGGTCCGTAGCTCCACGCTGCAACGATACCCACGAGGTATCGACGGCGTAGGACAGGTCTTGGACACCGGCAGGTGTTCGGCGGTGCACTCGTGAGCATGACCGACGAAGCGAAGACCAGCGAGCCGCACACCCGCCCCGCCGTATCGGTGGTGGGCGCCGGCGACGGCGAGACGATCGTGCTGGGCACCACGCGCATGCGGATCCTGGAGGACGGCAGCCACACCGGGCACCGCCTCGCGATCGCCGAATCCATCCTCGCCCCGCACACCCAGGGACCGCCGCAACACCGCCACGCCCGGCACGACGAGGGCTTCTACATCCTCTCCGGCACCGTGCGGTTCACCGTCGGGGACGAGGACCACGACGCCGCCGCGGGCACACTCGTGATGGTTCCGCCCGGCGCCCCGCACACCTTCGCCAACCTGACCGACCGACCCGCCGTCATGCTCAGCACCTTCACCCCCGACCTGTACGTGCAGTACTTCCGGGACCTCCAGGAGATGCTCGCCGACGGCCGGACGCCCACACCGCAGGCCGGCATCGACGCGATGAGCCGCTACGCGACCGAGCCCGCCACCGACCTCCCCTGAACGGAACCCATGAACATCGCCTACTGGAGCGTCGCGGGACCGCTCGCGCTCTTCTACCTCTACGCGGGCACGCTGAAGATGATCCGCAGCCGCGATCGACTCCGGCCGATGATGGCCTGGGTCGACCACATGCCCCTGCCCGCCCTCAGGGCGCTGGGGGCGGTGGAGACACTCGGCGCGACCGGCCTGATCCTGCCGCCGCTGACCGGCATCGCTCCCTCACTGGCGCCGGCCGCGGCGGTCGGCTTCGTCCTCCTGCAGGCGGGCGCGATCGCCGTCCATCTGCGGGGCGAGGACCGCCGCATCGCGCTCAACGCGGGGCTCGCCGTCGCCGCGGCCGTGACCGTCTGGCCGGCCACCCGGCTGTGACCGGCACAGTGCTCGCTGCGCATCCCGGCGACACCGAGGCCGCGCTTGTCGAGTACGAGCGGGCCTTGTTGGCCCGCGGTGCCGAGTCCGTCACCTTCGATGGCGCCGAGGTCCACGGGATCGACTCCGAGAACGACACAGCCCAGGCCATGCTCCAGATGATCACCGCGCGGAATTACGACTGAGCAGAGTCACGACTGAGATGTGTGCCGGTCGCAGACCAGCGGGCGGTCACCGTGGCGTCGCCGTCGGCGCCGCACGCGCTGGAGTGGGCGTACGCGGACGGCATGGGTGTCCGCGTACGGCTCGGGCCGTCCCGGGCGGCGTTCAGCCTGTCGCCGAGCGGGTGGGGTGCGGGACGGCGCCGTGTGCCAGGAGGCTGCGGGCGCAGTCGAGGACGGTCTCGCGGGCGGGACGGGGGCGCCAGTCCAGGAGGCGGTCGGCCTTGGCGGTGGTGTGGCGGTTGCGGCGCCCGAGGGCGGGAGTGATGTCGCGCAGGGACGGGTCGCGGAAGCGGGCGGCGAGGCGGACGGCGACGTCGGGGATCCGACGGGTGGAGACCCGGTCGGCGTCCGGGCCCAGTTCCTCGCGCAGGGCGCGGGCCATGTCCAGCATCCAGGTGAACTCACCGGTAGCCAGGAAGCGTTCACCCGCCGCGGCGGGGGAGGTCATGGCGCGGATGTGGACGTCGGCGAGGTCGCGGACGTCGACGATCTCCAGGCCGATACGGGGCACGCCGCGCAGGGCGCCGGTGAGCATCCGCTGGACCATGCCGACCGAGCCGATGGTGCCGGTCGTCAGGATCGGTCCGAGGACGGCGCCGGGCAGGATCGTGGTCAGCTCGGTGGGGCCGTCGCAGGAGACCATGAAGTCCCAGGCGGCGCGCTCGGCGAGGGTCTTGGAGCGGCGGTAGGGGATCAGGGTGGGATCGTCGGGGTCGGTCCACAAAGTCTCGTCGGTGACGCCCTCCTCGGCGTAGGAGGAGGGGCTGGCGGCGTTCGCCGCGGACGTCATCACCACACGCCGCACTCCGGCGGCGGTCGCGGCGCGCAGGACCCGCAGCGCGCCGTCGCGCGCGGGGGCGATCATGGCGTCCGAGTCGTCGGCGACGGCTCCGCCGAGCGGGGAAGCGACGTGCAGGACGTGGTCGACGCCCTCGACCGCCGCGTCCCAGCCGTCGTCCGAGGTGAGGTCGGCGACCGCGAACTCCAGCCGGTCGCCGGCGTCGGCCCCGGCGGCGACGGTCTCGCGCGCCACCTGCTCCTTGCTGTGGCCGCGCACGGTGGTCCGCACGCGGTACCCGCGCCGCAGGAGCTCCACGACGCACCATCCGGCGATGTAGCCGCTGCCTCCGGTGACCAGGACCGTTTCCGGCATGGCTGTCCTCCACGGGGTGTGACAAGATGAAACGGAAGGGCTTCCGCCTTGCCCTTCGAACGTAACGGAAGCCCTTCCGTTTAGCAATCGGACGATCGGATCGGAGCCGCCATGCCGCCGTCATCCGCCCGAGCCCCGCGCAGCGACGCGGTGAACAACCGGGCCCGCATCCTCGCCGTCGCCGCGGACGCCTTCGCCGCGTCCTCGGGGGTCTCCATGACGGCCGTCGCCAAGCAGGCCGGGGTCGGCGTGGGGACGTTGTACCGGCACTTCGCCACCCGCGAGGAACTGATCGTGGAGCTCTACCACCACGAGATCCAGAAGGTCATCGACCTCGCCCACTCCCTCGCGGCCGACCTGCCCCCGCTCGACGCGCTCCGCCGCTGGTTCGAGGAGGTGGCCCGCTACGGGAAACTCAAGCACGGCGTATCGGAGGTCATCCACGCGGCGACCAACGGCGGACTCGACGACAAGAACTACCAGCCGTTCCTGGGCGCCATCGCCGCCCTGCTCGACGCCGGCGTCGCGACCGGGGAACTGAAACCGGGCACCGACCCCGAGGACGTGCTCCTCCAGCTCAGCGTCCTGTGGCGGATTCCACCGGGCGAGGGCGCCGAGGCCCGCGCCGACCGCATCCTGGAACTCATCCTCGACGGCCTGCGCACCCGGCCCCAGGCCCCGGCGCCTGACCCCGCGCCAGACCTGCAGGATGATCTGCCCACCCCCTCCGGCCGGAGTGGAACGGCAACGAGGACACCCTCTCCGGCCTGAGCCGAAGGGGGTGTCGAGAGGACGAGCCGGGCTGTACGTTGCAGCACTAAATGAAATCACCCACACCGTCGGGTAAAGTCCCAGCTCAACAAGCGTCGCCCCCGCGCCCGCGGGGATGCTCCGGCCTCCGTGGTGGCCCCGTCGAGTCGAAGACCGTCGCCCCCGCGCCCGCGGGGATGCTCCGCGGGTTATCGCGGGTCCGACGGTCTGAAGGTGGTCGCCCCCGCGCCCGCGGGGATGCTCCGACCATGGGCGACTTCCTGCGGACTCACGACCGGTCGCCCCCGCGCCCGCGGGGATGCTCCGAAGGAGCTGCGCGAGGAACTCGCCGCCGAGTCGTCGACCCCGCGCCCGCGGGGATGCTCCGAAGTACGGCACGCATTTCACGTGGCAACAGATGTCGACCCCGCGCCCGCGGGGATGCTCCGGCCACCGACAGCGTGCGCGTCATGAACGCGATGTCGACCCCGCGCCCGCGGGGATGCTCCGATCAGCTTCGAGGATGTCGCCGGGTCCATGGCGTCGACCCCGCGCCCGCGGGGATGCTCCGTGGAAACCGGTGGTAGCGGGGGCCGCCGTGCAGTCGACCCCGCGCCCGCGGGGATGCTCCGGCCGCTACCGGATTCGATGCCGAGTGGATGACGTCGACCCCGCGCCCGCGGGGATGCTCCGATGCTCGCCGACACCGGCATCGACGGCCCGGTGTCGACCCCACGCCCGCGGGGATGCTCCGCCGCTGACGAATGCACGCCTCGGCGGCCCGGTGTCGACCCCGCGCCCGCGGGGATGCTCCGTCCACGACAGGCTGGTACCACGCCGGGATGGCGTCGACCCCGCGCCCGCGGGGATGCTCCGAGGACGGGTTCGAGGACTCGGTCATCGCGGACGTCGACCTCGCGCCCGCGGGGATGCTCCGCAGCTCGGAGAGATCGCCACCAAGGTCAAGGAGTCGACCCCGCGCCCGCGGGGATGCTCCGATCCAGGCCACGACCGAGGGCCGCACCGTGCGGTCGACCCCGCGCCCGCGGGGATGCTCCGTACCGCGCCCAGCGGCACGTGTTCGAGGAGAAGTCGCCCCCGCGCCCGCGGGGATGCTCCTCCGACGTCGCCCTCGCCGTCCACGTCAGTGCGGACCCCGCGCCCGCGGGGATGCTCCGGTCCGGCCCTCCGGCCGCTTGCCATTCGCGGAGTCGACCCCGCGCCCACGGGGATGTTCTGCTCCTGGAGGAGGCGGTGTGGATCGCAGATCGAGTCAGTTCCGACCTGGGTCGGGGCTGTGGGTTGCTGGCGTCGCGTATTTCGGGGCCGCGAAGCTCCTCTGGGCGTGAAGAGAGGAGTGTTTTTGCAGGTGAAGGACTGTTGTCAGTGGTGGCCTCTATGCTCCGGTGCTCAGTTGTGGTTGAGCGAGTGGGGGCGGGGTGGACGTTCGGGAACTGAGCGCTCGGTACGAGCCGTTGGTCGTGCGGGCGTTGGAGACGTTGTGGGGGAAGTCGCGGGAGCGGGCTGGAGGCAGTACCCATCTTCTTCTGGCGCATCTCTTGGACACGGCAGCGGTCGCGGAGTTGCTGTGGGACGGCTTTCTCGCGCGTTCGACGCGGTCGGCGCTTGACACGGTCGCGGGTGGGGCGGGGCGGGGACGGCGGTTGTTCGTCTGGTTGTGCGGGGTGCACGACTGCGGCAAGGCGACGCCGGTGCATCAGCGTCTGTGGCCGGAAGGCGCGGAGGCCGTGCGTCGGGCGGGGCTGACGTGGGTTGAGGCGGCTGCCGCGGCAGGGGTGAAGAAGCAGAAGCGGTGGCGTCATGACTGGGCCGGTGGGCTGATGGCGCGAGAGCTGCTGGCCGAGGCCGGGTGGGCTGCGGAACAGTTGGACTGGGTGTGGCCGCTGGTCGCCGGTCATCATGGGGCCTTTCCGTCGCTCAAAGACGTCCAGGAACCTCGGCCGGCGAAGGGGCAGTTGCGTGGGAGAGGCGCCTGGCGTCAGGTGCAGCACGCGGTCCTTGAGGTGTTCACCCGCGAGGTCGGGTTCGAGACGGTCGATGAGGTGCAACCTGCGGCCGTCCCGTCCAGGGCACTGCAGTTGCAGCTCAGCGGCCTGGTGGTCATGGCGGACTGGATCGCGAGTGACGAGCGTTTCTTCAAGGGTGTCGACGATCTGCGACTCGTGAGCCTGGATGCTTCTCGCGAGCGCGCGGTGTCGGCGTGGAAGGCCCTGGGACTGCAGGGAGGCTGGGGAGCCTTGGAGACGCCCGGACCGGAGGCGTTCCAGGATCGGTTCGGGTATGCGCCGCGGCCTTCGCAGGCGATGGTGGTCGAAGTGGTCCGTCGGATGGGTGGTCCGGGGATCGTGGTACTCGAAGCGCCGATGGGTGAGGGCAAGACGGAGGCCGCTCAGGCTGGGGCGGAGATTCTCGCGGCACGGTTCGGTGCGGACGGTGTGTTCATGGGGATGCCGACCCAGGCGACCAGCGATCCCATGTTCACCCGCACCCGCCAGTGGGTGGAGGGGATCGGAGAGCAGCTTGCCTCCCGGGTGGTACTGCTGCACGGCAAGAGGGCCTTCAACCGTGAGTGGAAGGCCCTGCTGGAGGATGCGGGGGAGCATGCGGACGAAGCGTTCTGCGGGGTGGACGAGTTCGGGTTGGAGGACGACCCGTACGGCATCGAGCCCGAGGCGCGCGGGACGCTGGAGCGGCAGGCGCCCGCCGAGTGGTTTCTGGGGGCGAAGCGTGGGCTGCTGGCGCCGTTCGTCGTCGGTACGGTCGATCAGCTGCTCTATGCGGCTACCCGCACGCGGCATGTGATGCTGCGGATGGCGGGCCTGGCCGGCAAGGTCGTGGTTCTCGACGAAGTGCACGCGTGCGACGTGTACATGAGCCAGTTCCTGCGGGAGGCGCTGCGCTGGCTGGGACAGGCCGGAGTACCGGTGATCGTCTTGTCGGCGACGCTCGCTCCCGTTCAGCGTCAGGCCTTGGTCGAGGCTTATCTGGCGGGTGCGGCCTCGCGTGAGGAGCTGTGGGTCGAGGTGCCAGCACCGCTGGGATATCCGCGTGTCACGGCGGCCTGGCTGTCGGCTTTTGGGGAGCCGCAGTTCGATGCGGCGGCGACGGGAAGCTGGCGCACGGACCTCGGTGTGGAGGTGTCGGTGGTGCCGGAGGCGGTGCCCGGCGCGCGCTGCTCACGCGAGGAGCGGCAGCGGTTGCAGGGCGAGGCGGATGCGAGGGTGGGGGAGCTGCTGGTCAGTGAACTCGCCGACGGCGGGACCGCTCTCGTCATCCGTAACTCCGTTGCCCGGGCGCAGAGTCTCTTCGAGGAGTTGCGTGGGCGGTTCGGGGACGACGAGGTGCGGCTGTTGCATGCCCGTTTCACGGCGACGCGGCGTGCCGATCTGACGGAGGAGTGCCTGCGCCTGCTGGGCCCGAGGACGCCGCGCTCTCGGAGCGGCCGATTGATCCTGGTGGCGACCCAGCTTGCCGAGCAGTCCTTCGATGTCGATGTCGACCTGCTGGTCACGGACCTGGCCCCGGTGGATCTTCTGCTGCAGCGTGTGGGGCGGCTGCATCGGCACGAAGACACATGGCGCCCGGACAGGCTGCGCGTCCCGCGGGTGTTCGTGACCGGGTTCGAGCCACGTGAGGGACGCGAGCCGGCGTTCGCGTTCGCCGGCGAGAAGATCTACGGCCGTCATCTGCTGCTGCGGACCGCTGCTGTGCTGCCCGGCGCGGGGGAGACGTGGTCGGTTCCGGGGGATGTACCCGGTCTGGTGGAGGAGGTGTACGGAGCCGATGCGTCGCTGCTGCCCGAGGCGTGGCAGGAGGCCGGTGAGGCAGCCCGTGAGGAGCAGGAGACGCAGGACCGGACCCGTGCCGAGAACGCCCGGCAGTTCCTGCTGACCCCGCACGGAGAGCACGAGCGGCGGACGCTGGCGGGTCTGCACTACGGAGGGTCGACCGCGGGCAGTGACGAGAGCTCTTTGCAGGCGGCGGTCCGTGACGGCGACGAATCCGCTGAGGTCGTTCTGGTGGTCCGTGACCAGGATGACGCGGTCTTCCGGACACTGGCAGGGCGCACGCTGAGTGTGAACGGCGATGTGGCACCGGACGTGCTGGATGAGGTGCTGGGTTCGGTAGTGCGGTTGCCGTCGAAGTTCACCGAGTCGGTGGCGGAGTTGAAGCCGTTGCCCGGATGGCACGGGCACCCGTGGTTGCGGAGGAGCCGTGCTCTGGTCCTGGACACCACGGGCAGGGCCCGGCTGGGCGACATCACGGTGTCTTACGACGACGAGTTCGGGTTCCGGCAGGTCTAGAGGGGCAGTGGCCGGCTCTGGCGGCTGTCACCGGGTGCAAGGTGGGGTGAGCCGCCGGGCTGGTGCCCGACGGCTCGTCGCCCCGCGTGGCGCGGGGTCGAAGTGGTTCCCGATCCGCTGTGCAAACAGAGAAGGGGATCATCCCCGCCGTCCGGCCATGGCGTACCCGTGGCTGGCCGGGGTCAACGGCCAGATTCTTGCACCTGATTGTGGAGAAGGCGCGCGCGTGGCTGACGCCGGCTGCTAGCGTCAAAACATAGAAGCTTCCATGAGGGGGAACTGATGGAGCACGGCTTTTCCCTGACGGACGAGCCCTGGCTGCGCTTACCGGCCGCCACAGGAGGCCCCGCGCGGGAGCGTTCGCTGCGCACGGCGTTGCTGGAGGCGCACGCCTTCGGTGACTTGGTGGTGGAAGTCCCCACCCAGAGGCCCGCCGTGTTGCGGCAGATCCTGCTGCCAGTGGTCCTCGACGCCCTGGGCCGTCCGGCCGACGAGCGGGAATGGGCGACCTGGTTCTCCGCGGGGCGGTGGACGGAGGAACAGCGTGCACGGCTCGAGGAGTATCTGGACGCGCACCAAGGGCTGTTCGACCTTTTCGACCCGGTGCAGCCCTTCGGGCAGGTTGCCGGTCTGCGTACCGCGAAGGGCGAGACGAAGAACGCCGGGCTGATCGTCGCGACCGCTGCCACCGGCAACAACGTGCCGCTGTTCGCCTCGCGTACGGAGGGCGACGCCTTCTCTCTGACTCCGGCGCAGGCGGCGCACTGGCTGCTGCACACGCACTGCTGGGACACCGCGGCGATCAAGACGGGCGCCGTGGGAGACCCGAGGGCGAAGGCGGGCAAGACGGTCGGGAACCTGACCGGGCCGCTCGGGCAGATGGGCGTCACCCTGCTGGTCGGTACGACGTTGTTCGAGACGCTGCTGCTGAACATCCCGGTCGGGGCTCCGCCGACATCGACCGACCGGCCGCAGTGGCGGAGGTGTGAGCCCGCGGACCCGCGGTCGGCCGGCACGCCCCAGTGGGAACAACGGTTGCCCGAAGGGCTTCTGGAGCTGTGGACCTGGCAGTCCCGCCGTATCCGGCTCTTCCCGGAAGCCACCCCAGAAGGCGTGCGGGTGACGCGCGTCCTGGTCGCCGCGGGAGACCGTATGCCGTACACGCCCGAGACCGAGCCGCACACCATGTGGCGCCTGGAGCCGACCGGCGGCCGGAACACGGGCAGCCGCAAGGGCGGCACCGTGCCGCCGCGCCGCCCCCTGCGCCTGCAACCGGGAAAGGCGGCCTGGCGTGGGCTGGATGCGCTCCTCGCCCCCGAGCGGGTGGCCCGTGAGGCCGGGGAGAAGACCAGCGGGTTCGCCACGAGCAAGCTCCTGGACCAGGTGGGCGCCCTGGCGCCCGACCTCGGCGAGGCCTATCCGCTGCGCGTGGAACTCTCCGGCATCGCGTACGGCAACCAGTCGGCCGTCATCGAGGACGTGATGTTCGACGCGCTGCCTCTCCCACCGACCGCACTGGAGACGGACAGCGACGTCCGGTCCGCTCTCCTCGAAGTGGCCGAGCAGGCAGAGCAGTTGGCGATGGCGGTCAACCACCTCTCGGCGGATCTACGGCGTGCTCTCGGTAGCGAACCGATTCCCTGGGACAAGGGACAGCGGCCCGGCGAACTCGTCCTGCATGCTCTCGACCCACTGGTGCGGCGCCTGCTGGCCGGAATGCGCGGAGTGGAGGACCTGGAACGGATCGAGGCCGGACAGCTCGCCTGGGAGCAGCTGGCGTGGCGTCGCACCTGGGAGATCGCCGACCGTCTCCTGCAGGCCGTACCCGTCGGAGCGTTCATGGGCAGGAGCATCACCCAGGGGGAGGGGAAGCCCGAGCGGACGTACCGCGTCTCGTCGGCCGAGGCGTCCTTCCTCCGGCGCCGTGCGGAGATCCTTCACCGGGCCGCCGCCGCCCGGCGGGACCACCCAGGCCCCGACGACCAGTAGACAACGCGGCAGCCTCCGGGGACACAGCTCCCGTCCGCCCCGCCCGGGCCCGGCCATCCGGCTGTGCCCCGCCCCCCGCAGCACCTTCTCGCACGCCCCGTGCGTCACAGCGTTCCTCATCACGTCTGGACACGGCCATGACCGAAGAAGATCCCGTCAAGCAGCGCATCTGGCACCGTTACATCGCCGCGGACGGCACGTGGCGCCGTGAGAACGGCTCCGCGGCCACGCGGCGCCCGCCCGGGGAGGACCTCGCGGTACTGCGCCGAGGCCTGAGCCGTCCTGCCGGAACCGTCTTGGAGATGTTCCCGTTCTACACCTGCCCGATCGACGACTTCGCTGCCCGCCGCGGCGAGGTGTCCGCCGAGCAGGAGGCCGAGCACATCGCGCTCGCCCTCTACGGCCTGCACCAGCAGAGCCAGGACAGGCCCATGCACCGCGACGGAGTCGGCCTCGGCCGCGCCATGCTCGCGCTCCGGCGCCACGACCGCACCAGCGACGAGGCCGTCGACTCCCGCTTCCAACAGGCATTCTCCGCAACATCGACGACCGCACTGCAGCAGCGTCTGCGCGGCCTGATCACCCAGCTCAAGGACATCAAGCAGCCCCTCGACTACAACCGCCTGATCTCCGACCTCCACGACTGGAACCGGCCTGACTCCCGCTCCCGCGTACGCCGCCGCTGGGGCCTGGACTACTACGGCTGGACCCAGCAGGCAACGGCCCCGCGATCCGGCCGCTGACCCACCCCGCACCATCTGACGTCCGCCCGACCGCGGACACCCCCGCATCCGCGACGACCGCGGACCGACCGACTCCCGCTCACCCGCACCACCTGGAGCAACCCGATGACACAGCGCCTCTACATCGACGTACACATCGTCCAGACCGTCCCGCCCGCGAACCTCAACCGGGACGACCAGGGAAACCCCAAGGAGGCCATCTACGGCGGAGTCCGCCGCTCCCGCGTCTCCTCCCAGGCGTGGAAGCGAGCGACCCGCCGACACTTCGACCTCCAGGCCCCCGAGCAGGACCGCGCCACCCGCACCAGGCGCATCACCAACGAACTCACCACGCGCATCTGCCGCGACACCGACCTGAACCGCGAGGCTGCCGCCCCCATCGCTGACGCCTTGCTCGCACAGCTCGGCCTGAGCCAGGGAAAGAAAGCCGGCGACACCGCCTACCTCCTCTTCTACGGCAACGCCCAGCTCGATGCCGTGGCCGCCCTCGTCACCGACCGCGCCGCCGACCTCGCAACCCTGGACGACAAGGCCCTCACCGAAGCAGTCAAGGAACTGCCCGTCGCGAAGACATTCCAGACCGGACACCCCGTGGGCGTCGCTCTGTTCGGCCGCATGGTCGCCGACATCCCCAAACTCAACGTCGACGCCGCCGTACAGGTCGCCCACGCGCTCTCCACCCACGAGACGCAGCTCGAGTTCGACTACTTCACCGCCGTCGACGACCAGAACGAGAAGGACGAGACCGGAGCCGGGATGATCGGCACCATCGGCTTCAACTCCGCCACCCTCTACCGCTTCGCCACCATCGGGTTCGCCCAGCTCACCGCCAACCTCGACGGTGATACCGAAGCCGCGCTCGACGCCGTCGACCGGTTCGTCGACAGCTTCGCCCTGTCCGTCCCCACCGGCTACCAGAACTCCTTCGCCCACCGGACCCGGCCCAGCCTCATCGCCGTTGTCGTACGCACCGACCAGCCCGTCAACCTCGTCTCCGCCTTCGAAGAGCCCGTCGCCGCGGAAGCCGGCATCCAGGCCGCCTCCGCGCGCCGCCTCGCCGAGGAGCACATCACCGCCACGCAGGTATGGGGCGACACCCCCCTCTACCAAGCGGCCAGCCACACCTTCACCACCCGCGAGCCCCGCACCAAGGACACCGTCGAGACCCTCACCCAGGCCTTCGGTGAACCCGTCACCTTCGCCGATCTGCGCACCACCCTGCGCACCCGCATCAGCGCCACCCTGGGGGAACAGGCGTGACGTCCACCGACCACACCTCCGTCCTCCTGCTGCGGCTCGCCGGCCCCCTGCAGTCATGGGGCGACCGCAGCACCTTCAACCGACGTGAGACCCGGCCCGAACCCACCAAGTCCGGAGTCGTGGGCCTGCTCGCCGCAGCCGCCGGCCGCTCGCGCCACGCCGCCGTGGACGACCTCGCCGCGCTGGGACTCGGCATCCGCATCGACCAGCCCGGCAGCATTCTGCGCGACTACCACACCGTCAGCGACTACCGCGGCCAGCCACTCCTGTCCGCCGCCGTGTCCGCCAAAGGCCTGCAGAAACCCACGTCCCCCGCCAAGCACACCCACATCACCCAGCGCTTCTACCTCCAGGACGCCGTTTTCCTGGCAGCCGTCGAAGGCCCCCGAGAACTCATCACCACCCTCGAACACGCCCTACGCCATCCCGCCTTTCCCCTCGCCCTCGGCCGCAGGTCATGCGCGCCCGCACAACCCCTGGCCCTGGGACAGCGCACCGGCACGCTCGAGGACGTGCTGCGCGCGGAGCCCTGGCAGGCAGCCCCCGCCGTACGCACACGGTGGGGCCGCCAGAACGGCAACGCCGCCCGCATCGACCTCCCCGCCACCCTCGACGACCCGGCAGGCGACGAAGTCCGCGACGACGTTCCCCTGTCCTTCGCCCCCACCAGCCGTACGTTCACCACCCGTCGTACCCGCCACACCTATCTCAGCGCCCCCACCGGCCTCACACCCGATCCCGCGCAGCCTCCGACCACCGGCGGCCACGACCCCTTCGCCCTCCTGGGCTGGTGACCGACATGCCCTACCTCTCCCGTATCCGCATCAACCCCCTGCGCGCCGAGAGCCGCAAACTCCTCGCCAGTCCCCGTGCCATGCACGCCGCAGTCCAAGGAGGCCTGCCCGGCCCGCCCGAACAGGAACGCACCCTGTGGCGCCTGGACGCAGACAACCCCCACCGCCCCCTCCTGTTCGTCCTCACCACCGGCAAACCGGACTGGACCCACCTCGTGGAACAGGCAGGATGGCCCGGCGCCGACGGTGAGCACTACGCCGTACGCGACTACGCCCCCCTCCTGCGGCAACTGGCAACCGGCCGCAGCTTCGCCTTCCGCCTGACCGCTAACCCCGTCCAGAACACCAACCGGCCCGACAAACTCACCCCGCGTCAGCAAGAGCGCATCGAAGCCGGCGACCGGCGCAGCTTCCGCCTCGGCCACCGCACCGCCACAGCCCAGCTCAACTGGTTCCTCACCCGCACCGCACGCTGGGGCTTCGACATCCCCACCGCACCCTCCCTGGACGGAACCCACGACACCGACAACCAACCGCCCCGGGACATCCGCATCATCACCCGTCAACGCCGCTCCTTCGGCAAAGGGCCCCTCACCCCCAAGGAAACCCACGTCGTCATGCACGCGGTCACCTTCGAAGGACGCCTGCGCATCACCGACCCCGCTCTCCTCACCGAACGCCTCCTGGCCGGCATCGGCCCCACCAAGGCCTACGGCTGCGGACTGCTCACCCTTGCCCCGCTCCCCGAAAGGGCATGACCACCCGTGCCCGACATCTGGTGGAAAGCCGACCCTCAGGACCTGCACCGCGTTGTCGACCGCGTCTCCAGTGTCTACGTCGAGCGCAGCCACCTGGACCGCGACGAGAACGCCGTCGTCATCATCAACAAACAGCAGACCGTCCGCGTCCCCGCGGCCATGGTGGCCGTCATGCTGCTCGGTCCCGGCACCCGCGTGACCCACGGAGCCATCCGGCTGCTCGCCGACTCAGGCACCACCGTGTGCTGGGTCGGCGAGCAAGGCGTACGCATGTACGCAGCCGGCCTCGGCCCGAGCCGCGGCGCCGGCCTCCTGCACCGCCAGGCCTGGCTCGTCACCCGGCCCAAGGAACGCCTCACCGTCGCGCGCGCCATGTACGGCATGCGCTTCCCCGGCGAAGACGTCTCCGCGCTGACCATGCAGCAACTCCGCGGTCGCGAAGGCACCCGGGTCCGCAAGTTCTACCGCGCCCAGGCGGAGCGCACCGGCGTCCCCTGGAACGGCCGCGTCTACAAGGCCGGCGATGCCTTCGCCGCAGGCGACGACCTCAACCGCCTCCTGTCCGCCGCCAACGCCGCCCTCTACGGCATCTGCCACGCCGTCATCATCGGGCTCGGCGCCAGCCCGGGCCTCGGCTTCGTCCACACCGGAAAGGCCACGTCCTTCGTGCTCGACATCGCCGACCTGTACAAGGCCGAGTACACCATCCCGCTCGCGTTCGACCTCGCCGCACAAGGTCTCACCGAAGAACGCGACGCACGACTGGGCCTCCGCGACCTCGTCGCCCGCGACAAACTGCTCAACCGCATCGTCACCGACATCAAGAACCTGCTGACCCCACAAGGCACGGACTTCGACGACTCCGAGTCCAACCACCTGTGGGACGAACACCTCGGCACCGTCCCGGGCGGCACCAACTACGGCCACGCGGACCTGTCGGCTCACGGAATGACCGACAGCCACATCGCGGTCATCGGCCCCGACATCAACGACACCGACCCCACACCATGACCGTCATCATCCTCGTCGCCGCCCCAGAGGGTCTCCGCGGGCACCTCACCCGGTGGATGGTCGAGGCAAGCGCCGGCGTGTTCGTCGGCAACCCCAGCCGCCGCATCCGAGACCGACTCTGGGAACTCCTGGCCACCCGCATCGGCGACGGCCAGGCCATCCTCATCGAACCAGCGGCCAACGAACAGGGGTGGGCCGTCCGCACCGCGGGCCGCGACCGCTGGCAACCGGTCGACTTCGACGGCCTGATCCTCTCGGCCCGCCCCAAAAAACAACCAAACGAAAACAGCCACCCCACCCGATAAAACCCCAGCCCAACAAGCGTCGCCCCCGCGCCCGCGGGGATGCTCCACCCGAGCCCGCGGTGAGGGTGTCTCGGTCCGGGTCGCCCCCGCGCCCGCGGGGATGCTCCGCCGCCGCCGAGCGCACCCCGGACACCCCGCCCGTCGCCCCCGCGCCCGCGGGGATGCTCCGCGCATCCTCACCTTCCCGCCGCCGCCGGTGCTGTCGCCCCCGCGCCCGCGGGGATGCTCCTCTGTTGCCTGGGGCAACCAATCGGCCAGGATTGTCGCCCCCGCGCCCGCGGGGATGCTCCGTGCTGCGGCCCCTCGGTGCTGTCGTAGGCCGGGTCGCCCCCGTGCCCGCGGGGATGCTCCGGTCCGCATCGTCGATACGGGCCCGCAGAGCCCTGAAGTCCTCGTAGGGCTGCTCGCGCGACTCAGCCCCCGGCGGATGGCTGCCGCCCTGGTCGTCCGGATGTATGAGAAGTCGCGTGAGCTGATCAAGAACTCTTCCACGACGCGCGACGTGGCAGGCGATGGCGGCGGTGATGCGATGGCCGTGCTCAGACACGCCCTCTCGCTCACTGGCGAACAGTCCCAGGGGGCCGGAACCCACTCCGATCGGTGGCGGCGAAGAGCCTCCAGGATGGCCGTCCTGGAGGCTTTCGTGTCTGGCTCCGGCGGAGGCAGGCAGCCCATCGCGGTCCGTCCGGGGAGGCCGGGAAGGAGCCCGAGTCGTCGACCTGCCCGGCTCCGGCCTTCCCGGGTCGCTCAGGGGGGAGAAACCGACGGGGGTGCCTCTGGTTGCCTCTGAGTGACCCAGGTCGATCCGGGAGCGAATCAGCGCGATCTCCTCTGACTGCCTCCGATCGCCTCTGCAACCCGTCCTAGCAAGTCAGAGCCGGTTCGCGCCCACAAAGCCGCAGGTCAAACGGGTGCGTCTGGAGTACGCCGGGTGCTGGCCGTGCGTCGTGGCCGGCCACCCCGGGCACCCCGGCCACTCCGGCCGTCACGGCGGACGCGGCCGGTCACGCGTACTGGATGCCCCACAGGTTGTTGTTCCGCTTGACCGGGGCGATGTTGCCGGACTTCTTCCAGAGCTTCACCTTCTTGCAGCCGCCGCCGAACTTCGGCTCCATGCGGTACTTGGTGACGCTGAAGCCCTTGGCCTCGTGGTACATCATCAGGCGGCCCCGGCTCTTGCCCTTCTTCTTCTGGACCGTGGCCGCGTACGTCCAGGTGTCCGACTTCGACCAGGTCTTGCCGACGGAGACGCTGAACGACGCCGACGCCTTGGCGAAGATGGCGCCTGCCTCGGTGCCGACCGTGGCGGTGCCAGTGGCCGTCCACGAGCCGGTCTTGTTCTTCGCGTAGCTGATGGTCACGCCCGGCTTCGCCCAGTCGCTGTGCACGTTGGTCGCACGCCAGACGGTCTTCTTGTCGCCGATCGAGTAGATCGGCGACGAGTCGCACGCGGCGCCGGCCGCGGCGGGCGCCGCGGAGACCGCCACCGCTCCGGCGCTCAGCAGAGCGGTGGAGAGCGCAACGCTCATGACACGCTTCACGTGTATCCCCCGGATCAAAGGTTGTCAGGAACACCTGCATTCTGTTGGCCGAATCGCTTGCCCGGTAAGGGATTTGAGTGACTGTTGAGGTTCAGCCGGCAAGTGGGGACGAGGTCGTCCCTTTGTGTGCGTTCCTGTGCTCCTTACCGCCGTGGGTCCTCACCCATGAGCCGCGGCGCCGCGGACGGACGAGAGGACCGCCGCCCCGCTGTGTAGGCTGGCCACCAGGCAGGACGCCGACCCCCGGGAGCAGGTATGGACGTGATCGTGGTCGGTCTGGGGGCGATGGGCAGTGCCGCGGTGCACCAACTCGCGCGGCGCGGAGTCGATGTGCTCGGCATCGACCGCCACAGCCCGCCGCACACCTTCGGTTCCAGCCACGGCGAGACACGGATCACCCGCCGGCTGACGCTGGAGGGCACCGAGTACGCCCCGCTGGCGGTCCGCTCCCACGACTGGTGGCGGCGCATCGAGGCGGAGAGCGGTGCGTCGGTGCTCACCGCGTGCGGTGTGCTGAACCTGGCCGACCGGGCCGCCGGCCCAAAGGTGTTCGCCGTCCACGAGCGGGCGGCGGCCGCCCACGGCATCGACTACGAGCTGCTGGACGCCGCCGCGCTGCGGGACCGGTACCCGCAGTTCCGCGTGGCGGACACCCGGGTGGGCCTGCTGGAACCCGGCGGCGGCTTCGTCCGTCCCGAGGCGGCGATCAGCGCCCAGCTGGACCTGGCGCAGCGGTACGGCGCGCAACTGCACCGCGGGGAACGGGTCGTGGCGGTCGAGGCCTCGGCGTCGGCCGTCACCGTCCGGACCGACGCGGCCGCCTACACGGCCGACCAGGTCGTGCTGTGTGCGGGAGGCTGGCTGGCGGGCCTGCTCGACGATCCCCGCCTCGCCCGGCTCTTCGGCGTCTACCGCCAGGTCCTGCACTGGTTCGCGGTCGAGGGCGCCGGGCAGGACTTCTCCCCCGAGCGTTTCCCCACGTTCATCTGGAACGGGGTGAGCCGGGCGGACGACTACTTCTACGGCTTCCCCTCCGTCGACGGCGCGACGGTGAAGGTGGCCACCGGACAACTCGACCACCGCACCGCCGACCCGGACGTGCTGGACCGGACCGTCACCGCGGACGAGGCGGCCGGCTTCCACCGGGCCATGATCAGCGGCCGGCTGCCGGGTGTGTCCGCCCGCGCCGCGCGCTCACAGGTGTGCATGTACACCGTGACACCGGACGAGGCGTTCGTCATCGACCGCCTGCCGGGCCGTGAGCGCGTACTGATCGCCTCCCCCTGCTCCGGCCACGGCTTCAAGCACTCCGCGGCGATCGGTGAGGCGCTCGCCGAACTGGTCACGGACGGCGCCACCACCCTCGACCTCACCCCCTTCGCGCTCGGCCGCTTCACTCGATAGGCCGGCGGGGCCGGTCATGGCGGGGCCGGCCCGCGCGCTCGCGGCCTTGCCGGCCGATCCGGTGCGCCGCGAGCGGTGGAAAAGGCGGTGAGCGAAGATCGCGCGAGCGGCAGACTGGCCTCATGACCGCACCGGATCTCAAGGCCGACCTCCACCACTACCTCCAGTCCGCCCGCGATGCCCTGCTGTGGAAGCTCGAAGGGCTCTCCGAGTACGACGTCCGCCGCCCGCTGACCCCGACCGGCACCAACCTTCTGGGCCTGGTCAAACATGTGGCCGGCGTGGAACTCGGCTACCTCGGTGACACCTTCGGACGGCCGTCCGGCGAGCCGCTGCCCTGGCTCGAGGACGGCGCCGAGCCGAACGCGGACATGTGGGCCACCGCCGACGAGTCACGCGCGTACGTCGTGGAGCTCTACCGCCGGGCATGGGCGCACGCGGACGCGACGATCGACGCACTGGCGCCGGACACCATCGGCAAGGTGCCCTGGTGGCCCGACGGCAAGGACGAGGTGACGCTGCATCATGCCGTGGTACGCGTCATCGCCGACACGCACCGGCACGCCGGACACGCCGACATCCTCCGGGAACTCATGGACGGGACCGTCGGGATGAACAAGGACAAGGACAGCATGGCGCCGGGCGACGCGGCGTGGTGGGAGAGCCATCGCAGCCGACTGGAGGGCGTGGCCCGGGAAGCCGGCCGGGACACGTGACTCCGGGCCGGGACACGGCCCCGGTGACACCCCCCGGTGCCTCCCCCGGCGGCACCGGCCCGCAGCGGTCCGCCGACAGCGACCCACCGGCCACGGCCGTCCGCACGGTGGCCGCCGCCGGGCGGAGGACGCCGCTCGCCGACCACCACCGGGGACGAGCAGCGAACGGCGTCCACCGCTGACGGAAAACAGGTTGGCCGAGCGTCACCGAGCTGCCACCATGCAACTGGTCTTCCTGCGGAGGGTTGTTGTTCGTCTTCGTCTGTGCACGGTGCGAGGCCCGGCTGACCGCCCCGCTGTCCCGTGTCTCCCTTCCTCTCCACGCCCGTCAGTGTTACGGCAACGGAGCCCAGCTCCCTGTGCTCATGGAGTCCGGGACGTTCGCCGTGGACCCGGAACCGTGGGGTCGGCCGTGGCGGATGTGGGACGAGATCGATCCGAGGGAGGCGGAGGCCCGCGGCATCTACGCACCGGTGCACGCCCTGTCCGACGGAGTGCCGGGGGCGATCGTCGTCGCGCCCGGCGATGTCCGCGGAACGCGGCTGATGCCCGACCGGCGTGGCGGCGCCTGCTGTGGCCTGGACGGGGCCGATGGCCCCAACATGGCCTGCCAGGCCTGTGACCTGCCCGTGGCGGCCAGGATCGACGACTGCTCGCTCTGGCAGGCGGTGCGGCTCAGCCCGGACGCGGTGCACCGCGTCCCCGTCGCGGGCGCCCAGGCCGCGCCGCTCTCGTGGGCGGAGCTGGTGGCGGAGGGGGAGAGCACGCCCCCGTCCGAGCCGATCGCCACATGGGGAGGCCGGTTGGGGACGAGCCACTACTGGTCGTGGAGTCCGCGCTGGGAGGCGGCAGCCGGCCATGCCCTCGCCCATCTGCTGGCGGCCTCCGAAGGGCAGCCGGTGCGGGTGCCGGCCGGCCTGACCACGGACGTGTTCCAGCGGGCGCTCGACGCCCTGCTGCCCGCCGGTCCCCGGAAGCGGCGCGCCGTCCTGGCCGGACCGGGACGGCCCGCCCCCGAGGCGGGGGCCGACATCGTCCTCGTACCGGTCCATCCGCAGACGGGCCGGACCTGGTCCCCGGCCGGTCCGGCCGCATCGGCCTACCGGGTGCCGCTCCCGCTGGGGATATGGCTGTGGCTGGTCTCCCCCCGGCCGGGCCTGCCGGTCCCGGCGTCGGGCGGCGTCTCCCCGGACGTCCTCCGCGACGACCCGCTCCCGCCGCGCCCCGATCGCCTGTTCCGGGCCGACCGGGGAACGTTCCGGCACACCCTGGCCCGGCTGCCGGCCGTGCGCAGCCCGTGGCTGCGCACGATCCACGACAACCTCGCCCACAATGGATACCCCGGCCTCTCCTAGCCCTGCGGCGACGTGCTCCCACGAAGCAAGCGACCGGACAGCGATCGACGGGGTACCGGGCCGTCACACGGCGCTGTCCGCACGTTCGTAGACGCTGATGTGGCGCCAACTGGCGGCGTCGTACGGCTCACCCTTCCAGCCGCCCCAGCGTTCGCGCAGCCGGAGTCCGGCGATGCGGGCCATGAGGTCGAACTCGGGCGGGTGGGCCAGGCGCAGCCTGATGGGGAAGAACCTGATGCCCGCGCCGCTGATGCGGATGTGGTTCAGGTCGAGGACCTGGGTCAGCGGGTCGTAGCGCCCGGCGTCGAGGTCGACGTGATCGAGGCCGACCTGCTCGGTGTCGAGGTACCGGTGCCCGGGGCGCGAGGGTGCGGTGGGGATGCGGCATTCGACGACGAACACGCCGTCCTCGGTGAGGTGGCGCGCGGCGTTCTGGAAGCAGCGGACCTGGTCGTCCTGGGTGAGCAGGTTGCCGATCGTGTTGAAGACCAGGTAGACCAGCCCGTACCTGCGGCCCGTGGTGACGCGGGACATGTCGCCCATGGTCACGTCGACCTGATCGCCACCCGGCTTCTCGCGCAACCGGTCGACCATGTCCCGCGACAACTCGATCCCGCCCACCCGTACCCCGGCCCGCAGGAGAGGCAGCGCGATGCGGCCGGTGCCCACCGCGAACTCCAGAGCGTCCCCTCGCCCGGCGAGCCCGGCCAGGAACTCGACCGTCTCGGCCTCGTCACCGCGGGGATCGTCGTCGTACCGCTGGGACACCTCATAGCCGAAGCTCGCCCCCGGATCGAACCCCTCCACGTGACGCCCCTTTCATAGTCGGCCCAGTCGTCGGCCCGGCCTGCCGCGGGATCGCGTACGGGCCGCACCATAGTGCGCAAGTTCCGTACGTAGCCACGCATTTGACGGCCGCTCACCGAGCCCGGAGCGCGAGCGGGGCCGCTCCGGAACTCAGGCCACGTCGATCGCCGGGACCTTCCGCCGCCGAGACGATCCACCGCGGGCGGCGCCCATGCGCCGGCACACCCTCGCCGTCACCGGACCACCGCCCTACGCGATCCGCACCTCCATGATCGGTGCGAGCTGGGCGGCCCACTCCGGGTACATCGCGAGCTTCCGGTCGTTCAACGCCATGATCTTGAGGCCGAGTTCCGGGTCCATGTCGTCGGAGAGGTCGGGGCCGACGGCGATCCGGGCCAGGTGCGGGAGGATCTCGTCGTCGCCCGCCACATGGGTCGGGTCGTGCATGTACCGCTCCAGGGCCGCCAGGTCCTCGATGCCGACGCAGTAGGCGTGTGTGAAGCCCTCCGCCGGGTCGCCGAGGTGCTGTCCGACCGTGGCGAACGACACCGAGTCGACGGATGCCGTCCGGCGCATCGCCGCGAGCACCTCCTCCTTCCGCTCCTCCGTCGTGCCGTCCCTGAAGGCGAAGCGCAGCGTGTGGATGATCACGGTCGTCCCGATCCCTCCCGTCGACGTTGCTGAACCAGTTGGTCCAGCAAGATGAACCCATGGGTTCAATAGCTAGACTGAACCCATGAGTTCAGCAGCGTCAAGTGGCGGCTCTGGTGGCCCTGGTGGCCCTGGTGGGGCGCGCAAGCGGGCCGACAAGCGGCAGGCGATCCTGGAAGCGGCCTTCACTGTCTTCGCCCGGCGCGGCTACGCGCAGGCGTGCGTGCAGGAGATCGCGCAGGAGGCGCGCGTCGCCAAGCCGACCGTCTACAGCCACCTGAACGACAAGGAGACGCTCTTCCGGCACGCCCTGGAGGCGGCGGCCGACGCCCTGGCGGCCGAGAACCTCGCCGCCGTCGAGCGGCTGCGCGACCTCGCCCCGGACGCCGACCTGCGGGCGGCCCTCACCGGCACCGCCGACCGGCTGCTGCGGATCTGCGGCAGCGAACGCGGCCGCGCCCTGAAGTGGCTGACCTACGCGCAGGTCGGCACGTTCCCCGACCTGGTCGACGCCGTCCTGGAACGCACCGGCCGCCGCCTCGGCACCGCGCTCGCCGACCGGCTGGCCCGCCTCTCCCTCGCCGGCCGGCTGCGCCCGTGCGCCCCCGAGCAGGCGGCCGAGCACTTCCTCGCCCTGCTCACCGCCCCGTACGAGGCCCGCTCGGCACTGGGCACCCGCCCCCTGCCCGCCACCGCCCTGCACGGTCTGGCGGAGGCGGCGGTGGACACGTTCCTGCTGGCGTACGCCGCCTGATCCTTCCCCGGCCGCGCCTGGCAGGCTCGTTCGACACGTTTCCAGCGGCACCCCGGGGCGAACACCGGCGGCCGGCGGCACCGGGCTCTCCCGCTTCCGCGACCGACGCGGCCGGACCCGGCTGCCGGACCCGACTGCCGACCGTGACTGCCGACCCCGACTGTCAGTGGTGGCTGCCAGGCTGGACGGATGGACCGTGATGACGAGCACCTGCTACGCCGCCGGGTCTACGGCGCCGACCACGACCGGCCGGGCCCGCGGCCCGACCGGCGCTACGCCGAACTGGTCGGCGGACCGCTGGACGGCCTGCTCCTCGACATCACCGGCTGGAGGCGGGACGAGACCGGCACCAGCGTCGCCCTCCGGACCGAGCTGGGACGGTACGGCGCCGGCGGCCGGTCCCTGTACGCCCCGCGCCGCGGCGCCCCGGACCGCTGGGACTGGACCGGCGACGCCCCCTGACCGCTCCGACCGCCCCGCCCGGCGCGGGCTGTCGATGAGCCGCGTCGGGTCAAGGGCGCTGATCGGCGTCGGGCGACGCGGTGGTCGGCGTCGGGTGACACGCTGTAGGGCGACACGCTGTCGCGCGGCGCGCTGTCGGCCGGCGCACTGTGGAGAACCCGACCATGGAGCCTCCGGCCGGCCGGATGGTTCGCCGGACGTGCCGTTCCTAGCGTTGCCTCATGTCGATCACACGGACTCGGATCAGCCGTCGGACAGCGACCGTGCTCGCCACCGTCCTTCTGGCGGTGTTCGTCCCGGCGGAGTCCCGAGCGGCGGCGGCCCCCGATCCTCCGTCCCGACTCCAGCGCGATGCCGACGCCCTGCGGAACGACGGCGTCACAGGTGTGTCGGTGCGACTGGAGACGCCCGACGGGGTGCGGACCGCCCGTAGCGGGGTCGGTGATCTTCGCACCGGGCAGCCCGTGGCCACGGACGGCTACCTGAGGATCGGCAGCACCACGAAGACGTTCGTCGCGGTCGTGGTGCTGCAACTCGCCGGCGAAGGACGCCTGTCGCTGGACGACACGGTGGACGCGTGGCTGCCCGGCCTGGTCCGCGGCCACGGCAACGACGGACGCGAGGTCACGCTGCGCCAACTGCTCCAGCACACCAGCGGGTTGCCCGACTACATCGGCGACGTCGTTCCCGAACTCAGCGCGGCCGGGTATCGCGCGAACCGCTGGACGACCTACACCTCCCGGCAGCGTGTGGCCCTCGCGATGCGGCACCGGCCGTCCTTCGCACCCGGCGCCGGCTGGGCGTACTCCAACACCGACTACGTCCTCCTGGGCCTCGTCATCAAGGCGGTCACCGGCCAGTCCTGGGAGCACGAGGTCCGGACCAGGATCCTTCGCCCGCTGCGGCTCGCCCACACCCTCGCCCCCGGCAACCGGCCGTTCCTGCCCGGCCCGCACGCCCGGAACTACCAGCAGTTCGAGCCGGCCGGTCCCTTGGCCGACACCACGGTCGCCTACCTGCCCTTCGACGCCGACGCCGACGGGTCGCTGATCAGCACGGCCGCGGACACCGACGGGTTCTTCACGGCACTGCTGCAAGGCAGGCTCCTGGCCCCCGCCCAACTGGCCGAGATGCAGCGCACCGTCGAGATCCCCGCCGACCGCGGCTTTCCCCGGGGCACGCGCGACGGGCTCGGCCTGGACTGGACACCGCTGTCCTGCGGCGGCGGATACTGGGGACACAGCGGCGACGGTTTCGGCTACCTGGTGTGGCCTGCCACGACCGCGGACGGCCGGAGCACCGTCACGGTCTCCCTGCACAGCCGACCGGGCGACGAAAACAGCGCCACGCGACAGCTCCACGACGTGACGGCCCTCGTCGACCACGCACTGTGCGCCGCTCGCCGATCGCCGACGTCCGCGGCGGCCGGTCACGCCAGGACGCACGTCACGCCAGGATCTCCACATACCCGTCGGTTCCGCGCACGCGGATGCGCTGCCCGTCCCGGATCAGCCGGGTGGCCCGCTCCACGCCCACGACGGCCGGCAGGCCGTACTCCCGGGCGATGACCGCGCCATGCGTCATCAGGCCGCCCACCTCCGTCACCAGGCCCGCGATCCCGACGAACAGCGGCGACCAACTGGGGTCCGTGAACGTCGTCACCAGGATGTCGCCCGCTTCGAGGTCGGCCTCGGCCATGTCGAGGACCACACGCGCCCTGCCCTCGACGGTCCCGGCGGACACCGGCAGACCGACCAGGGCCCCGTCCGGCACGTCGTCGCGCCGGTACGCACCGGTGACGGCCTCGCCGTCCGAGGTGAGGACCCGGGGCGGTGTGAGCGCCTGGAACGACCGGAACTCGTCCCTGCGGCGCCGGATGAGCCGCTGATCCACCCGGTGGGTGCGCACGACGTCGTGGAACTCCTGGAAGGTGAGGTAGAAGACGTCCTCCTTCTCCCGGAGCACACCGGCCCGCGCGAGGCGCTCGGCCTCCTCCAGCAGCGCCTGCTTGTAGACGAAGTAGCGGCTGACGATGCCGTACTTCGGGTACTCGCGGTAGCCGACGAAGGTCCGGACCCGGTCGATCATCCGCTGGGTCTCGTCGGCCTTCCGGTCCCCGTCCGGCAGGGCCCGCAGCCGCGCCAGCACGTCCCGCTCCTTCTCCCCGGCCCTCTGCCGCCCTTGCTCGAAACGCCGCGCGGCGGCGCCCGGCGCGAAGTTCCTGACGTTGTCGAGGATCGCGGGCACGAGCGTGAGGGGGCGCTCGCGCCAGCGCGGCCGGGTGATGTCGATCTCTCCGGCGCAGCGCATGCCGTAGCGGTCGAGATAGGCCTCGACGGCGTCCCGCGCCTCCGTCCCGCCCGCGAGGCCCGCCAGTCCGTCGAGGAAGTCCTCGTCCTCGGTCTCCCGCAGGAACGCCACCACCTCCGGGTACGGACGGATGACGTCCGCGACGTCGAGCAGCGCCAGGCCCATCTCCGAGGTGACGTTGCCGGGCGCGGACAGCGTGAGCGTGTCGGCCGCGTTCTTCTCGCCCAGCCACTCCTCCAAGTGGTCGTTGAGCCACCACGTGGCCTCCATCCCCGCCATGATCACTTGGATGCTCAGCGGATCACCGAGGACCCGCCTGTGCTCCTCGAAGGCCTCCAGCAGGAAGTCGAACAGCGCCGGTCCGGTCTTCGCCCGGATGCCGCGCTCCAGCGCGGCGATGGACGCCTGGCTGCGCTCGACCAGCTCGGCGACGACGGCGGGGTCGGTCGCGACCGGGGCGGGCGCGCCGCCGACGCCGCCGGCCGGGGGCCCGCCGGGACCCGTGTCCGGAAGGGACGGGACGAAACCGTCGCGGTCGAGGACGGTCTCCAGGGCGTTCCTGACCAGCGGATCGCCTCTCCCGATGACGTCCAGGAGACCGGCGCGGCTCGCGGGCGAGGCCAGCCGCCGGGTGACGTCGACGAACAGCCTGCCGCCGGCCTCGTGCATCGGCGTCATGGCCGTCAGCCGCCACATGGAGAGCCCCAGCGGCTTCATGGGGTCGGTCATCATCTGCTGGTGACCGACGGACACGTAGACATGAGGGTCCTCGTCGCCGGCCTCCGGTACGGGGAACAGCGTCGTGATCGGCCGGCTCTGCACGATGTGGAAACCGTCGTCGGCCAGGCACCATTCGATGTCCTGGGGACCGCCGAGCCGCGCCTCGATCCGCCTCCCGAGTTCCACGAGCCGCACCACCTGCGCATCCGTCAGCGCCGGCCGCTCCCGCCGCTCGGCGTCGGTCACCGCCTCCCGCGTACCGCCGGACGCCGGGGCGTGAACGGCACGCCGTTTCGCGGCGATCGTCCTGGCGACGACCTCGCCGTTCCGCACCTTGAAGACGTCGGGGTTCACCAGGCCGGAGACCAGAGCCTCACCCAGACCGAGGCCGGCGTCCACGGTGGCGGCCTTCCGGTCGCCCGTGACGGGGTCCGCCGTGAACAGGACGCCGGCCGCCAGCGGGAGAACCATGCGCTGCACCACCACGGCCATCCGGACCGTACGGTGATCGACGCCGTTGCGCTGGCGGTAGGTCACGGCCCGCTCGGTGAACAGGGAGGCCCAGCACCCGCGGATGTGCCGGAGGATCGCCGTCGGCCCCACGACGTTCAGGTACGAGTCGTGCTGTCCGGCGAAGGATGCGGTGGGCAGGTCCTCCGCGGTGGCGCTGGACCGGACGGCGCAGGCGACGTGCTCGCCGAGCCGGGCGAGCGCGCCGGTGATCGCCGCCGCCAGATCGGCCGGGACGGCGGTCTCCTCGATGGTCCGGCGGATCCGGGCACTGAGGGTGCGGATCGTCTCCCGGTCGTCCGGGTCCGAGCGCGCCAGCTCATCGAGCAGCTCGTCGAGCGACGGCGCTTGCGCCGTGATCCGCCGGAAGGCATCCGTCGTCACACAGAAACCGCCGGGCACGCGGATCCCGTCGATCCTCGACAGCGCCCCCAGCTGCGCGGCCTTGCCGCCGACGAGCGGAACCTCGGCCGCGTCGATCTCCCGCAGCTCCACCACGTACTGCTCGATCACCGCGGTACCTCCACGACATCCGCGCTCGGTCGCGCTGCGGCGGCCGGCCGCGCGAGCGGCCCCTTCCCGGCCGAGCCGTCTGCCGCGCAGGCCCTCGCCCAGGGCCGCTTCCCTTCCCGCACCGCGAGTCCCCTCGCCGGTGCGACGCCCTCGCCTCCCCCGTACATCCACAACGCATCACGCACGTCGTCCCCCGTCTTCGCAGGTCGTGGCCATGGCCGCCGATTCTGCGCCACCCCCCGGGCCTTGCCGCAAGCCCCCAGGTGAGCTATAAGTTGAGAGTGGCGAGGAGATTGCACTCCTTGCCCCTTTTCTTTGTGCGGACATTCCGTCGGTCCGTGGAGGCGGCGCGACCTGCCGAGTGACCGCCCCGTGCGCGGGCACGGCGCCGTGCCCGCGGGTGCCGGTGAGGTCGCAGGCGCTGAAGCCGTGAGCGCGTCCGCACCCGGGACACGGGCCGTCGTCGAGAGCCGGATCAGCCAGGCCGGGCCGGTTTCTGCGACGGCGGTCAGGAGGTGTCTTCCCGACGGACGCAGAAGGCGCCCGCGGCAGCCGCCAGGACCGCCGCCTCAGCGGCGCGTTCCGGCAGTCGCGGGTCCGGATCGGCACGCAGCAGCACCAGTTGGTGGTAGAGCGGCGCCGTGGCCGCGATCAGCAGGCTCCGCGCATCCGTGTGCGGCGCGGGGAGTTCACCGCGTTCGACGGCGCGCTCGACGAGGATCTCGCACTGGGCGTACCGGTCCGCCCACAACCGCGTCTGGGCCCGCGCGGCCTGCTCGGAGTGGAACGAGGCGGCCATCAGGGCGACGGCGAACGACGGCTGTACGACCAGCGATTCCTGGATCTCCTGGTTGAGGGCCGTCAGATCGCCGCGCAGCGAGCCGGTGTCCGGCGGCTGCCAGTCGATCTCGCCGGCGGCGTCGATGACGTCGACGAGCAGGCCGCCGACATCGCGCCAACGCCGGTAGACCGTGGCGCGGTGCACTCCGGCCCGCGTCGCGACGCCCTCCATCGTCAGTCCTTCGTGGCCTCTTTCAGCGAGTTCCGCGCGCACCGCGGCGAGAACCTGGGCGCGGACGCGGGCGGTGCGCCCGCCCGGACGGCGGTCCGCCGCCGTGTCCCGTGGTGCCGGTTCTGGTTCTGGATCTGGTTCTGTCATCGGCAATCAGTATCCGGTTGATCGAGGCGACAGGGCTGTGCCAGCATCTTAACGCGACAGTTGTCGCCATAGGCTCACCAGAGAGGAACCGCCTCCACGATGCCGCCCGTTCCCGCCGACCCCACCGTGCTCCACCCGATGCCCGAGCACCCGCGCGTGGTGCTGCTCAAGCCGCTGGTGAAGTCGCCGCTGATCGAGGCCGGTGACTTCTCCTACTACGACGACCCGGACGACCCGACCGCGTTCGAGACACGCAACGTCCTCTACCACTACGGTCCCGAGCGGCTCGTCATCGGCAAGTACTGCGCGCTGGGGACGGGCACCCGGTTCATCATGAACGGCGCCAACCACCGCATGGACGGCCCTTCCACCTTCCCGTTCCCCACCATGGGCGGCTCCTGGGCGGAGCACTTCGACCTGATCACCGACCTGCCCGGCCGGGGCGACACCGTCGTCGGCAACGACGTGTGGTTCGGTCACGGCGCCACGGTCATGCCCGGCGTACGCATCGGCCACGGCGCGATCGTCGCCGCCGGCGCCGTGGTCACCCGCGACGTGCCCGATTACGGCATCGTCGGCGGCAACCCCGCCCGGCTCCTCCGCACCCGCTACGACGCCGCGGACATCGCCCGCCTCCTCGCCGTCGCGTGGTGGGACTGGCCCGTGGAGCACATCACCGGCCACCTCCGGACGATCATGTCGGGGACCGTCGCCGACCTGGAGGCGGCCGCCACGCGGATCGCCCGTCCCTGACACCCCGCCCTCGCCGCACCGCCTCCCTGTACCGTCGGCGGGCCGGGAAAAACGGCTCCGGGCCGCTGTCCGCGTCTCCGGAGGGCGGCCGTGGAGATCACCTACGAACGTTTCGAGCCGGCCCACGCGGACCTGTGGGACACCACGCCGCTGTTCGATCTGCGGATCCGCTCCGGGCACCGGGGCGGGGCCTCGGGCGCCAGGCCCTGACCTGGCTCACCCGATACGTGTTCACCGAGTTCCCCCAGGCCCGGGGCGGATCGAGGGCACCACTCGTCAGGACAACGTGGCGATGCGCCGCGCCATCCGAAGCTGTGGTCACGTGAAGGAGCTGGGCCAGGCGATGGGGTCGACGGCGAGGAACGGCTCGCCGGCCACCGTCGCGGGGGTCGCCCCGGTGAACGTCATGATGTCCCGATGCAGATGGGACTGGTCGGCGTAGCCGGCGTCGGCCGCGACCCGGGCCGCCCGTTCGCCCGCGACCAGGCGGTGGGCGGCATGGTCGAAGCGGACCAGCTTCACGGCGCGCTTGGGCGGCAGGCCGAGCTGCGAGCGGAACCGCGACCACAGGCGCTTACGGCTCCATCCGACCTCGGCCGCGAGTCCGTCGACCCGGGCCAGGCCACGATCGCCGACGATGCGCCGCCAGGCCCAGGCCACCTCCGGGTCCACCGGCGGCCCCGCCTCGTGCCGGCGGGCGAGCAGCGCCTCCGTCAACGCGAAGCGGCCCTGCCACGACGGGACTTCGCCGAGCCGCTCGCGGATCCGGGACGCCTCCCGGCCCCACAGGTCGTCCAGGGACACGACGGTGTCGCCGAGGTCGGCGGGGGAGACGCCCAGGACCGCGCGCGCGATCACCGGGGACAGGCGCACCTGCACGCACTCGACATTCTCCCCCCGCGCCTGGACCGCGCCTCCGGCCCCGAGCCCCGGTCCGGCGACGATGCTTCCCCGCTGCTGCCGCCCGGCGGCCCAGTCGACGACGGGCGAGCCGACGCCGAACTCCAGGAGAAGCGTCACGGCCGGGTGCGGGACCATCCGCAGCCCGTCCAGTTCACGGACACGGAACCCGGCCATGGTGAGACCGGCCACCCGGCTGGGCCGCTGCGGGCACGCGACGTCCCACACAGCCGCGCCGTGCGTGAAAGTCCGCATCGTTTCATGGTAGTTGAGCCGGGAGGAACATTCGTCCAATCCCTCGGCGGGGCCCGGCGGCCACAGTGGGCTCATGACTGTTTCCGGCGGCGGACCGCACGTCGACGGCGGCGCCGAGCCCACCGAGAGTTCGATCCTGTCACTGGACGACGGCGACATCCACGTGTGCCAGGACGGCCCCCGCGATGCCCCCGCACTCCTGCTCGTCCACGGCTCCGCGTCCTCGACCCGCTCCTGGGACCCACTGGTTCCGATGCTGACCGGCTCCCACCACGTCATCCGGATCGACCTGCTCGGGCACGACCGGTCGGCCAAACCGGCGACCGCAGCTACGCGCTCCCGGACCAGGCACGCCGGGCCGGCGCGGCACTGGACCGGCTCGGCGTCGAGCACGCCGTGGTCGTAGGCCACTCCAGCGGCGGCGTGGCCGCCACCGCCCTCGCCGAACAGCGGCCCGACCTGGTGACCGCGCTCGCCCTCATCGACACCGGACCCGGCCTGGACGCCTTCATCGCACCGCAGCCCGCCGCGCCCGGACTCCCGCAGTGGCCGCCGACCGACGAGCAGCTCCGCCGGATGACGAGCACCGCCGTCAGCCGCGCGGGCCACCGGATTCCCCCGGAACTCCTGGAGGACGTCCGCCGCATGACCCTCCACACGTTCACCGCGACGATGCGGGCCACCCCGCCTACCTGGAGCAGCGGGCGCTCCCGGACCGACTGGCCGCCCTCGGCACACCACTACTGGTGATCTTCGGCGAGGACGACCGCAGGTGGCGATCCTCATCCGCCGCCGACTACCACGCCGTGCCGGGCGCGAAGGTCGAGTTGCTGCCCGGTCTCGGACACTCGCCCATGCTGGAGGATCCCCCACGGACGGCCACCCCTCTGCCGGCCTTCACCACGAGCCACGCCGCACGAGCCGTACGGACGGACCGACCGACGGCCTACAAGCGGACCGAACAACGCCGTACGGGCGGACCGAACGACGCCGTACGGGCGGACTGAATGACGCCGTACGGGCGGACTGAATGACGCCGAACGGACGGACTCAGTGACACCGAACGGACGGACCGAACGACAAGGAGGGACGCCATGCGGATTCTCGTCTCCGGTGCCGGCATCGCCGGCCCGGTGCTCGCGTACTGGCTCACCAGGCACGGCTTCTCCGTCACCGTCGTCGAGCGCGCGCCGACTCCGCGCAGGACCGGCGGCCACGCGGTCGACCTGTTCCGGCCCGCGATGGACATCTCGGAGAAGATGGGCGTGCTCCCGCGCGTCGAGGAACGGGCCACCGGCACCCGCCGGATGACCGTCCACCAGGAGGGCGCACGGCGCCCCGTCGAGGTGGACCTCTCCAAGATCTTCGGCGCCGCCTCCGGCCGGCACGCCGAGATCATGCGCGACGACCTGAGCGAGATCTACTACGACGCCACGCGCGACGACGTCGAGTACGTCTTCGGCGACTCGATCGAGACGCTCTCGCCCGACGGCGAAGTACGGTTCGAGAACGCGGCGCCGCGCCGCTTCGACCTGGTCGTCGGCGCGGACGGGCTGCACTCGAACGTGCGCCGCCTCGTCCTCGGCGACGAGTCCCGCTTCAGCGCCTTCATCGGCGCCTACCTCGGAGTGCTGACCCTGCCGAACGTCTCCGGGCTCGACGGCGAACTCCACCTCCACGTCGGCGTCGGCCGCACCGCCGGCATGTACGGCGCGCGGCACCTCGGGGATGCGAGGGTGTTGCTCCTGTTCCGCAGCGGGCACGAGCTCGACCACCACCGCGACGTGGCCCGGCAGAAGGAGCTGCTGCGCGGCGCGTTCGCGGGCATGCACCCTGACGTGGACCGCTGGCTGGACGAACTCGACCGCACCCCGGCGTTCTACTTCGACTCGATCACCCAGCTCCGTATGGACACGTGGTCGCGGGGGAGGGTGACGCTCGTCGGCGACGCGGGCTACGGCCCCGGCCCGGCCGTCGGCGGCAGCACCAGCCTGGCCGTCGTCGGAGCGTACGTCCTCGCCGGGGAGCTGGCGCGGGCGGGCGGCGACCACGAGCGCGCCTTCCCCGCCTACGAGCGGGCGATGGCGGAGCACGTGCGCGGCAGCCGCGCGGCCGCGCTCAGCGCGGCGAGGACCCTGATCCCCGCCTCACGCCTCGGTGTGCGGGGACTGGCCCAGGGCGCCCGCCTGATCTCCGCGCTGCCCGCGGGGCCGAGCCGCGCCCTTCTGCGCCTCACCGCCAAGAGCGCCCGCCTGCACAACTCCATGACCGTGGAGGACTATCCGCCGTCGTCCGCCGTATCTGAAGGAAAACCAGGTCGCGGCTCACGTGCGGCGGACCGGACGAGCGCGTCTTGTGGCGACGACTGCTGAGGAGAGGCCGCTGCCGACGCTGTGATCGACCCCTGCCCGGACGAGCGGCCCGAGGCGCGCGCCGACGACCGCACGCCGGCGGGCCGGGTTCAGGTGGCCGCCGGGGTTTCGGCGCCGAGCCCGGTGAGATAGGCGGTGAGGACGCGGGTGAGGCGGGGTTCCACCTCGACGGCGGCATGCGCCAGCCGGGGGTCGCTCGCGTACAGCTCGCGCAGGCGCGGCCCCGGGGTGGCCATCTGCCACAGCGCCCCCGCCATGCCGGTCGCCGTGGCGATCATGTCGACGGCCTGCAGCTCGGACAGGCCGAGCAGGCGGTGCAGTTCCCGTCCGATCCGTTGGACCTCCCCGAGCGGTCAGCGGACTTCGGCGAGCCCTACCCTCCAGAGCTGGCGCCCGAGCAGCGTCCGTGACAGATACGGCACACCCCTGTCAGGGGTGAACGCTTTCGCGTACGCGCGGCCTTCGCCGTACGACGTCACACCGCGTCCGGCAGGTTCATGAGCGCGAGTTCGGCCGGGTCGACCACGGCGATGAGCTCGGTGATGCGGCCGTCGGCGACGGTGAAGACGAGGAGGGAAAGCGGGGCGCCGTGCTCGTTCCAGGAGATGACGCCGGGGCGGCCGTCGATGATCGCCGCATGTCCTCGCGCCGCGCTGCCGGCCACTCGCGCGCGGGTGGCGACTTCGGTGGCCCCGAGCGTGACGAACGTGCCGTTCGCAGTGTGAACGGTGAACTTCACTTCGGGGTGGAGAACCTCCAGCAGCTGCTCGAACCGCCCGTCGCGGGCTGCGGCCAGGAAGGCCCGCACCACCTCGCGTTGTCGCCGCCCGGCGCCGGCCGGCTGCTGGGCGGCCCGCGCTTTCCTGCGGGCACGGCTGGCGAGCATCTTGGTGGCATCGGCGGATTTGCCGAGAACGGCACCGATCTCCGCGAAGGGCACGGCGAACACGTCGTGCAGCACGAACGCCAGCCGTTCATCGGGGCGCAGCGAGTCGAGGACCGTGAGGAGCGCGAGGCCGACGGAGTCTCCGAGCGCTGCGAGGTCCTCCGGGGCGGCAGCGTCGTCGAGTGTCACGGTGCATTCGGGCAGCTGGCCGTCGAAGGAGACTTCCGGACGTGCTCGGCCCGACCGCAGGACATCGAGGCTGATGCGGCCGACCACGGTGGTCAGCCAGCCCCCGAGGTTGTCGATGGTATCGGTGTCCTGGCGGGACAGACGCAGCCACGCCTCCTGGACCACGTCTTCAGCGTCGGCATGTGAGCCGAGCATCCGGTAGGCGACGGCGCGGAGCCGGTCGCGGTGGGCCTCGAAGGCATCGGCGATCGGGTCTGCGGGATGGGTGCCGGCCATGGTGTTACCTCCGTGGAAGCTGCTCCGTCACAGGGATGACGCGCACAGGCGCCGCAACGTAACCCGATGAAGGAGAGAACTCCCCCATGGAGAACCGGCTCAAGAACAAGAACGCGAACAACCCTAATGTATGGACCGCGATCCAGCGCCTCCAGAAAGCGATCGCCGCCGGCGGTGTCGACCCGAAACTGCTCGCGCTCGTCCATCTGCGCGCCAGCCAGATCAACAGCTGCTCGGCGTGCGTCCACGCCGGTGTCGCCGGCGGGAAGAAAGCCGGTGACACCGACGAGCGGCTGCACAACGTCGCAGCGTGGCGCGAGGCGCCGTTCTACACCGACGCGGAACGCGCGGCACTGGCGCTGGCCGAGGCCGCAACCCGACTGCAGGACGGTGCGCCGGGCGTCACCGACGAGATCTGGGAAGAGGCCGGCGCCCACTTCACCGAGGAACAGATCAACGCCATCAGCCTGGAGATCGCGCTCACCAACTTCTTCAACCGGATCAACCGCACCGTCAAGGAACCGGCGGGCAAGACCTGGGGCTGAGCCGGGCGTGACGTGAGATCGTCCGGTTACGCCACGGACGTCACCACCCCACCGCACTGACCGCGGCCGGGGTCGCCAGGGGTGAACACGCGCCCTACCGGAGGCTTCTTCCCCGCACCGAACGGCGTTCCTCCCCGGAATCTTCCTGCCCTGGGAGCGTGTTGCGCGCGTGTCGGTCCGATCCCGCTCACGTGGCGGTTGTAGGCCATCCGCCGGGAACGAAACGATTCTCGACGGGCGCCGCACCGGCGAGTGCCCTGGTCAGTGCGTGATGGCGGGGAATGAGGAGCAACCGTGAAAGCAGCGATGTTCTACGGCAAGGAAGACCTGCGGATCGAGGACGTGCCGGAACCGGCCGTCAGCCCCGGGCAGGTGAAGATCCGCAACGGGTATGTCGGCATCTGCGGTGGTGACGTGCACACCTACTTCCACCCGGAGGCCTCGCCCGTCGTTCTCTTCCGTCCCCATCCCATGACCGGCGCCCGGTTGCCGCAGCCCCGGGGACATGAATTCTCCGGGACGGTCGTCAAAGTCGGGGAAGGCGTCACCGGGATCGAGGTGGGCGATCGCGGCTCGATGTTCCCCACCGCCTACAGCTGCGGCACCTGCACGGCGTGCCGACTCCCGGCTTCGCCGGCTCGGCACACGGCGCCCACCGCAGGGCCCGGGTGCCGGACGGCGAGGCTTGGACCGCGGGAGCGGCGGCGAGCCCGGTGACGACGGCCAGGACGGCCATAGTGATCCCCACGACCACGGCCGTGCCCCGCGTGGCGATGCGCCACGGTAATGATCTGCCCCTGAGCGGCATGGACCCTCCCGGTGAGGAGTGCGGTTGTGTGAGGCGTGCGGACCCGGCCGGGGCGTTGTTGTTGTCACGTTAGAGGCGTTGTCGTCCGTGTCAGGGGCTTCTCCGGGTCGGATCGGGGACCGCTCAGGGACGATCGGGGTGCGCGGAGAAGACGGAGAAGACGGAGAACACGGAGAACACGGAGAACACGGGAGGCGAGGACACGGGAGGCGACGACACGGCTCGGCCGCCGGTTGCGGCCCTCGGCGCCGCCCCCGTACTGCCCGGCGAGGAGCTCCCGCCCCCGCACGCCAAGGGACTGGAGTTCAAGCCCCGCCAAGTCGCCCAGGAAGTCCCTTCAGTTCAGCCCTGCAGGATGCCGAGCCAGTCGATCAGCAGGTGGTTGACCTCGTCGGGGCGTTCCTGCTGGGCCCAGTGGCCGCAGCCGTCCAAGAGGTGGGAGGCCGACAGGCCGGGGAGGGTCGTGGGGTAGGCGTCGATGGCGTCGGACATCCAGGTGGTGGAGGCGTCCAGGGAACCGCCGATGAACAGGGACGGCTGCTCGATCGGGGCGCCGCGGTACGGGGCGAGGTCCTCCCAGTCCCGGTCCATGTTGCGATAGCGGTTGAGGGCGCCGGTGATCCCCGTGCGCTCGAACTCCCCGGCGTAGACGGCGAGGTCGTCCTCGCTCAGCCAGGCCGGGAGGACACCCGCGGGGAAGCGGTCGCGCAGCCGGCCGCCGCGGGCGACGAAGTGCGGGTCGGGCTCGCCCTGGGCGGGCATGGTGTCGGCGGACAGGGCCGCGTAGAAGCCCGCGAGCCAGCCCCGGACGTCGGGCTCGATCTCCGCCTCGGCGCGGCCGGGCTCCTGGAAGTAGGAGACGTAGAACTCCTGCTCGGGCCCGCCGATCTGGCCGAAGACGTCGGTGGGGCGGGGGCCGCCGGGCGGCGCGTAGGGGACGCTCAGCAGGCCGACGGCGCGGAAGACCTCGGGGTGGAGCAGAGCGGAGGCGGCGGCGATGTTGGAGCCCCAGTCGTGGCCGACGACCACCGCGCTCTCCTCGCCGAGGGCGCGTACGACGGCGACGTTGTCCTCCACCAGGTCGAGCATCCGGTAGGCGTCGGTCGCCTCCGGCTTGGCGGAACGCCCGTAACCGCGCACGTCGATCGCCACCGCCCGGTAGCCGGCCGCGGCGAGCGCCGGGAGTTGACGGCGCCAGGAGTACCAGGACTCGGGGAAGCCGTGCACGAGCAGGACCAGGGGGCCGGTGCCCTGCTCGACCAGGTGGAGACGGCCGGCCGGGCCCTGGACGGTGCGGTGGCGGAGTTCAGCGGTCGGCTCGGGCTGCATGGGCTTCTCCTCGGTTCGCGGCGGACGCGGCTACCGTCGATCATGGAGCGCGGCACCCGCCCGACGCGATCGGCTTTGCCGTTCTGGCAAACCCCGCAGGACAGAGCGGCGGAGCGGCACGGAAAGAAGGGACGGAGAAAGGCGGACGGCGCGGGCGGCACACCGCTCGCGAGGGGACCCCGGCGAGCCCGCCCCTGGAGATGCTGCTGACTGCCGAAGGAGCACGGCACTTCCCCGGCCGAACCGTCCGCCACGGCCTCCGCCCCCACGGCCGAGCCACGCCCCGGCGCTGCTGAGCTGCGGCGACGACAAGACGGTGCTGCCGTTGCCCCGGTACGTCGGTGCCGCCACATCCATCACCACGTCCTGCCCATCCCCCTCCGGCCCTCACCCCTTGAACGCCACCCCTCCCAACGCCGGTGCTGGCAGCCGGATCCAAGGGCTCAGGCGCACAAGGGACCTGCCACCATAGGCGGCATGCGCACGGTGGGGATCGATCTGTCAGCCGACCGTTCGAAGACGGCGATGTCCGTACTGGAGTGGAAGGACGGAACGGCCGTCGTCGAGCCGCCCTCACTCAAGTGCACCGACGACGTCCTGATCGGCGAGCTCACAGGGTTGCGCCCCGGTGATCGGGCCGGCGTCGACACGCCCTTCGGGTGGCCGGCCGAGTTCGTGCGCGCTGTCGGGGCCCACTTCGCCGCGGATCCCTGGCCGGGCCGCGGGCAGGACAGCGAACGCTACCGGAAGGACCGCCTGCGGTACCGGCTCACGGACCGGATCGTGCGCGACCAGATCCACCCGGTCGCACCCCCGCTCCCGGCACCCTTCGACCGGATCGGCGCCATGGTGGCGCGGTGGGCTCATCTGGAGGACGAACTGCACCGTCGTGGCGTACGTGTGGACCGGGCAGGCCGGGGGCCGATCTGCGAGGTGTACCCGAAGGCGTCCCGGCACCGCTGGCACCTTCTCAACGGCCCCCGACGGATGGACGCCCTGCTCGCCGCCGCACCCTGGCTGCGGTGCGACGCGCCCACGGCCCGCGCCTACGACGCCAGCGAGCACGCCTTCGACGCCCTGCTGTGCGCGCTCACAGCGCGAGCAGTGGCATGCGGCCTGACCGCGCACCCCGAGATGTCGCAGCTGCACAACGCCCGAACCGAGGGCTGGATCCACCTTCCGACACCGGGGTCGTTGCCGCTGCTGCCGCACCACGACGTGCGGTAGCGGGACGCCGATCGGATCGCGTGCGACCGCGGACGAGATCCTCGAACGCCTCGCACGCCATCTGCATAGAATCTCCATCTTGGAAGACTCGGGGCAGGCGAGGCGGCCGACCCCGTTCCGGAGCAGTCCTACGTACAGCGGGCGACGCCAGGGCGCTGTGATCCGCGCAGGCCGATCACGCGCCGGTCGCGTTCGATGTCAGACGTAGGCTCCTGTCGGAGAACAAGGGGGAGACGATGACCGACGACCGTAAGCCGACCGTGCCCGTGTGGACGCTGGCGACCGCTGACGTCCGAGTGCCGGGGTTGCCCGCGGGCGAGTCGATGACGGCTGAGCGTCTGGCCGAGTTGCGCGGAGCGTTGGCCGTCATGGCCGACGAGCCGATCGTCACCCTTGAGGTGCATCCGCTGCCCGACAAGGTCGACCGCGGTCGTGGCATCCTGCTCGACGCCGCGAGTCCCCTGGCACAGCACCTGTCACAGTTCGTCACGCAATCGACGCGGAGTTCTCTGACGGCGGCCAGAGCGACCGCTTCCGGCGAGAATCTGTATCGCATGGTGGTCCCGGCGAAGGTCGCCGCCCAGTTCGGGCAGGGCATCGTTCGCCCGATGGTGCCGAAGGGAGCGGCCGACGGCATCTACGGCGCGCTCGTGAACTCGTCCGGCAGGATCGCCGCCAATGCGAGTTTCGTGCCGGTCGGAGGAGCGGCAGCGGCGGGCACGGTCGGCGGGGCCGGTGCGACCGCCGGTGCTGCGGCCGCCGGCGGCACGGTGCTCGCCGTGGCCGCTCCGCTCGTGCTCATGGCCGTGGCGGTGGGGGTGAGCGCGCACGCCGACCACAAGCGTCAGCAGGCCATCGAACACATCACGGAACTGCTGGAGCAACTTCAGGAGGAGAAGCTCGACGACGAACACAGCGAACTCGACGGCTGCCGCGACGCCATCGACAAAGGCACGGCCATCCTGCTCGACCAGGGCAAGCTCGGTGTCTCGCTGGGACTCGACTCGGCGGTGCACGCCATCAACACAGCGCTGGGCAGAGCCGACCGCCGCCTTGCCCAATGGCGGAGTGCACTCGACAGACTGCCCGAGGGCGAGGCTGTCGAACTCGGCACTTTGACCAAGTCGTTCCCCGGCGTGGACGAGCATGGCGGCACTTTCCGCACCCACCTCCAACTCGCCTCCCTCGCCATAGCGCTGAAGCGGCGGGTGGTCGTCCTCCAGGCCGTCGAGCACGCCCAGAGCGACCCCGGCAACCCCTTCGAGAACTTCACCCGTGCACTCAAGCGCGATCAGCAGCGCCTCGACGAACTGGAGGCGAGCATCGCCGGCGTCCTGCTACGCCTGTCGGCGCTGGAGCTGGCGCGTCCGAACGGTTTGCGACCCGTCTTCACGACCAGTGAGGTCGATCGCCTCATGAGCGCGGCCCACCGGATTCACAAACTGGGCGACGGCGTCACGGTCAGCAGCCGCACCACAGACGTGGCGATCGAGATCGCCCGCGACAAGGACGGCTCGGTGCTCGTGTTCCCCGCGCTGCCCGCGTAGGCGCAGGCGCAGGCGCGGTCGCACTCACTCGGTGAGTCGTGCGAGGCTGCCCGAGTCCTCGCACGCGGTAGTGGCTCTCTTCGCGCAGGTGAACCGGCCGGAGCCGCGACCGAGGGGAGACAGCGGGGCACAGCGGAGGCGTCATCACATGAGCAAGTCGTCAATGTCGTTGCAGGGCGGGCAGGTTGACCGCCCTGCGGTCCGGGTCGGTGCTCTTGTGCCACTGTCACGGCCCGGGTGGGTCGAGGCGGGCCGGCACCTGCTTGCGGGGCTTGAGCTGGGTGTCGAGGAGGTCAACGACGCGGGTGGGATCGGCGGACGGCCGCTGGACCTGGTCGTCCGTGACACGGCGGCGGACCCGCGGCGGGCCGCCGCCGCCGTGGAGGAGCTGGCCGAACTGGGTGTGGCCGCGGTGGTGGGGGAGTACCACAGCGTGGTCGCCCGTGCCGCGGCCGCCCGGGCCGATGCCCTCGCCGTACCGTTCCTGTGCTCGTCGGCGGTTCTGGACGAACTCACCGAGCAGGACACCCCGTGGGTCGCGCGCCTGTGTCCTCCGCAGAGCCGCGGCTGGCGGTTCTACGCGGACCACCTCCTCGACTCGGGCCACCGCCGTATCGCCGTGGCGGTGCAGCCGAGCGTCTACTGGGCTTCCGGCACCCGCATCCTGCGCGACCACGTCTCCGCGCACGGCGGCGCCGTCGTCGAACTCGACATGGGAACACCGGATCCCACGGCCATGTGCGACGAACTCGTCCGGCACGGTGCGACGGCCCTGCTTCTTCTGGTCGGCCACCCGGAGCCGGCCGTGCCGATCGTGCGAGCCGTCCGTCGCGACGAGCGCCTCGCCGGTCTGTTGATCGGTGCTCCCGCCGGACAGCCGGAGTTCACGGAATGGGCGACCGCGTTGGGCGAGGACGGCGCCGCCGTGCCGTTCCTGCGCTACCTGCCCGAACACCTCACCACGCTCGGCGTACGCGTCGAGGCGCGGCTGCGAGCACGACTGCCCGCAGCCCCCTCCTTCGTCGCCTACGAGGGGTACGACACGGTCATCGTCCTCGCACACGTGCTGCGTTTCCACGGCACGGACCGGGAGGTCATCGCCGCAGCCTGGCCGCGCGTCGAGGTGGAGGGCACCCGCGGCCGGATCCGCTTCTCCCGCCCGTCCGGCAGCAGGGTGTGGCAGTGGACCTGGCCGAACCTCCAGATCGCGGACCGGGATCCGGCGCACCCCGGCCGCTTCCGCGTCCTGCGTACCGACTCCCGGCAGGAGCCCATGGATCGCCGGCCCGAGGGCGAGGACGGACTCGCCGGGTGAGGCGCGGCCGGCGGCCGCATCGCCCCCGGTACGACTCGCAGTTGAGCGATGCCGAGGGCACGTCGGTGATGTCCCGGCGTCGGCGCGGGATCTGCCGCGCACAATGGACCATACGGACAGGGGCGCCTCGCCGGATCATGGCGCCCTCGCCCGGATCACGGCGCCGTCGACGCCGTACGGGAGGACGCGTGGTGCCGTGCACCGGTGACGATGAGTGAGACGTTCTGTCCGCCGAACCCGAAGGAATTGCTGAGCACGGCCTCCTGGGGGACGTCTCGTCGCTCCGCGACGACGTCGAGGTCGATGTCGGGTCCGACGCCGGCCGCGGTGAGGTTGCGGGTCGGCGGGATGACGCCGTGCTCCACGCTGAGAACGGCGATGAGCGCCTCGATCGCGCCGGCCGCGCCGAAGAGATGGCCGAGCCCCGCCTTGGGCGCTGTCACGGTGGCGCGGCCGAAGACCTCCCGGATCGCGCGCGCCTCGGCGACGTCGCCGACCGGAGTCCCGGTGGCGTGGGCGTTGACGTGGCTGATCCGAGCGGGCGCCAAGTCGGCCTGTGCGAGGGCCTTTCGCATGGCGGAGATCTGACCGGTGCCGTCGGGAGCGGGCGCCGTGATGTGGTGCGCGTCGGCCGCGACACCGGCGCCCGCGAGGACCGCGTGGACGCGCGCGCCCCGGGCGGCGGCGTGCTCGGCGCTCTCGAGCACCACGACGGCGGCGCCTTCGCTGAGGACGAATCCGCTGCGGTCCGCGGCGAACGGACGGGATGCCGAAGCGGGTTCGGCGGTGTGCCGCGACAGCGCCTGCGCCTGGACGAAGCCCGCGACGGTGATCGGGGTGATCGCGGCCTCGGTCCCGCCGGCGATGACCACGTCCGCCTCGCCGGCACGGATGAGCCTGGCCCCCAGGGCGATCGCCTCGGCCCCGGAGGAGCACGCCGAGACGGGCGTGTAGACCCCGGCCCGCGCACCGTATTCGATACTGATCAGCGCCGCCGCCGCGTTGGGCATGAGCATGGGGACCGTACGCGGCGAGACGCGGCGCATCCCGGCCGTCTCCAGTACGTCGTCCTCCTTGAGCAGCGTCCGTACGCCGCCGATGCCCGTGCCGATCGCCGATGCGAGCCGTTCCGGATCCACTCGCGGGGCGCCCGCGTCGGCCCAGGCCTCGGCCGCCGCGACGAGGGCCGCCTGTTGCGAGCGGTCGAGCCGCCTGGCCCGCACCGGCGGCAGCGACTCGGCGGGGTCGACCGCCATCGTCCCCGCGACGGTCTCGGGAAGGCCGGTGTCCTCATGGCCGCGCAGGACGCCGCCGCGGATGCCGGACTCGCCGGCGAGCAGGGCGTCCCAGGTGGACGCCACGTCCGCTCCGAGCGGTGTGATCGCGCCGAGTCCGGTCACGACGACTTCAGTGCGGGGCATGCCCTTCAACCTTTCTTGTATGCGATACAAGACAACGGCTCTGTTGTATCACATACAATTACGGGGTGGAGAAGAAGCGAACCGAAGCCCGGGCGACCTCGTCCCGATCGCGTGACCGCGGCCGCGCGACGAGGCGCCGGCTGATCGAGGCGACCGCACGGCTCTGCAAGGAGCGGCCCGGCGCCGAGCTGAGCGTCGCGGAGATCGCGGACGCGGCCGGCGTCTTCCCCAATCAGGTCACCTACTACTTCGGCTCCAAGGACTCGCTGCTCGTGCACGCCGCCTTCCTCGGCCTGCTGCACGACGCCCGACGGATCGAGCGCATCGGCCGCCAGGCCCTCGACGCGGCGACGTTCCGGCGCAACGTCGCCCGCGCCGTGCTGGCCATGCCCTCCCTCCCCTCGGTCGCGCGAGCACTCGCCGCCGGGATCTCCAAGCCCGAACTCGCTCCCGTGGTCGACCGGCATCTCCAGCTGCTGTTCCGGCAGTCCGAGCATTTCGTCGGGCAGATGGTCGACGGCCGCGGCTGGCGGGCCCGTCGACCGCTCGACGTGGAGGCCAGGACGTTCTGGAGCACCGCGCTCGGAGCGGTGCTGCTCGTCCGCGCCGGGGCGCACGGCACCGTCGCCGACCTCGACCTCGCCGGAGCATTGACCATCCACGACGGCTCCGAGCACGCCTGACGAACTCGTGGACGGTAGGCGGTGCGGCATCGAGCCGTCGTTCACCGGTCATGGTCGTGAGGCGGGGACCGCACGCGTGGCATGGGCGACATCGCCCCCGTCCTGAAGCCGCTCCGCCGCGAAGCGGCACGCCTCGCACAGGGGCACGCCTCGCGCAGGTCGGACGAAGTCCCCGGGTGTGCTCAGCAGCCGGGTGCCGTACGGACGCCCGGCGGGGCAGTGGGTCAGGCGGCGACCAGAGAGGCGTGGATCCGGCTGACGGCACGCAGGATCTCGTCCCGGTTCTTCGCTCGCTTGACCCAGGCCGGCAGCGCGGCCTTCGCACAACCGGGGCACCGCACGATGATCAAGCCGATGAAGTCGTACTCGGTGCTGCGCGGGTCCAGGAACCGACGAGAGGGCGAGGCCATGCGGTGAGTATGCGACTGCCGTACGGGGCGACGCATGCCGATTCACGGCGCCTCGTGAGCTGCCGACGCCGGTCGACGCCGGCGCGTCGTCTGCTGCGCGCTTCGCCCGCGGCCCGGTGCAGGGCGGTCCGGCGAGCCGTCACGGGGCGGTCCGGCGAGCCGTCACGGGGCGGTCCGGCTGCCCGGCACAGGGCGGCCCGGCGGTCCGGCGCGGGGTGGTCCTGCTGCCCGGGGAACCGCTGATCCCGACCAGGACCCGAGCGGCTGGAGTCGTATCGGACGCGGACATCACTTCACCGTTCTGCACACGCCGACGAAAGATCCCGCGCCGGCGAACCTCAGGGAGACCAGTCCCGTCTCAGCTCCGCGCGGAGGTTCTCGACCAGCCCGCGAGCCGGTTCCTGGCGCCTTTCTGACGGCACCGCGTCGGCCGGTCGCCGCAGGTGTCAGCGCCGCGTCAGGGTTCGCCCGACGTCCGTCAGCGCTGCGTCAGGAGCCGGCGCAGGGCCGGGCCGGGCGGGCATAACGTCATCGGCGAGCCCCGTTCCGCCTCCCCGCGTTCGGGGCCGCCAAGCCCCTCGACGCGCCGCGGACCGCTCAGGTCCCGGCTCCCGGGACCGCTCGGGTCCCGGCTCCCCCGGAGGTATCCCATGGCAGACATCCTGTGCGGCGAAGACCCCGAACCCTCCGAACGGTTCCCGGCCGGACCCCTGTTCGTCCCCGTCCGGCCGGGACCCTCGGGGTGTGTCGCGCGAATCTTCCGCACACCTCTCGGCGACCGTACGGCCGTCGGCTTCACCTCCGAGAGCAGTCTGATCGCCACGCTCGGCCCCGAGCAGGCGTGGATCAGGCTGGCCGAGCCCGCGCTGCGCGCGCTGACCAAACCGCTCGGCATCGCCACCGTCACGGTGGACCCCCAGTTCACGGCCCGTCCCGCCCATCCCGCCCGTCGCGCCTGCCCCGTCGGGACGGCCCGTCGCGCCTGCCCCGTCCGGCCGGTGAACCCCGTCGTTCCCGCCCCCGCCCCGCGCGTCGGCTGAGAGGAAGGCCGTCATGACCACCGTTCCCGACAGTGCCGTCGCCCCCGTCGACGCCGACCTCTCGGTGTGGCCCGCGTCCGCCGCCGAGCCCCGCCCGGGCGCCCTGGCGGTGGGCGGCGTACCGCTCGCCGAGATCGCCGACCGCTTCGGAACCCCCGTCTACGTCCTCGACGAAGCCGAGGTCCGCACCCGCTGCCGTGCCTACCGCGATGCCTTCCCCGACGCCGAGATCCTCTACGCGGCCAAGGCCTTCCTGTGCCGCGCGATGATCCACTGGGTGGACGAGGAGGGCCTCGGGCTCGACGTCTGCTCGGCCGGCGAGCTGGAACTCGCCGTCACCACGGGCTTCCCCGCCGAGCGGATCGTGCTGCACGGCAACGCCAAGTCCCCGCGCGACCTGGAAACGGCGCTGCGGCTGGGCGTGGGCCGCATCGTCATCGACAGCCCGTCCGAGATCGCCCGGCTGGCCGCCGCCGTCGGCCCGCGCGGCCACCAGAAGGTCATGGTCCGAGTGGCGCCCGGGATCAGCGCCGGCGGCCACGAGAAGATCCGCACCGGCACCGAGGACCAGAAGTTCGGCCTCAGCATCTCCGACGGGTGTGCCCAGCACGCCATCACCCGGACACTGGACCAGCCGCAGCTCGAACTCACGGGCCTGCACTGCCACTTGGGCTCGCAGATCACCAGCGTCGAGCCCTATCTGACCGCCGTGCGACGCATCGCGGCCCTCATGGCCGGCCTCCACGGACAGCACGGCCTCGTCCTGCCCGAATTCGACCTCGGCGGCGGCCACGGCATCGCCTACCGCCCGGGCGAACCGGCCCTGGACCCGACCACCCTGGCCCGCGAGGTCCGCACCGAGCTGACCGGGGCGTGCGCGGCGGCGGGACTGCCCGTGCCCCGCCTGATCATCGAACCCGGACGGGCCATCGCCGGACCGGCGGGCATCGCCCTGTACCGGGTGCTCGCCGTCAAGCGCACCGGCGAGCGTACGTACGTCGCGGTCGACGGCGGCATGAGCGACAACCCGCGCCCCGCCCTGTACGGAGTGCGCTACGCCCCCCGTCTCATCGGCCGCCGCACCACCGCCGAACCGGCCCTCGTCACCGTCGTCGGCCGGCACTGCGAAGCTGGCGACGTGCTCGCCGCCGACGTCGAACTCCCCGCGGACGTACGCCCCGGAGACCTGCTCGCCGTCCCCGCCGCAGGCGCCTACCACCTCTCCATGGCCTCCGGGTACAACCTGGTCGGCCGCCCGCCGGTGGCCGCCGTACGCGACGGCCGTGCCCGGCTCCTCGTACGCCGGGAGTCCCTGGACGACATCCGCAGCCGCGACGTGGGCCTCTAGGCCGTGTCGTCAAATTCCCGCCTGCTCCGCGACGCCATGCACGCACTCTCGCCGCACCGGACCCAGACCCGAGTACGTCCAGTACGAGGGTCAGGATTCGGCACGCCGAGAGCACGCACCTGACGCCGCAGAGCGCGCCCTCCGGGCGGACGGCGGGAATTTGACGACACGGCCTAGGCCGAGTGCGGGGGATCGCGAGGCCACGGGTCCGGCTGTAAGGGGCGGAGGGGCCTTCAGGCCCGGGGCGAGAACGGCACGTTCGGGGCGGCCCCGCGCGAAGCGCGGTGCAATGCGGGGTCCTGAGCCGGCCGGCCGGGCGGCCTTCGCCGAGCCCCCGTTCGGGCCCGGTCTGCTCGATGAGTGAGGCCGGAGTGACATCGGCGCGTGTCGAGGGGCCGTCGTCCGGGAGATGAGGGAGCCTCGTGGCGTCGGACCAGAAGGCAGGCGCACGAGCGCAGGGAGAAGTCCATGGCGGATGAATCGCTGGAGCAGCTCGCCACCGAGGCCTGGCTGTACGGATACCCCCTGCTGACGGCGGAGGCGACCAAGGCCGTGATGACGGCCGTCCCGGCACGCGACGACGAGCGGCGCAAGGCGCCCGTCAACCAGTTCGCCTACATGCGCCGGACGCCGGACGCCTCGTTCACCGAGGTCGTCTCCCCGAACGCCGACACCCTGTACTCCAGCGCCTGGCTCGATCTGTCCCAGGAACCGCTGGTGCTGGCCCTGCCGGACTTCGGCGACCGGTTCTGGCTGGCGCCGATCCTCACCGCCTGGTCGGACGTCTTCGCCGTTCCCGGCCGACGCCTGGACGGCCCGACCGCCGGGCCGTTCCTCCTCGCCGGTCCGTCCTGGACGGGGGACACCCCGCCGGGCCTGACCCTGCTGCGGTCGCCCACCGCCATGAACTGGATCGTCGCCCGGTACGCGACCAGCGGTCCGCCGGACTTCCCCGCCGTGAACCGGTTGCAGGACCGTACGCGCCTGATCCCGCTGTCGGCGTGGACCGGCGACCCCGACGACCACACCCCGCCCACCGACGTCCCCGTCCCCACCGGCCACGACACCGCCACCTCTCCGGTCGACCGCGTCGAGGCCCTCTCCGGACGCGCGTACTTCTCCCGCCTCAACCGGCTGATGGTCGACAACCCGCCACACCCGGCCGACGCCGCGTTCCTGGACCGCGTCGCCGAGCTGGGCATCGCACCGGGCGCGGACCTCGAGAACCGGCCCCCGGAGGTGCTCGCCGCGCTGGACACCGCCGCCGCTCACGGGCCGGACACGCTGCGCTCGCTCATGGCCCGGGCCGAGTCCGCCGGCGGGCAGGTCAACGGCTGGACCGTGCACCGTGGTCTGGGCGAGTACGGCACCGACTACGCCAAGCGCGCCGTCATCACCCGCTTCGGCTACGGCGCCAACCTCGACGCCGACGCCCTCTACCCCCACGCCACCACCGACGCCGACGGCCGGCCCCTGGACGGCGCCCACGCCTACGTCCTGCACTTCGACGCCGGGCGGACACCGCCGGTGCGAGGCTTCTGGTCGCTGACGATGATGAACGACCGTCAGCTGTTCGTCGACAACCCCCTGGACCGGTACGCGATCGGTGACCGCAGCGGGATGACCACCAACCCCGACGGCTCCCTGGACATCCACATCCAGCACGACAACCCGGGGCCCGAACGCGAGAACAACTGGCTCCCCGCCCCCGAAGGAAGTTTCAACGTCTTCTTGCGCCTGTACTGGCCCGAACAGTCCGCCCTCACCGCCGCCTGGACCCCGCCACCCCTCCTCCGCCGAGACGCCGACGTCTCGTAGAAGCATCGACTTCAGTTCGGCGTGGTCCGCGTCCAGTCGTCGCGGCGGGCCGCGGGCGCTCGCCGCGCGGACCCGCCGCCGAACCGATGTGTCCACGACAATGTCACCTGACCCCTTGTCAGCGCATACGCCCCTCCTTACCTTTGTCCAGCGAGTGCTCGGCCCGGCGGGCTCACCGGCCCGTTCCGGTCATTGCCTGTTCCTCAGCGCACGACAGACCATGGAGGCGTCACATGCCCTTAGCCGTGCCGGATCTTCGCGAAGCCCACGGATTCCGCGACGCGGGACCGCTGGAGATCGACGACGAGGCGATCGTGTTCGAGGACGACGACCGGGGCGACCGCGAGCCCACGGCGTGTCTGGCCGACCCCTGGGTGACCGCCACCACCCGTTTCGCCTGTGACCTGAACTCGTAGCGGTGGCCGTCTCCATCGCCGGCCGCACCGCGTGGTCCGACGACACCTGGTCGTACCTGAACGATCCGCGGATGCCGGCGATGGAACACGGCTGGAAACTGCACGTCTCGGCGCGTCCCGGCGACCTCGACACCGTGACCGGGCTCGTCCTGCCGGTGCTCTCCCGGTACGTGTGCCACGCGAAGGTCGCCCGCGACCCGGAGACGCTGCGCCGCCTCAACTCCGGGACGGTGAGCGCCGGGGCCGTCGGCAAGGCGATCACCGTCTACCCGCTGCCCGGGACCCTCGTCGAGGTCGCCCGGGACCTGGCCGCCGTACTGCGCGACCGGGAAGGCCCGCGGGTCGTCAGCGACCGGCGGGTCGACCCGCGGGCCCCGGTCTACTACCGTTACGGCCCCTTCACGGGCGACTACCGGACCGGCCGGAGCGGGCGGCTCGAATCCGTCATGACCGGGCCGGACGGCCGCGTCTTCGACGGCCTGGCCGTCGGCCGCTACCGGTGCCCGCCCTGGGCCGAGGACCCCTTCGCGACCGCCGCCGGACCCGGCGCCGCACCGTCCGCACCCGGCCTGGGCGGCGGACGCTACACCGTCACCGCCGGCATCGCGCGCGCCGCCCACGGCAACGTCTACCGCGCCCTCGACACCACCCTCGGCCGGCCGGTGGTGGTCAAACAGGCGCGGGCCTTCGTGGGCGAGGACGAGTCCGGCACCGACGCCCGCCACCGGCTGCGCAACGAGCACACGGTCCTCACCGCGCTCGACGGCGTCCCGGGCGTACCCCGCGCACTGGACTACTTCGCCCACCGGTCGGACGAATACCTGGTGATGAGCGGCTGCGGCGACCGCAACCTCCGCAGGGAGATCCTGCGGAACGGCCCCTACCAGGACGACGGCGCCCGGCCGCGGCGCGCCCTGTCCGTCCTCGCCGTGCGGCTCCTGCGCGTCCTGGACGCGATCCACGGCCGGAACGTGGTCGTCCGCGACCTCAAGCCCGACAACGTCGTGCTCGACGCCTCAGGCCCCGGCCACTGCCACGTGATCGACTTCGGGATCAGCGAGTGCGCGGGCGCCGGACCGGGAGGGGCGACCCCCGGATACAGCGAACCGGTGCTGCGCGCGGCCGGACCGGCCGCCCCCGCCGACGACCACTACGCCCTCGGCGCCACCCTCTTCTTCGCCGCCACCGGCATGGACCCGGTGATCGTCGACACCGACCACGAGGTCAACCGGGACCGGACCCTGGCCTGCCTGTCCTGGGCCCTGCCCGGGCGCGCCCACCGGGAGATCCGGTCGACGATCACCGGCCTCCTCAGCTTCGAGGCGGCCGTACGGACCGCCGCCGCCGACCGGCTGCGCACCGGCACGGCCGGAGCCGCGCGCCGGCCCGCGCGGCGGACCACGCACCCCCGCGTCGACCGCGATCTGCTGGACGAGATCATCGAGCACACGACCGACTTCTGCGCCGGGGAGGCGGAGGCGATCGTGGACCCGGTGCGGGCCGCGCAGCTGAACGTCCCCACCTCGGTCGACGTCTACGGCGGCAGTTCGGGACTCGGACTGGAACTCCTCCACCATGCGCACCGGCCCCGGGTGCGTGCGGCCGTCACCGCCCTGGCGCACTGGACGGCGGAGCAGTCCAGGAACCTGCCGCCCGGCCTCTACACGGGGCGCACCGGAGTCCAACTCTTCCTCGCGGAGGCGGAGGCGGGATCGGAGGAGGGGCCGGGGGAGGCCCCGGGGGCGGACGCGGACGGTCGGTCCGCGCACCCCGCCCTGCCGGACCGCGGACCGGACGGGGGACCGCCGGAGGCGGACCTGATCGCGGGCGTCGCCGGAATCGGGCTCGGCCGGGTGCTTCTCGCCCGGCACGCCCTGCGGTCCGGTCACCGGCAGGCCGCGGACCGGCACCTCGCCGTCGCCGCCGACTGCGACCGCATGCTGGCCTCGGGCGCCGCCCGGCTGACCCCGGCCGGCTCCGACACGGCCGGCAGCGCCGCCCTGCGCGAAGGTGTGGCGCACGGCGAGGCGGGCGTCGTCGGCTTTCTGCTCGAACACAGCTTCCTGCTCGACCACGACGGCGCGACCGGGGCTGCGGAAGCGGCCGGTCGTGCCGAGAAGGCCGCCGCGCGTCTGGCCGCCGTGACACCGGACATCATCGCGGCGGCCGCCGAGCCGGGGGCGACACGCCGCTACGGCTCGTGGTGCCGGGGCCTGGCCGGCATCGGGACGGTACTCGTCCGGGCCGCCGAACGCCTCGACGAGCCCCGGTACCTCCACCTCGCGCAGCGGGCCGCACGCGCCTGCGCGGCACTGGCGCCGCGGATGCCGCTGGTCACGCAGTGCTGCGGACTGGCCGGGGTCGGCGACCTGATGGTGGACGTGGCGGAGGCGTCCGCGTCCGAGGAGTTCCGGGACGCGGCCGAGACCGTCGCGCTGCTCATCCTGAGCCGCAGCGGCGGCACCTGGTCCCGGCCCGTCTTCCCGGACGCGGGTCTCGCCCGGTCGAGCGCGACCTGGGCGGGCGGCTCCGCGGGCGTGCTGGCCTTCTTCAGACGACTGCGCGACCGGGGCGGCCCGCGGCTCGGCCTCGTCGCCTGAACCGTGTCACCGCCGGGCTGCCCATGCCTCACCTCGCCGGTCCTGCCCCGACCTCACGGCAGGAACAGCCGTGAGGCCGGCGGGCTCGTCGGGTCAGCCGCACTTGATGATCAGTGAGGTGACCACGGCGCAGGTGCGGGAGGCGGTGTCGTCGGCGGGGTCGGTGTCGGCGGGGGCGCTCGTGCCGCGCTTCGCCGTGACGGTGTAGGGCAGCCCCAGTGTGAGCGTGCCGACGGGGACGCTGAAGGTGCGCGTGGTGCTCGCGCCGGCCGCCAGCGCTCCGACGGCACAGGTGACGTGACCGCTGGTCGCGGCGCAGGAGTTGCCGGTGGCGGTCATCGGGGACGGCAGGGTGGCGGTGACCGTGGCGGACGTCAGGGCCGAAGGGCCGTTGTCGGTGAGGGTGAGGGTGTAGTCGATGCGGCCGCCGAGCAGCCCGGGAACCCCGGTGGCCGTCAGGGTCACGGCCAGATCGGCGGTGGGCGGGGCGAAGGCGATTCCGGCCGGGTGGCTGCCGACGGTGAAGGCGGAGTCGACGGTGCCGGTGGCGGTGTCGATCACCGTCACCGTGTCGGCGTCGGTGTCGGTGACGTACGCCCGGGCGCCGGCCGCGTCGAAGGCGACGGCCTCCGGCCCGGGACCGGCCGGGACGGTCGCGGTGACGGCGCCGGTGGCGGTGCTGAGGGCCGAGACGGTGTGGCTGCCGTAATCGGCGACGTACACGAGCGTGCCGTCCGGCGAGAGGGCCACCCCGTGCGGGGCGACGCCGACGGGCACGAGCGAGGTGACCGTGCCGGTGGCGGTGCTGACGACCGCGACCGAGCCGCCGTTGACGAGGGCGACGTAGGCGCGGGCGCCGGTCGGGTCGAACGCCACTCCGTACGCATGGGCGGGCAGCGCTATGGAGGAGGTGACGGTGTCCGTCGCGGTGCTGATCACCCAGAGGGTGTTGGTGTCGCTGTCGTTGGTGACGTAGACCCGGGCGCCGGTCGGGTCGACGGCCACGCCGACGGGGCGCACGCCCACGTCGAGGGTGGCGGTGACGGAGCCGGTGGCGGTGTCGACCACCGAGACGGTGTTGTCGGCGAGATCGGTGACGTACAGCCGGCCGCCGTCCGGGGTGACGGCCAAGGCGTACGGGAGGCCGCCGACCGGGACGGTGGCGGACACGGCCCCGGTGGCGGTGTCGATCACCGAGACGGTGCCGCCGGAGGTGTCGGTGACGTACGCTTCGGCGCCGTCCGGGCTGACGGCCACGCCGTGGGGTGCGCCGCCCACCGAGACGGTGGACGTGACGGTGTTGCCGCTGCTGTCGACCACCGAGACGTCGCCCGCGCCGCTGTCGGCGACGTAGAGGAGGGGGCCTTGCGCCACCGCGGCGTCGGCGGTGCCGAGACCGGCCACGCCGGCGACTGCCAGCACCAGGCTCACCACCAGGGCGGCCAGACGGCGGCGTGCTCTGTCACGCGACGGGCGGTCAGGAGACGGTAAGGACACCGATGGTATGAACATGGAGGTTCCTTCCCCATGGTCCGCGCTACGACGGCGGGGACCGGCGGGCCCCGGAAACCGACGGCAGCGCACTCACACGGTCCCACCACCGGTGGGCCACTGACCATCACCTGGGGAGGGACGAGGCCGGCCGGACACCTGGGGGCCTGTGCTCCGCGCGCGGCCGTCAGCGGAGCCGGACCCACCCCGGTCCTCCTGCACGCCGTCGGCCCCGGCCACAGGTGCGTGCTCCCGCTCGCCGAACGGCTCACCGACCGCCACCGGGCGGGCGCGGCCGCCACCGCAAGGTCACCGGAGGGCCACCGGTAGGTCACCGGGCGCGTTGCGCGGCCCACAGCGGCAGTTGCGCGAAGAAGTCGACGGCTTCCTCGCGCCACCGCCGCCGCCAGCCCGCCGCGACGGAAGCCGCCTCCTCGGCGCTACGGCGGATCTCGGCGCGCATCCGTGCGTCGACGCCGTGTCGAACGGCGATGTCACGGACCTGTTCGACGGTCTCCGCCCGGCAATTGGGGTCGGCGAGCGCTGACTCCACCAGCTCCCGCTCCCGGCCGGTCGTCGCCGCCAGGACCGCGCACACCGCGTAACTGCGGCGGCCCGCGCGGAGATCCGATCCGGCCGGTCTGCCGACCGCGTCGGCGTCGGCGAACAGGTCCAGGTAGTCGTCGCACATCTGCCCGCTGATCCCGACCAGCGTCGCGTACCGCGCGAGTTCCTTCTCATGGGCGGCCGGGTCCGCACCCGCCGCGAGCAGGCCGAGTTGCAAGGGGGCGAGCACCGAGTACCGGGCGCTCTTGTACTCGGACACCAGATCCAGCGTCGCACGGTCGGGCAGCGGGCCGAAGTCACGTTCCAGGTCGAGGATCTGCCCGACGACCGTGTCCGCGCCCGCCGTCGCCTGCACGGCCGCCATCGCCTGCCGCAGATCACGGGGCACGGGGGCGGTCAGGAGAACCCGCACCGACAGGAACGCGGCCAGGTCCCCGGCGAGGACCGCCAGCCCTAGCGCCGTCTGCGGGCGGTCGGCGAATCGCTCGCGGTAGGCGTAGTACACCGAGGCGGCCCCCCGGCGTACCGGCGAGTCGTCGACGATGTCGTCGTGGATCAGTCCGTGCGTCTGCAGCAACTCGATACTGAGCGCGGCCTCCTCCAGCCCGGCCACGGCATCGGCGGTCACCAGCCGGGCCGCCTCGTACAGCAGCGCGACCCTCAGCCGCTTCCCGCCGCGCAACGACATGTCCCGCACCAGCTCCAGCGCCTCGGGCGCGAACGAACCGCGCGGGAGCCGCTGTCGGGCCATCGTGTCGAAGTAGTCCGCGAACCGGGCGTCGAAGCGCTCCCGGTAGCCGGCGAGCCGCTCATGGACACCGGCCCCGAACTCAGCGGTCATTGCTCTCTCTCCAGGTCCAGGACGATCAACAGAAGCGGGGCGGAGCCGACACGGCCCGACTCAAAACCAGTTCGAGCGCCCTCTCCCGCATCATGACCGACGCCTGGCAGGGGAGAGACACCAACCCGGCGCAGCGGCCGCATCACGGCAGGCGCGGTTCCCTCATCGACACGCGCGAAAAGGCAGTGCGCGGCCCCCTGGTCGCCGGCGAGCACGGCAACAAGTCCGCCCCCCCGGGGATGCTCCGCCACTTCTGTGTCCCCGACCCGGCTTCCGTCAGGTGCGTACGCCGGAGACCGGTCGGCGGGCAGTGGCAGGCGGACGCGGGAACCAACGGCAGAAGCCGGACTCCGTGCTCGTCCGGCACCGCCCGATGCCGCCACGCTTCGGGAGATCAGCGCCCTGCGGCCGATCTGGCGGCCTGCTCGATCTTCGCGCGGTAGGCGGCACGGGCTTCCTCGTCGATCCGCTGCTCGTGTTCGGCGCGCAGCCCGGTCCGGCCGTCGAGGCCCTCTCGGAGGATGTCGGCGTGCCCGGCATGCCGGACGGTCTCGGCGAGGACATGGACCATGATGGCGAACAGGTTCGTGTCGGACCAGGGCTCCGGCCACCACGGCACGTGGCCGGGGGCGTCGAGGGGAAGCTCGCTGATCGTCGCGTCGGAGTGTCCCCACGTGCGCCGGTAGGACGCGAAGATCTGATCGCGGGTCTCGCCCTCGGACGCCCACAGATCGCTGCCGTCGTGGTCCTGCCACCGGGGCAGCGGTTCCGGGGAAGGACGGCCGAAGACCTCGCCGAAGTACCTGGCCTCGACGGTGGCCACGTGTTTGACCAGGCCGAGGAGGTTGGTCCCGGTCGCCGTCAAAGGTCGGCGGGCGTCGTATTCGGACAGGCCGTCGAGTTTCCAGAGCAGCGCCTCGCGGTCCCGCCGCAGTCTCCCGTGCAGGTTGTCCTTCGCGAACTCATCGATCATGCGGCATGAGCCTGCCATGGGCTGCCCGTGGCCTCAAGATCCCGTACGCGGACCGCAACGACCGGCAGAGCCGGGGCCTGGCCATGGCCACCGCCCTGAGCCGCTGCGAGAAGCTCGCGAGACGTGCCACGTGCCTGCCCCACACCCGGGCCCGGTGCCACCCGCCGAACCAACCGGTCCGACGGAGGCACCTGGTGCCGGACGCACGACGACGGCGCGAAGGCGAGGCCCAGTGGGCCGTCACCGATCCGGGTTGAGTTCCGTGTACACCGTCTGGACCAGCTCGTCGGCCTCGTGTGTGCCGGGGTCGTCGGGGACCTCGTAGTAGCCGCCCAGCGTGTTGATCACGCTCTTCTCGGAGGGGTCGAACTCGTGGGAGCCGTCTTCCCGTTCCTCGGCGGTCCGGGGGTCGGGCGCCCGCCACCACCACACCTTGTTCCGGATCTCCTCCTTCGACACAGGGCCCGTCAGGACGATGTCCCTGCCCTGGACCTTCCCCGTGATCCTGCCGGAGTTCGCATCGGCCGCCATGCGTCATCTCCCCTTCCGAAGCGCGGAGTCGTCAGCGACATCCGCCTGTCCGACACGGCAGCGGATACCCGGCCGGGGTAACCCCTATGCTCCGGACCGGCACACCCCCCCGGGTACAGCCACCCTGCCCGGCCACCCTGCCCGGCCACCCGGCCAGGCCACGGGCGGCTGGGGTCAGCGGACGGTGACGCCGAAGACCGGTGAGGCCGTCGCGCCGTTGACGATGCGCAGGTCGTTCTTGCCCTTGAGGCCGAGCTTGACCCCCAGCGAGTACGAGCCGCTGCGGGACACGGGGGCGGACGCGGGCAGGGAGACCCACTTGCCGTGCTGCTTCTGCTGGAGGGTCACGTTGCCGCCGGCCTTGATGCCGGTGGTCTTGCCGGTGACCCGGAACAGCTGCCAGGCCCGGACCGAGGACGTCGACGGCGTTGCGGTGATGGAGGCCTTGGCGGCCTGGTCCGTCTGCACCGCGGCCACGGGCGACGGGGTGTGCGTGGTCGCGGTGGCGGCCGTCGCCGTGCCCGCGAGGGCGAGGGAGGCGGCCCCCAGCGTGCCGACGACTGCCGTGCGCAGAGAGCGACGCTTCGAGATCATCACAGGTATGTCCCTTTCCGTATCGAGAATGCCTGCTCTTGCCGAAAGTGAGCTACATGCCGTTTGGCGTAGTCAGCTATAGGGATGGCACGGGAGGGACGTGCGTTCATCGACGTCATGTCCTTGGCCTGTAATAGCCGTTGAGGCGGCCGGGACCGCTCCGAGCATCCCGCCCCCCGGCACCCTCCGCGTCCCAGCGGGCGCTGCCCGGGGCGAGGAACTCGCAGCGATGGCCCCCTGGCCGTCCGTGCGCCGGCGGCAGTCCGGGGCGAAGCGGCGGCCGGCGGCCTCCTGAAGCACCGGAAGCCGACCGAACCGCTGGACCTCACCGAGCCGACGAGGCCCCGAGAACTAGCACTGCCGCGCCGCCTCCACGACGGGCCCGGGCGTGGCGGTACGGCCGTGTGCGGTACGGCCGGCGCCGCCCCGGACGGGCCGCGCACGGTCCCGGGCCGGGGCGCGCACGGTCCCGGGCCGGGGCGCGTCCGCCGTTGAGGCGTTGAGGCGTTGAGGCGTTCAGGTCAGGACAGCCAGCGCTTCCACACCTCCGGGTGGCCGTCCACCCACTTGCGCGCCGCGTCCTGCGGGCTCAGCTTCTGATCGGCGATCATCAGCGAGACCTCGTTCTGGTCCTCGGTGGTCCACCTGAACTTCTTCAGGAAGGCGGCCGCCTTGCCGCCGGACTTCGCGAAGCGCGCGTTGAGGAACTTCTTCAGCGGGGTGTGCGGGTAGGCGCAGGCCACCTTCGCCGGGTCCGCGTCGCAGCCCTCCTTGTACGGCGGCAGCTTCACCTCCGTCATGGGCACCTTCTCCGACAGCCACTGGGGCGTGTACCAGTACGTCAGGAAGGGCTTCTTCTCCTTGGCGAACTGCTTCATCTGGGTGATCTGCGCCGCCTCGGAACCGGCGAACACCACCTGGTAGTCCAGCTTCAGATTGGCCACCAGCGCCTTGTCGTTGGTGACGTAGGACGGGGAGCCGTCCATCAGCTGGCCCTTGCCGCCGCTCTCCGCGGTGCGGAACAGGGAGGCGTACTTGTCGAGGTTGCGCCAGTCGGTGATGTCGGGGTGCTGCTCGGCCAGGTAGGTCGGCACGAACCAGCCGATGTGGCCGGTCACCCCGAGTTCGCCGGCGTCGGCGATGGTCTTCTTGTCCTCGACGTACCGCTTCTCCTGGTCGGGGTGGCCCCAGTCCTCCAGGAGCGCGTCGACCCGGCCCTGGCTGAGCGCGTCCCAGGCCGGCACCTCGTCGACCTGCACGGTGTCGACGCGGTAGCCGAGCTGGTGCTCCAGGATGTACTGCGCGACGGCCACGTTGGACTGCGCGCCCACCCAGGACTGCACGGACAGGGTGACGGTCTTCGAGCCCTGCGCGCCGGCGAACGGGCTGGCCTGCTTGGTCATGTCGGCGGCGCCGCAGCCGGTGGTCAGTCCCAGCGCGGCGACGGCCGCCACCAGGGCGGTGGTGCGGATACGCATGTCAGGCTCCCTTCCCCGCGCGGCGCTCCGTCGGCTGGGTCACCCGGTCGAGCATCAGCCCCAGGCAGACGATGGCCGCACCCGCCACCAGCCCCGTCGCCAGGTCGCCCTGCGCGAGACCGAACACCACGTCGTAGCCGAGCGCTCCGCCGCCGACGAGACCGCCGACGACGACCACGGCGAGCACGAGCACCACGCACTGGTTGACGGCGAGCAGCAGGGCGCGCCGGGCGAGCGGCAGCTGGACCTGCCACAACTGCTGGGCGCCGGTGGCGCCCAGCGAGCGCGCCGCCTCCAGCGCACCCGGGTCGACCTGGCCCAGCCCCTGGCTGACGATGCGGATGACGGCGGGCAGGGCGTAGATCACGGCGGCGGCCGCCGCGGGGGCCCGGCCGACGCCGAACAGCGCCACGACCGGGATCAGGTACACGAACTGCGGCATGGTCTGGCAGACGTCGAGCACCGGGCGCAGGACCCGTTCGCACCGGGCGCTGCGGGCGGCGGCGACGGCGGCGCCGAGGCCGATCACCAGGGTGACGGCCACCGCGGCCAGTACCTGCGAGAGGGTGTCGAGGGACGGTTTCCACACCCCGAGGACGCCGATCGCCGCCATGGCCAGCGTCGCGGTGAGCGCGGTGCGCCAGGTGCCGATCAGCCAGGCCACCGCGGCCACGACGAGCAGCAGCCCCCACCACGGCAGCCACTGGAGGCCGTCGCGGATCGGGTCCAGCACCCAGGTGGTGAAATGGGCGGCCCAGTCGGCGGTGCCGCCGACGACGGGCACCCCGCTGTAGAGGTGGTCGACCATCCAGTCCTTGGCGGTGTTCACCGGCGCGGCGATGTCGGCGACCCAGCCGCCCGGCCAGGTCAGGGTGCCCGTGAGCCGGCCGATCAGGACCGCGGCGGCCGTCACGACGGCCAGGACGGACCAGCGGGCCGCGGTCCGCTGCGGCGTGGCCTCGGCGCCCGCGCCCAGCCGCTCGCCGACGGCGGCGGTGACCCGGTCGAGGACGACGGCGAGCAGCACGATGGGGATGCCGGCCGCCAGTGCGGCGCCCACGTCGACGGAGGCCAGCGCCTGGTAGACGCGGTCGCCCAGACCGCCGGCGCCGATCATGGACGCGATCACAGCCATGGACAAGGCCATCATGATCGTTTGGTTGACGCCCAGCATGATCTCCTTGCGGGCGAGCGGCAGCCGGGCGGTCAGCAGCCGCTGCCGGAAGGTGGCGCCGAGCGACTCCACCGCCTCCATCACCCCGGGGTCGGCCGAACGCAGGCCGAGCGAGGTCAGCCGCGCCATGGGCGGCGCCGCGTACACGACGGTGGCGAGGACGGCCGCGGGGACGCCGATGCCGAAGACCAGGACGACGGGCAGCAGATAGGCGAAGGCCGGGAGCACCTGCATGGTGTCCAGGACGGGGCGCAGAGCCCGCTCCAGGCGGTCGGACAGTCCGGCGGCGAGCCCGAGGAACGTGCCGAGGACGACGGAGGCGAGGACGGCCACGACCATCAGCGCGAGGGTCTGCATGGTCGGCACCCACATGCCGAGGGCCCCGCAGGCGAGCAGGGCGGCGGCGGTGCCGGCGGCGAGGCGTACCCCGGCCGCGCGCCAGGCGACGAGGGCGCCGAAGACCGTGACGCCGGTCCAGCCGGCGGCCAGCAGGGTCAGGTAGACCGCGCGGACGGAGAGGACGACGGCGTTGCTGATGTAGCCGAAGAAGTACAGGAACAGCGGGTGGCTGTCCCGGTTGTCGATGACCCAGTCGCCGGCGGAGGCGAGCGGCTTCGTCAGGTCGACGGTGAGGGCGTGCGGCCAAGTGGCGCCGGGCCAGCGGGCGGCGGCCCAGGGGGCGAGGACGGCGGCGACCAGGGCGAGCAGGAGGAGCTTGCCCAGGGCGCGGCTGCGCAGCAGGCGGGGAGCGCCGGTGCGGGAGGCGGGGACGGACAGCGTGGCCATCAGATCACCTCCGGACGCGTGCGCCGCGGGGGCGGTGACGCCTGGCCGCCGTGTCGCCGTTCGGCTCCCGTGGCCCGCGCGGCGGACCCGCCCCCGGATACCGCGTCAGGGACGTCGGACGCGGCGGCCGGACCGGTCCCGGGCGCGCCGGGCTCCGCGGCGAAGGCCACCGACGGCGTGTCGGCGGAGGAGGGAGACGAAGGGGCTTCCGCAGCGGCGGCGGAGGCGGGCGCGGGAGCTTCGGCGGCGGACGCGAAGGCGGGTCCGGAGGCTTCGGTGGCGGCCGAGGAGGCGGACCCGGGGGCTCCGGTGGCGGCCGAGTCGGTGTCCGGCCGACGTTCCGGGCCGGACGGGCCGGACGGGCCGGACGTTCCGGCGACCACGCCCAGCAGCGTGTCGGAGTCCACGACGCCGAGGCACCGGCCCGCGTCCATCACCCGGGCCGCGGTGCCCGCGCGGGCCACCGCCTCGATCGCCTCCGCGACCGTGGCCTCGGGACGGACCGCGGGACCGGTGGCCGCGTCCGCCGCCGACGCGGCGCGCATGGCCGTACGGACCGTCAGCACCTGTTCGCGCGGGACGTCCCGGACGAACTCGCGGACGTAGTCGTCGGCGGGGGAGCCGACGATCTCCTCGGGGGTGCCCAGCTGGACGACCCTGCCGTCGCGCATCAGGGCGATGCGGTCGCCGAGCTTGAGGGCCTCGGAGAGGTCATGGGTGATGAAGACCATCGTGCGGCCCTCCTCCCGGTGCAGGCGCACCACCTCTTCCTGCATGTCGCGCCGGATGAGCGGGTCGAGGGCGCTGAACGGCTCGTCGAACAGCAGCACTTCGGGATCCACGGCCAGGGCGCGGGCCAGGCCCACCCGCTGGCGCTGGCCGCCGGAGAGCTGGCCGGGCCGGCGCTTCTCCATGCCTTCGAGGCCGACCTTGGCGACGACCTCGGCGGCCCGCTCGCGCCGCTGCGACCGGCCCATCCCCTGGATCTCCAGGCCGTAGGCGACGTTGTCGAGGACCGTGCGGTGGGGGAGCAGGCCGAAGTGCTGGAAGACCATGGCGGCGCGGTGCCGGCGCAGTTCGCGCAGCCGGCCCTTGTCCATCGCGCGGACGTCCTCGCCGTCGATGGCGATCGTGCCGGCCGTCGGCTCGATCAGCCGGGTCAGACAGCGCACGAGGGTGGACTTGCCGGAGCCGGACAGGCCCATCACGACGAAGACCTCGCCCTTGCGGACGTCGAAGGAGACATCGCGGACGGCGGCGGTGCAGCCGGTGCGCGCCCGCAGTGCGGCGGCGTCCAGAGAGCTGAGCCCGGGGTCGGCGGGGACGCGGTCGGCCTTGGGGCCGAACACCTTCCACAGGCCGTCCACGGAGAAGACGGGGGCGTCGGTGGGCGGCTTGCGGGTGGGGACGGGGAGAGTCATCGGCGCTCGCCTCCGATCAGCTCGGCGGCCTTCTCCCCGACCATGAGCACCCCGATCATCGGGTTCACGGCGGGCATGGTCGGGAAGACGGACGCGTCGGCGATGCGGATGCCGGACAGGCCGCGGACGCGCAGCCTCGGGTCGACCACGGCCAGCGCGTCGTCGGCGGCGCCCATCCTGCACGTGCCGGCGGGGTGGTAGACGGTGTGCGCCACCTTGCGGGCGTACTCGCTCAGTTCGTCGTCGCCGACGATCCCGGGGCCCGGGCAGACCTCGCGCTTGAGCCAGCCGGCCAGCGGCTCCGCCTGGGCTATCTCACGGGCGATGCGCAGACCGTCGACGAGGGTGCGGGCGTCGTAGTCCTCCTCGTCGGTGAAGTAGCGGAAGTCCAGGGCGGGTTTCACCGACGGGTCGGCGCTGGTCAGGTACAGCCGGCCGCGGCTCCTCGGCTTGGGGATGTTGGGGGTCATCGAGACGCCGTACGCGGGACGTTCGTAGCCGAGCCGCTCCGGGTTGTCCGTGAACGGGATCTGGTAGAAGTGGAACATCAGGTCCGGGCCCGGCTGTTCGGGGTCGCGGCGCACGAACAGGCCGGCGTCGGAGTCCATCGCGGAGTTCTCCGGGATCGGGCCGTTCGTCTCCCAGACGATCACCGACTCGGGGTGGTCGAGCAGGTTCTCGCCGACGCCCGGCAGATCGTGCACGACCGGGATGCCCAGCGCCTCCAGCTCGGCGCGGGGCCCGATGCCCGAATGCAGCAGCAGCCGCGGGGAGTCGACGGCGCCCGCGCACACGACGACCTCGCTGCGGGCCCGCACCAGCAGCTCCTCGCCGTCCTTGGTGCGCACGTGGACGCCCTCGGCGCGGGTCCCGTCCAGCTCCAGCCGGTACGCCCAAGTCTCCAGGAAAATACGGAGGTTGGGGCGTTCGTCCAGCACCGGGTGCAGATAGGCGACGGAGGCGGAGGAGCGCTTGTTGTCCTCCGGGTGGTAGGCGAGGTCGAAGAAGCCGACGCCCTCGGCGAACGGCTTCTCGTTGAAGCCCTCGACGCGGGGCACCCCGAGCGCCGTCTGGGCGGCGTCGACGAAGTCGCGCGCGATGGCGTTGCGGTCCTTCTCGTCGACCGGGACGATGTTGTTCTTCAGGCGGGCGAAGTAGGCCTCCATGGGGACGGCGCCCCAGCCCTCCGCGCCGGCCCGCTCCCACTCGTCCCAGTCGGAGGGGAGCGGCTTGAAGGAGATCAGGGTGTTGTGCGAGGAGCAGCCGCCGAGGACGCGCGCCCGGCTGTGCCGGATGTGGGAGTTGCCGCGCGGCTGTTCGGTGGTCGGGTAGTCGTAGTCGAGGTCGCCGCCGAGCAGGCCCATCCAGCGGCGCAGGGTGAGGACGTCGTCGCGGCCGACGTCGCTCGGGCCGCCCTCGATGACGGCGACGGTGATGTTCGGGTCCTCGGTGAGGCGGGAGGCGATGACGGAGCCTGCGGTGCCGCCGCCGACGACGACGTAGTCGAATTCGTGGGTGTGATCCGGCATGGGGTGGCTACTCCTGTGGGGTGGGAGAACGAGCGGGTGTCGCGGCTGGTGCGCCGGCTGGGCGAGTGGGGGCTCAGCCGGCGAACCAGCGCACCGGCTTCGGCGCGAGGTTCTGGTAGACGTGCTTGGTCTCGCGGTACTCGGCGAGTCCGGCGGGACCCAGTTCGCGGCCGGTGCCGCTCTTGCCGAAGCCGCCCCACTCCGCCTGCGGCAGGTAGGGGTGGAAGTCGTTGATCCATACGGTGCCGTGCCGCAGCCGGCCGGCGACACGGCGGGCCCGCCCGGCGTCGGTGGTCCACACGGCGCCCGCGAGACCGTACTCGGTGTCGTTGGCGAGGCGTACGGCCTCGTCCTCGGTGCGGAACGTCTCGACGGTGAGGACCGGGCCGAAGACCTCCTCCCGGACGACCCTCATCTCGCGGTGGCAGGCGTCCAGGACGGTCGGCTCGTAGAACCAGCCCGACTCGGGGCGCTGCGCCGACGGTTCGGGCCGCTTGCCGCCGCAGCGCAGCACCGCGCCCTCGGTCAGCGCGGACGCGACGTACGCCTCGACCTTGGCGCGCTGCTGCTCGGAGACGAGCGGGCCGCACTCGACGCCGTCCTCGGTGCCGCGGCCAAGCCTGATCTGCTGGGCGCGGCGGGCGAGTTCGGCGACGAAGCGGTCGCGGACCGACTCCTCGACGATGAGACGCGCGCCGGCCGAGCACACCTGGCCGCTGTGGATGAAGGCGGCGTTGAGGGCCTGGTCGACGGCGGTGTCGAAGTCCTCGTCGGTGGCGCAGGCGTCGGCGAAGACCACGTTGGGGTTCTTGCCGCCGAGTTCGAGGGCGACCTTCTTCACGCCGGGGGCGGCCGCCTGGGCGACCTTGGTGCCGCTGGCCAGGCCGCCGGTGAAGGAGACCAGGTCGACGCCGGGGTGCTCGGCGAGCCGGGCGCCGACGGTGTGGCCGGGACCGGTGACGATGTTGGCGACCCCGGCGGGCAGCCCGGCCTCGGTGAGCAGCTCGATCAGCGCGACGGTGGTCAACGGGGTGATCTCGCTCGGCTTGACCATGAAGGTGTTGCCGGCCGCGAGCGCCGGGGCGATCTTCCAACTGGCCTGCAGGAGGGGGTAGTTCCAGGGCGTGATCAGCGCGCAGACGCCGACCGGCTCATGGACGACGACGCTGTGGACGTCGGGCGAGCCGGCGTCGACCACCCGGCCCGGGGCCTCGGCGGCGACCAGGTCGGCGAAGTAACGGAAGGCGTCGGCGACGCAGTCGACGTCGACGCGGCCCTCCTCCAGGGTCTTGCCGGCGTCGCGGCTCTCCAGCAGGCCGAGTTCCTCGCGGTCGCGCACCAGGAGGTCCGCGACGCGGCGCAGCAGCGCGGCGCGCTCGGCGACCGGGGTGCGGGGCCAGGGGCCGTGGTCGAACGCCTGCCGGGCGGCGGCCACCGCCTTGTCCGCATCCTTCTCGTCGCCCTCGGCGACCACGGCGAACGGCCGGGCGTCCGCCGGGTCGAGGATCTCGCGCGTCGCGCCGGAGCCCGCCTCGAGCCACTCGCCTCCCGCGTGGATGGTCGCCCGGACCTGTCGTTCCGTTCTGTCCACCATGATCAGTGCAGCCTTCCGTTCCTGTTCCGTACCCCTGCGTCACATCCGCGTCACGCTCGAGGACCGTGGCCACCTGCCCGACCCCGCGGACGGCATGCGCAATCGGTGACCGAAAGTGCGCGGCGTCACTGAAAAGACGGCCGAAAAGGGACGAAAGGGGGCGGCGGAGGGGTGCCCGGGGCGCCTCGGCCGAACGCGCCCCCGGTGGCCGGCGCTACTTCGGAGAATGGGCAGTGGACCGGGTCATGCGCGTCCAGACCCTGTACGCGGCAGGGCTGAACAGCAAGAAGATCGCGCGACTGCTGCCCTGCATACGCGACGCCGACGGCGGTCCGAGCGAGATCGCCGACGCACAGCTGGTCGACGAACTCGCCGCGGAACGGGACCGCATCGACCGGACGATCGCCGATCTGCTCCGCTCCCGCGAGGTGTTGAGCGACGTCATCGACATGGCGAGGGCCGGCCTGGACGCCGCCCACTGAGCCCACCCGGCGAGGAGACGGCCGGCATCGCGCGTCGCCGGCCGGACCGCGGAGGGCCGGCCGGCGCTCCTGCGCGTGGCTGTGTCCGGTCAGGGCCCTGATGGATCCGGCAGGGGACTCAGGTCCAGCATCATGTCGAGCGACGGGGAGCCGTCCGCCTCGGTGAAGGAGTCGACCGGTCGGAAGCCGTTCTTCTCGTAGTAGCGGATGGCACGAGGATTGTCGGCGCGGACGCCGCCCCACAGGATGATCCTCGTCCTGCCGAGCAGCCGTACCACCTCCGCGACGAGCGGGCAGACGAGCGTGCCGACGCCCCGGCCCTGGTAGTCGTCGGCCAGAGTGGGGCCGAAGCGGCAGTCAGTCGTCTCGGCGAGGCGGATGCCGGCGTCCCGGTAGCGGGCGATGTCCGCGGGAGTCAGAGCGAGGCTGAGTTCGAGCAGGCCGACGATCCTGCTGGACGGCACTTCCTCGAGCACCAGCCTGAGCTTGTCGTAGCGCGCGATCGCGTCACACAGCTCTTGGGCGGCCGCGCGGTCGTACCCGTCGAACGTGCTGAACCGTCTCGACGCGGAGGACAGCGCCCCGAGGAACCCGGCCAAGTGCCCCGTGTCGGCCCTGGTCAGTGGCCGGAAGACGAGTTCCGGACCGTCATGAGCCTTCAGGCGGCGTGCCAGGCGCAGGGGGTTCTCGGCGATCTCCGTCAACGTAAGCACCCCGGCGGCCTCTCTCCGTACCAGCTCCGTGAGACGAACCTACCGGTACGGCTGCCGAAGGTGAGTGGGCCGAGCCGGCTGACAGGACCTGGGGAACGCCCATGGCTTTACATACTTCGATGTGAATGTTAAGTTCGTAGCCATGTCGAAGGTTCCCTCCTCCCAGCTCGTCCTCGACGCCGCCTACCGCTGCTTCTGCCGCACCGGATACCGCCGCACCACGGTCTCCGACATCGTCGAGGAGGCGCAGATGTCGCGCCCGACGGTCTACAAGTACGTCGGGAGCAAGGAGGAGGCGATCGTCAAGGTCGTCCAGTCCCTGCTGGACCGGGCCGGCGTCGCGGCACGGGCGGCGGCCGAGGCGGCGGCGACGCCCGAGGAGAAGGTCCTCGCCGTGCTCACCGTGAAGCTGGAGGTCGCCATCCGGCTCTGGCAGGACAGCCCCGCACACGCCCAGGAACTGCTGACGGCCGCCACCGCCCAGGCCCCCGGCCTGGTCACCGCCTACACCGACGGCCTGGCCGCACTCCTGACAGCAGCCCTGGCAGAGGTCGTGCCGGACACCGCGCGGCAGGCCGCCGCCGTCCTGCTCACCTTCACCCGGGGCCTGGAGGACGACCTGCGCGACACCGACGCCGTACGCGAGGAACTCGCCGCGGGCGTCCAGATGATCACCTGCGGGGCGCTCGCCCGCTCCGTGTCCACCCCCGCCGGACCGCCCAGGCCGGACCCTGCCGAAAGGCGCCCCTCATGAACACCACCCCCGCCCCCACGTACTACCGCGACCAGCAGGCATGGCGCGACCTCCAGCGGTTCCTGCCCGAGCGGCTGCGCCTGACCGACGCCACCGCACCCGAGGAGGAGTTCTGGAACTGGCGCGGCCACCGCGTCCACCTCGACCGCTACCGCAACCCGGGCGCGAAGGCCAAGGTCGTCCTCCACCACGGCGTCGGCACCAACGGCCGCCAGATGTCCCTCATCCTCGGCGCCCCGCTCGCCGAACGGGGATTCGAGACCGTCGCCCTGGACAACCTCGGCTACGGCCTCACCCAGGTCAAGCCCGGAACCACCCCCTCCTACGACGACTGGGTCGACCTCGTCGTCGACTTCCTCGCCCACGAGCAGTCCCTCGACGACCGCCCCCTCGTCCTGTACGGGCTGAGCGCCGGCGGCATGCTCACCTACCACGTCGCCGCCAAGGCCCCCCGCGGCACCCTGCGCGGCATCGTCGGCATGACCTTCCTCGACCAGCGCGACCAGCGGGTCCGCGACGAGACCTCGCACGACAAGTTCACCGCCCGCGTCGGTGTCCCCCTCATGCGCCTGCTCGCGAGAACACCGGCCTCCGCCGCGAAGTACCCGATGAGCCTCGCGTCCAAGATGTCCGCGCTCGCCAACGACCCGGCCGCCATGAAGGTCCTGATGAAGGACCGCACCTCGGCCGCCAACTGGGTCAGCGTCCGCTTTCTCGACAGCTACGCCACCTACACCCCGGCCGTCGAGCCACAGGACTTCGACGCCTGCCCCGTGCTGCTCACCCAGCCGGCCGAGGACCGCTGGACCCCCCATCACCTCAGCGTGCCCGTCCTCTCCCGGATCTCCCGAGTCCCGGTCGACACCGTGCTGCTCGACAACGCCGGCCACTACCCCCTCGAAGACCCCGGCCTGCGGCAGATGGAGGACGCCATCGCGGACTTCGTCACCCGGACCACCGCCTGACCCGACCGGCCCGACCGCCGCCCCCGAGCCGGTAACTCCGTACTAGGAACTCCACACCGGGAACTCCGCACCCTTAAGTCAAGGTTAAAGTAAAGGCGTTGAAGTTCTTGACCGGCGCATGGCGGACGGGCATGGTTCCGGAGGACGCTCTCCCGTCCCCGCCCGCGGTGCGAGCGTGACGGCCGGTCCGGTCACGGCCGGCACGCGAGCGAGCCGGGGACCGTCGCCGATCGGGCGGGCACCGGGCCCGGCGGCAGCGTGAGGTCGTACGCCGGTGAGGCATCCGCGCAGCCGCGGCGCGAGGCCGTCGCGGCGGCGGACGGAGAGCGCGCTCCCGCACTGCCCGGCGACATCAAGGAGACTCCGTGATCGGCGAACCCGCAGCCCTGTCCCCTCCTAGATCCTTCCGCCTGACGGTCCTGGCCTGTGTGACGGTGCTCATCGCCGCCCTCACCCTGGCCGTCACGCAGTCCCCGGCCCGCGCCGCCGGAACCCTGCTCTCGCAGGGGAAGCCGGTCACGGCCTCCTCCACCGAGAACGCCGGCACCCCGGCCACCGCGGCGGTCGACGGCGACAACGGAACGCGCTGGTCCAGCGCCGCCGCCGACCCCCAGTGGCTCCAGGTCGACCTGGGCACCGGAGCGACGATCAGCTCCGTCACCCTGAACTGGGAGACGGCGTACGCCACGGCGTACCGGATCCAGACCTCCACCGACGGCACCACGTGGAAGGACCTCTACACCACCACGACGGGCCGAGGCGGCACCGAGAACCTCACCGTCGCCGGTTCCGGACGCTACGTCCGCCTCACCACCACCCAGCGCGCGACCCAGTACGGAGTCTCCCTCTGGGAGTTCCAGGTCTACGGAACGGCCGGCACCGCCGGCGCCTGCTCGACGGCCGACGCCGCACTCGGCAGGCCCGCCACCGCCTCCTCCACCGAGAACGCCGGCACCCCGGCCAGTGCCGCGGTCGACGGCGACAACGGAACGCGCTGGTCCAGCGCCGCCGCCGACCCGCAGTGGCTCCAGGTCGACCTCGGGTCCGTACAGACCGTCTGCGGCGTCCAGTTGAGCTGGGAGACGGCGTACGCGAAGGCCTACCAGATCCAGGTCTCCGACGACGGCGCCTCCTGGACCAGTGTCTACAGCACGACCACCGGCCCCGGCGCCACGGAACTGATCTCAACCACCGGCGCCGGCCGCTACGTTCGGGTCTACGCCACCACCCGCGCCACCCAGTACGGCTACTCCCTCTGGGAGTTCCAGATCTTCACCGGAGGGACGACGTCCCCGCCGGGCGACGGCGCGACGCTGCTGTCCTACAAGAAGCCGGCCACCGCCTCGACGTACCAGAACGCCAACAGCTGCCTCGACTGCACTCCCGCGAAGGCGTTCGACGAGGACCCGGCCACGCGCTGGGCGACCAGCGACGTCAACGGCTGGGTGGACCCGGGCTGGATCGCCGTCGACCTCGGCGCGAGCGCCCACATCACCAAGGTCGTCCTCCAGTGGGACCCGGCCTACGCCACCGCCTACCAGATCCAGACCTCGCCCGACGGCGTCAACTGGACCAGCATCTACTCGACTTCGAACGGCAAGGGCTTCAAGGAGACCCTGAACGTCGACGGCACGGGACGCTGGGTGCGGATGTACGGCACCGCGCGCAGCAACGGCTACGGCTACTCGCTGTGGACCTTCGACGTGTACGGCACGGGCGGCAGCCCCACCGCCCCGCCGGCGCCCCCGGCCGACCCGGGCAACCCCGGACACCTGGTGTGGAGCGACGAGTTCAACGGCCCGGCGGGCGCCAAGCCGGACACCGCGAAGTGGACCCAGGACCCGGGCAACGGCCAGAACGGCGAGCTGGAGTACTACACCGACGGCGACAACACCTCGATGGACGGCAACGGCAACCTCGTCATCGAGGCGCGCAAGGAGGCCGACGGACGGTACACCTCGGGCCGGATCAACACCTCGGACCACTTCGACTTCACCTACGGTCACGTCGAGGCGCGCATCAAGGTGTCGGGCACCCAGGGCCTGTGGCCGGCCTTCTGGCTGCTGGGCTCGAACTTCAAGACCGGCACCCCGTGGCCCAACTGCGGTGAGATCGACATCATGGAACACGTCGGCAAGGTCGCGGACTCCGTCTACTCCACCCTGCACGCCCCCGCGTACAACGGCGGGAACGGCTACGGCTCTCCCTACACGGTCGCGGGCAGCGACTTCGCCTCCGCCTTCCACACCTACGCCCTGGACTGGAACTCCAGCCGCATGACGTTCTCGGTGGACGGCAAGAGCTTCTTCACCGCGGACCGCTCGACGGTGGAGCAGACCCGGGGCCCCTGGGTGTACGACCACCCCTTCTACATCATCCTCAACAACGCGGTGGGCGGCGACTGGCCCGGAGCCCCGGACGCCACGACCGTGCTGCCGCAGAAGATGCTCGTCGACTACGTCCGCGTGTCGCAGTAGTCGGCGGCCGCCCCCGCCCCGGGCCGGGCCGGGCCACCGGTCCCGGCCCGGGGTCCGGGTCCGGTGGTCCGGCCGCCGGTGGCCTCTGCCCGGGTCCGCCGGCGGCGGCAGCGTCGTCGGCGGTCGGCCGGGCGGCCAGTCCCGTGAGTTTGGTTAGTGGTCGTTCCTGGGTGATTCCGGTTGCCTTTGTTCCATGCTAGGTTCCCCCTACCTCGGCTCAGGCCGCATGCCCGGGGTCGAGGTACGGGATCTGCCCGCGTGGTTGTCGTGGTTGTCATGCTCAAGCCATTTCACGGACCGCTGCGTGGACCGCCAAGGCGTCACCCCTGGCCTCCGGGAGACCTCATGCACGTCAGACACCTCGCCGCCGGCCTGACCGCCCTGCTGTGCGCGATCGTGACGCCGGCCGCCGCCGGTCCGGCCGCCCAGGCCGCCCAGGCCGAGTCCAACGGCGGGGTGCGCGTCATGCCGTTGGGCGACTCGATCACCGACGGGTTCAACGTGCCCGGCGGCTACCGGTCCGACCTGTGGCAGTACCTCGCGGCGGACGGGCACCGCGACGACTTCGTGGGCTCGCGGTCCAACGGCCCGGCCCGGCTCGGCGACCACGACCACGAGGGGCATCCCGGCTGGCGGATCGACGAGATCGACGCCCACGCGGCCGACTGGGTACGAGCAGCGTCGCCGCGCACGATCCTGCTGCACATCGGCACCAACGACATGATCCAGAACCACGACCCGGCCGGCGCCCCGGCCCGCCTGGCCGCGCTCATCGACCACGTGACCGCCGCCGCCCCGAACGCCGACGTGCTGGTCTCCGACCTCGTCCCGCTGGCCGACCCGGCCGCCGAGGAACGGGCCCAGCGCTTCGACGCCGCGGTCCCCGGCGTGGTCTCCGCCCTGGCCGCCCGGGGGCGGCACGTGCACTTCGTGCCCATGCACTCCGCGCTGACGACCGCCGACCTGGCCGACGGCGTGCACCCGACCGGCGGCGGATACTCCAAGATGGCCGCCCGCTGGTACTCCGCCCTGATCTCCTCACCGGTCACCCGCTGGGAGGCCGAGAACCCGGCCTACGCCGCGGTGCACCACGCCGACCTGCCGGCCACCCCCACGGCGTCCGGCGGCCGCAAGGCCGGCCACATCGACTACGCCGACAGCTACCTCCAGTACACGATCGACGCCCCCTACACCGGCGGCTACCGGATGTACGTACGGGCCGGCAACGGCATGGGGACCCGGTGCGGACACCTGCTGACCGTCGACGACGGCCCCGCCACCGCGGTCAGCCACCCCTCCCTGGGATGGGACGAGTGGGTGATCACCGGCGTGGACGTCCAGCTCCGCCGGGGCGCCAACACACTCAGGTTCGCCAAGGGCGAGTGCTACGCCGAGATCGACGCGATCGACTTCGTCACCCCGGGGGCGCCGACGCCGTGGATCTGAACCCCGCACCGGGGCGCAGGCGCCGCGCGCAGTGAGCGAGCCCCTGCCGCTCGGCACGGAAACGGAGACCGACCGACCATGGGAAGGGAACGATGAGGCTTTCTCGCCGTCTTCACGGAGCCGCGGCCATAGTGCTGTCCGGCCTCCTCACAGCCGTCCTGTCCCTGACGTCCGCCGAACCCGCCCAGGCGGGACAGACGGGCCTGCGGGCCGCGGACCCGAGTGTCCTCCGGGTCGGCGGCACCTACGTCTCGGTGCAGTCGACCGGCGGCGGCATCGCCGTGCGCCAGGCCCCTTCGACCGACGCGCTGGCCTCGGCGCCCGCCCGCCAGATCTGGTCGGACACCCGCGGCCTCGGCGAGGTCTGGGCCCCGGAGATCGTGCGGGACGGCGGCCGCTACTACATCTACTTCTCGGCGGGCCGCGGCAGCGCCCACCGGATGTACGTGATCAGCTCGGCGACCGCGGACAGCGGATACACCGCCGAGACGCGGCTCGCTCTGCCGGACGACAAGTGGGCCATCGACGGCACCCTGTTCACCTTCAACGGACAGCGCTGGTTCGTCTGGTCGGGCTGGGCCGGCGACACCAACGTCGAGCAGAACCTCTACATCACCCGCATGGACACCCCGACCACGCCGACCGGCGCCCGGCACATCATCTCGCAGCCGCGCGAGAGCTGGGAGCGGGTGGTCGGCAACCCGTTCATCAACGAGGCGCCGGAGGCCATCAAGGACCCGAACGGCCAGCTGCACATCGTGTACTCGGCCAACGGCAGCTGGAGCGACCAGTACTGCCTGGCCGACCTCAGGCTCCGGGCCGGCGGCGACCCGACGTACGTCTGGGACTGGTACAAGTCCAACGGCTGCCTGTTCGGCTCCCACCGGGCGACGATGATGGCGGGTTGGGACCCGACGCTGTACGTCGACGGCCCCGGCCACCACAGTTTCGTCCTGCTGGACGGGGACATCGCCACCAGCCCGCCCGCCGGCCCGAAGTTCCCCCTGATGTTCCACGCCGTACCCAAGGGAACCGCGTACTCGTGGGAGAACCGGTACTGGTACACCGGCAGCTTCTGCTGGTGGGGCAACACCACCTACAGCCGCGCCAACGTCCCCGGCCCGAACACCGACACCGGCTGGAGCCTGAAGTTCTTCGAGTAGGCGCCCCTCTCAGTGCTCCAGTGGGCCGGCCCGGTGCCCGAGGCCGGCCCCGGTGCGGCGGTTCCGCAGCCAGGGGGCGAGCTGGGCGACCCCCCACGCGACCTCCAGGACGAGGAACAGCCACAGCGTCCGTGAGACGCCGTTGAGCAGGGCGTACGCCATCCACGCCGAGAACAGGGTGCGCGCGATGCCGTCGAGGAGTCCGTGCACGGGGAGCGGCCAGACGATGCGCAGTGCGGCCCAGACGACCACCACCGAGCCCATCAGATTCGCGTACAGGATCTGCCAGGGATCGAGTGCGGGCAGAGTGCCCCAGCCGAGCGCCTCGCCCAGTGCGGACAGCGCGTCGTGCACCAGCGCGTACGTCCACGGCGTCACGAACCCCGCGGTGACGGCGAAGTCGTACCAGGCGCTCGCGCGTACGGTGCGAAGGTAGGCGGGGTGTGCGGGGATATCGAGAAGGGTCATGTCGAGGCTCCTGCTGTCGGGCTGTCAGCGACGCCTCACGCTAAACAGTGGAGTACGGTCCAAGGTCAAGTCCGCCATCCGAAGGGGGCGTTGAGGGTGCGCATCGGAGAGCTGGCCGCGCAGACGGGGATGACCAGGGACACGATCCGGTTCTACGAGAAGGTCGGTCTGATCGCGGGCCGGCGTCTGGCCAACGGCTATCGTGACTTCCCGCCCGAGGCGGTGGCCTGGCTGCAGTATGTCCGCGCCGCGCAGACACTCGGATTCTCGTTGGCGGAGATCGCGCGGACCGGCGAGGAACTGCGCGGGGTGCCGGACGCGTCGGAGGCGCTGTCCGCGCTGTTCGAGGAGAAGATCAAGCTGGTCGACGCCCGCATGTCCGAACTCGCCGCCCTGCGCACCGAACTCGCCGAGCGCGTCGGCACCGGATGCCCCTTGCGGGCAGTCGTCCCGGACGGGAACGGCGGCGGAAACCCGACCGGCCGGCCGTCGCCCAAGGCGCTCGGACCGGTCAACTAGACAACTCATCGCATGTGTCCTCGGCATGGCCGACCACCGGGACCACCGGGACTTCGACCCCTACGTCGGAACGGCCACACCGAGAGTCACCATCGGCGAGCGGGAGTTCCGGGACGAGCGCGTCGCGCGCCTTCACCAGGCTCGGTCTCCGCGAGGAAGAACGCCGCCGGTCGGCTGGGCTGGTAGAGGGAAAGCGCTACGACCGCGTGCTTTTCGGTGTCGGACCCGGCACCCATGACGCAAGCGGCGTCCGTCATGTGCGGGGCGGACGGTCAAGCCGGAGGGATGAGGACGCCGGGAAGGGCACCGGCCTTCACAGCGTCCTGGTCGACGGTCACGCCCGTGTAGGAACCCACAGCGGTGAACACCAGCTCGGGCAGGCGCTCGCCATGTTCCTCGAAGTACACGACGACTTCGGCCTCACTGGCCTCAGGCATCGACGGGAACACCGCTCCCGCAGCGCCGAGCGCGGCATCGAGGTCCGAGCCCTGACCGGTGTCAGTGCCGAAGGCAGCCCGGTACGCGCAAGCACCGGGCGCATGAATGATCAGCGGCGGGGGGCTGAAACGGTTGGCGCTCAGGCAGACGATCTCCTCGCCCTCGCAGGGGAACATCGACGCGCCCTTGCCTTGGTAGCCGGTCGCCCAGGTTGCCATGCCCCAGTCCTCCAGCACGTACGTCCACTCACCGCACGTGCCGTACATGGCGCGGTTGAGGCGGCGCGAGGGCCGGCCCGGCCGTCCGGTCGGCGCGCGCAGCTCCCTGCACGGGGTGCGCGCGGCCAACTCGTCGGGATCGGCGCCGAGATCGATGAGGAATCCGTCCGTTTCCACACCTCGGGCCAGGGTGAGTGAGATGCCGCCGAGCATGCCGGGCACGGCCGACGAAAGGGTGGTGTGATGATGCGCGCCCATCCACGCGATGCGGTCACTCATGCCGGTCAGACTATCGGCCGGTACTGGCGACGATCCTGGTTGAGGCAACGGCCTGGACGGCGCCGCCTGCACAGGTCGGCACGGCCAACGGATGCCCGAAGCCAGACCTGGACCAGCCCACCGACCGGCGCCCGGCATGCTCGGCCCGACGAAGGGCCGGGCCCGGCCGGCACCGGGCAAGCCGTCTCAGCCTCCTGCGGTGCGTACTCGGGACGCACTGGGAGCCCTGCCCGGGAACACCGCTGCGAAGACCGGTTCGTCCTCCGCACGCACCTGGTCAGGTGAGGGCGGGGCTCAATCGCGTGGTCACCTGCGTGGTGAGGATCTTGTCGATCACCTCACCCACGTAGCCGTCCATACCCTCGGTGAGGAGCCGGTCGGCCAGGCGGTTGCGGAACTCCTTGCCCTCATCGGTCTCGGCGGGGGCGGAGGTGTCGGACAGGACCAGGGTGTGCACCCGGTGCGGATGACGGAGCTGGAACTCCATGGTGATCTGGCCGCCCATGGAGACGCCCCCGACCACCGCCCGCTCGATGCCCAGGTGATCGAGGAGCGCGGCGAGGTCATCGGCGAAGTCGGATAGGAGGACCTTTCCGTGGGTGACGCTGCTCCGGCCGTAACCACGCAGGTATGGGGCGATGACTCGGTATCTGGCTTCGGTCAGCGCCCTGTCCTGGGGCGTCCACAGGGTGCGGTTGAAGGGGTGGCCGTGGAGCAGGAGGACCGCCGGCCCGGTCGAAGGACCGAAGTCGTCGTAGCGGATCGTGGCGCCGCGCAAGGCTGTGGCGTTCATGCCGAACCCTAACTCCATGATCAGCGGGTGCGCAGAAGGGCTCCGCCGATTGGCCAGGGCTCTTCCCCACGGCGACTGGTTCTCGGGCGACGTCATGAGCTGTCCCGGGGCGCAGGGCCTCACTCGGAGTGGTCACTACACGGAAGCTGTGCCGGGCCCCAGCTGGTATCTGACGCAACTGGGCCGTCGTCCCCGACGGATCGAGTGATGTTTCAGGAACTGGATGTGTTCGCGCTTCCGGTCCGCGAATCGCCCGGACCCGTCGGTGAGTTCACCTCGATCGAGGGAGATCCGACGACGGTGCTTCATTCATCGCCCCGGACCTGCTCCTGAGCTTCTGGCGCCCGTTCGCAGCCGACGATGAGCGGAGGAAGAACAGGGCCACTACTTCAACTCGGTCCTGCTGGCACGGCCTGGCTACTACGACACCCCCGCTCAGGCTGCGGAGCGACTCCAGCAGAACTCGTGACCGTCCCGCCAGGACGCCGACAGGACTCGTTCCCACAAGAGGCCGAAGCCGGTCCGCCCGTGCATCTGGCGCCTGAGCGTCTTGATCCGGTCCGCGAGGGTGGCGTGCCCAGCGCGGGTTCGGTCAGCGAACCGGTGGTGCCCAGTAGGCCATGTCGACCTGCTCTCGGCCGGCTCCGGAGTCTCCTCCGGCACCGACTCCGTAAAGATCGCGCGGAGCACGAGCGGTGACGGGAGGCGCACCGCTCAGCCGCCGCGCCGAGAGTACGAAGCCGCGGCACCACCGCCCTCCCGCCCGGGGAGGCCAGCGGGAACGCGAGAGCTGCCCGCCAGGCCAACGGTCACAGGGCGTAGGCAGCTCACGGAAGTTGGACCAGAAGCCGAGGAACGGCAGCGCACGGCAGGCAGGCAGTCCGGTCGATGCTGTGCGCAGAGCACCAGGCCGGGAGAATTCCGTTGTCGGACCCTCTCCGAGGCCGCATGCTTCGGACGTGACCACTGAGAACGACTTCTCCCACGCCACCGTCACCACGCGTGTCACCGTCCGCGATCTGCTGCCTCGGGATCTGCCGGCGTGCACCTGGTCCGGCTCAGCCACCCACCTGCGTCATGTGGAGCGAGAGCTGACGCGCGCCGCGGCGGGCGAGGTGGACTACCTGGCTGTATGTACTCCCGTCGACCTGCCGGTGGCGATCGGCGGCGTCGACTATCAGGTCAGCCAGGGAGCCGGAACCTTGTGGCAACTCGCCGTGCTGCCCGCGCTGCAGTCCTGCGGCCTGGGAACACTGCTCGTCCGCGCCGCCGAACAACGCATCCTGAACCGCGGGCTGCGCAGGGCCGAACTCGCCGTAGAAGAGGACAACCCCCGGGCACGCGCCCTGTACGAGCGACTGGGCTACGTCGCACATGGCCGCGAACCGGACGCCTGGGACGAGGAAGGACCTGACGGATCGATCCGCCGCCACGAGACGATGTGCATTCTCATGCGAAAGAGCCTCTGAGCCCCGTCCGGCGACACTCGCGCGACAAGGGCAGCGAGACGGCCGCCGTTCGGCTCCCCGGCTCAAGTGCCGGTGAGTATCCGACAGCCCGGCGTCAGTGCTGTCGTAACCGGCGGACCAAAAGCTCCGCACGCGAGAACGACGCCGTTCACGCCCGGCCCTTCAGCGGCGCCGCGACTCCGGCCGGTGCGGCACAGTGAAGGCCACGTGAAGGCCACGTGCCGGACCGCGGCCTTGAGGGAGACCCGCGTGCGGGACGAACCGGACCTGGTGCTGCCGGACAAGGCACCGGCGGTGACCGGCGTCGTCGGCCGGAAGATCACTCGCGACGGCGGCTGACGGTCCCGGTTCGTGGGAGGTGCCTTCCGCTCGAAGACGGCCCGCGTAGGATCACCGCCGAGGGGTGGTGGCATGACCATGAGGAACTCCCGGCGGCACTCCCGGTGGTGCGTGGCGATCGCGGCGACACTGCTGCTGGCCGGCTGTGGCGGCGGCGCCGAGAGCGTCAGCTGGAACGGCAAGGCCGTGGCGCTCACCAAGGAACAGGTGCGGGAGGTGTTGCCGGATGGCGAGGCCATGACGGGTTGGGAGGAGTCCGCTCGGCCCAAGTCCGTCGAGATGGACGCGTTCTACCGTTCGCAGGCCTGCCCCATCAAGGGCAACAAGGGCTGCGAGAACTCCCGCTTCTACGGTGCCGCGACCTTCCGGCACGACGACGGCGCCACCTCCGTCACCTTCCTGATCATCGCCTACGACAGCGAACAGTCCGCCCGGGCGGCGTACGACATGCTCTGGGACGGCGCCTACGGCAAGACGGTGGGACAGGGGGCCAAGACGTTCGGGATCGGGTCGATCGGTGACGAGCGCGACGCTCGATTCGGGGCCTCCGGCTACGGCGGCGAACCGGGCGCCGTGACCCAGACCCGGGTCGGCACGACGCTGCTGTGGACCAGGGCGGCTTCCACGGACAAGGGCGGCATCGACGAGGACGGAGTCCGGGACCTGGCCACGGTGCTCGCCAAGCGGGCCCGGCAGGCCCAGGACGGGGACACGCCGTCCGCCGCACTCGACGGCTGACCGGGCGGCCACGCCAGGATCCGCCCCGCTGCGGGCCGGCGCTCGAACCCGCCTGTCATGGCCGTGAGAGTCCAGCAGCGCGATCGGCCGGACCGGCATCGAAGCCGAACGCCTTACTGTCCTTGAGGCTTCCTCCTGTACGGGTGTCGACCAGGACCGGCTCGACATCCTCACCGCCCGCCGCCCCCACCCGCTCGACGACTGGGCCGCCCGCCACGGCCACCGGGTGCTGCTCATCCACCGTCTGGACGTCACCGACGCACCCCACGAAGGCACACCCGACAACGACGTCAGAGGCTCCTTCGAGCTCGACTTCTTCTGCGCCACGCAGATGCTCCGCGCCGTCCTGCCGGGCTTCGGCTGCTACAACGCTGCCGAATACGCCGTCGAACGGCTCACCGACGCGCTGCGGCACGAAGTGACACCGTGCGGCGGCCTGTGCGGCGGCATGCTCCCGTTGTCGTCGCTGTGCGCCTGGGCGCACTCCAACCCTCCAGAGCGTCACGCTCAGCGACCTGCCGGTGGGAGCGCCGTTCGTCAATGCCACCCGCCTCGGGCGGCCGTGTGGGCGCCCTGGCGGCATTCAGCCTGCCGCCAGGGCCGCGCCCAGCGGCGTGTGCTCGTAACGGACGGCCCGGCCGGTGCGAGTACGGGTGACCAGGCCGGCATCGCGCAGCACCGCCAGATGACTTCCGACGGTGCCGAGGCTCAGGCCGAGCTGGGCGACCAGCTGCGTCGTCGTCGCAGGTGTGTCCAGCGCGCGCAGCACCTCCGCGCGGTGCGGGCCGACCAGTCGGCTCAGGGCCTCGCCGCCCGGTGCACGCGCCGCCGGGCCGAGCAGGTCCGCGATGCCCCGGGCGGGATAGACCAGGGCGTAGGGCCAGGGCGGCTCGACGTAGCTGATCAGAGTGCCGAACACCGTCGGCATCAGCAGCAGGCCCTTGCCCGCCGGCCGGTGCCGGTCCCATTCGGTACGCGAGCCCGTGCGCACCTCGATGGTCCCGGCCTGCCCCTCGGAGCGCCAGCTCACCCGGGGGTCGAGATCGGACAGCGCCGCCGCCCAGCCGTACATCGCCAGATGCCCGGCGCGGCGGACGAGGTCGCGCTCCAGCACCGCCCGCAGCCGCGGCCAGTCCGGCTCGACAAGCGCCTGCCAGCTCGCCTCAAGTGCCTCGGCGAGGCGGGTGACCACGTCCGGTGCGTCGAGGACGCGCTGCACGTAGCGTGGCGGTGTCCGCAGTCCCGCCAGGTTGCGGGCCAGTTCCAGACGTGCGCGGCGCAGCGGCGTGGCCCGCACGGCGGCCAGTTCGGCGGCGAAGTCGCCGCCGGCGCCCGACGGCGGCGGATGGATGAAGTCGGCGTTGTAGGCGCCGCGGCGGAACAGCGTCGTCAGCGCCGCGACTGCGGGCACCTGCCGCCGCAGCTGCTGGTACCGGGGCGCGATGCGCTCGGCCCACGGCCGGAGCGGACCGGCGGTCTGCACGCCGGCTGCGACGCGCAGCGCCTGCATCGCCTCGCCCAGCGGCGAGATCGCGTAGCGGGTACGCGCCACGTCGACGGGTCCCACCTCGATGGCCAGCATGTTTTGCCTCCACGCGAAAGCATAGTCACCGCGGGTGGGCTGCCGTGATGCTGTCGGCCATGACCACCACGTCCGTCGCGCCACGTCCGGCCACCTATCGCGAGGTGTTCGCCGTCGGCCAGTTCCGCGTGCTCTTCGGCAGCTACACGCTCTTCCTGATCGGCGAGACGGTCCGGATGCTCGCCCTGTCCGTGACCGTCTACGCGGCAACCGGGTCGCCGCTGATGTCGGCACTGGCGTATGCGGCGGGCTTCCTTCCCTATGCCCTGGGCGGCACGCTGCTGCTGGCTTTCGCCGACCGCTGGCCCCCGCGCACCGTCATGATCGGCTACGAGGTGCTGCGCACCGCCGTCAGCGCCGTGCTCGCCGCCGGTCTGCTGCCGGTACCGGCCATGCTGGCGCTCGTGTGCGTGACGGGCCTGCCCAGCGCCGTCGCCTCCGCCTCGCGCACCGCCCTTCTGCCCGACCTGCTGGACGGCGACCGCTACGTGCTCGGCCGTGCCGTGTTCTCCATGACGGCCGGCGGCACACAGGTGCTCGGCTTCGCCGGCGGCGGCATGCTGATCGCCGCTGTCGGCGCGCAAGGCGCGCTCTGGATCACCGCCGCGACCTGCCTGGCCTCGGCAGGCCTGCTGCGACTGCGCCTGGCCGACCACCCACGCCGCCGCACCGGCGCCTCGGCCGGCATCAGCGAGACCTGGCAAGTGAACCGGGCGCTGCTGGGCCGGCCTGCGATCCGGGCGCTGCTGCTGGCGCAGTGGCTCCCACCGGCGCTGATGGTCGGCGCCGAGGGCGTGCTGATCCCGTACGCCGCCCAGGTCGGTGCGCCTGACGCAGCCGGTCTGCTGTTCACGGCGGTCGCCGCCGGGATGTTCACCGGCAACCTGATCGTCGGCCGCCTGGTACGCCCTGCGGACCGGGAGCGGCTGGCCCGCCCTCTGGCGCTCGCGCTCGGACTGCCGCTGCTGGGGTTCGCGCTGCACCCCGCCCCGGGATACGCCGCCATCCTGCTGACCGTGTCCGGCTTCGGCGTCGCCTACCAGCTCGCACTGGCCCGCAGGTTTCTTGACGAGGTGCACGAGACGCAGCGGGGTCAGGCGTTCGGCCTGCTGCTGACCGGGACGATGACGCTCCAGGGCCTGGCCGCCGCAGCCGGAGGCGCGCTGGGCGAGGTGGCGACCCCGGCGCTGGTCGTCACACTGGCCGGCGCGGCCTCCGCCCTCGCCGCCCTGGTGTCCTGGCGAACGCTGTCACCCACTCCCTGACAGCCCTCCACAACGCCGTCGTGGCCGACCGGCCGACGGCATCCGCCGGGCTGCGGCCTGTGGCATCCCGGGCGGCTCCGGAATCCCAAGGGTGGGTTGAAGGGATCGGCATCGGCGTTGTATCGGTCGGCTCGGGGGCACCGAGAATACGGGGCGTGGCCGTCACATGGAGGCATGCGCGGGTCGGTCGGCCTCTGCCGATGCCGCAGCCGGCCCGGGTCCTCCGGCCAACAGCCGCCCCGCATCCACCGCCCGACAGGCAAGGCCCTCAGGACCGCTGTGCGGCGGGCCGGCCGTCGGCTCACCTCCGCCTGCGCGGAGAGCACGGCCCGCCGTCCTGGGCGGGCCCGTCGGGCGCCACCCACCCTTGCTGCCGCGCGGGCGGACTCGCTCTCGAAGTCCCGGCCGTCTGATATCCGGTCGTGCCGGGGCGCGCCTGCTGGAATGATCCCGTTGCGTGGTCACTACCATGTGGCCTTAAGACACCCATCCGGCCGGTGCGTTGGACGCGCGTCGGCCGGGGTCGCCGATGCCGGGGACCGCTCCCCGGGCTGCGGTGATCTTCCTGTCCAGGAGGACCCCCCGCATGTTCCGACGAATAGGCAACGCAGTCGTCCGACATCCCGTCTGGACGATCGTGGCCTGGCTGATCGCCGCGGTGGCGATCGTCGCCACGGCTCCCGGCCTGCCTTCGAACAGTGACGAGAGCAGTTTCCTGCCGAAGAGTTACGAATCCATCAAAGCGGCGGACCTGCAGCAGAAGGCGTTCCCCAGCGCCTTCACGCCGTCCGCGATCGCGCTCTACCAGCGCACCGACGGCGGCCGGCTGACCGACGCCGACAAACAGGACGTCGCCCGGATCACCACCGAGCTGGGCAAGAAGCACATCGACCAGGTGCAGAAGGTCGTCCCCGGCCAGCCGTCCAAGGACGGCAGGTACGACCTGACCCTGGTCCAGATGGACAGCAAGAAGGCCGGCCAGCCCGAACAGGCCGACGCGGCCAAGGTGTTGCGCGACGACGTCAAGCAACTCGCCAAGGGCACGCACCTGGAGGTCAAACTGGGCGGCTCCGCGGCCCAGGCACTCGACCAGCAGGACTCGTCCAAACGCGGACAGGCACTGATCGGCATCGGCACCTTCGTCATCATCCTGGTGACGCTGCTGATCATCTTCCGGGCGCCGATCCTCGCCGTCCTGCCGCTGATCCTGATCGGCCTGGTGTCCGCCGTCGCCAACGGACTGATCGCCTACGCCACCAAGCTGTTCGGCCTCCAGGCCAACAGCTCGATCTCGTCGATCCTGATCGTCGTGCTCTTCGGCGTGGGCACGGACTACTTCCTGTTCCTGATGTTCCGCTACCGCGAACGCCTGCGCGCCGGCGACGAACCCAAGCAGGCCATGGTCAACGCGGTCGACCGGGTCGGCGAGGCCATCGCCTCCGCCGCCGGGGCGGTCATCATCGCCTTCCTCGCGCTGGTGCTGTCCACGCTCGGCTTCCTCAAGCAGATGGGACCGGCGCTCGCCATCGCGGTCGCCGCCACGCTGGTCGCGGGCCTCACCCTGATCCCGGCCGTGGTCTCGCTGATCGGACCGAAGGTCTTCTGGCCGTCCAAGTCCTGGCAGCGGGAACCGGAGAACGCCCGCTTCGCCGCCCTCGGCCGCGGAGTGCAGCGCCGTCCGGCGCTGACCGCCGGACTGTCCGGACTCGTCCTGGTCGTGCTGTCGCTGGGCATCCTGAACTTCAACGCCACCTTCGACCTGGCGTCCGGGTCCATGCCCAAGACCAAGGAGTCCATGGTCGCCCAGGACGAGATGCAGAAGGCGTACTCGGCGGGCGCGGCCGCTCCCACCGACGTCTACCTGTCCAGCACCGACGGCAAGCCGCTGGACCGGGGCGCGTTTGACTCCTACGCGCGCAGGCTCGGCGCCGTGGACGGGGTCGCGGACGCCCGGATGACCCAGGTCAACAAGGCGGGCACCACGGCGGACTTCACGGTCACGCTGAAGTACGAGGCGTCGACGGACAAGGCCATCGACGCCGTGGGCCGGGTGCGCGACGTCGCGCACGCCGACGCCCCCGACGGCACCGAGGCCCTGGTCGGCGGCATGTCCTCGATCTACAAGGACATCGACGCCGCGGTCAACCACGACTACCGCACGGTCTTCCCCGTCGCCGCGGTCCTCATCATGATCATCCTGGGGCTGCTGCTGCGCAGCGTGGTCGCGCCCTGGTACCTGATGGCCTCCGTGGGCCTGGGCTTCGGCGCCACCCTCGGTGCCACCGTGTGGATCTTCCAGAACGGCCAGGGGCATTCGGGTCTGATGTTCATGCTGCCGGTGATCATGTATCTCTTCGTGGTCGCCATCGGCACGGACTACAACATCCTCATGATCGCCCGGCTGCGCGAGGAGGCCCGCGAGGGCCGCGAACCGCGCGAGGCCGCCGGCATGGCGCTCAGGCACGCCGGGCCGACCGTCGCCGCGGCCGGCTTCATCCTGGCGGCCACCTTCGCCACGATGATGCTGGCGGGCAACTCGCTGCTCACGGAGATGGGTTTCGCCGTCTCCTTCGGCATCGCGGTCGCCGCCTTCGTGATGTCGATGTTCTTCACGCCCAGTCTCACCGCCCTCATCGGGCACGCGGCCTGGTGGCCGGGGCACGGCGACCGGGCCGCCGCGACCGGGACCGGCTCCGCCGACGCGCTCCCGGCCCATGGGAGCGAGGCCCACGGGGGCGAGGGCCACGACAACGTCGCCCACGATCCCGCGGGCCGCAGCAACTAGCGGCAGCGCGACGAGCGGCCCCGCCGGGCGGTGTTCCGGCGGGGCCGCTCGCTCGCGCCGGACACCACAGGGCCGGACACCACAGGGTCGGACCCCAGAGGGCCGGACCCCGGAGGACCGAGCTTCGCCGCCCGCACTCGGCGGCCGACGGCAGACTCGGCCGCACGAAGCCGGCTGCCGTGACGGGCACGAGCGAGCCCGCCGCCCGGGGAGGGCGTCGACCGTCTGCCGGGCAGGACTCAGATCGTCGCCGCGTCGATCACGAAGCGGTACCGCACGTCCGAGTTCAGAACCCGCTCGTACGCCTCGTTGACCTGGCTCGCCTCGATGAGCTCGATCTCCGCGCCCATGTTGTGCTCCGCACAGAAGTCGAGCATTTCCTGGGTCTCGGCGATGCCGCCGATCATCGAGCCGGCGAGGGTCTTGTTGCCGCCGATGAGGGAGAACAGGTTCAGGGAGATCGGCTCCTCGGGGGCGCCGACGTTGACCAGGGCGCCGCCCGTCTTGAGCAGGCCGAGGTACGCGCCGAAGTCCAGCGGCGCCGACACCGTGGAGAGGACGACGTCGAACGTGCCCGCCAGCTCCTCGAAGGTCTTCGGGTCGCTCGTCGCGTAGTAGTGGTCCGCGCCGAGCTTGAGGCCGTCGTCCTTCTTGCGCAGCGACTGCGACAGGACGGTGACCTCCGCACCGAGGGCGTGGGCGATCTTGACGCCCATGTGGCCGAGGCCGCCGAGGCCGACGACGGCGACCTTCTTGCCGGGGCCGGCGCCCCAGTGCTTGAGCGGGGAGTACGTGGTGATGCCGGCGCAGAGCAGCGGGGCGGCCACGTCGAGGGAGATGCCGTCGGGGATGCGCAGAGTGAAGGCCTCGTCGACCACGATCTTCTGGGAGTAGCCGCCGTACGTCGGCCGGCCGTCCTTGCCGACGCCGTTGTACGTCTGGACGCTCCCTCGGACGCAGTGCTGCTCCCGGCCGCTGCGGCAGGGCTCGCACTCACGGCAGGAGTCGACCATGCAGCCGACGCCGACGCGGTCGCCGACCTTGAACTTGGTGACGCCGGAGCCGACCTCGGAGACGACACCGGCGATCTCGTGGCCGGGAACCATCGGGAAGATGGCCTCGCCCCAGCCCTCACGGGCCTGGTGGATGTCGGAGTGGCAGATGCCGGCGTACTGGATGTCGATCAGTACATCGTGCTCGCCGACCGTGCGGCGCTCGATGGTGGTGCGCTCCAGCGGAGCCTTGGCACTGGGCGCGGCGTATGCGGCAACGGTTGTGGTCATGGCTCCCAGGGTGGCACCGCCGAGCACGTTCACCCAGGTCACCGCTTTGCGTACGCTCAGCGGTCCTACTACTGAGGGGGTCAGGCTCGTGGGCGTACGACCGGGAATACTGGACACCATGGATGCCGAACCGGACAACCCCGAGGGTCTCGACCAGCGCGCCGAGCTGAGCGAGTTCCTGCGCACCCGGCGGGCCCGGCTCAAGCCCGAGGACGTGGGAATCGCGACGATCGGACGGCACCGGCGGGTGCCGGGCCTGCGGCGCGAGGAGCTGGCGCAGCTGGCCGGGGTCTCCGTGGCGTACTACACCCGGCTCGAGCAGGGCAACGGGCGCAATGTGTCGGCGGAGGTCCTCGACGCCATCGCGCGCGCCCTGCGGCTCAGCGAGACCGAGCACGCGCACCTGACCCACCTCGCCAAGCCGAGGCAGCAGCGCAGGAGGCACCGGGCGCCGAGGCGGCAGCAGCCGCGCGTGGCGCTGCAGCATCTGCTCGACTCGATGGAGGGCGTGCCCGCGTACATCGGCGGGGCGCGCTCGGACATCCTCGCCTGGAACCGGACGGCGGCGGCCCTCTTCGGCGACTGGGGCGCGATGCAAGCCCACGAACGCAACTGGGCACGCCTGACGTTCCTCAACCCAAGCTACCGGGAGCTGTTCCGCGACTGGGAGCAGAAGGCGTCGGACATGGTCAGCTATCTGCGCCTGTACGCGGGCCGGCACCCGGACGACCCCGAGCTGTCGGCTCTCGTCGGTGAACTCTCCGTCAAGAGCGAGGAGTTCCGGAAGCTGTGGGCCACGCACGACGTGAAGGAGAAGGGCCACGGCGTGAAGCGGATGCGGCATCCGCTGGTCGGCGAGCTGAGCCTCGCCTACGAGACGCTGCACCTGCCGGACGACGACGGCCAGTTCCTGTGCGTCTATCACGCGGAGCCGGGTTCCCCCTCGGCGGAGGCGCTGCGCCTGCTGGCGAACTGGGGCACCGACGCCGTACGCGCGGGCAACGAGGCCCCACGCCCCTGACGTGCGGGCTCCCGCCCCCTCCCCGAGCCTCGCCGAACTCCTCCCGCTGATCACTACGTCCGGGCGTGCCGCCGTGCCGCCGAGCAGAAGACGGCCGGCGCCCTCACGCGGTCGGGAGGCCTTCGCGGCGACGGGCCGACCGGTACCCGGCATCGCGCCGACTCCCGCACGTCGGCTGCTGCCCACGCCCGCACACGCAAGCGGCTCCGCCGCCGCTCGAAGGGGACCGTCCCAGCCGTAAGGCCCGGAAACCCGCCTCACGGCGGGGTCTCGATCACCTCGCGAGCGCGCCGGGCGAACCGCTCCCGGCTCACCTCGACCGCGTCGACCACGTCTTCGAGACCGGTGCGGTACTCGTCGTGCGGCACCCCGCCTTCGATCATCCCGAGGCGCACCCTTTCGAGGTACGTCCGCAGGGACCTCACGTCCGACCACACGTTCACGGCCTGCGCGGCCACGGGTTTCGGCCCCATCAGATCGAGCCGCGCCTGCGCCTTGTAGAGGGCGTCCACCGCGGTGCCGAGTTCCTCGACGGCCGCGTGCAACACGTCCGCCGGAGGCGGGGCGTTCCCCGTGGAGGCCCTCGCCCCGTCCTGGTGGGCGACTCGGTGCAGCACGCTGTCGACCGGTTCCGCTGCCTTCATGAACGCGAGGTACGCCTCCAGACGTTCGTTCCGCAGCGCCCGACCGTGTTCGACCGCCCCCTGGTCACGCGCCTGCCGACGAGCAGCCGCATAGGTCAGCCACGAGGTGCACAGGGTGCCGGCGACGCCCACGCCGGCTCCCGCCAGGGCCGCCCATCCTTGGTCCATGCACTCCATCCTGATGGGGTCTGCCGCCGCGCGACACCTGTTCCCCAGAACTTCGTGTCTTCTACACTCGGACACTCGCGTAAGTCGACCAGATGCCACATACGACAGATCACAGCCGTGACTTGGAGGCCGGACACGTGGCCGCAGCAGCACCTCGCCGGTCGGGCGACCCGGCGGCGGGTCCCGAGGGTTCGGCAGAGCGATTCGCCTCTGACTTACGCGCACTCCGTACGTCGGCGGGCGGCCCGACGTATCGTCAGATGGCCGCGCGGACAGGCCAGTCGCCCAGCGCCCTCGCCAACGCCGCGAAGGGCGGGGAGCTGCCGCTCCTCGAAGTCGCCCTGGCCTACGCCGAAGCCTGCGGCGGCGACCGCACGGAATGGGAACGACGGTGGCGGGCGGCGCAGGCCGAGTCCGGCACCGCACCGACGCCGAGGCGCCGGTGGCCGGTCCTGGCCGCCGCCGGCGCCGCTGCGCTCGCCCTGGCGGTCGTCGCAGCGGTACTCGTAGATCGCCTCGCGCACGAGCCGCCACCGCCGGCCCTCGCCGCCGGCCCTTCCTCCCGCTTCTTCGCCGCCGACGACGTCTTCAACCAACGGCATCCGAGTCCCCGCCCGGAGCCCGACTCCGCGCAGATGGTCACCGATCTGCTGGCCCCGGGCCGGGTGCGGGTGTACTCCGGCAGCGCCGGGTTGCTCGTGCACCGAGCCACCCCCAGTACCCCGACCCACGAAGTCGTCCCGCGCGAACACGTCGATCAGTGGGGGCCCAACCCCTTCGAAGGCGTCCGCTTTCCCTGGGACGAGTCGTGGAAGGTACCGCGGTCGGCGCGCGAGTGGACCGTGGTGATCACACCGGACGGGCGGTCGCTGGAATGCCGGCGGATCGAGGTGCGGGACGGAAAACCGAGCTGTGAATGGGGAGCCGTGTCCGACATCCGCGGTTCGTCGGTCTCCGACAAGGGACAGGCCACCGGCAGCGGTCTGTCCCGCCTCGCCGGACTGATTACTGGTGCCGACTGGAAGTCCGGCCGCATCGAACACGCCCTTGCCTTCGGCACTCCGGACAACAACGGCCGGCACGTCTTCCCGGCGATCGGAAGCGACGGCCCCGGCCAAGGCCCCTGGCGCGAAGGGCAGTTCATCTGGCTGGACCGTGCGTACGACATCGACGCCGACACCACGCTCGAGCCGTACGAGCGGATGATCGCCAAGGCCTTGCAGGAGTACGGCGCGTTCGACGTCAAGAACGCCGACGAATTCGGTTTCACCGCCGAGTACGGCTCGAAGCCGCCAGGGTACGACGGAGACGGCTACGCGCCCCTCACCCACATCAAGTTCGGGAAGTATCTGCGAGTCGGGACGATCGCGCCTGCGTCCTGAACCGCGGCACCCCTCACCCGCCCCCGTCATGGCCTGAGGCGGGTGATCAGCCGTCGTATCCCGGCGAGGCCGAGGTGGATGAGCCGGGAGGATCCGTTTCTGCTGTGTCCGCGTCCTTGTCCGCGTCCAGCGCGCGGGCTCGCAGGCCGGCCGACCAGACAAACGGCAGCCGCCCGCTGCCGGAAGGCGATCTTCTGAGCCCGCGCACACCAGGCAGCCGATCCCGCCGCGGGCTCCCTTGTACGGCGTCGCCTGGCCCCGGAACCGCCCAGGAGCCGGCCCGGCCATGCGTGCCCGTGCCGGGTTACGGACGACGCGGCTGTCCCCCGTGAGAGCTACACGCAAGTGCGCTCCTCACGGGGACGCTCCGCGACCGCCCGATCCGTAGGTTCGTGACCAGCCGCGGCGCTCGGTCCGCGGATTCGGCGAAGGGCATCTCATGAGACTGGTCTGGCAGCTTCTGGCGGTCGCGGCAGTGGCGTTCATCGGCAGTCAAGCCGTGGCGGCGGTGGACGGGAACTCCTGGCTCACCCTGCTGCTCGGCCTGCTGTCGGCGGTTATCACCGTCCCGGTCTACCGCTGGGTGGTACGACGGACCGAGCACCGGCCGCCCGCGGAACTCGCTGCGAGCGGCGCCTGGAGCGCGACCGTGCGCGGCACTCTGATCGGCGCCGCCGCCTTCGGCGCGGTGATCGCCAACATCGCCTTCCTCGGGGACTTCCACGTCGACGGCCGGGGCTCGGTGACCGGCGCGATCGGACTTGTCGGATTCATGGCGGCCGCCGCCGTCACCGAGGAACTCCTCTTCCGCGGCGTGCTGTTCCGCATAGCCGAAGAACGCGTGGGCACCTGGTGGGCGCTGACCGCGACCGGGGTGCTGTTCGGCCTGTCCCACCTGGCCAACGAGCACGCCACGGTGTGGGGAGCCCTCGCCATCGCGGTCGAGGCAGGAGGCATGCTCACCGCCGCCTACGTCGCCACCCGCAGCCTGTGGCTGCCCATCGGGCTGCACTTCGGCTGGAACTTCGCCGAGTCCGGCGTCTTCAGCACCGAGGTCTCCGGAAACGGCGCCACCCACGGTCTCCTCGACTCCTCGACGTCCGGCTCCGCGCTGGTCACCGGCGGCAGCTTCGGGCCGGAGGCCAGCCTCTACTCCGTACTGTTCTGCGTCCTGTTGACGGCCGCCCTTCTGGGTCTCGCCCACCGCCGAGGCCGCCTCCTGCCCCGCCGCAACCGCGCCGAACGGGCCGCCGCCACGGCTACACTCGCCCAGTGAACAGGCCAGGCAGGACGCGCGCCCCTGCTCCCGGATCACCCCGAAGCGCAGTACTGGCGGCGAAAGCCGAGACCGACCCGGCCGTACGACCCCGGCTCCGCGCCGAAGAGCTTCGACACCGGGCCGTACGAGCCTGGCACCGCGCCGTGCCGCTGTGGCACCGCCTCCCCGTCTCGTCCCGGGACCTTCCGCTCGGGCTGCTCCTCCTCGTCGCCTCGGCGCTCCCCGGTTTCCGGGGCAACGGGACCAGCGTCGGCGACGTGGCGACCCGCCCGCTCGACGCCCTGGCCGCCGCCGCCCTCGCCCTGGAATGCCTGCCGCTCGCCCTGCGGCGGCGCTCGCCGGCGCTCGGCCTCGCCCTGGTCTCGCTCGGGTTCTGCCTCGACCAGCTGCGCGGCTACCACACGTTCGCCGGCACCGCCCTGCCCATCGCCCTGCTCAGCGCGGGCGCCCACCTGCACCGGCACCGGCGCGGCACCGCGGTCCTGTTCTCCGTGGCGTACGTGCCGCTCGCCGTCACGCTCGCGCACACCGGCCGGGGCGGCGAGCGGGCGAGCGGATTCGTCACCTTCTACCTCGCGCTGGCCCTCGCCTGGGGCGTCGGGGCCTGGCTGCGCGCCGACCGTGCCACGGAGGCCGAGCGCCGCCGACGCGTCGCCGACGACACCCGCGCGGAGGAACGCACGCGCATAGCCCGCGAGTTGCACGACATCGTCACCCACCACGTCACCGCGATGGTCGTGCAGGCCGAGGCGGCCCGCTACCTGACCGCCGCGCCGGAACGCCTCGACGAGACGCTCAGCGCCGTCACCGACACCGGCCGGCAGGCCATCACCGACCTGCGGCACCTGCTCGACCTGCTCGAACCGAGCCACGGCCCCGGCCGGAGCACAGGCCGAGGCGCCGAGCCGAGGACACCGGCCGCCGGCGCACTGCGCACCCTCGTCGAACAGGCCCGACGGGCCGGGCAGCCGGTCGAGTTCACCGAGGAGGGCGCCCCGGCCGTGTCGGCGGGCAGCGCCGACCTCGTCGCCTACCGGGTGGTGCAGGAAGCCCTGACCAACGCCCTCAAGCACGACCACGGCGGCCTGACCACGGTCCGGGTCCGCCACACGGACAAGGAGATCACCGTGGACATCGGCACGGACGGCACCGGCTCGCCCGCCGCGTCCCCCGGCGGCGGCGGACGGGGCCTCGCCGGGCTGCGCGCGCGGGTCGACGTCCTCGGCGGCGACTTCGACGCGGGCGCGCGCGCCGGCGGGGGCTTCGCCGTACGGGCCCGCATACCTGTGGGCGGCGCGGCGTGAGCGCACCGACCCGGGTCCTGGTCTGCGACGACCAGATGCTGATCCGTACCGGGCTGGTCACCATCATCGGCGCCCAGCCCGACCTCGAGGTGGTGGGCGAGTGCGGGGACGGCCGGGCGGCGGTCGACCTCGCCCGGCGGCTGCGTCCCGACGTCGTGGTGATGGACGTACGGATGCCGGTGCTCGACGGCATCGAGGCCACCCGCCTGCTGGCCGGGGCCGGGGTGGAGAATCCGGTCAAGGTCCTGGTCGTCACCACCTTCAACCTCGACGAGTACGTCTACGAGGCCTTGCGCGCGGGCGCGAGCGGGTTCCTCCTCAAGGACGCGCCCCCGGACCAACTCCTGCACGGCATCCGCACGGTGGCCGCGGGCGCCGCCCTGCTGGACCCCGACGTCACCCGCCGGCTTGTCGGCCGCTATGCCGCCCGCATCCGCCCGCTCGACGACGGCAGCGCGGCCGAAGCTCCGCTGACCCCCCGCGAGCTGGAGGTTCTGCGCCTCATCGCGGACGGCCTGTCCAACGGCGAGATAGCCGGGAGCCTCCAGATCAGCCAGGAGACCGTCAAGACCTTCGTCTCCCGCATCCTCGCCAAGCTGGGCCTGCGCGACCGTGTCCAGGCCGTGATCTACGCCTACCGCCGGGGCCTGGCGAGCTGAGAAGCGAGAAGCGAGAAGCGGCTGACGCTCTTCGCGCTGACGCTCTTCGCGCGGAGCCGCCGCCGCGTCGGCGGTCGCGGCCCGGTGCCGGCCTGCCCGCCGTGCCGGACCGTGCCGGGCCGAGCCGGGCCGAGTGGATCAGCCCACTGCCCACGGCCTGCGGTGTTGACCGGCTGCCCCGGCTGCCCCGGCGGCCCCGGCTGCGTCGCGGCGGGGCCGGTCCGGCTCCGGCCGATCTGCGCGGCGACGTGCCTGATCTCCGCCTCGCCACAGGCGGTGCGCACGCCGGACGTGCTGCAGCCGACGCGGCGGGCGAGTTCCTCCTCACCCAGAACTACGACTCCGGCTACGCGCGACACCCCCATGCTTCTGACGGGACGGCCCTCGGCGATGTGATGCCGTCCTTACCGAGCTGCTGCGGGGGCCGTTCGGCTGCCGGATCGGATCGCCCCGAACTCGTGGGGGGATGATCGAATAGCGGAGCCCCGGATGGGGTAGAACCGATGCTGGGCCTTCCCTGGAAGACCCGGTTACTCACCCCGGCCGGCACCCCCGGCGAGATCGAAGGACGCAGTATGGCCAGCGGCACCGTGAAGTGGTTCAACTCCGAGAAGGGCTTCGGTTTCATCGCCCAGGACGGCGGCGGACCGGACGTCTTCGCCCACTACTCGAACATCTCCGGCAACGGATACCGCGAGCTGGTCGAGGGCGAGCCGGTCACGTTCGACGTCACCCAGGGCCAGAAGGGTCCCCAGGCCGAGAACATCGTCCGCGGCTGACGTCCCCGCCTCCCAGGGAGAGGTCCGCTTCACGGACGTCCAGAACCTTCAGCTCGAGCTGCAGCCATCACCCCTGGGCAGCCCGCGAGCCCCGGACCATCGGTCCGGGGCTCGTTCGCGCATCAGCAGGACGTCGAGGCGCTCCGGCAGCCGCGCACGCCACGTTCCCACGGGTCATCGATGCGTCTTCCGTGATCGGGAGTTACCCCGAACGGCTTACAGGAGTCCGGCCTGCGGTCAGACCGTGACGACGATCTTCCCTGCGTGGAGTCCTTTCTCCAGACGGCGGTGAGCTTCGACCACGGTGTCGAAGGTGAACACCTTGTCGATGGTCGGCCGCAGCGCGCCAAGGCGCACACCGGCGGTCAGGAAGGCCGCCATGCGTTTCACCACGGCGGTGTCGAGAGTGTGCTCGAAGCTGCGGTAACTGAAGACCGTGAGCGGCGCGCTTCTCGGGAAGGGTGTGGGCCGGGGGTCCAGAAAGCCGGCGGCGACCAGTGTCCCGTCGGGGCGCAGCGCCTGCAGGAGCTGCTGCTGCCCGGGGCCCATGACCATGTCCAGGGCGATGTCGGCGCCCCTCCCGCCGGTGCAGTGGCGGACGGCTTCGACTACGTCCATGTGGTCGGTGGCGATGACGGCGGCGGCGCCGGCGGCGAGGAGGTCGTCCTTCTTCTCGCTGTGCCGGGTGAGGGCGATCGGCACGGCGCCGATCTGACGGGCGATCTGCATCGCCGCACGACCGACGCCGCCGGACGCGGCGGAGATGAGGACGTGGTCGCCGGGCCGCATCCCCGCCTTCTCGACGAGCGCCCCGTAGGCGGTGGAGTACGCGACCCAGATCGCCGCCGCCTCCGTGACGGCGAGCCCGGCGGGCCGGGCGATGACCTGGGCCGCCGGGAGCGTGATGTGGTCGGCATAGCTGCCGTTGCTGCCGGCGTCCGGAACGGCAGCGAGGATGACCGGATCGCCGATCTCCAGCCCGCTGGTCCCGGGGCCCAGCGCATCGACGACCCCGGTTCCCTCGACGCCGAGCCGAGCGTGCGGCAGGGCGACGGGCCCGGGCGAGGAACCGGAACGCATCATCTGGTCGAGCGGGTTGACGGCGAACGCCTCGATCCTGACCCGGACCTCCCTCTCGGACGGCTCGACGACCGGCGCCTCGACGATGTGCATGACATCGGGCCCACCGAACTGGTCGAACACCACGGCTCGTGACATGTTGACTCCTCCGCATCGGGTGTCTGTTCCCCTGCTCACCCAAGACGTTACGGAGCCGTGCGTTACCTCCTGGTACCTTCGATTCCCATGCAGAACGCGGCCGGACCAGCCTTCCTCGCCGACTGCCCCACGCGCCTGGCGGTCGAGATCATCTCCGACAAATGGGCCGTCCTCGTGCTCTTCGGGCTCAGCCATCAGCCCCGCAGACACGGCGAACTCGTCGACCTCATCGGCGGCGTCTCGCGCAAGGTCCTCACCCAGACGCTGCGCCGGCTGCAGACCTATGGTCTGGTCGCACGCCGTGCCGAAGCGCCACGGCGGGTCGAGTACAGCCTCACCGATCTCGGGCGGACCCTTGTCGAGCCCATCGAAGTCCTGACGACGTGGGCCAGGGACCACGGCGGCGCCATCGTCGCGTTCCAGGAGGCAGCGCGAGTCGCTACGCCAACTCAGGCTCGCGCAGCGGATTGACCTCGGCGAGGGGGGCCTCGCCGGCGGGCGGCGGTAGGTCCCCGCGGTGGCTGCGCAGTCGTGGGGGCCACGCTCTTCGACGGGCCCCGGCTTTCCGGGGCCGCACCGGTCGCGCTGCCCGCCCGGGCCGCGACTCCACCGCGGGCAAGGAGCCGAAGCGGGCTCCGGCCTGCCCCTCGACCGACGGGTCCGCGTCCTGGCCGGGCTCGCCGACGACCCCGACGAGACAGCCCTGACCGGGAGGTGTTCGCCAGCCGGATACGGCCCGTGCGCGCGGCCGCGAAGCACGAGCGAGCCGGCCGGCTGTCCGCCGCGCCGTGTGACCGGTTGGTTACGACTGGCACGGCGAGCACCACCTTCGCGGCGGAGAGACTCTTCCAAGCGGACCGGCCGGCGACGGGACCCGACGTCTTCCCCCCCGGGGGACCGGCCGGCGACGAAACCCGACACCTACGGATCCCCCGTGTCTAGCGAGCCAGCGCGCTTCCGCAGCCCCTGGCCGGACCCTCGTCCGATGCCCACGTGCCCCCGCGCCTGCGTACCGTCGGAGTACGACACGGTCGGCCTGCCCCCGTTCCCCGGCCACATGTCCACGCCGGGCGCCGAGCACCCGGCGCTTGCCCGGCACCCCGCGTTCTCCTGCGCGCCGCGTCCGGTACGCCCGGCTACGTCGCCCCGACGCGCGTCTTCAGGCGGAGCAGTACTTCAGGCGTAGTAGTAGGAGTACAGCCCACCGGACTTGTACTTCTGCCCCTTCTTGCAGGCCACGTAGGAACCCCGACGGTCACCCACCCAGCGCTGCGGGCCGAAGTAGCGGTGACCGCTCGCACCTACACCATCAGGCGACGGCAGACCCTCTCAAAGACTCACGAACCGCCCTCTGAGGCAGCGAGTTCCGACGGTTCCCATCCCCGCTAAGGCACTGAGCCCCGCGCTTCACTTGCCGGAGATCTTGGCACGGGCATCGGCCAACAGCTGGAAGGCATGCTTGCGGTCCTGTTCCAGCGTGCCGTCGACTCCGTCGACGGTGACCGTGATCAGCTTCCTGCCCTCGCCCGCATAGGCGTCCACCCTGCCGCCGACCAGGAACTCCTCGGGAGGGTCGGCCCGGTAGGTACCACACGACCCCTTGGCCCCTTTGAAAGTCTCGGTGACTCCGTCGGCCGACGTGGCGTGACACTTCCCGCCAACGTACTCGGCCACCTGGGAGGGATCCTTCCAGTCGAGGACCTCCAGCGAGAGCTTCGCGACGGTGTGGAGCGGCCCGCTCCCACTGCGGCCCGCCTCCCTGACCGAGATATTGACCAGGCACGACCCCTTGCCGTCCTGGAAGTGCCCGTTGACGCCAGCGAACTTGTTGTCGCCGAGCGCCGCGGCGACCGTTTCCGGCTTCAGGTAGTGGCCGCAGCCCGTGTCCACCCCCTTGGTCAGCGCTGGGGTCACCGAGGGGCCGGTCTCGCTCCTGCCGCCTCCTCCACAGCCGGTCATCAGCAGCAACACCACAACCAACCCGGCCCCAGCAGACCCGCCGCGACGCATCTCCGCCCCCATCACCCTGGCGCATCACCGCTACCCGTTCATGGAGAAAAGACGATAACAGCCATGCCAGAGGCCGTGGTTGAGCCCGCCACTCAGCGGAGGCGTAGAGCAGGACGACCGCACCAACGGAGCTGGAACCACGCCGAGACAGCCGAGCCGGACCAGAACGCATGAGACAGGTGCCACCAACAGGTCCCAGCGAACCAGACCGACAGAGACTCCGGCTCCCGTCGCGTCCCCAGCTGATCAGGGCGTCGTAGGTCACGTTCCTTCCGTACTGCCTCCAACGCCTTGCCGACGACCCGCACCTGTCGGCGTCCACGCTGTTCGACGAGGTGGTGGGGCTCGGCTATGAGGGTGCGTACTCGACGTTTACCCGCGCCCTTCGCCGCTATCAGGTCCGGCCGCACTGCGAGCCCTGTCATGCCTCGACCGGCCGCAACGTCGCGGTGATCGCGCATCCATCGGGCGAAGAGATCCAGTTCGACTGGCTGGAGTTGTCCGATCCGCCCGAAGGGTGGGGGGTGGGTGGGCACGCGCATCTGCTGGACGGGGCTCTCGCGCATTCGGGCCGGTGGAGGGCGGTGCTGGCGGAGTCGGAGGACTTCCCCCATCTGGTCCAGGCCCTGGACGATATCGTGCGCAAGTCGGGCGGGATAGCCCGCCGGTGGCGCTTCGACCGGATGGCCACCGTCTGCTATCCCTCCAGCGGCCAGGTCACCGCGGCGTTCGCCGCCGCGGCCAAGTACTACAGGGTTAGGATGGACATCTGCCCGCCCCGTCGCGGCAACCGCAAGGGAGTGGTGGAGAAGGCCAACCACTCGGCCGCGCAACGCTGGTGGCGCACGGTTCCCGACGGGCTTACGGTCGTGCAGGCCCAGTCCAGGGGTCGACAAGCTCTCGCTCCGGATGGACGACCGTCGCCGGCGGATCGAAGGAGCGGTCACCACCGTCGGCGAGCTCGCCGCGGCCGAGCCCCTGCTCGACATCCCGGTGCGGCCGTTCCCGGCCGAGCTGAAGGTCGAGCGGACCGTCAGCCCGCGGAGCCTGGTCGCGTTCGACGGCAACTTCTACTCCCTTCCGCCCGGCCTGCCCGGCGTCACGGTCAAAGCCCTGCACCGGCTCGGCGAGGACGACCTGCGCATCGCCGCCGCCGGCCGGGCCGTGGTGGCCTGCCATCGCCGGGCCCAGCGAGGCGCTGGGCAGACCGTCCGGGACGACGGACACGTCATCGCCCTGGAGAGGGCGGTGCTGTCCTCCTTCTCCGACCGGGCCCCCTGCAAGACCAAGGTCCGCAAACCGCCGTCAGCCGCAGCCCTGGCCGAAGCCGAGCGTCTGCGCGAAGGACCGGCTGCCGGCAGTTCAGCCGAACGGGTCGTGATCGACCTGACCCACTATGACGCCGTGGCCGACCGGCTGCGGAGTGCCCCCTCACTCGTAGGAGGAGAGCCGGGAGTGAATACGTCACTGATGCAGGTGAGCGAAGCCCGCCGGTTTCCAGCAGCTCAGAGGCCACCTGTCCTACCTCGAACTCAACGACGCAGCAGAGGCGCTGAACGGGTCCTGGACGAGGCCCGCACCGAGCGGATGTCACTGACCGCAGCCCTGGAACGGCTCCTTGAGATCGAGGTCGAAGCCACCGAAGCCTGCAAACTCGCCGCCCGGCAATGGTTCGCCTGTCTGCCCGAGCCCTGGACCCTGGCCGACTTCCACTTCGCCGCCCAGCCCGGCGTTGACGAGAAGCTGATTCGCGACCTGGCCACCTTGCGCTTCCCCGACTACGCCTTGAACCTGCTGTTCGTCGGCCCTCCCGGGGTGGGCAGGACCATGCTGTCAGTGGCCCACGGACGAGCGGCCGTCGACGCCGGCCACCGCGTCTACTTCACCACCGCCGCGGAACTCGCTGCCAAGTGCCACAAGGCCGCCCTCGAAGGCCGCTGGAAAACCTGCATGCGCTCCTTCGCAAGTCCGAAGCTTTTGATCATCGACGAGCTCGGCTATCTGCCGCTGTCCGAGGACGGCGCCTCGGCCCTGTTCCAGGTGATCAACCAGAGGTATCTCAAGTCCAGCACGATCCTGACGACCAACGTCGGGATCGCCGACTGGGCCGGATCCTTCGGTGACGCCACCGTCGCGGCCGCCATGCTCGACCGGCTCCTGCACCGAGCTGCCGTCGCCGGCATCGACGGCCCCTCCTACCGGCTCCGCGGCCACCAAAACCAGGCCGACGCCCTGTGCAAGGGAGTCAACGCACGTGTCTCCTGACCCCAGCGAACAGCTCAACCCCGCGCCCGCCAACTGCCCAGTCTGTGAGGGCGAGTTCATGCCGAGCCCGAGACAGATCTACTGCTCTCCCCGCTGCCAGAGGCCGTATGCCCCGACAGCGGCGGCGAACACTCGCTACCGCTCCGCTCAGAGGCGGACGGCTCGGACGGACCAGTCGAGGGCCGATGCGAGGCTCTGCGGCGAGGGCCGGCCGTTGATCACTCCGACCAGCTGGAAGTATCGGTCCCGGCGCGGGTCGCTCATGCTCACCAGCCGGGTCAGCAGCAGGAGGCGCAGTCCGGCGTCGTCGGGGCGGCCGAGGGTGTGGGCATGGTGAGCCGCAAGCGCCGTGACGATCGCATGGGCTTGGCGGGAGGCCGGGGCGATGCCCGCTGCCAGGGCGGGACCGGCCTGGTCACGGACGACTGCGGCGAGGTCGCGGCGCGGTACCGTGGTGTCGCCTTGTGCCTGTTCGGACGCGTGGCAGCGACCTCGGGCAGCGAGATGTCCTGGTTGATGACCCTGCGGATTGTGGGCAGGTCCAGTCCCAGGTTGCGCAGGGTCCGTACACCCGACATTTGAACGCCATGCTCGACCAGCCCAGCGGCTGCGCCCGTCGGATCGTCGTCTCCGAAACCCAGTTCGGCCCCGTAGAGGACCCCGACACTGTCACCGCGATGAATGCGGAACTCGCCCGCTACAACGCGACCGCCCACGCGGTGGCCGACGGGCACGGCGCGCTGTTCCTGGACGTGTGGACGCCGTTCACCGCTGCCGCCCGGCACCTGACCGGCGAGCCGCCGCCCTGTGGACCGAGCTTGGCGATACTGTCCTGCTCCAGCAGGCCGAGCGACTCCTTGCCCAGCCCCGCATCGTCGAGGAACTCCAGGACTACCCGCTCTTGGAGCGCGACGCCGCGCTGACCGCGTACGGGCCGTCCGGCGGCTGAAAGGCCCGGGGCCGTCCGGCGTTGGTCGGCCACCGCCGGACGCCCCGGCACCTGCACCTCGTGCCCGCTTCGTGATCTTCGAGGGAGTTGACCCGTGGCCCTGCCGGGCCGCACACACAGGCGCTCACCGGCGCGTTACCCCTGCTCGACACCGGCAGCTTGACAGCCTGGGGCCGACCGTTGGCCGAGAAGCTCCCCGTGGGCGGCAGGTTGCTGGTCGCGGGCAACAGCGGCTCGGCGACCGAAGCTCAGCACCTGACCTCCGGACCCGGCCCGCCGCTACGGTGGGGGCCATGCAGCCTGTCACTGTGTCGATCAGCGTGTCGCGGACGCCAGAGCAGATCTACGAGTTCCTCGAGGTCATGGCGCATCATGAGCGCTTCACCGACCACTACCTCTCCGGCTGGTGCTGCGACGGCCCGGCCCGGGGTGTCGGGTCGCGCGCCACGGTCACCGCCACCCTGGCCGGTGCGAGGACCGAGGTGACCATCGAGACCGTCGAGGCGGACGCCCCGCGGCGCCTGGTCGAACGCAACGTCAGCGCGGCCGGGCGGCGGCTGGCCCAGGGCACCTACACCATCGAGCCGCTGGGCGGCGGCGCGAGCCGCGTCACGTTCACGTACGCCTGGCGGCGCGCTCCGTTCGCCGACCGGCTGCTGGCTCCCGTGGTGCGGACCATGATGCGGCGCGCCAACCGCACCGCCCTGCGCCGCCTGGCCGCCGAGCTGACCCGTTCCTGACGCGGCCCCGGGTGACGGGCGGGGGCGGGCGCCCGGCCGGCGGCCAGGTGCCCACCCCCGCCCTTTCCGTCAGGTGCTGCTCGTGGTGGACGACTGCAGGACCGTGCAGCCGGAATCCCACCAGGGGAGATCCGCGCGGATCTCGTCCAGCCGGTGCTCGGAGTAGTCCGGCAGGCCCTCGGGGATTCCCGCGGCCTGCAGGAGATGGAACTCGGCCGCCGTGCCGGAGAGGGAAAGCTCACCGTCCGGAAAGAGGCCGATGTCCATCCGCCATTCCCTCCTGGCCACCGAGGGCACGCTGTTCATGATGGCGAAGGGGAGCAGCGTGCGTTCCAGCGGCTCCTCCTCCCACCGGAACGTGTGCAGTCCGCGGACCACCAGGAGAGCGGCGTTGCCCGTGTCGTACTGCAGGGCGGTGCGCATGTCCAGGAGGAGTCCCGCACGGCCCGTGGGAGGGGACACCCGGCAGTCCAGGAGGTGCACCTCCTGCAGCGCGGCTTCCTCCCGCAGCGGGTCCCAGTCGACGGGGTCCGCCCGCGTGACGTCAGCGGTGCCGGTGAACAGTTCTTCGATGGAGATCATGGGATCGGGATGCGGTAGTAGGGATCGGACTTCGCGATGTCGGCCCGTCCGGTCAGCGGGTGCACGGTCTGTCCCGCGGCGTTCAAGTATTCCACGTACCCGTTCGGGTACTGGAACTTGCCCTTTGTGACCGGATCCATGACCCGGACGTAGGTGACCTTGTCGCTGAGTCCGTTGGCGACGGCCTCGCTCTTCTTGATCTCGTACACCCACCCCTTGAGGTTGTTGGCCGTCGCGACGGCCTTGCGGCCCTTGGGGAGCCACAGCTTCTCACCCTTGGGGTCGAGGACGTCGGCGATCAGGCACCGGCTGTTGTGGACCAGTACGGGGGTGCCGCCGGCCAGCAATTCGACCTTAAGCCCAAGAAACGACCCAGACGCGAGTCCACTCAGACGTCCACGGACAGCACATCAGGTGATGCCGCATCAGGCAGTGATCGGGCTGGCGTCGTCACCAGTGAGCAACGCCTGCACCTGGTACAGCAGCCAGCTCCTGCTTGCCCCGGCGGTCGGCGACCGACCGCAGAGAAGAACTCAAGGCCTAGCAACGGAGTGCGCCGACAGCCGCCCGGCGCCCAGACAGTGTTCCGGGCCCCAGGGCACAGTCTCAGTTGCGATGGCGGACGGCCAGCGCCTGTCATCAGCATCGACTTGACCCCGGATCAAGCCCCGTTCCCCATAAGGAGCATGAGGCACGCCCCGGCATACGCGCCGGTCCTTCCAGACCGCTGGCTCCTGCGACTGTTCGTCCAGCGCTCGGGAGTTGGTGGCGCCAACGGTGAATGCTTCTTGATCGTCCAGGCCTCCAGTCGAATCTCAGATTTCCCATAGTTTTTTGCTTCCATAAGTCGCCATACACTCGAAGCAGGGTTCATCCACTAACCAAGAGTCAGACAGCGGGCAGTCACCGCCTCAAGCGTCCGCGATGGCGAGGCTTCTGGGAACAGAACCCGGCGTACAGTCCGGACGGGCACCAGCAACCCATCGGCGCAGCCGCGCAGTTGCGGAATCCGCTGTGAGGTCTCATTGATGCTGCGGTGACCGCCCGTCGTTGACCTGCACTGCCGCAGGTGCCTTGTGACGGCTTGTGGGCGCTGTATGGGCTGTCTGAGCTGTGGTGCTGCAGATTGGATGAGATTGCCGCACATGTAGTGAGAATGCCTTTACGGCCGAGACGGGGACTCGACTCCGGTGCTCAGCTGATGGTGGTCTCGCCCGCGGTCGCGCATCACACCGCCAACGATCATGATGCGATGCGCCGACCAGGCGCTGTGGCAGGTCCCTCGCTTGTAGCTTTTGCGTCATCCTCCTGGCCGGTCACCTCGAGTGCGGATACGCCGGTGGCACCGCAGGACTCACAGGTGCTTCTCCGCTTCTGCCTTGGCCGGGGCGATCAGGCTCCGCAGGATGTCGCCGCTACCTGGCGCCCTTCCACGTAGACGCGCAGACCGCACCCGTCCATGTGGGTCGCCGGTGCGTGCCTGGCACGAGTACGAGCCCGGGGCGGGTTGCCTGCTACGGCGGTGCGGAGGCTGTGGCGCCTCGGGATGTCAGTGGGGTGCTGGACACTGGTCATGCGTGAGTGCGGCTGTGAGACCAGGGGGACCGACGCGAGTGACGATGCCGTCCAGCTCGAGCGGCGTATCCGCTTCGCCTTGAGTGTTCTGGGCGAGAGCAACAGCCATCACGAGTTCGAGGCCCTGTGCCTGGGTTTGGCTCGTCGGAGGATCACTAGCAATCTGCTGCCGGCGACCGGCCCTGTCAGCAGTGGCGGGGACCAGGGGCGGGATGCCGAAAGCCACTGGACCGACATCCCCCGGGAACTGCCCGGCACGTCTTTGTTCGCGTCGCTGGCCTCCACCCAGCGGGTGGTGATGGCCTGCACCATTCAGGCCGCCGGTGTCCCGGGCAAGATCAGAAGGGACCTTGCCTCGATCTGCGGGCAGGGAACGCCTGTTGACCGCGTCATCTACTTCACGGTGACCGCTGTGCCTGCCAAGAAACGGCACGACCTGATCGATGAAGCTGCCCGGACACATCAGGTTGACCTGGAGATCTGGGACGCGGCCGCCCTCGCCCTCCATCTTGCCGACTACGACCTGTTCTACCTCGCCGTCCAGTACCTCCACCTGCCCTCCGACCTAGCTCCGTCACGCCCGGACGGAGCCGGTGAACTGCCTGACTGGTATGTCGAAGCCTGCCGGCGATGGCGGGCGAGCGACGAGCCGGCCTGCACCCTGGGCGACCTGGTGGACCTGCGGGCTCCGTTGCGGCACGCCACTTCCCACAAGGAGGCTCGCGCCGACCTGCCGGAGTGGATCGGCTACGCACGGGCCCTGCTTGCTGCCGCAGCGGGGAAGCACACCGCTCTGCGGGCTCGCTACGAGATCGTCGTGGCGACCCTGCGCGGCCTCGGCGACATGCATTCGACGGACCAACTGGCCTGCGAGTTCTTCGGCATGGTCACCGTCGACGACACCCTCACCGACCCGGGAATCCTCGAGGACGCCGTCATGCTCCTCCAGTACGGGTTCGGGGCGCTGGCGCGCTCTCTCACCGCGCTGACCGCCGACGACCTGTGCCGCTGGCAGCGCCTGCTCACAGACAAGATCGACTGCCTGCTGGACGCGGACCCACCCGCCAACGCCATGGCCCATCTGCTGGCCATGCGGGCCCGCCTGGCCCTGCACGCTGACATGACCGCCGACTTCGAGACCGTGCCCGAGGATCTGCCGACCGTCGCGGAGGTCACCGCAGCCGTCGTCGCAGCAGTTGAGGCTGGTGAGCCGATCCCTGCCCTGCAATCGCAGCCGCCGATAACGGACCTCGACACGGGCATGAAGATCCTGCTCCGGCTGGGCCACCACCTGGACAACGCGCCGATGTTCCCCATCGAGCGCACCGCCGATCTCTTCGACTACCTCACTCCTGTACTGGTGGACCATCCGCTCTACCGGGAAGTTCGTGACCTGCTCGATAAGGCCACCGACCGGGTTACCGGCCAGACCGCACGAGGTGAACGCGCCCAGTCCCGGGGCCACGCCCTGATCAAGAGCGGCCGCCTCCCGCAAGCGCTCCAGGAGATCCACGAAGCCAAGGTCAACTGGCTGCGCGGTGACACCCTCGAGGGCGGCCTGACCATGCTGTTGCTGTGCGCGCGCCTCTACAGCGAACTCGGCCTGCCCATCGCCGCCAAGCAGTACGCGCTCGCAGCAGCCGCCGCCGCGAAGACCGGACCAGGCCCCGAGCTCAACCACTATGTCCCCCGCAGCATCATCCTCGCCGCCCAGTACGACCGCCAGGCCGGAAACTGGATCTCCGCCACCCGCCTGTTCTGCATCGGCCTCATGGCACAGAACGCCTACTGCGACGAGCCGTACAACCCCGAACGCTACCCGTACGTCTGGGAGATGATGGCCGACCAGGCGCTCACGCTGCGCATCGCCAGCGCCCTGCGGCCCGGCTTCGTCTCCCTGATCCGCGTGATCACCGCTTCCGTGGGCATCGACACCCTCATCGACGACCTGCTCGCCCCGACCGCCGACAGCCCCACAGCAACCGAAGAGACATACACCGAGGAGGCCGACGTTCAAGGAATGGGACGGCCTTTCAGTGACGCCGGCCCTACACGCCGCTGCGTCTGGAACGCGCTCGGCGTCGACTGGGAGATTACCTGTCCGAATGAACACCTCTCGGTGCTGGCCGCGGAACGCTACACCGCAGCACTCCAGGTATTCCTTGGTGAACTCGCCACACAGGACCCGCTGTTCCTGCCCGGACGCGTCAGCGTCGAGATCCACGCAGATGCCAACCTGCCGCACGACCAGCCCGCCGCCTGCCACCACAGCGCCGAACGGGACATCAACCGGTGGAGGCTGCGCCTGCACGCCGGGCGCCTGCCCGCCGGCGCACCCGCAGACCTGGAAACAGAGCCGTCCCGTCTGCTCACCGTCCTGATCAAAGTGGTGCTCTCCCAGTCGCTGCTCTCTGACGAGGCATTCATGCACCTCGTCGAGCAGGCACTCGCCGGGGGCCTCTGGCACAAGCTCCTCGTCGGCCGCCCCTACGACGAACTAGCCGACTTCCTGGAGCCGGAGATCTACCAGACGATGGCCGTGCTCGCCGACCCGGCCGTCGGAGCAGGCACGCCCCAGGGTCAGGCGAATCCGGCTGCTCTGCCGGCCCGGACTGGCCCCGGCCCCGGCTACGAGCATAAGGGGGCCCTCGACGCCGTCCGTAGCCGCTATGCCGTGATGCTCCCCATCGTGCGCCACACCCTTCCCCGCCTGTCCGCGGACCCCGCCTTCCGCCACAGGGCGATGCAACTGCGAGAGGAGGGGTGGCGCGACTGGCATCTGCTGACCGCCATCGCCAACGCCGTCGGAAACCATCGTGCGCGGCAGCAGGGCCTGCACCCCTTTCCGGGCGATTCTCCGGAGCACCGGGCCCGCATTCTCGCCGCCATGCAGGCTCCCGAGCGTCCCGATGACCCGCCTGTCCCCGCAGAGGCATTCACCGAAAGTGCCTTGCGGACACACCTGTCGGTCGCCGCGGTGAGCACGGCGCACTCCCTTGGCCTTGTCGTCCGTCACGGCTTCCTCGACCGGCAGGCACTGCTGTCGGTGCTGGGCGACCGGTACGGCTACTGGACGAACGACGTTGAGCACGATGACCCGTTCGACTGGCCGGCTGCGGAGGACGTCATGACAATTGATCAAGGACGCGCCTGACTCGCAGCCCGGACGGGCGCCAGCGTCCAGCTCCTCTTGATCCGTGGCGCTCCGCTCGCGTGGCCGGAGCTGCAGAAACCCCTTTGAGGAGGGCGTCCGACCGGGTGATCCATGGTGTTTCCGCTTGCCCCGTGACGGGAGTGCAATGGCCCGTCCAGCCGGCCACGAATGACTTCGGCTCGTCTGGGCTGTATCTCCGCGAAGTCCCGGAAGGGCCCGGAGCGGTGGCTGTAGGGAAATGGTCACGGCTCCAGGCAGCTGGCTCGCCGATGTCCTAGTGCTGCTGACTCGCGATTTTATTGAAGGACGTTTGGTAGGCCTCCAGTGCGGTCTGGGCACGGTCCTGGTCACCGCCGAACAACCCACTCGTGAGGGGGCCCCATTGGGCACCGTGAGTGCCGAGCTCGTGTACAAGGTCGGCAGCGGGGTTCCCGTGGTTGTGTGACCGCCAGGTTGACCGCCCGTACCAGTGGGAGCGGCTCCACGAAGGCCTTTGCGGGTTTGCGGCCGCACGCGTGTTCGCTACATCCTGGGCGAGCACACCCAGCACCGCTTCGGCCCGGTCGAACTCCGTGCTGTACGCGTCATCGTCCGGCCACTGGTCTGAGAAGATCGGGCGAAGGACGTGATGCAGCCACTCGGCGACCGGCGTGTAGTACTTGCCGACCTTGCGCTCCGTGAAGTCGCTCAGCGCCTCGTCCAAGTTCCTCCCCGTCGTGGCGGCGCGCGCGAGGGCATTAGGGACCCAGTCCGCGGCGCCACCGAATGGCTTGTACGGATAGGTTGCTTCGATGATGGGCGTCGGCTTCTGCTCGTACCTGTCCCTGATCGACGGGTCGATGACGAGCGACTTGAGGTTGGCCCAGTTGCCGCTCGATGTGCACGCGAGCGCGGCAGTCATGATGCTGACCACGCCCGGCAGGTGGCGGAGTTCAATGAGTGCCGGCGTCCCGCTCTCCGGTTTGGCCGCCGCCGTGACGAAAGAGCGAATGCCGCTTGCCCAGGGCGTCAACGATTCGGGCGTTCCCCAACGGGACGCCACCTGAAGTGACGCACAGAACGGCTCCGAGAGGACCCAGAGGTCTTGTGCCTCCTTGGCGATACGAACGATCTGCTCCTCGTTCGTGCCGTGCAGCGGTCCGCTCAGCCGGTCCGTGTCTTTGAGGACCGCGAGCACACGCTGGACTTCATGTGAGACCAGGTCGTGCATTTCGATGCGCCGTGTGGGTTCGAGGAGCATCTCCTTGGTGAGCCGCTTGAGGAGGTCTGCCCGGCCTGCGGACGTCACCTGCTCGACGGCGGCGAGGGTGGTAGCCGGGTCGGGTCTCTTCTCGCCGAGCAGGCGGCTGATCGTGGTGACGAGCCTGGCCGCGTGGGCGGTGTGGTCCTTGCCGAACAGGTCCGAGTAGTTGAGGTCGCTCAGCACGCGTCCTGCCCCGAGGTCCCAGTCGGGGACGTCGCCCGCGTCGAGTCTCACGGGGATCAGCCAGACGCGTCCGGGTGGCATGCTGCGGAACTCCTCGACGGCGAGGGTCAGTTCCTCGTTCATGTAGGACTTGTCCTTGGACCGGGAGTTGTCCGAGAAGCAGGCCAGGAAGACGAGGGATCCGTCTCTGATCGCCGCTCGGATCTTGGCTTTCCAGGCGTCGCCCGGCCCGAGATCCTTGCGATCGCGCCAGTACGGGATCTGGGCCGCCTCCAGGACCGAGCAGAGGCCGTCCACCTGATCCGAGTCCTCGCGGACGTAAGAGATGAAGACGTGTTTGGATACTTCGTCGTTCATGCGTCGGATGATAAGTCCCAGCTCTGACACTGGTGAGTGGTGTGGGACAGGCCCAGGGGCGGCTGGTGCTCTGTGGGAAGCGCCTGAAAAGGGATTCCCCAGTGGCGTGCAGGTGGCCTGTCAGGTGATGGGAGTGGGGCGAGGCCAGCCTCGATCACCGTGCTCAGGTCGAAGTCGGCTTGGGCCGCGGGCGGGCGCTCCTGGGAGATCCGCGGATTGGCGACGTCGAGGGCAGACAGCCCGGCTTGCAACCTTTGCGGCGTCGGCCGGTTCAACGCGGTGGACTGGTGCGAGAGATGCCCCGGTTGACTCCCGGTGTCACTTCCTGCCGCGGGTGCGTCCGGGGGAGCGCACGGAGGGCAGATCGTCGCGCGAGTTGTCCGCGTCGAGGGCGTCGGCGGGCATCTGGCGGTAGGAGTGGAGCAGCTGGGCTATGAGGGCCGGACGGACTTCGGCCGCGGTGACGAGTGCGGCCAGTATCTGGGACCGCGATGTCTGCTCCCCGGCTGCGGCTGCGGCCCGGACCAGGACGTCGAGCCGTGTGTCCACGTCCTCCGGCCAGTCGACCAGTGTCTTGCGGCGTGGACGCTGCCACAGCAATTCCACACGTCCCCCTCGGTGACAGATTATCTATATCGAATATATATTGAGTTCATGGTGACGGTGTTGCAAGAGCGTTCGGTGTACGAGGTCTTAGAGCGCGGCCCTTTGTCCGAGATCCGTGTGGCGGGCCGTTCGCTGGTTCCCACTGCGGTGTTCGATACCTACTGGCGTTTCGCGGCGGCGCGGCAGAAGGTGTACGAGGCGCGGCTTGCCGGGGGAGAGGGGCCGTTCACCGACGATCCGATCCTGCAGCGCTACCGCTTCACCAACTGCTTCCGTGCTGCTGACCGGGTCAGCCAGGACTTGATCGGCGACGTGATCTACCGCGGTGACCAGAGGTGGGAGGAGGTCTTCTTCCGGACGCTGCTGTTCAAGATCTTCAACAAGACCTCGACGTGGCGGCTGCTGGAAGCGGCGCTGGGCGAGGTGCGGTGGGACGCCTACGACTACCGGGCCTTTGACCGGGTGCTCTCCCGCGCTTTCGCCGCGGGGCAGCGGCTGTACTCGGCCGCCTACATCGTGCCTCCGCCGCAGCTCGGCGAGCAGCGCAAGCACCAGAACCATCTGCGGCTGCTGGAGATGATGATGGAGGCCGGCGCGCCGCAGCGGGTGCTGTCCGCGCCGACGCTTGAGGACGCCTACCGGGTTCTGCTGGGTTTTCCGGCGATCGGGCCGTTTTTGGCCTACCAGTTCGTGATTGATCTCAACTACGCGGCGCAGATGCCGTTTTCGGAGATGGACTTCGTCGTCGCCGGACCCGGTGCGCGCGATGGGATCCGCAAGTGTTTCGGGGCGGCGGCCGACGGCATCGAGGCGGACGTCATCCGCTACATGGCCGATACCCAGGACGAGCACTTCGCCCGGCTGGGGCTCGCCTTCGCGGGGCTGCGCGGGCGTCGGCTGCACCTGATCGACTGCCAGAACCTGTTCTGCGAGGTCGACAAGTACGCCCGGGTCGCCCACCCGGACATCGCCGGGATCAGCGGCCGCAGCCGCATCAAGCAGACCTACCGGCGGCGGTTCGACCCGATGCCGGCTTGGTTCCCGCCCAAGTGGCAGCTCAACACCAGCCGCTGACTAGGGGGGATGCGGCGCCGTTCCCGTCGGCGGGTTCTCATGCCGCCAGACGGCTGGTGCCGGTCAGCAGGGGACGCAGCTGGGTGATGGGACCGTCCAGCCGGGCGTGCCCGGCCACCACGGTCAGGGTTCCGCAAGGCAGTTCGGCCTGCTGGGCGATGTAGGCGAGCAGGCGGCCCAGGCCGAGGTAGTTGCCGTAGGCGCGTTCGAACATGTAGTGGCTGCGGTACATGGCCATGGCGTGGACCCGCAGGTCGCGGTCCAGCTGGAGGCAGATGTGGCTCAGGCAGGGGAAGCCGATGTAGCTGTTGTCCTTGCCTGCGGTGTGGACCAGCAGGTCCGCTCCGGTGTCCTCCTGCGCGTCCGCGGGTGCGGCCAGGTCGAGCTCGTAGGCGGCGGCGATCTTGTTGCCCGCGGCCTGGGACCGCAGCCGGGTGATGACGGCGCCGAGCTGGTCGACGCCGGTCTTCGACGCCGCCGGGTAGGACACCAGGCGGCCGAAGTAGGTGCCGCGCTGGTTGCCGGGGTACCGCTTGATCACCTGATACATCCGCCGGTAGCGCTCGGCGAGTTCGTCCGGCCCTGCGCACCGTGCCGCCAGGGCCGCGGGAAACAGGGTGCTGGCCACGGTCTCCAGCGGCCACAGCCCGTGCGCGGTGCGCAACCGGTCCAGCTCGCTGCGCAGCGCCGCGTCGTCGCTGGTCGGATCGGCGATGCGCACCACCGTGTGCAGGCCGGTCCGGCCCGGGTTGTCCTTGCGGTCCAGCGCGTTGCAGGCGGCGACCCAGGCCTGGGCGACGTCGCGTCCGGTCACGGTGAAGCTGTGCATGAGCCCTCCCGGTACGTACGGTGTGTTCCTGCAGCCCCCGTGCTCAGGCGGGCCAGACCTCGTCGACCCCGCAGCGCGGGACTTCGCGCACTACTGTCAGCCGCAGCGGATGTTCGTGCGCGGGCATGACGACCTGCACCGAAGCTTCCTCGCCCGGTGGCATCTCGGCGGTCATCACAGCGGCTGTGAGTGGGGCCGGTCCGTCGCTCGTCCACTGCTCCAGCCCGTTGGGCAGCGCATCGAAGGCCGCGCCGGGCAGATGTAGTATCAGGACATCGGCCGCATCGGCATAGACGGTCTGGCCGTCCGCCGCCTCTGTGATCACGTGCACGTGCGCCTGCCCGGGCAGTTCGGCGCCGCCCGCCAGCGAGCTGCGCAGGCCGGCGGGCGGAATCCTGCTCCACTGGGCGGCTCGGCCCGCATCCAGCAGCCGCAGGTTCACCAGGTGGCGTACCGTCCCGGCGTACGACGTGCCCAGCTCGCGCGCCACCCGGTAGACGTCTTCGGGACGCGACGGCCGGCCGCCGCAGATTCTTCCCAGCGCTGCCCGCACCGCCGGCAGCGGCATCAGGAACCACGCCGCGAACGCCTCCGCCGTCTTCTCCTCCTGGGGCCAGCTGCCGTCGCCCCAGCGCAGCGCCGGATCCATCTCCTCGTCGGCGGCCGTGCGGTGGCCCAGCCGGTGATGCCCCAGCTCATGTGCGGCCGTGTGCCGCTGGGTGACGGCGTTGAGCGAGGCGTTCAGCAGCACGGCCGGCCCCTTGTCGGCGGGGGAGAAGTACACGCCGAACAGCCGGGGCATCGGCTTCGACATCCCGACGACGCCCGCCGCTCGCAGCGCCCGGTGCACGTGGACGTACCGTGTGCGGTCGACGCCGAGGTCGCGGTGCGCCTGGACCGCGGCGATCGACGCGATCCGGTGCGCCAGGGCCCAGTTCACGCCGTCGGACTCCCTCCGCCGGCGCCCTGCTCCTCGCGCTCTGCCGCTCGCCGCAGCGTGAGGTACTCGGCGAACTCCAGCACCGTCCTGGCGTCCCCGTCGGTGAGCTTGGCCAGCGCCCGCGGCAGACCGGCCAGCGAGTACTCGCTGGCGTCGGCGTCCTTCTCCTCGGCCAGGAAGTAGGCGACCGGCTGCCGGTACAGGCGGGCCAGCTTCTTCAGCTCCAGGCTGTCCACCCGCCGCTCGCCGCGCTCGATGTCGCTGATGGCCGAGCGCGGGATGCCGGTGGAGTCCGAGACGAACTGCTGGGACATGTTCAGGTAGTCGCGGGTCTTCTTCAGCCGTTCACCGAGCCGCACCAGCTCAGGGTCGCGGCCACGGCTGTCGTGGGGGGAAGGGGTCATGGCTGCTGCCTCTCGACGATGGCGTCCAGTACCGCTGCGGAGAAGGCCCGCACCGACCGGGTGGCCTGGGCTGCTTCCCGGTCTGCGGGGATGGCGACGTGGTAACGCTCCTCGATACGCGTGAGGATCTCGACCACCAGGAGTGAGTCCACGGGCAACTCGCGACCGCCCTGCTCCAGTTCGGAGCGCAGTTCGTCGGGGGAGGCGCCCTCGTACTCGGCCAGGAAGTCGATGACGACCGAGGTGATGTCGTCCATGCTCGGTGTGCCTGTGTTCGACAACTCTCCCCAATCGTCTGCGTTTCCAACGACGCTGTCGTAGCATACGACACGTTGTCGGGTAGGCCAACGGGGCTGTCCCAAGATCAGACAGGCATGTGTGTGGACTTCAAGCGCTACCAGGAAGCGGCCGTCAAAACCCTCCAACCTGCGGCGGAGGGCACCGATCCCGTGCTCGTCCCCCTTCTCGGCCTCGCCGGCGAAGTCGGCTCCCTGACCACCGCCTACAAGAAATTCCTGCGCGACGGCCCCGCCTTCGAGCAGGGCAAGCACCAGTTACGCGAAGAACTCGGCGACGTCCTTTGGTACATCGCAGCCCTGACCCACCGCTTCGGCCTCGACCTCGACGACGTGGCCGCCGCCAGCCTGGAGAAGACCAAAGACCGCTGGCGCACCACCCCCCGCGACGAACACACCCCTTTCGACGCCGACTTCCCCGCCCACGAACAACTGCCCCGCAACACCACACTCACCTTCACACCGACGAAGACCGACGACGGCCGCACCGTCGTCGTCCTCACCCGGGAAGACGGAACTCCCGCCGGCGACCCGCTCACCAGCGCCTCGCACGTCGAAGACGGCTACCGCTTCCACGACATCTTCCACCTCGCCCACGCCACCGTCCTCGGCTGGTCACCCGTCACCCGCTTCCTGCTGGGCCGCAAACGCAAAAGCGACCCCCGCACCGACGAAGCCGAAGACGGCGGCCGCGCCATCGCCATCGAAGAAGGCATCTCAGCCCTCGTCTTCTCCTACGCCGCCCGCCACCGCTACCTCACCGACATCAAGCACATCGACCACGAACTCCTCGCCACCATCGGCCACATGACCGCCCACCTCGAAGTCAGCATCTGCCGCGCCGCGGACTGGGAGCACGCCATCCTCACCGGCTACGCCGCCTGGCGGCAGCTGCGTGAACACGACGGCGGCACCGTGCACCTCGACCTCGATCAGCGAACTCTCACCGTCACCCGGAGCTGACGGCACAGCGGTTGCAACGCCCTGGCCGGGGACACGCCATAGCGCCTCCGACGGCTGTGCCCTGCGGGCATCGGCAGAGCACAGGGCGCCTCCGGAGCGGCTGCCCCCGGCGGCGCCGTGGGCGTCCGAGTGCATAGAGCCGCACGTGGACGCCGGCGGCCGTTTCAGGCCGGTAGGTCGAGGTAGCGGGCGGCGTCGTGGAGGACGTCGCGGGTGAGGGCTTCGGTGCCGTCGAGGATGGAGAGTTGGGCGGCGATGCCGGTGAGGGGAATGAGGTGTTCCATGAGGCCGTCGGTGATGCGGTAGAGCTCTTCGTCGTGCTCCAGGAGACTGCCGGGCTTGTGGTGGCGCAGCCTCAGTCGGCTGTCGAGGGTGGCCAGGACGGCGGGCCATTCGTCGGGGTGTTCGATGCAGCGGGGTGGGAGCCGGTTGACCCAGAGGGTGGGGACCGAGCGTTCCCGGATGGCGGCGGTGGCTTCGGTGGGGCGGCGCAGGGCGGGGAAGCGGGCGGCGCGGGCTTCGCGGAGGATGTCGCTGGAGCCGATGCCGCTCCAGAAGACGGTCAGCCCGAGTTCGTCGGCGAGGTAGTCGAAGAAGTCGAAGGTCGGCTGCAGGTCCTCGGCGCGTAGCCGGTCGATGCCGTCGACGAGGCAGACCTCGGTGCGGGCGTGGCGCATGATGTGGACGGCGGGGCCGGTGAAGTCCTTCATGCGCTGCACCGGCCGTTGCTCGGTGTCGGGCCGGTACAGGTCCCAGCCGATGAAGACGGCCAGGGCCGCTGACCAGTCGGCGGGTGTGCCGGGTTCGGGCGGGGCGTTGACGCAGACGACGGGGATGCGGCTGTCGTCGATGCCGTGGAGTTTCTCGCGGCGCCCTTGGTGGGCCAGCCCGATGTGGTGGAGCAGGGTGCGCTTGCCGGTGCCGCGGCAGTCGCTGTCGATGGCGACGTGCTGGCAGGGGTGGCGGCGCTCGCCGTTGAGGCGCAGCAGCCGCCGTGCGGTCTTCAGTCCGGTGGCGATGTCGGTGGTTTCGACGAGGCCGAGTCGGGCGTGGCAGCGCACGCGGGGGTCGTCCTCGTCGGCGGGCGCCGAGTCGTCGGCGGGCGGGATCGGGGGAGGAAGGGGCTGGTGCCGTACGCGTGCGCGCCAGCCTTGCAGGATGGTCGGCGGTCCGGGAGGCAGGGGCGCCGGTGTGGGGGCCGGGGCGCTTTGCGGGTCGCGTACGGGGGTTTTCACCGGTCGTCTTCTTTCCGCTCGCTGCCTGGTCCGGTGCCGGGCGGGGGAGGGGCGGAGCTGCTGCCGGGCGGGCGGGGGGTGTTTGGGGCGCCGGGTGCGGCGGGGCCGGGCAGGGAGGCCAGGAAGTCGTCCAGGCTCCAGCCTGCGCCGCGGGCGGTCTCGGGTGTGTCGAAGAGGTCTGCGGCGGGGCGGTCCAGGCAGCGGAAGGGGCGCACGGAGCCGGGGTCCAGGGGCGGCAGGCCGTCGGCGTAGGGCTTGGCGGGAGCGGGCGGCGCGGGGCGGGGGTCTGCGGCCGGTGCGCGCGGGCTCGGTCTGGCCGCGGCGGGTGAGGGCCCGGCGGCCAGGTTGCGCAGCAGTTGGGCGGTGGCCCGGGTGATGGCGGCTTCGTCACGGCGGCTGCCGCCGGCGGCGAGGTGGAGGCGCAGGGCCTCGGACCAGGTTTCTTCGGTCCACCGGTCGTTGAGGAGCCGGCGGTGGATGAAGGGCACCTCGACCCACGGGTCGGCGCCCGGTTCGGCCCGGTGGTTGAACAGCCAGGCGACGTCGGGGCGGTCGGGGCAGTAGTGGACCTCCCAGCGGCCCTGCTGCGTTGTGATGCCGGACGGCCCGTGGAAGAGGTCCAGCTTGCCCCGGTCCAGGTTGTAGGTGCGGTTGTTGATCTGGAAGCCCTTGCGGCTGACGCGGACCCATACCGCGGGCAGGAGTTTGCGGTTCTCCTGCGCGCTCAGCGCGGTGGACCGGTAGCCGCGCAGGGAGATCAGCGCCGCGTACATCTGGTTGGGGGTCAGGCGCAGTCCGGGGGTGAAGGGGGAGCGCAGCGCGGTGTGGGGGGTCTGCTGCCAGTGCAGGACCACCCACTGCTCGAACAGTTCCTGCAGTTCGCTGATGGTCCACAGGGGCTGCTTGCGGACGCGTTTGCCGCGCAGGTCCAGGCGGTGGTGGGTGTAGGAGGCGAGGTACTGGCTGAAGCCGGTCTTCACCGCCCGCATGGCGCGCTCGACGACGGCCTTGTCGACGGCGGTGCGCAGCCGTGCCTCGCGCACCTCGATGCCCAGGGAGTGGCAGGCGCGGGTGAAGTCCTGGGAGATGAATGGCGAGCCGTGGTCGATGACGAGTGTCTCGGGCTTGATGACGGGCCGGGCGGCGGAGCCGGCGAAGCGGGGGTCGGCCGCCAGGAGGTCTTCGAAGGGGAGGTCGGAGCCCTCCATGAAGGTTTCCGGCGCCCAGCCCGGGCGGGCGGGCAGCGGGGCGGTGGTCTGGGCGACGACCTGCATGGTGTCGAAGGAGCGGGTGGCCCGTCCGGCGGCCCAGCGGCCCGTTCCGCCGGTGCGGCCGGTGCGCTTGGGCACGAGGAGGGAGCCCACGATGCTGCGGGTGGCCACGTCGACGGCGATGGTGAGTTCCACGGAGATGCCCCGGCCGTCGTCGCCCAGGACGAGGACGTCCAGTCCGGTGGTGTCGATCTGCACCAGTTCCCCGGGCCAGCGGGCCCAGGTCGCCCGCCGGGCTCCGGGCCGCCCTGCGGAGACGGCGGGGCCGGCCGCGTGGCGGGCCGCGGCGTCGTGCGCGTTGTGCGCGGTGATCCCGAGCTTCTCCAGCAGCCGGTAGTACGTCGCCGTGCTGATCGCCAGCCCCCGGGCGGTCTCCGGGTCGGCGAGCAGGTCCCCGTAGCGGGCCCGGACGGTCTGCTGTACCCGGTCGATCAGCCGGGACAGGGTTCCCGGGGACAGGCCCCTCTCGCGTTCGTCGTCCAGGATCTCCCACACGAGGTCGACCACCCGCGCATCGACGCGCCCGTGCGGGGCCGTACTGCGCAGGCTGCGCCGGTCGACCAGGCCGATCAGGCCGTCCCTGCGCCAGGCCGCGCACTTTCGTTCCACGGTGGCCGCGGACACCGGGGTCCCGGACAGCGTCAGCTGGTCGGCTTTGGCCTGGTAGCGCTGGCGCAGGGTGCGCCGCCGCGGGTCGAAGGCAGGCCGGGGCTGGCTGGTGGCGGCGACGTTCGGGGCCTGCTGGTGCAGGACCTCCTTGACGTGCCGCTCCCACACCAGGGCCGCCTTGCGCACATCCTTCGGCAGCGCACGGAACTCGCCTGCGCGGCCGGACAGCGCACTGCGCGGCGCCGCCCGGTCGAGCACGGCGAAGTCGGGGGCCGAAGTCACGGCCGTCTGCAGGATGATCAGCGGCTCTGCCGGCTGTGCGGGTTCGGCCGGCTGCGCGGTGTCGAGGAACAGACGCGGCCCGTGGAAGGCGGTGACGTGCCAGGAGGCGCCGCGGAAGCGGATGGTGTCCCCCACCGCCAGGGTGTCGGCAGCGGCGGGCGCCCCGGCGCCTGCGGCGCGCGCCGAAGCCGAGGTCACCTGTCCTCACCCTGCCATGCCGCCGATGACGGGGTGAGAGGGACACTCATGTCGGTGTGCAGGTGCCGTGCCCAGATCAGGTGGTAGGCCAGGTCCACCCCCACGTGCGGGGGCAGGGCGGCGGCGCGTACCGCGCAGCGGATGGTGCGCGGTGAGGCGAACTGCCGGGCCAGCAGCCGGGCCTGTTCCTCCTGAAGCCACCGCGGGCTGCGGGCGGCGTAGAGGAGCTGGAGGTTGTCCAGTTCCACCCCGGTGGGGGGTTCCATAACCCGGACCTGCCAGCCGGCTGCCGCCGCAGCCACCGCCAGCACCTCCTGCTCGGCCTGCCACCGGCCGGTGGGCTGTTCCGGCTTGACGCAGATCACCTCGCGCCGCCCGCCGCGCAGAGCGACGAACGCCGGCCGCAGGCGGTGGCGGCGCCCCTGGCGGCTCCAGCGCAGCTCCATCGGCGCCGCGCTGCGCAGTCCCACCGCGGGATCGCGGTCCAGGAGGATGGCGCAGTGCTGCTGCCGCAGCGAGCCGCAGGCCAGCAACTGGTCGGTGGCCGAGGCCCACGCGTTGGTGACGAACGACTGCCGTCCCGGGTAGGGCACAGGCTGCTCCAGTGGTGCCAGTTCCTCGAACGGCACTTCGCCGGCCTGTGCCACCGGGTGTTCGCGCTGCCGTCCGAACCGGTCGAGGTAGCGGACTGCGATCTCGCCTGCACTGACCAGGCCCCCTGGCACGTCCGTCCCCTTCGCCTCTTCGCGGCAGCCCGCACGGCGCGTGCCCCGCCCCAGCATCCAGGCACCGGCAGGGCCGACGCAGCCGTAACCGCCTTCACCCCACGATCGGGGGAGCCAGACGCAAGCGCGTGCGAAAAACGGTGCGCTGCTGGGAGCCGGCGGCTCATACGGCGGCGAACGGGTCGCTCCAGTCCCAGGGCAGACAGCAGCGATCCTCCAGCGATGCCTGGTTCTCGTCGTCGCGGTGGACCAGCGCCGTCACCGGCCGCCGCCGGCCGCCGGCCTCGTCATCCCCTGCGGCCGGCGCGCACCGCTGGTGCCGGTCGAGCCACTCGGCCACCGGGACCTGCCACCTGCCCGGCGTCAGCGCGAGCGTGTCCGCCAGCTGGGCCAGTTCGGCCATCAGCCGGGACTCGGCCGCAGCCCAGGGCCCGCCGGGCCCGGCCGCGCGCCGCTGCTCGTAGCGCAGCAGCGCCCGGGCCACCTCCAGCGCCTCCGGATACACCAGTAGCCACGCCGTCTCGACGTCTGCGGGCTGCAGTCCGGCCCGGCCGGCCCGTTCGATCCAGCGGGGGGTGAACGGGTCGCGCCGCCACCACCAGCCGGTCAGGGCGAAGGCGTCCGCGACCAGCACCGCCCCACCCGGCCCGAACCGCCGCTCGAGCCGGCCCCGCCCGCGGTGCGCGCGCACCGACTCCGGCAGCCGGGCCAGGTCCACGCCGCCCGGACCGCCCTGACGTACGTGGGTGAACCGGCCGTGCCGCTCGCAGATCCTCCATCGGTCCGGCCACACCAGCCACACCTCGCCCCAGTGCCCGCCCCGCGCCGCCGCGCACAGTCCGCAGGCCGGCACCAGATAGTGCGCCAGCGGCCGCCACGGCCATTCCCACCGCGGCTGCTCGCCCGGCAGGAGGTGCGGCTCACGCAGGTGCGGCAGGGCCCACCGCAGCCGCGCAGACGGCACGCCCAGCAGCTGCGCGAGCCGGTCGGCTGCCGCACGGCTCAAGAACACCTCGGCCAGATGCGGCTGCAGGGCCTGCTGCCCATCCGGCCCCTCACCCAGCTCATCGAGCAGGAAACCGACCCCCACTCCCTGAGCCCCGGCCACCCGCCACAACAACGAGCAGGTCGACTCGTGCGCCACGAAACGAACCGGCCGCCGCGGCAAGCTCCGTGCCCACACCGCGCTTCCCAACACCGTGCCCCCGCCCCGGGCCCCGAGCAGGTGGTCACGGCGCCACCCGACCGCACAGCCCCGTCTCCCGTCCCCGCGTTTTGCCCGGCCACCTCTCCAGCGGCGCCGCGCAGCCGCCCGGCCCGTGACGATCAAAGCCCGCGCGGCACTGCGCACTCGCGTTCCCTACCACGGCGCGCCCTGTTCCCGCCGGAGGGTTCACCCTCTGGGGTGAGGGGGCCCGAGGAAGCGTCCCGCGCCGCGCGCCCGTGCGCATCCTGCCCCTGGAAGCGTCATCAACTCGAGCCCAGGGAGCGTCCTGTGCTGCACGACCTGTCTGCCAGGCGCCTGCCCAGCGAACTGTGGGCGCGCCAGCGCGCCGCGGCGGACAGCGTCCTCAACGACTTCGCCATGGGCCGGCCGCGGGTGCAGGTCATCATGCCGTGCGGCACGGGAAAGACCCATCTCGCCGTCCACATCGCCCACGAAGTCGCCCCCGACAGCCGCACGCTGACCGTGATGCCGACCCTGGAACTGCTCAACCAGACCGCCCGCGTCTGGCACACCTCCGGCCGGGGCGGCCACTACCTCGGTGTGTGCTCCGACAAGCAGACCAGCGAACCCCTCCTGAGCGGCGTGCTCACCATGACAGGAGACCCGGCCCGGCTGGCCGCCGCCATACGCGCCGCCGACGGGCCCGTCAGTGTCTTCGCCACCTACGCCTCACTGCCCAAACTCGTAGAGGCCCACCGGCGCCACCTGCTGCCGCGCTGGGACATCGCGATCGTCGACGAGGCCCACCGCACCGCCGGCGCCCGCGGCAAACCGTGGGCCGTCATCCACGACGACGACGCCATCCCAGCCCGCCACCGGCTCTACCTCACCGCCACACCCCGCATCTGGGACGTCAACCGCGGCATCACCACCGAGCCGATCGCCTCCATGGACGACCCCGATCTCTACGGCCGCATCGCCTACCGCTACTCACTGGCCGAAGCCATCCACGAAGGACGGCTCGCCGACTACCGCATCGCCGCCCCCGAAATCCACAACCCGCAGCTGCACGCCTTCCTGGCCGGGCGCACACGCAAGGGGGCCCGCCGCACCCCCCAGGCCGACGCCATGCGCGTGGCGGCAGCCCAGCTGGCCCTGCTCAAAGCACGCGAAGATCACGCGATTCGCCGCGCGGTCGTCTTCAGCCGCAGCATCATCCAAAGCGAGGCCTTCGCCGAAACCTTGCCCGAAACCGCCGCCGCCATCCCCGGCGGCCACGCCGAGAACCTGTGGGCCGCCAGCGTCCACTCCCGCAACAGCCGCACTGCACGGCGAGAGCGCCTGGCACGCTTCGCCCGCCCCCCGCAAGACACGCGCGAGGGACGGCTGGCGGAGCTGAGCGTGCTGTGCAACGTCCGCCTGTGCGTCGAAGGCGTCGACTTCCCGCTGGCCGACTCCGTGCTCTTCGCCGACCCCAAGCAGAGCACCATCGACATCGTCCAGGCGATCGGCCGCGCGCTGCGCATCGGCCCCGGCATGAACAAGATCTCCACCCTGGTCATCCCCGTATTCTTCGGGCCCGGGCAACGCGCCGAGGAAGCGGCGTTCGGCACCCCGTACCACCTGCTGCACCAGGTCATGATCGCCCTCAAGGCGTACGACGAGCACTACTTCTACCGCCTGCCCGTCCGCGGCCCCCGGCTGCTGCTGCCCGCACCCGCTTCCGCCGTCCGGCCCGCACGCGCCCCGGAGATCGCCCCGCACCTGATGCTGCGGATCATGGAACCGGAGCCCGACGTCTGGGAGACCGGGATGGCCTGCGCGCAGGCATTCTTCGACGCCCACGGACACCTGGACGTCCCCAGCAACCACATCACCCCCGACGGCTTCCACTTGGGCTGCTGGCTCGGCTACCAGCGCGCCCTCAAAGCCGCCGGGAACCTCTCCGCGGTCCGCGTCGCCGCGCTGGCCACCTGCAACATGCCCTGGCCGCACCCCAAGGACAGTACCGAGAGCTTCCTGGACATCGCCCACGCCTACGCCCGCGAACACGGCCACCTGCTCCCCGAACCGGCTCAGGCCTATAAGGGCCGCCCCCTGGGCGAGTGGCTCGCCGAGCAGCGCCGCCAGGCAGCCGACGGCACCCTGCCCGCCCCCTACCAGCGCGCCCTGAAGGACATCGACCGCTGGTGGAACCCCACCTGGCCCGAACACTGGCAGCGCATGTGCGCCCGCGCCCGCAGCCACGGCGACACCCTGGCCCTCTGGGCCGGCCCACTGCCGGCCGACGCGGACCCCGTCACCCGCTGGCTGGACGAGCAGTTCGACGCCTTCCCCGCCCTCGCCAAGGGCCAGCAGGCACAACTGGCCGCACTGCCGCTGCAGCGCGACCCCCTGGCCCTCGCACTGCGCCGCCCCCTCGGCAGCCAGGCCACCGCCCACGCCCACGGCCTGCGCGCCGCCCGGCGCTTCTACCGCAGCCACCAGCACCTGCGCGTCCCGGCCCACTACGCCGACGAACACGCCCACCCCCGTTTCCCCCTGGGCCAGTGGATCGCCGACCTGCGCACGCTCGCCGGCGCGGGCCGCCTCAGCCGCGAAGAGATCGACTCCGTCGAAGCCCTGGCCATGGAATGGGTTCCCGGACTCCAGTGCGACAGCATCCCGGCCACACTGCCCGGGACATCCACGGACACCACCCCCGAGGCCGGCGACACCACCACCGGCGAGCACCGGCCCGCCCAGCCGCCGCAGCCGGACGCCGCCGAAGCGCCCGAAATCGATCAGGAGTTCTGGCTCGCGAGCGGCGAACCGCGGCCCGCCCATCTGCCCGACGTCATCCTCAACGGCGGCCGGCGCATGCTACTGAGCATGCCGGCCGGGGCAGGCAAGACCATGACGGCAGCGAAAGCGGTCCACCGGACCGCGAGCGCCTCATGCCTGGTCCTCGGCCCCGACCTGCGCTACCTCCACCATGTGGCCAAGACCTGGCGCATGGTCCGGCGAGGACCGCTCGCCGCGATCAACATGCGGCCCACCCACAGCGGCAAGGCGGGCGACAGCCTGGCCAGCGCCGGCCAACTGGCACACTGGATGGCACTGCAACCCCCCGGCGCCCTCGTCCTGGCCCGCTACTGCGACGCCGGGCTCATCGCCAAGAGCCACCGCGACCACCACCTGCCGCCCTGGGAACACCTGGTCATCGAGGAAGCCCACCGCACCGCCGAAGGCGTCATCGGCCCAGACCATCCACACGCCGTGATCCACTACGACGACGGCATCCTCGCCTACAACCGCCTCTACCTGACGGCCACGCCCCGCATCCCCCGCGAACTGGCTCCCGCAGAAGGCCGAAAAGATGTCACCTGGGCCGTGGACATGCCGGCCCAACCGATCTTCGGCACCCACCACCCCGGCGTGGAACGCCCCAAACTCGTGGACAAAGGGCTGCTCAGCCCCTACCAGGTGATGCGGATTCGCGTGCCCGAACCGCCCGGATTCCCCCTCTGGCGCGCCCAGGCCGTCGGAGCGGCCCACCTCATCGAACAGCACCGCCTGCGCCGCGTGGTGGCCGTACTCGAGAACAAGAAACAGGCCGAAGCCTTCGCCTGCCAGCTGGCCGTGCGCATGCTCGACGCGGAGATCCTCACGTCCGGGGAGGGGGCCGTACCCTACGCGCACGGCCAGCCGGTCATCCGGTGCCAGCGCGCGACGGACCCCATGCCCTCCGACCTCGACGCCATCGTGCTCCCCTCGCCCCACTACATCGCGACGGACCTGGTCAACGCACTCTCGCCCCTGATGGGCCAGCACGTACAACGCGCCGCGCAGACAGTGATCATCATCCCTGAGCCCATCTCCCCGCACGAGGACGACACATCAACCCTTTCCTGGGTGCTGCGTCGCATCGGGGCGGCTCTGTGGGCGCACAACCCGGCCGGCATCCCGTGAACCCCCTGCCACGGCACGGCCTCGCCCCGCAGCGGCACGGCCAGGACAAGCGGCACGGCCGGGAGATTGCCTGTGCCGTCCGTGACGGACAGGGCGGAACTCATGGGACAGGTGACCCGCTGGTCGCGGAGCGGGTGGCACCGGGGGCTGCGGGCCGGCCCCAGGGGGCACGTAACCGGGTCCGCCGGCGGCACGGTGCGAGGCGGTTGTGCGCTCTGTCTGAGCCTTCTCTGCCGGACGGCGGTCCGACCGGGGCGGCGCGGGCACCGTTGGCGAGTCGCTAGTCCTGGGGGGCGTACATGATGACAGCCATGCCGATGAGGCAGATAGCGGCTCCGATCAGGTCCCAGCGTCCGGGCCGGTACCCGTCGGCGATCATGCCCCAGGCCAGCGATCCGGCGACGAACACACCGCCGTACGCGGCCAGGACCCGGCCGAAGGCCGCGTCGGGCTGCAGCGTGGCGACGAAGCCGTAGATGCCCAGGGCGATGACGCCCAGGCCGACCCACAGGACGCCTTTGTGTTCCCGGACGCCTTGCCACACCAGCCAGGCGCCGCCGATCTCGAAGAGTGCGGCGAGGACGAACAAAGCGACGGAGCGGGCTACGAGCATGGCGGGGGCGTTCTCATCTCTGGACGGCGGAGTCAGGGCGTCGGCGTGAACAACTCAGCCAGTATTGTTGCGCCTTGCTCGGGCGAGCGGACTTCCAGGTGCATCGAAGGGCCGTCGAGCTGGATGCGGAAGTCGTAGAAGGGGCAGCACTGCTGCTCGGCGACGGCGAGCTCGGTGAGGGTGGCAGCACGATCGATGGGCACGGTGAGGCGCAGACCGTCGTCGATGGCTTCGGGCGTGCTCCCGGAGAGGGCCACGTGCCAGCGCTTGGCGCGTTCACCCAGCGAGGAGGAGGCGAGGCTGCACGCCACGGGGGAGGAGCGCCATCGAGGAGTGTCCTCGTCCGCGGTCGCGGCGTCCTCGTCTTCTTCCGGGGGCCCCGGTTCCACGCTGGTGACGGCGTCGCACGCGGGGTCGCACGGGCCGGTCCGGGAGGGGAGCCCGTCGAGTCGTCCGACCACCGTGCGCAGCGTCGCGATGAAGGCGCCCAAGCCGGTGATGTGCTGCTGGGCCTCTTCGATACGCGTGTCCAGGCGGGAGCGCAGTTCTGTCTTGACGTCGACGCAGTCACCGTCGTCCCGGATCTTCAGCAGGTCAGCGATTTCCTCAAGGGGCAGGCCGAGCTGCTTGGCCGTGGCGATGAAGGCAAGCCGTTCCACCGCGTCCTCGCCGTAGAGCCGGTACCCGTGAGTGCTCCGGGCGGCCGGGAGGAGGCCGATCTTCTCGTAGAACCGCAGTGTGCTGGGGCGCAGTCCCGTGCGCTCGGCAAGCTGGGAGATCAGCATGGTGCTCACGGGAGGAACCGTAGACCTTCAAGTCGTCTTGAAGGTCAAATCCGGCTGCACCGCATCCCACCCGGCGGTCCCGGCCGTTCACGGCAGCGGTCGACCGGTAGGGGGATTACTCCCGGGGCGGGTCCCCCTGCGCCCGATTGTCCCGGTACCGAACGACTGCGAGGGAGGCGGCGAGTGTGGCGAGCGCGATGGTGAACAGGATGCGGGCGACGGCATCGTCCGCATCCGTCGCGGTACAGGCGAGGGCGGCGCTGCCTGCAGCGGCCAGGAGCAGGACGACGATGAGGACGATGCCGGAGTGCGAAGCGCGTCTGGGCACGATGGTCCGCCTTTGGCCAAGGGTGCTCGGGTGGGCTCTGCTGCCGGGAAAGCTGTCGGAATGTCGGTCCCGGGCCACGGGCGCCGTCATGATCGCCAGCTCGGACCGTGCGCGCGAACGGCATGGGCGGAGGCGTCCGTGTGCAGTACCAGCAGGGCGCTCATCTCCTGCTGGAGCTCTTGAAGCAGCACCATCGCGGCTTCCAGCCTGCCCAGGTGCCGGCGCAGCACATGCTCGGTCCTGGGACCCGGCGCGCCGTCCCGGACGGACAGGAGTTCGGTGATTTCGGCCAGGCTCAGACCGAGACGCTGCGCCGACCTGATGAACCGCAGGCGGTCCAGAACGGCCTCGTCGAAGCGGCGGTGGCTGCCTCGTGCTCTGTCGTGCGCGGTGAGTAGGCCCAATCGGTGGTAGTAGCGCACGGCGCTGGTGCTGAGTTCGGAACGGGCGGCGACTTCGGCGACCGTCAGGAGGTGTGTCACGGCTGGTTCACTCACCTTGGGGAGGCAGGTCCTTGATCCACTGAGGGTCTGCACTGACCTCACCCGTCCGGGAGGCCCCGCCAGGAGAGCCGATGGTCACGAAGAACTCCTCGTTCGCCCTGATGTAGTCCTTCCACTCCTCGGGCACATCGTCCTGGTAGAAGATGGCCTCGACCGGGCAGACGGGCTCGCACGCCCCGCAGTCGACGCACTCGTCGGGGTGGATGTACAGCATCCTCTCGCCCTCGTAGATGCAGTCCACGGGGCATTCCTCGACGCACGCCTTGTCCTTCACGTCGACACAGGGCTGAGTGATGATGTAGGCCACGGGATTGTCCTTCGCGGCCGGCGGAGCCGGCCAGATGAGGGGGCGGACGCGGGCATGGATGTCCGCGTCCGCCGGGCGAAACGTCTCATCAGTGCCTGCGCCAGGCCGCCTGGCGTGACGAGCTGCCGCTGTGCCTGACGCGCAGGGCGCTGCCGCAGGGGACCGCGGCCCCCACGGCGGCGTCAGGCCGCGGTCAGCAGCCGCAGTCGGAGCTCTTGCCGCCGGCCTTGCCCGCGCTGACCGTCGCGCCCACCTTGGCCGGTGCCTGCTCCTTGGCCGGCGCGCCCTCCGGGCGCTTGACGGCCCGGCCGATGGCCATGGCCTCGATGAACTGCCACGCCCCCGGCATCTTCGTCTCGTTGAGGTCGACCACCTCCAGGGAGGAGGAGGCCAGCGTGTCGAGCGTGGGCCGGTTGCAGTGGCACTCGTTGCCGAACCAGTACCAGCCGAGCTGCACCAGGTCCTGGCGCCGCGCGATGCGCGGGTCGCGGTTGCGCACGTGCTCCAGGAACAGGTACTGGCCGCCCGGCTTGAGGACCCGCTCGATCTCGCGCAGGGCTACGTCCGGGTCCGGCACGGTGCACAGGATCATCGCCGCCGCGACCGTGTCGAAGTGGTTGTCGGGGAACGGCAGACGCTCCGCGCCGGCCACCGTCAGCTGAATGCGCCGCGGGTTGTCGCGGATCTTCTCCTCGAGCTTGGCCACCATCGGCGGGTAGGGCTCGGTGAGGATCAGCTCCTCGACGGCGTCCGGGTAGTGCGGCAGGTTCAGGCCGGTCCCGGTGCCGAGCTCGATCGTGCGCCCGTACGCGGGGGCCAGCATCTCGGCACGCTTCTCCGCCAGACCGTGCTTCTCCACGTGGGACAGGAACTTGTCGTACATCCCCGCGAAGACATACTTGCCCCACGTTGCGTTGTAGGCCTTCTTCAGAAGGTTAGCCACGTCTCTCCCTCAGAGCAGTCACTTTCGCTCCCCCATTCGGGAAGCCCTTAAACCGAGCGCGTGTCGATGCGTTGCCGTGCGCACTTTCGTGGGTCTAGCCAGTGCCCCGAGAAGCCATGTCCATATGCTGGCCGCCCGTGCAGACCGAGCGTTTCGTGCATGTTGCATGAAACGCTCTTCACCCGCGAGCGGGGCAGGGCGGCCGCTGTCCTTTCTGTCTGGAGCTGAGGCCTGGATGGCTGATCTCTCGAACGGTAGTGTGGCCGTTGAAGTCAGCTTCAAGTCAACACCGCGGGGGAGTCATGGACGACGCGTTGCTGTCGATAAGCGAGGTTTCACGAAGGGCCGGCATAGCCACTTCGGCCTTGCGGTACTACGAGCGATGTAGCTTGATCCCCGAGGGCGCGAAGGTCGCCGGCAGGCGGCACTACCCGCCTGCTGTCCTGCACCGACTCTCGGCGATCAAGATCTGCCAGAAGATCGGGTTCAGCCTCGCGGAGATCTCCGACCTGCTGCAGGGCACCGGGGTCGGGGGCAGCGTGTGGCAGAGCATCGCCAGAGCCCGCCGCTCCGAGATCAAGCGCGAGATCGCAGACCTGAACGCCCTGCTCCAGCTGATCGACCAGACCCTGGACTGCGACTGCCGGACGCTGTGCGACTGCCCGCACATGCGGCCTGACGGGCACTTGGAGGCCGGTGGCCAGGGCGGCAGGCCGGGCGCCTGCTGCGAACTGGATTCCTGGCCTTCCCGGACGCCGGGGCTGTGACGCCGCCTTCGCCGGCCGCGCCCGCACCGGCCGCGGGGCCGGCCGGCGAAGGCAGTACTTCCGGCCATGATCCGCAGGATGCCCCCTTTCCCGGATCATGCCTGCACGGAGGAATTTTTGCCCCTCCTTTAGGGTAACCGGAATGCCGTGTTCTTTTGCGCCCGTGCACGGAGGGCCGCATATTGTTTTCGGCCATCGTCTTCCGGCCACGGGTTATATGGTTGCGCAGTCGGTCGCCGTGGTCTAACTTCTGCACCGTCGAGCGCTGCCACCGTGAGTCATTCACGGATTGCCGGAGTCGCCGTTTTATCGGCCGACTCGAACCACTCATTGCCATTTCCGGGCTGAGTGAGTGCGCCGCTTTCTTCCGTGCCTGTTCCAGAAACATCGCCGCCCAACAGCTGACGGCCTGAGGCCGTCCATCTCGGCCGGAGCAATGAAATTGATCGAAGACAGTCCTGAGACAGTGCTGCCCAAACGATCGGACGGGCCTGGTGCGGGCACGGAGACACAGATGTTCCCGGGCCGCAGCCACCTGCCCGTCACCTCCTCGTGGATGACCGCAGTCCTGGTCGCCACGGGCGGCTCGCTCATGGTCGTGGTGTCCCTCGGCGCCATGGCCGCAGAACTCGGCAACATGTCGATCTGGGTGTGGATCGCCACCGCCGCGGTGGGAGGCGCACAGTGTCTGCTGGTCGCCGAACTCGCGGCCCGCTTCCCCGCACGGGCGGGCGGCACCGCGCAGTTCGCCTACCGCGTCCGCGCACAGGGCTCCCCGACGATGGGAGCCCTGTCGGCCTGGTGCTACTGGTTCGCCTGGACACCGGGCATCGCGGTCAACCTCGTCCTCGTGGGGACTTTCCTCAGTGATCAGTGGCTGCCGGGCGTCTCGCCCATCGTGCTGGCACTCGCGATCGCCGCGGTCCTCTACTTCGTCACCGCGCTGGGGCTGAAGCTGTCCACCCTGATCAATGCGGTGCTGGCCGTCGTCGCGGTCGCCGTCGTCCTGGTCATCGTCCTGAGCCCCGTCGCCCGCCCCCACGCCGCCGACTTCTCGCAGGTGTTCCCCTCGGTCCTGCCCGACGACGCCGGAGCCCACGGTCTGGGAGCACAGCTGGCACTCATCGCGAAGTGGGGCTTCGTCGCCAGCTGGTCCGCCTACTCCGCAGAGATGGCCTCCACCGTGTGCGCGGAGATCAGGCAGCCCGAACGCACCATGAAGCGGGTCATGTCGACCTCCGCCGTCATCTGCTTCGCCGCCTTCGCCGCCGTGCCCATCGCGATGTTCGCGCTTTCGGGCGTCAAGGGAATCCAGGAGGACCCCTTCGACGTCTTCGCCCACGCCGGCCACGTGCTCCTGGGCCCCACCGGCGAAGTCTTCGTCCAGCTGGGACTGATGGCCGTCCTCATCCTCGGGGCCGAGACCTTCATCATCGGATCGTCCAGGACCATCTACCAGATGGCACAGGACGGCCACCTCCCCGCCTACTTCGGGAAGATCAACAAGCGCGGGGCGCCGGTCGGCTCCATCGCCTGGGACGCGGTGGTCATCGGGCTGCTCCTGATCGTCTTCGGCACCAACGTGGTGGACGTGGTGGCCGCCGCGAACTTCGGCTACATGTCCGTGTTCGTCCTCCTGCCCATCGCCTACCTCGTCCTGCGCAAACACCCGGCCGGCCGGGCCGGCAGCTTCCGGTTGGGCAGATACGCCCGCCCCCTGGCCGTATTCCTCTGCGCGGTGAACGCGGTGCTGCTGGTCTTCGGCGGAGTGCAGTGGGGCGGCTCCGTCATCCTCATCGGCCTGTGCGTCAGTCTCGTGATCCTGCCGATCTCCTTCTTCACCCGCCGGCACCGCGCCAAGACGGCACCCGCGCCGGCACCGGAGGCCGAGCTTGTCCCCTGACGCCCCGGCGCACAGCTCCGGGGAGACTGCCGTGCCCGGCCGCGCCCTGTCCTTCAGCGCCTTCCTCCCCGACGGCATCGATGCCGTCGCCCGGGGAGGAATCGCCGGCAGCCAGGCGCGTCTGACCCCGGCCCTGCGCGCCGTCCACCAGTGCCTGCTGCGCCAGCCTCGACCAGGGGCAGGGGCCCGCCACCGCATCCGTCGCAGACCTCGCCCGACGGCACGGCCTTCCCCCCCGACGCGGCCCTCGAGGCCCTCGCCGCCGCGGATCTCGTCCACCTCAACACCGCCGGGGACCAGGTAGAGATCGCATACCCGCTGTCGGCTGCGCCCTCCCCGCACCGGGTCGACATCCACAACGGGCCCTCACTGGCCGCCATGTGCGCGATCGACGCCCTGGGCGTCCCCCTCATGGCAGGCACCGCCGCCACGATCGTCTCCCACGCTCCCGACACCGGCCAGCAGATCCGGGTGAGCCGTCGGCGGGACGGACATCGGCACTGGGAGCCGGCCGCCACCGTGGTCGTCCTGGCCACCGCCACCTGCACCGGACGGATCGCCTACGCCTGCCGGCACACCGCGTTCCACGCTGCGCACGAGCAAGCGCACCGGCACCTGAGAGACAGCGCGCTGCAGCAGGGCCAGATCCTGACCCAGCAGCAGGCCCTCGCCATCGCCGAGACGGAGTTCGGCCTCCTTCTGACAGAGGACAGCCGCTGATCCCCGAAGGACAAAACACGACCCCGCCGCCCCTTTGAAGTCCGCCGCGGCCCTGCGGCCCTGGCACAAGACAGCTACCGGCCCCGACTGCCCGCCCTGCGCGCCGCAAGCGGCTGCCGGCCTCGACGAACACGGGAGATTCATCGTGTCGACCCTGTCCACCACACCCGACCTGGACGCCTCGTACGCGCAGTCCCTCAACGGCATCGACTTCGCGGTCGCCGACCTTGCACTGGCCGAGTTCGGCCGCAAGGAGATCCGGCTGGCCGAGTACGAGATGCCGGGCCTGATGGCCCTGCGCGCCGAGTACGCCGACACCCAGCCCCTGCGGGGAGCCCGCATCTCGGGCTCCCTGCACATGACCGTCCAGACGGCCGTCCTCATCGAAACCCTGGTCACCCTGGGCGCGCAGGTGCGCTGGGCCTCCTGCAACATCTTCTCCACCCAGGACCACGCCGCGGCGGCCGTCGTCGTCGGACCCGAGGGCACTCCCGAAATACCGGGCGGTGTACCGGTGTTCGCCTGGAAGGGAGAATCCCTGCAGGAGTACTGGTGGTGCACCGAGAAGATGCTGACCTGGCCCGACGGACAGGGCGCGAACCTGATTCTCGACGACGGCGGTGACGCGACCATGCTGATCCACAAGGGCGCCGTGTACGAGCGCCTCGGACGCGTCCCCGAGGCACAGGAGACGGACTCCGAGGAGTGGACCGTCGTCCTGAATCTGCTCCAGGCCTCCTTGAACGCTGTCCCCGGCAAGTGGACCGCGATCGCGTCACGGATCTTGGGGGTCACGGAAGAGACCACCACGGGCGTCATGAGGCTGGACCGTATGGCGGCCGAGGGCGAGCTGCTCTGGCCGGCCATCAACGTCAACGACTCCGTCACCAAGTCCAAGTTCGACAACAAGTACGGCATCCGGCACTCCCTCATCGACGGCATCAACCGCGGTACCGATGTCCTGATCGGCGGCAAGGTCGCCGTCGTGTGCGGATACGGCGACGTCGGGAAGGGAGCTGCGGAGTCGCTGTCCGGCCAGGGCGCCCGCGTGGTGGTGACCGAGATCGATCCCATCTGCGCCCTGCAGGCCGTGATGGACGGCTACCAGGTCGCCCGGCTGGAGTCCGTGCTGCCGGCCGCCGACATCGTGATCACGACTACGGGCAACAAGAACGTCGTCATGGCCGAGGACATGGCGCACATGAAGCACCAGGCGATCCTCGGTAACATCGGGCACTTCGACAACGAGCTGGACATGGCGGGCCTGGCGAAGTACGACGGCATCCGCAAGATCAACATCAAGCCCCAGGTCGACGAGTGGGTCTTCCCGGACGGGCACTCGGTCATCGTGCTGTCCGAGGGGCGCCTGCTCAATCTCGGCAACGCCACCGGCCACCCGAGCTTCGTCATGTCCAACAGCTTCTCCAACCAGGTGATCGCTCAGATCGAGCTGTTCACCAGGCACGCCGAGTACGGACGAGGCGTCCACCGGCTCGCCAGGCATCTCGACGAGAAGGTCGCGGCGATCCACCTCGAGGCACTGGGCGGTGAACTCACCACGCTCACGAAGGAACAGGCCGACTACATCGGCGTCGAGATCGACGGACCGTTCAAGTCCGAGCTCTACCGGTACTGACAGACAGACCGTCAGGCCGCTGGGCCGGCTGCGGGGGTTCGACGCTCCCCGCAGCTGGCCCGTCCGCGTTGACACACACCAACTCGAGGGGGAGAACGTAGACTTGAAGACCATGGACTCGACGACGCGCGCTCAACAGGGCCTGTCTGTCGCGGCGTTGGCCCGGATAGCCGGGACCACCACGGACACCATCCGCTACTACGAGCGGCTGGGACTCCTGCCCAAGGCTCCCCGCAACGGAGCCGGCTACCGGCGCTACGGAACCGACGCGATCGACCGCATGAAGTTCATCCAGGGCACCCAGCGGCTCGGCCTGAGGCTGAGCGACATCGCTGACCTGCTCAGCATCCGCGACACCGGGGCCTGTCCCTGCGGAGATGCCGCCGTGGTGCTGCGCAAACGGATGGACGAGGTCCACACCGAGGTCGAACGACTCTCCGCGCTCTACGGAGAGCTGGCGAAGATGGTGGAGCAGCTGCCCAGCCAGCAGTGCCCGGATCCGGCTCCCGGCGTGTGGAAGCCGCAGCCGGCCGAGTCGGCCTGAGGCGTGGTGGCGGCCGGCCCGTCATGCCGCCGTCCGCCACCACGCCGCTCACTGCGGGGCCGCAGCGTGTGGTCAGGAGTTTCCTCCCACCGCGCTCTCGTGCAGATCGCTGCGCCGGATGAGGGTGAAGACCAAAACCGCGCCCACCGCGGCGACCAGTGCGCAGAGGCGGACCACTTCGGTGAGGCTGTCCACGTAGGCGGTTCGGGCCGCCGCGTTCGCGGCGTCCAGCATGGACGGCGGCACCAGTCCGCTCAGGTCGTTCGCTGTTCCGGTGGCGACTTCGTGGGCCACGGAATCGGCCCGGTCGCCCAGCTGCCGGCCGACGTCGGAGCCGGTGAACGCCGAGACGACGCACCGCTGGAACAGGGCGCCGAAGCCCGAGACGCCCAGGGCGACCCCGGCCTGCTGGAACGTCTGGCCCACGCCGGAGGCCATGCCGGCTCGGGCGGGGCCGACGATGCCGACGGTGACCGCCGCGCGCGGCGGATTGAACATTCCCATCCCCGTCCCGGTCACGATCAGGCTCGGGAGCAGAGCGGTCCAGTCGCTGGAGGGATGCACGAGGGTGACCAGCCCCAGCCCGACGGCGATCAGCGCGATGGCCGTGCCCAAAAGGAGGCCGGGCGAGACGGCGGCGCCCAGCCGGCCGGTCAGCAGGGCCACGACGAACAGGGTGAGGGTCAGGGGCAGGAAGCGCACTCCGGTCTGCCATGCCGAATAGCCCAGGGCGTTTTGCATGTAGGAGATGAGCAGGAAGACAGAGGCCAGGCTGGCCGCGTTGTTGAGGAAGGTGCCCCAGGCGACGCCGTTGAACGAACGGATCCGAAACAGTGAGAGATCCAGCATGGCCGCCCGGCCCTTGCCCTGCTGGACGGCGGCGAAGACGGCCAGCAGGACGGCGCCGATCCCGAACGCGAACAGGATCGGCGGGCAGTCCCACCCCATCGAGTTGCCTGCCATGAGCCCGAACAGCAGCAGGGCCAGCGCCAGCCCGAAGGTCGTCATGCCGGCCCAGTCGATGCCTCGGGAGTCGGGGTCGCGGAACTCGCGCAGCTTGCGCACCGTGGGCAGCAGCGCGAGCAGGCCGATCGGAACGTTGACCAGGAAGATCCACCGCCAGCTCAGCGCCGTGGTCAGCGAGCCGCCGATCAGCGGCCCGAACGCGAACGCCAGGCCGCCGACACCGCCCCACACGCCGAACGCGGTCCCGCGGGCGCGGGCCCCGCGGAACTCCTGCCCGATGAGCGCGAGTCCGACGGAGAACAGCATGGCGGCGCCCACCCCCTGGACACCGCGGGCGAGGTTGAGCATCCAGGGGTTCACGGCGAGACCGGCGGTCAGGGAGGCGAAGGTGAAGACCACCAGCCCCAGCGTGAAGATCTTCTTGCGTCCGATCTGGTCCGCGAGTGAACCGCTGGACAGCAGGAACGCGGCCATGGACAGGGTGTATGCGGCGATCACCCACTGCTGTTCGGCGAAACTCGCGTGCAAAGCCTCGCGCAGGCTGGGCAGTCCGACGTTGACGACGGTCACGTCGAGCAACAGCATGAACGTGGTGACGCACACGACGGCCAAGGTCCACCCGCGGACATGTGAGGAACTGCCGTCCCCGTGACGCGTCACGTCCCCTTGACGGGCCGTATCAGATGACATATCGGTCTCTCCTCGTCGGGCATGCGTCCACGGGAGTGTCGTCGTTGAACCTCGCTTCAAGTCAACGCCGTGGACCACGTAGGAGCCCAGCCACCGGGGGATGTGGCCGGGCTCCTGGTCAGTGGGGGTTCATCCTCTGCGGTCGGACGCGGCCGTGCCGTTCACCGAGGCCGGCGAGCAACCGCAGCCACCGTCGGCGGAGCAGCTGTCGGCCTCGGCCACCACCTGGGCAGGCACCGCGGTCACCGGCTCCTGCGTGCCGCAGCTGGGACCGCACCCGCAACCGCCGTCCAGTTCGCCACCGCTGTGCACGGCCGGCGGCTCGATCTGATGCACGGGCAGGGCCGGACTCTGCGTGCCGCAGCTGGGACCGCAGCCGCAGCCGTCCTCGTCCGAGGCAGATGCCGCCGCGGCCGCGGCAGGCTGCGCCGAGGAGGCGGAGGCGGAAGAGGCCTTGGAGGACGTGATGGAGCCGGCCGCCCGCAGCGACGAGTGCAGCCGCAGGAGCCGCAGCCCGTTGGCGATGATCACCAAGGCCCAGGCCTCGTTGATCAGCACGCCTTCGGTGAGGGTGAACCGTCCGCCGATCGCGGAGACCACCAGGAACAGAATGACGGCCAGGGACAGGGCGATGTTCTGTGCGATGACCCGGCTCGCCCGACGCGCGAGCGCGACCGCGTAGGGGAGCTTGTTGAGGTCGTCGGCCATCAACGCGACATCGGCTATCTCCAGCGCCACGTCGGTACCGGCCGCGCCCATGACGATGGCCACGTCGGCCGTGGCCAGCGCCGGTGCGTCATTGACGCCGTCGCCCACCATGGCCGTGATGCCGGACTGCTTGATCGAGGCGACGGCCGTGCTCTTCTCGTCGGGCATCAGCTGGGCCCGGACACTCTCGATGCCCACCCGGTTGGCGATCGCCCGGGCGACCCGCTCACGGTCGCCCGTGAGCATCGTGGTGTGCGTGATGCCGACCTGCCGCAGGGACTTCAGCGCGGTCACCGACTCCGGACGCAGCTCGTCGGCGACGCCCAGCAGCCCGACAAGGCGCTCATCCACGGTGACGGCGACGGGAGTACCGCCGGCGTCCTCGACCGCGTCCAGCGCCGCCTGCGCGGCAGAGTCGCGGCTCAGGTCGCCGACCCTGCCGACCACCACCATCGCGCCGTCGACCACGGACCGGGCGCCGACACCGGGGATAACCTCGACATCCGAGGCGGGGGCGACAGCGATCCCGCGGCCCCTCGCCGCCCGTACGATCGCCTCGGCGATCGGGTGGGTGGCTCCGGCCTCCACGGCCGCCGACAGCGCCAGCAGCTCGTTTTTGTCGAAGGAAGAAAGCGGGTGCACCTGCAGGAGAGTGGGCCGGCCCAGCGTCAGCGTGCCGGTCTTGTCGAACGCCACCGCCTTCAGCTTCGACAACTGCTCCAGATACGCGCCGCCCTTGATCAGAACCCCGTCCCGGGCCGCCCGCGCGACCGCCGAGACGACACTGACCGGCACCGACAGCACCAGCGAGCACGAACACGACACGATGAGCACGACCAGCGCCCGGTACAGGGCGTCGGTGTAGGAGATGTCGAACACCTGCGGTCCGAACGCGGCCATCAGCACCGACAGGGCGATCATGATCGGCGTGTAGATCGAGGCGAACTTGTCGGCGAACCGCTGCGCCTGGCCCCGGTTCTGCTGGGCCTCCTCGACCTCCTTGATGACCCGCGCCAGCACCGTGTCCTCGAACGGCTTGGCGACCTGTATGCGCAGCGCCGCGTGCCCGTTCAGGGTGCCGCCGTACACCTCGGCACCCGGCTCGACCTCCACGGGCATGGACTCACCGGTGATCGCGGATGCGTCGATCCACGACGACCCCTGCACGACGGTGCCGTCGGTGGGCAGCCGCGAACTCGGACGGACCAGGACCACGTCCCCGACCTGGAGCTGCTCGACCTCGACCTGCTCGACAGTGCCGTTGGAGGCGAACCGCTCCGCCATCGTAGGGCTGAGGTCCATCAGCTTCTGGATGGACTTGCGGGCCCGGTCGGCGACATAGCTTTCCAGGACCACACCGAGCGAGAAGATCACCACAACGCAGGCGGCCTCGGTCGCCTTGTCCAGTGCCAGCGCGCCGATGACCGCGACGACGAGGAGAACGTTGATGGACACCCGCTTGGCCCTGAGCATCATCAGGGCGGTGCGCGCGGGATAGACGATGCCGACGGCCACACACGCGTACGCGAAGATCTCGGCGATCGACTCGTACTGGGCGTAGCAGCCGAGGGACTCGACCACCACGAGAAGCGCGGCCGCGATCTCCAGCAGGATCATCTCAGGGCGCAGCCACCAGCGGGAACGCTTGGTGGGCTGCTCGGCCGACTTGCCGGCGCCGGCGGCGTGCGCGGGTTCGAGGACCAGGCCGGACGCGTTCGCTGTCCGCAGCAGCACGTCGTCGTCCAGCGTTGTCGGAGCCTCGATCACGAGGGTTCCCGTGGCGGACAGCACGCGTACGTCACGTACGCCGGGAACACGGCGCAGTGCTGTCAGATCACTGGCGCATTCGACGCAGCCGGATATCACCCGGTAGCGGCGCGCTCCGACGTCGGCTTCGGGCGGGGCAGCCACGTTACCGCTGGTAGAGGCGGCGAACTCGTTCACCTTGGTCACCTGCCTGTTGGTGGGGAACTGAGCTAACTGGGCCGAGCGTAAAGTTTGGAGTCAGGTCCAAGGTCAAGCCTTTTGGCGCCCCGATTTCACTGCGGTGAGCAGTGCCCTCGGCGTCCGCCCTGGGGCCTGGCCGAAACGGCTTGACTTAAAGCCCGGTTCAACGGCAAGACTCGCGCCCTGGCAGCAGCCCCCGGCATCAGCCGTATGCGGCAGCGCCGGTCACATGCGTCGTTTCGCACCCCATGGGTGGTGTTCATTCAGCAGGTTCGGCTGCCCGGCCTGGCCTCGAAGGGGGAATGGAAATGGACGATTCTTCGGAGCCTTCGATCGAACGCGCCGTCGAGACGATGGCCCTGGGCGTCGAGTCGGACGGCCCGGCGGAGGACCGCCGTGCCTACATCAGCGTAGGCCTCATCGACCTGCTGTCGACGATCACAGGAGTGCCGGCCTGTGACATCCCGGAGGAGGCCCCGCTCACCGTCGAGTCGCTGCAGGCGACCGTGCTCTGCACCGTCCTCGACGCAGCCTTCGACGTGCAGGTCCCCCTGTCCATGCTGACCACCGGCGCCTGCGTTCCCGAACTCACCGAGCTCCTCCTTGCCACCGCGTCGGACAACCGCAGCCACCGCGCACCCGAAGCCCTGGCCGACCCCGCGGCCGGCTGCGAGCCGTTCGACCTCACCGACGTCCAGCAGGCATACCTGCACGGCCGGGACTCCGCTCACGAACTCGGCAATGTCGACGCCTCCTTCTACGTCGAGCTGGACACCCAAGAGGTGGACATCGACCGCTTCGAGCAGGCGATGCGTGCGGCTATCGCCTGCCACGACATGCTCCGCGTCGTCATCCTCGAGGACGGGCGCCAGCAGGTCCTGCCCGAGGTGCCCGACTTCGTCATCGGCAGGGAGGACCTCTCGTCGCTGCCTGCCGATGACCAGCACGCCCGTCTTGAGGCGCTGCGCGCCGAGGCGACGGCGAAACGGCGTGACGTCACCCAGTGGCCGCTGTTCGACCTGTACGCCACGCGCCTGGACGAGCGCCGGACCCTGCTGCGCTTCAGCATCGACCTCCTGGTCTGCGACGGCGCATCGTTCGCGGTGCTCATCGAAGAACTCGCCGGCCGCTACGAGAACCCCGGGCGTCAGTGGCCGGTGCCCCACCTGACCTTCCGGGACTACCAGCGCGCCGTCACCGGACCTGGACACCAGGACAAGCAGGAAAAGGCACGCGCCTACTGGACCGAGCGACTCGACAGCCTTCCCGCAGCCCCCCTGCTGCCCCTGGCAGGCCCGCTGGCGGCCATCGACACCCCCTGCTTCAACCGCCGCCACCACGCCTTGTCCGCACCGCAGTGGCAGAGCTTCAAGGCCCGCGCAGCCGCGCGGGGACTCACTCCCTCAGCCGCGCTGGCCACCGCGTATTCCGACGTCCTCGCCCGCTGGTCGCAGTCTCCCGACTTCACGATCAACGTGACCGTCAACAACCGCAAGCCCGTGCACGAGCACGTCAAGCGGGTCATCGGGGACTTCACCACGCTCACGCTGCTGGACGTCCGCTCGGACGCCGGCAGGCCGTTCACCGAACGGGTCGGCGCCCTGCAGACGCAGCTGTGGCGAGACCTGGACCACAGCGAGTACAGCGGCATCCGAGTCATGCGCGAACTCGCGCGCCGCTCCGGGCCCGCATCAGCGATCGCACCCGTGGTCTTCTCGACGTTCGTCGGCTCCGGCTTCAGCGACGACTTCGCCCCCGACTGGCTGCACGGCATCCACTACACGCTGGCCCAGGCGCCACAGCTCACCCTGGAATGCCTGACGCTCGAATTCCGCGGCGAGTTGCACATCACCTGGGACTCCGTCGACGACGCATTCGCGCCCGGACTCCTCGACGACATGTTCACGGCCTACCGGGACCTCGTTCAGCAGCTGGCCCAGAGCGACGCCGCGTGGGAGCAGCAGGCAACCGTGCACCCGCCTGAGCGCCAACTGGCCGTGCGGGAGCGGGCGAACGCGACCACGGCAGCGGCCCCCGACGCCCTCCTGCACCGTCTGGGAACAGCGCTGGCACACCGCAGCAGCGAACCCGCAGTGATCACCGCGGACCGCGTCCTCAGCTACGGCGACCTGGACCGCATGGCCTGCCGTCTCGGCCGCGCGCTGCGCAGGACCGGAGTACGCCCCAACCAGCTGGTCGCCATCGTGATGGACAAGGGCTGGGAGCAGGTCGTCGCGGTCCTGGCCATCCTCTACTCCGGCGCCGCCTACCTCCCCATCGACGCGACCCTCCCTCCCGACCGCATCCGCCGCCTCCTGGCCCTCGGCGAGGCCGACATCGCCCTCACCCAGACCGCGGTGCGCGACCGCCTCAACTGGCCCAGCGAACTCACCGTCTTCGACGTCTCAGACCCCAGCCGCTGGTGGCACGAGATGGACGGCCCCCTGGAGGACGCACAAAGCGCCACCGACCTCGCCTACGTCATCTTCACCTCCGGATCGACCGGCGAACCCAAGGGCGTCATGATCGACCACCGCGGGGCAGCCAACACCTGCTGGGACATCAACACCAAGTTCGGCGTCGGCCCCGGCGACCGCGTGCTGGCACTGTCCTCGCTCAGCTTCGACCTGTCCGTCTGGGACATCTTCGGAGTCCTCGCAGCGGGCGGAGCACTCGTGCTGCCCGAACCGGACGCCGGCCGGGACCCCCAACGCTGGGCCGAACTGGTCACGCAGCACGACGTGACCATCTGGAACACCGTCCCCGCGCTCATGCAGATGTACACCACCTACGCGGAGGCACAGCCCTCCTACGACGCACTCGGCCCTCTGCGCCTGATCCTCATGTCCGGCGACTGGATCGAGGTCTCGCTGGCGGACCGGATCCGGGCACAGAAGACCGCACCCGCCGACATCATCAGCATGGGCGGCGCGACGGAAGCATCCATCTGGTCCATCTACCACCCCATCGGCGCGCCCCTGCCCGGATGGAAGTCGGTCCCCTACGGCAAGCCGCTGGCCAACCAGACCTTCCACGTCCTGGACGAGCACATGCGGCCCTGCCCGGACTGGGTGATGGGGCAGCTCTTCATCGGCGGTGCCGGCCTCGCCCTCGGCTACTGGCGCGACCCGCAGCGCACCGGCGAGCGGTTCGTCGTCAATCCGCACACCGGCGAGCGCCTGTACGACACCGGCGACCGCGGCCGCTACCACCCCGACGGGAACATCGAATTCCTCGGCCGCGCCGACGGCCAGGTCAAGGTGAACGGCTATCGCATCGAACTCGGGGAGATAGAGCACACGCTCACCGGACACCGCGACGTCAAGCAGGCGATCGCCGTCACCGAGGGCAACAAACTCCTGGCCTTCGTCACGCCGCATCCCGAAGTCATCGAGCAACTCGACGACGAGGCACGAGCGCAGGTCGCCGACTGGCAGCAGATCTTCGACTCGCTGCGCAGCGAGACCTCCGAACAGACCGCCGGGTGGACCGACAGCTTCACCGGCCAGGTGATCCGCGAACAGGACATGGCCGACTGGGCCGACATCACCGCGCGCCGCGTCCTGGCGCACCGCCCGCGCCGCGTCCTGGAAATCGGGTGCGGAGCCGGACTGATCGCCACCCGGCTGCTGCCCGAGTGCGTGCAGTACACGGGAACCGACCTGTCCGCGCGGACCCTCAAAGACCTCGGCCAGCGTCTCGTGCAGGACGGCACCGCCGACAAGGCCATCCTGCTGCAACGGGAAGCCACCGACCTCGAAGGCGTGCCGCGCGCCTACTACGACTGCGTCGTCATCAACTCCGTCGCCCAGTACTTCCCCTCAGCCGACTACCTCCTGGACACGGTGCGCAACGCCCTTACCACCCTGCGGCCCGGGGGAGTGGTCTACCTCGGCGACATCCGCGACCTGCGACAACTGCGCCCCTTCCACCTCGCGGTCGAGCGCGCACAGGCCGGCCCGCAGGATCTGGTCCGGGACCTGGCCTGGCGCCTGGAGCAGCGCGAGCTGACCGAGACCGAACTGGCCGTCTCCCCCCGCCTCTTCTGGTCCGACCTGGGGCACCCGGCCGCGATCCTTCCGCGGCCGGGCAACCCGGCCACCGAAATGGCGGACTACCGCTACGACGTCGTCGTGTTCAACCACGCAGGCGCGCCAGCACCGCTTCCCCCCACGCTGGTCTGGGCCGACCGCGCACAGACGATGCCGGAACTCGAACAGGCTCTCAGCCGCCAACTCCCCTCGCTCTGCCTCCAAGACGTGCCCAATGCGCGGCTCAAGCACGCCGGCGCCTGGGCGGCGCGCCTAGACGATGCGGCATCGGCCAACCTGCCGCTCGCCGAATTCGACAGCATGGTGTGGCCGCAGGCCGAGGCAGACCGATGTCTCATGCCCGCGACGCTCCTCGACCTGGCGCACCGCAACGGATACGCCTGCGAGTTCTTCACCCGCCCGCAGGCGGCACCCGGCACATTCGACGCAGTGTTCACCCTGAGTCCGCGCGACGCTGAAACAGCAGTGCACGCCTACGCGTTCACCCACCCCGCCCCCGCCCCTGCCGAGGCGGAGGCCACCTCCAACGTCCCGCTCCTCGCACGGCGGGTGGCCGCCCTCCCGTCCCGGCTCATCCAGCACGCACGCAAGACGCTCCCCTCCTACATGGTGCCCAGCGACATCGTCGTGCTGGCCGGACTGCCCCTCACCGCGAACGGCAAGGTCGACGTCGCCCGCCTCCACGACAGCGCCGCCCGCAACCGCAAGCAACCCCCCGCACTGGAGGCCGCAGAACCCGCAGACATCGTCGAGCAGACACTGGCCACCGCCTGGCAGCAGGTCCTCGGCCTGACGCGCGTGTCGGTCAACGACGACTTCTTCAAGACCGGCGGCGACTCCCTGCTCGCCGTGCAGCTCAGCCGAGCGGCAGGCGAGGCCGGCATCACCGTCACGGTGGCCGAGGTGTTCGCGCACCCCACCATCGCGGAACTCGCCGGCCTCATACGCCAGCGCCGGCCCGGCCACGACGAAGCCCCGGAACCGGCCGGACTGCCCCGCATCGTGCCGGCCCCACAGGAACGGTTCACCCCCTTCCCCCTCACCGACCTGCAGCAGGCCTATCTGCTGGGGCGCAACGGCTTCTTCGACCTGGGCAACGTCGCCGCCTCCTTCTACGTCGAGGTGGACGCCCCCGAATTCGACCCGGAACGCCTGTCTGCCGCCCTTGAGGGCATGGTCCACCGCCACGACATGCTGCGTGCCGTCATCGGGCCGGACGGTCAGTGGCACGTCCAGGCCGAAACGGCGCCGATTCCCATACCCGTGATCGACCTGCGCCACCACACCGCGGCCGAAGCGGAAACCGAACTCGCAGCGGTCCGCCGCGAATGCAGCAGCCGGATATTCGATCCCGGACAGTTCCCGCTGTTCGACGTCCGCGTCAGCCAACTTGACGGATCCAGCCGCCTCCACATCAGCCTGGACCTGCTGATCGCAGACGGCGGGACCGTCACGGTCTTCCTCACCGAACTCGCCGCCCGCTACGCAGCCCCCGACCGCCACTGGCCACAGCTCGAAGTGACCTTCCGGGACTACCAGAACGCCATCGGGCAGGCGCAGAACAGCCCCCGCTACCAGCGCGCCCGCGACTACTGGACAGCACGCGCCGCCGACCTGCCCCCGGCCCCCCGCCTTCCCCTGGCCGCCGACCCCGCAGACATCACCGAACCCACCTTCACGCGGCGCACCCACCGTCTGCCCGCCGACGCCTGGCAGGCCCTGCGCGAGCGAGCCGGGCAGCACGGCATCACCCCCTCCACAGCCCTCGCCACCGCCTACGCCGAGACCCTCAACGCATGGTCCGACGGGAACCCGTTCACGTTGAACGTCACCGTGAACAAGCGGCTGCCTCTGCACGACCAGATCACCGACGTGATCGGCGACTTCACCGCCATCAGCCTGCTGGAGGTGACCACCGACCCGGCCGCGAGCTTCGCCGACCGGGCCAGAACGATCCAGGCGCAACTGGCCAGGGACCTCGACCACAACGAGTTCACCGGGATCAAAGTGCTCCGGGAGATCGCGCGGCTGCACGGCCCCGACCGCGCAACGATTCCGGTGGTCTTCACCAGCGCCCTCGACTCCGCCGGCGCAGACTTCGGGCAGGCGGTCAGCGGTCTGGGCACGATGACGGACAGCATCGTGCACACCCCGCAGGTCCACATCGACCACCAGGTGTTCGAGTACGACGGAGAACTCGTACTGAACTGGGACTCGATCAACGAGCTCTTCCGCGCCGAGGACATGGACCAGCTGTTCCACCGGTACATCGACCTGGTGGCCCGCCTGGCCGCAGACGAAGCCGCGTGGCAGAACCCGGCCTCGCGCCCCACCGGGCCCCGCGACCTCGAGCAGGCCGACTCTCATGCCCTCTCGGCCGTCGCCGTGGACGCCTCCCCGCTCTCGGCGGCGACGACCGAAGCCGCCCAACGGACCCTCACCCGGATCTGGGGGGAAGTGCTGGGCATCGACGACGTGCCCCTCACCACCGAGTTCACCCGACTCGGCGGCGACTCCCTGCTGGCCATGCAGGTCATCGCCCGGGCCGCGGGCGCCGGCCTCTACATCACCCCCCGCGACTTCTTCGCCCACCAGACCATCGCCGCGCTCGCCGCCTACCAGAGCGGCGCCGACACCGCCGCCCGCCCGGCCGGGACCGGCTCCCGACCGCCCCGCGAGGGCGGCCTCGCCCTCCTGCCCCGCCAGCAGGTCCTGCTCGAGGAATGGAAGCACCCCGCAGAGCACAACTACGTGCTGCTTTTCGACGTCGCCGAGCCGCTGGACCGCACCGCCCTGAAGGTGGCGCTGCGCTCCTTGCTCAAGCACCACGAAGCACTGCGCCTCTCGGTCACCGCGGGGGAGTGCGGCCACACCGGCCATCTCACGGCGCTGGACCAGCTCGACATCCCTCTCACCTGGGTCGACCTCGCCGGCGTCTCGCAGGAGACGGCCGCACAGACCGTCACCGATGTCAGCCTTCAGCTGCAGTCCTTGATCGACATCGCTGCCGCCCCGCTCCTGCGCGTCGCAGCGTTCCAGCAAGAGCACCGCCAGCGGCTGCTGATCGTCATCAACCAGCTGATCTGCGACAACTACGCCTGCCGGATCCTGTGCGAAGACCTCATCTCCGCCTACCGCCAGGTCACTGAGACCGGGGAGGCCGTCCTTGCCCCGTCCGACTCCCTGGCCGCATGGGCCGAGCTCGTGCGCTCCCGTGCCCACCAGCCCGAGATCCAGGCCGAACTCGGCTACTGGCGGGCCATGGAGCCCGTGCCCGACCCGCTGCCGCTGGAGGGCCCCCTGCCGGCCGAGCCGGCGCTCATCGCGCTCGACGCGCAAGCCAGTGCCGCGCTCTCCGGGACGGCAGCGGTCCCCGACGTCCTGCTCGCTGCCGTCGCCCGTGTGATCGCCCGACGCACCGGCGCCACGACGGTCCGCATGGACATCGACTCCCACGGCCGTGACGTCCCCTCCGACACGCTGAACCCGGCCCGCATCGTCGGCCGGCTGGCCACCCGCTGGCCGCTGGACGTCCCGGCGCTGCCCGACCGCTCCCTCCACGAGGCGGCCGCCGCCGTCGCCGACACACGCCACCAGGTGCCGGCCGGCGGAAACCACTACGAGCTGCTCGCCACCCTCGGCGACGCCCCGGAGATCCGGGGAGCCCCCGCGCCCGTGGTCTTCAACTACCTCGGGCACTCCGACGCGCTGTGGGAACGCCTGGGACTGCAGCTCAGCCCCGACCACCCAGGGCTGCTGCCCAACCCCGATCCGCAAAGCCGTCGCCTGGAGTTCCTCGCCGGCTTCTTCTCCGGCCGGCTCATCCTGGCCTGTCTGTCCGGGACACCCGACCTGCTCCACGAGATCGGATCCGACATCACCACCGGCCTCCTTGGCCGCGCAACGCCCCTGGCGGTCCCGGCAGACCTCGACGTACTGCGGCACTGGCTTGCCCACTGAAATGAGGAGTAGACCAGCCCATGACAGACCAGTCGATCATCGAATGCCTGGCCTCCCAGCCCCACGACCGGCCATTGATCGTCCTGGACGACGCACTGCACCCCGCCGTCCTGTCGTTGGGTGAGCTGCGTGCACGCGCCGAGGTCATCGCAGGCGCACTGCACCGCACCTACGGCGTCGGGCCCGGGCACCGCGTATGCGTCCTCGGCCGCACGTCGCTGGACTTGATCGCCACACTGTTCGGGATCTGGCGAGCCGGCGCGGCCGTCACCGTCCTGCCGTCCCCGCGCGGTGGTGACGCCGACGAGCTGCAGGAACTGGCCCAGCGCAGGGTGACGGCGGCACAGGGCTCGGTGATCGTGACCGACCCGCACACGGCGGACACTCTCCAGGGCAAGACCACGGTCGCGGTGACCGACTTCGCGGCACTGGCCCGCAGCACACCCGGCAAGCCGCTCCCGCTGCCCGGCGCCGACGACACGGCACTGCTGCAGTTCACCTCCGGCACGACCGCCCACCCGCGGGCGGTGGCCGTCACCCAGGGCCAGATAGTCGCCAACTCCCGCGAGTGCTTCGCCGCCGGGGGAATGACGCCAGGTGACGTCTTCGTCTCCTGGCTGCCCCTCTTCCACGACATGGGCATCATCTTCCTGACCGGCGCCATAGCCCACGGATACACCGCCTGCACGATGGCCACCCAGACGTTCAGCGCCCGGCCGGGAGCCTGGCTCGAAGCGATCGCGACCTACCGGGCAGCGGCCACCGTCGCACCGAACTTCGCCTACGGGCTGGCCAACCGCTATCTCACCCTGCGCCGAGGCGGCTACGACCTGTCCTCACTGCGCCATGCGGTCAACGGTGCCGAACCCATCGACGCCGACGCGCTGCGGCGCTTCACCACGACCGCCTCCGAGTACGGGATGCCGCACACGGCGATGGCCCCCTCCTACGGACTCGCCGAGGCCACCTTGGCGGTCACCCTGGGCCGCCACGACGAGACCTATCGCAGCGTCACCGTCGACCGGGCCGCTCTCGAAAACGGAGAAGCGCTGCAAGTGCCGGAAAGCTCCTCCGGCCGGACGTTCGTGGACTGCGGAACGCCGATCAGCCGCACGAGCGTGACCATCACCGACGATGCGGGCCTGCCGCTCGCTGACGGCCGCATCGGCTCCATCCGCGTGCAGGGGCCCGGCACGGTCGACCAGTACTGGACCGCCGACGGCAGTCCTCACCCGACCCCTCTGCTGGACGCATCCGGACGGCTCGTCACGGGAGACCTCGGCTTCTGCCTCGACGGCCGCCTCTACGTCTGCGGGCGCCAGAAAGACATGATCATCGTGGCGGGGCGCAATCTCTACCCCGAGGACTTCGAGTTCGTCACGGAGAAGATCAACGGGATCCGGCTGGGCAACGTCATGGCGTTCTCACTCCCGTCCAGCGAGAACATGATCGTCGTGGCCGAGACCAGCCTCGTGGGAACGCCGGCCGCCGAACTCGCCCACACCGTACGCGAGACCCTCTCCCAGGAGCTCTCCTACACACCCCACGACGTCGTACTGGTGTCACCGAAGACACTGCCCAAGACAACCTCCGGCAAGCGGCAGCGCGGCCAGTGCCGAAACCAGTACGAGACCAACCAACTCGTGGTGCGCGCCAGCACCCTTGTGGCGGAGCAGCACTGACATGAACCCCATCGGCACCCGGTCTGCATCTTTCCGACGACCCTCCAGCGCCGCCGACGACGAATGGTTCCTCGGCAGTGATGCTCCCGCATCGCTGCCGACCCTCGTCTTCTTCCCCCACGCGGGAGCCGGCGCGGCCGCCTACTGGCGACTCGCGCAGTCGCAGCGTGACATCGCCCGAATCCTCATCGTGCGGCTGCCCGGCCGGGAGAGCCGCGCCGACGAGCAACTCTTCACCGACATCCGCCCCCTCATCCGGGCCCTCGCCCCTGTGCTGCGCCCGCGTCTGGGCGACGACTACGTCTTCTACGGGCACAGCATGGGAGCGTTGATCGCTTTCGAGACGGCCAGGCTGTTCTCGCTGGCCTACGCGATGCCCCCACGCCATCTCGTCGTCTCGGCGATGGAAGCCCCCCAGGACGTCCCCACCACACACGCCCGTCACCTGCTCAGCGACGCGGAGCTGTGGCAGCTGGTCGCCGACATGGGAGGCGTCCCGCCCGAGATCGCCGCCGACACCTCGATGCGACAGATGCTCCTGCCCACCATCAGAGCCGACTTCGAGGTGACCGACACCTACACCTTCCGCGCTATGCCGCTGCTCACCTGCCCCATCAGCACGTACGCGGGAGAGGACGACCCCGAACTGCCCGCCTGCGCCATGGAGGCCTGGCAAGCCAACACCACCGCCGCGTTCGAGCACACCGTCCTGCCCGGCGGCCACTTCTTCAACCTGGACGGCCAGTCGGGATTCACCCAAGCACTCAGGACTCGCCTCACCGGGTGAAGCGCAACAGACCAGGGAAGCGGGGAGCGCCAGCATCAGCATCTTTCGCCGGCAAGGACAGCCAAGCACGGCCGCCCGCCCGGCCCGGTTGAGTTCGCGTGCGTCTGCCCTGCGGCCGCCGCCCAGGCGTCACACGCGTTCCGCCGAGACCTGCCGGTCCCGGCGGCGCCGGACACACCCACCGCTTCCACGGACCGCACATGCACAGCGGCGGCCGCTTCCGCCTGAACGCCCACCGGCAATCCGTCGCCCGGCGCACAGCCGAGGCAGTGGCCGCGAGCCGGCCGGCTCCCGCAGACCTCACCCCGGGAGGACATGCATGAGCACGATCGAGGCCGTTGTACGGCCTCTCCTTCTGCCCAGCACCGCGACGCACGAGGACCGGTTGCTGCTCAGTGCCGCCGAACACAACCGCGCGGCGCGATACCGCCGTGCGGCCGACCGCACGGCGTTCATCGCCGGGCGCGCCGCGCTGCGCCGCGTCCTTGCCCACCAGTTGGACACACAGCCCTGGCGCATCAAGTTCGGCCGCGACCCGTGCCCGGCCTGCGGGAGCCCGGAGCACGGACCGCCGAGCATCGTCAGCCCCCACACGCGACTGGCCTTCAGCTTCTCCCGATCGGGTAACAGGGTTCTCGTCGCCGTGTCGCAGACAGGGCCGGTGGGCGTCGACGTGGAGATCGTCCGCCCGGTCGACGTCGACGCGATGGCCAGGCAGCGCCTGAGCCCCAAAGAACGCACCTATATGGCCCGGCTGCCCCCCGAGCGGCGGCAGGAGGCCCTGTGGCGGATCTGGGTCCGCAAAGAGGCCGTCACCAAGGCGAGCGGTATCGGCGCATTCGTGGACCTCACCCGCGTGCACGTCGACCCGCAGGCATTCGGCCGGGTCACGGTCAGCCACCGATGGGGGCGCAGGCCCGGGATGTGGGAGGTCCGCGATGTCGACGTGGGTCCCGGAGTGACCGCGGCACTGGCCCTGCCCGATTTCTCCAGAGCCCGCTTCGGATGTAGCGCTTCGCAGACAGACCGACGCACCACCACCGCGAAAGGCAACGAACCGCCCTCATGAAGTCCCTTGCACTCTCCGGCAGCCTGCGCAACGCATCCCTCAATTCGGCGGTGGTGCGCACTACGACGCGGCTGTCTCCACCCGGGGTGACGATGGAGATCTATGAGGGGATCGGCACGCTCCCGTTCTTCCATCAGGACGTGGAGAGCGAGCAACCGCCCGCCGAAGTCCCCGACTTCCGCAGCTGGCATGAGGCCGCCGACGCTGTTCTCGTCTCCAGTCCCGAGTACGCGCACGGGACGTCCGGCGTCCTGAAGCACGCGCTCGAGTGGGTGGTCGGCGGAGGCGGACTCGTCGGCGAGCCGGTCGCCGTGGTCACCGCGTCTCCTTCCATGACCGGCGGGGAACGGGCCCAGGCCTGGGTCAGGAAGACGCTCGAGGTCATGGGCGCCCCGGTCCTGCCGGAGCGCCTCCCCGTCGCCTGCGCCGGCGCCAAGCTCTCCGACGGCCGTGTCACCGACGAGTCACCCCTGGCAGACCTCAGGAACGTCCTCGGAGCGATGGCCCGCGCGGCGAAGGAACTCAACGAAGCCTGACCGCCCGTTACGCACCGTCCGCACACAGCCCCAGGAGGAACCATGCCCCGTCGCCTGTTCACCTCGGAGTCCGTGACCGAGGGACACCCCGACAAGATCGCCGACCAGGTCAGCGACACCATCCTCGACGCGCTGCTGAGTGAGGACCCCGCCTCCCGCGTCGCCGTCGAGACGCTGATCACCACCGGCCTGGTGCACGTGGCCGGCGAGGTCACCACCAAGGCGTTCGCGCCGATCGAGCAACTCGTACGCCACAAGATCCTCCAGATCGGCTACGACGGGTCGCAGAAAGGCTTCGACGGCGCCTCGTGCGCCGTCACCGTCTCCATCGGCTCGCAGTCCCCGGACATCGCGCAAGGCGTTGCCACGGCCTACGAAAAGCGGGTCGCAGGCACGATGCCTTCTGGCGACAGGGACCAGCTCGGCGCGCAGGGCGCCGGCGACCAGGGCCTCATGTTCGGCTACGCGTGCGACGAGACGCCGGAGATGATGCCGGTGCCCATCACCATGGCGCACCGCCTGGCGCGCCGTCTGGCGCAGGTGCGCAGGAACGGAGCGATGCCTTACCTGCGTCCGGACGGCAAGACGCAGGTCACTGTCGAATACGACGGACACAGGGCGGTGCGCCTGGACACGGTAGTGATCTCGTCCCAGCACGCCGCGGACATCGACCTGGACTCCCTCCTCGCCCCCGCCGTCCGGGAGTTCGTCGTCGAGCCCGAGCTGAAGGCACTCGAGGAAGACGGCATCAAGGTGCAGACCGAGGGCTACCGTCTGCTGGTCAACCCCACCGGGCGATTCGAGATCGGCGGCCCGATGGGCGACGCCGGTCTGACCGGCCGCAAGATCATCAGCGACACGTACGGCGGCTTCGCCCGCCACGGCGGGGGCGCCTTCTCGGGCAAGGACCCCTCCAAGGTGGACCGGTCGGCCGCGTATGCGATGCGCTGGGTCGCCAAGAACGTGGTCGCCGCGGGATTCGCCACACGCTGCGAGGTCCAGGTCGCGTACGCGATCGGCAAGGCCGAGCCCGTCGGTCTCTTCGTGGAGACCTTCGGCACCAACACCGTCGACAGCGAGACGATCGAGCAGGCGATCTGCGATGTCTTCGACCTCCGCCCGGCCGCGATCATCCGCGACCTGGACCTGCTGCGCCCGATCTACGCCCAGACGGCCGCCTACGGGCATTTCGGCCGTGAGCTGCCCGACTTCACGTGGGAGAGGGCCGACCGCGTCGACGCGCTGTGGAGGGCCGCGAACATATGAACGTCTCCCTCCGCCCGGTCGTGTCCGACAACGCTTTCGGTCTGCTGTCCCCTCTCCGCCCCCGGACAGCGGCCTGCGGCGACGACGCCGGACCGTCCGTGTCCGGCTTCATCCGGGAGCGCGCCGGCCGCGTTGCCCCTTGAAGACGTGGGCCGTACCTGGATGCCGTTCTCTGCGGTGTGCAGAGGATCAGCATGCAGATCCGGTCCTCGTCGGCCTGGGGTGAAACCGGTCTGCGGGACAGCTGGTCACTCCCGGTCAGTGCCAGAAGCTGCAGGCGGGGAGCCGGCCGTCCGTTTCGTGCGATGGGGGTTGCCGCCGACGGGCAGGCCCCGGTCGGATGGCCTTGGCGTCATCGGGCCGGCCGTCCGCGCGACTGGGACGTGCAGGCCGTGGTCCACCTCAGTTCGTCCGTGCGGGGGTCGTACGCCCAGTCCGCGATCGCCCGGTGCTCGGCAAGCGCTCCTACCGCACCGAGCACGGCGGCCGGCCCGAGGCCGCAGCCGCAGGCCAGTTGGGCGCGGTCTGCCTGGCCGTTCGCCGTTTCGGGCGGGGTGTGCGCGAGCAGCGCCAGAGCGGTGAGCCGCAGGTCCGCACCGAGCGCCCGGATGGCGGGGGCCCGCAGTGTGCGCATGGCCCAGTCGGCGGCCCTGGCCCTGTGGCGCCGGCCGGGCGCGCCGGACAGCGGGTCGGTCAGCCGCACGGTCGTGGCCGTGAGCGGGCGGAGCCATCCTGAGGCCGCGAGTTCCTCGCGCACACGGTCGGGACGGTGAAGGCCCAGACCACGCGTCAGCCCCAAGGGGAGGAGCACGGTCCCGGAGTACGAGGACCGGAGCACGCACTGCAGAGCCAGGATCCGCTCCTGCGCACTCAGATGCGCGGGAAGTGAACTGGCGAGGTAACTGAGCATGTCACGCACCAGCAGGCGTTCCTGCCCGCCGTGGCGCTGCCGGGGCCCGCGGCGCCGGACGGCGGGGGAGTGGGCCGTGCCGAGGGTGGTCTCGGGAACGGGGCAGGCGTCGGGTGTGGCCCGGGCGCAGGCGGTGCAGGCATCGGTGAGCCGCCACAGGCGTCCCCCGGGGCCGCGGATGAGGAGGAGCAGGAGCGGGCCGTCGCACCCGCGGTGGCGCGGATGCCATCGGCAGCCGCGCTCGTGGCACTGGCAGGTCCTCAGATGCCCGGGCAGCGGCGAATGCCTGGCATGACGGGCGAGATGCTCCAGTGCCGCCGAACGGGCAGCGCGCCCCTGGAGCGGCTGGGGCGCGAGCGCGCACTGGAGGCAGACAAGGAGCGGGCCCTGGGGCCGCGGCCGCAGTTCGACGGTCCAGGTGCGCGAGATCCGCGGGCGCGCGGTGCACAGCCTCATGGGCCGCGGGCTCCTTTCTGTCTGCATCCATGCCGCCGCCGGCACGGGCGGCCGGCGGCGTGCCGCGATGCCGCACACCGTAGTGCAGACCTCTGCCCTCCCTCTCCCGGGAGCACTGAGGCCGATAGGGCAGAGGTCTGCACTGACAGGGCAGGTGTCTGCACCGTCGGATGGGCGGGTGACGATCTTGCCGCCCGAACCCAACCTCGACGCGCTGCGCCAGCACCTCGCGCGCCTGAGGGGCGAGCGCGGCTGGAGCTACGACGAACTCGCCGAAAGAACCGGCGTGTCCCGGCGCACCCTTATCGAAATCGAGCAGCGCCGTACGGTCGGCAGTCTCGCCACCTGGCACGCTCTCGGCCACGCCTTCGCCGTCCCCCTGGGAGGCCTCTTCGCCGCACTCTGCGAAGGGCACACGCCGCCGGGCCCAGGCGCCGAATAGGCCAGCACGGCGCGCGAGTGGGCGGACCACCCGAACGAGTCGCCGTATGGGAACTCCAGGGCGAGGCCTCGTTCACGCGTACGCACCGATTCCGCTGAAAGAGGGCCTTCTGCGCCCGGCTGCCGCCCCCACGGCGCGGCAAATGGAATCTTCCCGCCCATGCGCCCCACCCACACCCCGAACAGCACTCGCACCCTCCGACACCGGCCCCGCACCGTCCAGATCACCCCCCACAGCCCCAGCCGGCTCCTGCGCCTTCACCAGAGCGGCCAGTGCGACTCCTGCGGCAACCGCATCGACTGGTACACCACCCCCACCCAGCGCCCCGTCTCTCTCCACCCCGTGGACCTGCCCGCCCGCATCGTCCCCCGTGACCACCGCTGGCATCTCGCCTCAGGAATCGCCCATCCGTCAGACGACGGCTCCCCCTGGTGCCGCACCACCCACCGGACCCTGTGCCCCGCACACCCCGCCGCCCCGCCCCTGCCTCCCGAACTCACCCAGCTCCGCCGCCGACTCGCCCTGACAACCCGCCGCCTCCTGGACACCGGAGCCTTCACCCCCTCCCCGAAGCCCGCAGACCAACCGCCAAGTCCGTGCCGGCCGGCACGCCCCCTCGTCCAGTTCCTCTACAACCGCTACCTCGCGGCCCGGCCCGTCGAGGACATCCAATGCGTCGCCCAGACCCGGCGCCGCACCCGCTGCGCCCGCCCCGTCCTGGCACCCGGCACCACACCCGGCCGCTGGACCCTCGCCCCCGCCACCCCCGGACGCCACAGCCACCTGGCACTCTCCACCGCCATGGTCGCCGTCTACGACCTCGGCCATCTCACCTACACGGAACAGACCCGGTGGCGCACCCAACGCTGTCCCGCCCACGCCGCCACTCCCACCGCCGCGGACCTGGCCCTCGCCGACTGGGAACCCTTCGACCCCCTCCACCACCGCCCCTACCTCGTCACCCGCCTGCCCTAAAGCACCCGGCCCCCGGCCGTGACAGCCCCCGCGCCACCAACGCGCGGCACCCACCCGACCACCCCAGGCCCGCGGCACGCTAACCCACGCCTCCTTCCCACGGAGCAGACCGCCTTGTCCACCCCCACCGACGAACAAGAACGAGCAGCCGACCGCTTCCACGCCGGAGACCACCTGGCCCTCCAGGCAGGCGCCGGCACCGGCAAGACCTCCACCCTCGCACTGCTCGCCCGCAGCACCCCGCGCCGCGGCCGCTACCTCGCCTACAACCGCGCCATCGCCCAGGACGCAGCCGCCCGCTTCCCGCCCAGCGTCATCTGCAAGACCGCCCACGCCCTCGCCTACGCCGCCCTCGGCCACCGCTACGCACGCCGCCTCGGCGCACCCCGCCGCCCTGCCTGGCAGACCGGACACCACCTCGGCATCACCGAACCCGCCAAGATCGCCGGCCACACCCTTGCCCCCACGGCCCTGTCCAACACCGTCCTGCGCACGGTGACCCGCTTCTGCCACTCCGCCGACACGGCTCTCACGCCCCACCACGTGCCGCCCCTGCGCGGCCTCGACCACCCCGAAGGCCACGACGAACTCGCCGACTTCGTCATCCCCTACGCCGCGAAAGCCTGGGCCGACCTCCAGAACCCGGACGACGGCGCCGTCCGCTTCGACCCGGACCACTTCCTCAAGATCTGGTCGCTGACCAATCCCAGAATCGACGCCGACTTCCTCCTCCTGGACGAGGCCCAGGACACCAACCCCGTCGTCGAGCACATCTTCAACAGCCAGCGCGACCACGCCCAGCTCGTCATGGTCGGCGACTCCGCCCAGGCCATCTACCACTGGCGCGGGGCCAAAGACGTCATCTCCGGCTTCGACGGCACCCACCTCACCCTCTCCCGCTCCTTTCGCTTCGGCCCCGCCCTCGCCACGGAAGCCAACCGCTGGCTCACCATCGCCAACTCCCCCCTGCGCCTGACGGGCAGCACCGCACGACCCACCGATGTCGGCCCCCTCACCAGCCCGGACGCCATCTTGTGCCGCACCAACGTCGGCACCATGCATCACGTCATGACCCTCCTCGCCGCGGGCATCCGCGTCGCGCTCGTCGGAGGAGGCGGCAGCCTGCGCTCCCTCGCCCTTGCCGCCCGGCAGCTCAAAGAAGGCCGCCGCACCAACCACCCCGAACTCGTTCTCTTCCCCACCTGGGGAACAGTTCAGGACTACGCCGCATACGACCCCTGCGGGCGTGACCTCCAGCCCCTGGTCGACCTCATCGACACCCACGGAACCCAGGCCGTCCTCACGGCTCTCAGCCGTCTCAGTCACGAACAGCACGCTCAGGTCACCATCTCCACCGCCCACAAGGCCAAAGGGCGCGAATGGAACCGCGTACAGATCGCCGGCGACTTCACCCCGCCGAAAGACACCGATCAGCAAGACGCCAACGGCCGCCCCGTCCCCGGACCGATCGACCCCGGCGAGGCGCGCCTGGCCTACGTAGCCGTCACCCGCGCCCGCGACCGCCTCGACCTCGGCGGTCTCACCTGGATCCACGACCACCCCGAGGGAAACCCCTGACGGTCATGCCGCTCCCAGTGCAACCTCCGCGGGGCCGCGGCCGCCAGCCCGGCTGGAACGGCACGGAGGCCCGGCAGGTGTGCTGCCCGGGGACACAGGGCGAGCTGCATGCGGCGGTGACCGCCTGACCTGGGCCCGTGGATGAACGGCGCGACCGCGCTCCATGCGGCGAGCTGGCTGCGGCTTTCGCGCTCCCCGTTGCGCGGGGGCCGCAGGGCTGTCCGGGCGCCGGTCGCGTGTTGAGCACGTGGCACCCGGAGGCTGGCTGTGTCTGCTGCAGGTCGGCCCGGGCCGGCAGGGGCCGGGCGGTGGACGCGACGGGGGGTCTTGGGGGCGGCAACCGCCACCGCGGTTGCCGCCCCCAAGACCCCCCGGGGGGGTGTGGGGTGTTCAGCCGATGATGGTCTGGAAGAAGAGCACGCCCGCGCCGAAGCCGGCGCCGGCGGCGAGCGCCGCGGCGGGCAGGGAGTGCTCGGACAGGTAGGTGAGGGCGCCTGCCGCGATGCCGGTGAGGACGCCGAGCAGCAGCACCATCGCGCTGCGCAGGCCGAGCAGGGGCTGGTTGGTGTTGGTGGGCTGGCTCACTGTGAACTCCGTTTCTCTGCTGGTGGTTTCACCCGCTCCCGGGTGACTGGTGTGGATGCTTTAGGGGGCGGGGGAGCCGTGCCCCTCGCCCGACCGCCTGTGACGTGAGTCACGCGATTTTCTTCCGGGTGGGGCGAGGGGAGAGCGGCGGGTGAGGCCTATGACATCCCTGTCAGGCTGGAAAGGGGCCCGCATGGGCGGCAGGGACGCAAGGGAGCGAGTGTGCCGGATGAGACGTGCCAGGGGCGTGCTCCCCAAGCACTGCTGCAGGAGGACGCGGAGCTTAAGGAGCTCAGCTCCCGGGAGCTGCTGAGCCTGGAGCACACCCTCGCCGGCCCCGCCCCGGAGAACAGCACCCCCCGTGCGGCACGGCTGCAGGCCGACGCCCGCATCGTCGACATCCTGCGCGCCGACGACTTCCAGGGGCCCCGCTACCAGAAGGTCACCACCCGCCTGATGGACTACGGCTGGCGCACCGTCAGCAAGTGGACCGCGAGCGGCGAGATCTTCGACCACGCCCGGCGGGCCGGCCGACCCGTGCCTGCTCACATGACCACGCCCGACTGGAACGCGGACGACCGCGCCGAAGTCGCCACCGACACCGTCATCGCCGGCCTGGACCTCTTCCACGAGCACGGCCTTGTCCGCGGCAGGTGGAACCCCGCCGGCGGCGCCAGCCTGAGCACCTACTTCGTCGGCGCCTCCATCCGCTCCTTCCGCACCGTCTACACCCGGTGGTTCCGGGTCCGGCAGATCGGACAGCTGGAACTGGCCCTTCCCACGGCCGACGAGGAGAGCGCGGCGCGGGAGATCCCCGACCAGCGCGCCACCGACCCCTTCTACGCCGCAGCCACCCACGAAGAAATCAAGCGCATCCTCCCGTACATCACTGATACCAAGGTCCGCAAGGGACTGGCCCTGCGCGCCCAGGGCTACACCCAGCAGCAGGCCGCGGCGGAGGTAGGGCTGACGGAGAAGGCTCTGGAAGGCCGCATCGGCCGGCTCCGGGCCCGCATCCTCGCCGACCTCGCCGACACGCCCGGCCCTGGGGAAGGGGGAGCACGATGACCGTCCGGAAGGACGAACCCATGGATCACCTCGCCGTGACGACCGACGACTTCGACGCGCTGCTCGACGCATCCAGCCTCGGTGCACCGCACGTCCTGGCGCAGACCGAACCGATCCCCGCGGCGCCCCGGCGCCGGATGGCACAAGCGGTCGACCAGCAGCAGGCCCGCCCCGAAACCCGCCCCGTCGCGCAGGCAGCGCAGGAGCACGAGCAAGACCCGTCCGGAAGAATCCCCGGTGAAAGCCCGTCCCAGGCCCGGCCTCTTTCCCGGGCGGCCATGAGGCCTCGCCGTCCATCCCGCCCTCTCTTGTTCGACGATTGCGGCAGGCAACCGCTCGTCGCCGCCTTGCGGGAGTTGCGCGGATCACCGTCCAGCAGTTACGCGGTCCTGGCGCAGCGCATGACGCTGCCAGGCCCCGGCCGGTGGGAGGCCGGTGACCGGTGGACCCTCTGCGTCCGCGGCTTCCTGCTCCCCTCACTGCCGCCGTACTCCCTGCGCGACCCGCTGACGGCGTGGCCCACCTCCCGCACCGGCGGCGGACCGCACCAGGCAGCAGATCTCCTGGACAGACGGCAGCTCGCACACGCCTCGCGCGAGCCGTGCCCGGCAGGATGGCGGTTCCCCCGTGCAGGGCTGCTTCGGTGTGCATCCGCCGACACTGCGAGCGGGTGGGCACGCGGCGAGATGACATCCGCGCTGTCTTCGATGCCGCAGCACACGGGGCGATCCTGGCTCGACCTTCAGGCGTACCTTCAGCCTGTCCTCGTGCCGACGCATGACGTGATGCTTGATTCCGTCAGGAACCTGCTCGTCGGCGCAATTGAGCCACCGCACCCGCACGTAGCGCGCTTTGCGCCTTCGGCGTATCCGAGAACCGCAAGCGGCCTCCACGTGCCGGCCGGCATCGCGGCGCCGCGACCTTTGCGAGACCGCGATGCGCAGACGAAGCCTTCAACGGCTCCAGCCGCCACGCCGGCCGTGCTCGCGGGGAAACAACGCAGAGCACGGCAGTGGATCACCGTCGTCGACGGCGTACGCACCCTGCGTGCTGATGTGCCGATGCGGATCCATCCGGAGGACCACGAGGCATTCACGCAACCGGTGCGCACGCGCCTCACGTACCGCGTCTGTGACCCCTACGCCGTCGAAGCGCGGTTCGGAGCAGGCAGCGGCAACGAGACCGTGTGGACCTTCTCCAGAGACCTGCTCAGGGACGGACTGCAGAAAGAGGCCGGGCTGGGCGATGTGATCGTTTGGCGTGGGAATGAACCGCGGCAGCAGGCACGGGTCTTCATCCGGCTGGCATCGCCCGAGGGCAAAGCCCTGCTCTCTGCCGCCGAGCACGATGTACGCGCATTCGTCGAAGCGGCCGGCAGACTCGTCCGGTACGGGCTCGAACACTCCTACCTGCAGCCCATGATGGATTCCTTCGAGGCGACCCTAGGAGAGCTTGCCCGGCCCGGTGGGCGTGACTGACGGCTGTGAAGGTGGGCGCAGCCTGGCGGGCGGCTTCCGGGTTCGCACACGGCCGCTACTGGCCCAACCTGCGCGCGTCCCAGCCCCCACGCGGTCATCCCGGGAGACGACGGCGTCCACACCGTCGCCTTCGTCCTGGACGAAGAACAGCACCGACCGCTGGCCGAGTACTGCCGCATCATGCTGGAGCGGCTGCAGGAATACTACGAAGCGCGCGCCCGGGCCCGCTGATCCCTTGCCCAGCTGCATGCTCCTGCCGGGGCCGAGGGCAAGGCTGAATGTCAGTGCCGTCTGGCATGGTCTGGGTCATGTTCGAGGGACTTCATCGCATCGACTGGGCGTCGATGGAGCACGCGTACGGCACGGCCGAGGAGATACCTGCGCTGCTGTGGGCGCTGAGTTCCCCCCAGGCCGAGGAACGTCGTAAGGCCTTGGAGCGCTTCTACAGCGAGGTCCACCATCAGGGCGACGTGTACCCGTGCACGGCGGCCAGCCTGCCCTTCCTGTTCGAGCTGGCCGCCGACTGGGCCACGCCCGACCGGGCCGGCATTGTCGCCCTGCTGGTCAGCATCGGCCGTGAGTCCCTCGAGAGGGGTTTCGAGGACGACGGCACCGAGATCGAGTACTACCCCCCGTCGGGCTACGTGCAGGCCGTCGCCTTCCTGCGCGAGCACGGTGAGACGTTCGCCGAGTTCGCCTGCGACAGCGACTCCGACGTGCGTCTGGCCGCGATCGGCGGGCTCGGGCTCTTCCTCGACGACGCCGACCGGGCGGCCACCGTGCTGCGCGAGCGGCTGGCAGCCGAGCACGGCATCGAAGCGCGGCTGCGGACCGTTGAGGCGGCGGCCACCCTGGCACTGCGCCTGCCGGCCGCCTCGCACCAGGTGACGCACTGGCTCGCCGATCTGGCGGCCGACCCGGCACAGGACCCGGTTACCCGGCTGGCGGCCCTTGTCCAGCGGGCCCGCTGCGCCCCGGACGAGATCGGCGAGGACGTCGTCCCGGCCGCCGTCGTCCTGCTGCGCGAGACCGCCCGCGCCCTGCCCGTGCGGCCGATCGTGCCGGCCCCGAGCCGTCCGGCGACGCCCACGGACGCAGTGGTGCCCCAGATCGCCGCCCGCTTCGCCGAACTCGACCATCACACGCGCGTGTACGCACCGACCACGGTCCTGCTGCGCACGTTCCACGAAGCGCTGGGCCACCGGGTCCGGGAGCGGACCGAGGTGCTGGCCGAGCAGCTGTGCAGCCCCGATCCCGGCTCGCGCCTGGACGCGGTCCGGATGAGCGGGGAGCTGATGCAGACCTGGCGCGGGAACCACACCCGCCTCCTGCTGCTGGTCGCCGACCGGCTCACCACGGCCGACGAGGAGGTCGCCGTCGAGGCCGCGACCGTCCTGGAGACCTGCCACCCGATCGCCGTCCCGGCCCGGGAGGCACTCGCCGCGCACGTCGACGCCCAGCGCGCGGCTCACGGCCCTGATGTGTGGGCGGCACCTGAGATGCGGCTGCGCCGGAGCCATCAGCAGTCCGTGAGGGCCCTGGCGCGCCTGGGCGACATACGCGCGGTGCCGAGTCTGCTGGCCGCGCTGGACGGCGGTGTCGACGCCTGGCGCGCGGTCGAGGTCGCAGGTCACCTGCCGCAGGCAGCGGACGAGCTGGTGCCCCGGCTCGGCGGCCACCTGCGCCGGATGGACCTCTCCCAGCAGTGGACCGAGATGAGCGCCAACGCGGTCCTGGCCGCGCTGGCCGCGCTGGGCGACCCGGCCGCGGTTCCCGCGGTGGTGGACGCGCTCGGCGCCGCGGTGCGCCATGAGCAGCACGGCGTCACGCAAGCAGCCCTGAAAGCGCTGGCGGCGTTCGGCCCGGCGGCAGCCGAAGCGCTGGAGACGATCCGGTCGCTGACCACCGCCACCGACGCACACATACGGCCCGCCGCCGTCGCCGCCCTGTGGGCCGCCGACGAAGACCTGACCGAGGTCATGCCGCTCCTGCTCAACCTCCTCGACGACCCGATCACCTTCCGCATCAGTGACGCGGCTGCACTGCTCGGCGAGATAGGCCCGCCCGCCTCCGTCGCACTGCCGCGCCTGCGCAACCTCCTGGCCCACGACTACGAATGGGTCCGGGTGCCGTGCGCGGCCGCACTGTGGGAGATCGGCGGTCTAAGCGAGGCACCGGCCGTCCTGGATGCCCTGCTGCAGGCCATGGCCAAGAACCCCGCGACGGCCAACCACGTCGTGGCCTGCCTGGACCGCATGGGCCCCCTCGCGGCACCGGCCCTGCCCCTGCTCCGCGCACAACTGGCCCTGCCCCGACGCGGCGGCAGATTCCAGAGCATCGACCACGACGAAGAACTCCAGCGCATCAGCCGCACCCTCATCACCCGCCTCGAACCCCCAGCGTCCTCAGCCCCCGCTCCCCGGACAACCTGAGGCAGCGCCGTCCTTGCGCCGCCGGTATCGCCGGTGCGCGGGCCGGCGCTGTCGGTGCCGCTTCGTATGCTGCCGGGCATGGCCCGTTCCTGGACGCGGCTGCACGAGCACCTCGGTGCCCCGCCCGGCCCGCTCACCTTCGACATGGTCAAGCAGGCCGCCGACGCCAGCTTGAGCGAGTCCGACGACCTGGACTGGAAGGAACAACTGCCGCAGCCCCCAAGGGACGGCCGGTGGAACGAGCTGGCCAAGGACGTTGCCGCGATGGCCAACACCCGCGGAGGCCTGCTCATCTACGGCGTCACGGACAAGACCACCCAGCTGGTCGGCATCTACCCCGGCAAGGTGAACGCCCAGCAGTACGCGCAGTGGGTCCGCAACCACGTCCAGCCCTACCTGCCTGACCTCACCTTCACCACCCTCACCTCGCCCGACGGCGCCACCAGCGTGCTGGTCATCGACGTGCCGCCCAGCCACATGGCCCCCCACCACGTCTACGGCACCGCAGCCAAGGACAAGGACCAGCAAGCTGCCGTCGTCCCGTACCGCGACCGCGACCACACCGCGTGGAGGCCGAGCACCAGATCGAACGCGCCTACCGCGACCGCTTCACCCGCCTCCAGCACGCAGAGGAGGAAGTCCAGCGCCTCCTCGACCTCGCAAAGGAAACCGTCTTCGAGGAGAGCGATCCCTCGGCCTGGTTTGTTGCCGTCGCTCGCCCGGAACGCCCCCTGCCGCGCACCGCACCCCGACTCGAACGGGAAGCGGCCAGCGATGTCTGCAAGAGCGCCCACACTCGCTCCCAGCGACTGACAGCCAACCCCCTGGCCGTCGGACCCCTGGCCGGCCTGAAGTACGTGACGCACAACCCCCGTCCAGGGCTGCGTCGTTGGGTCCTGAGCACTCTCACCCGGAACCTCGGCCGTCAGATCCACACCGAACTGCACCACGACGGCACTGCGGTACTGGTGGCCAACCTGACCTGGATGACCGTGCGCGGCGACCTCGACGCCGATCCGGCGGCAATCGGCATTCCGGTCGACGAGGACGTCACCGGCGCCTGCTGCCGCGATGCCGTGGCCGTGGCGTACGAACTCGCCCACCGCCTGCACGTGGACAGCTCCGTGCACCTGACAGCGACGATAGCCATGCCCCACCCGACGCCCCTGGTCCCGGTCGTCACCGAGTACGGCGGCTACAGGAGCATCCCCGACCACGCCCGCAGGCCCCGCCGCATCCAGTCCGTGACCGCGACGATGACCCCCACCGACGATGATGACCGGCTGCGCGCGAGCGCCCAGGAGGTCTTCACCGACCTGATGAACCAGTTCGGCCTCACCCCGCGCCTGTAGCCCGGTGCCACACGTGGCCGTGACGCCCAGCGCGTCCCCGATGACCCTCGCCGTGACCAAGAGGTCATCATCCCCCTCGGGCACCAGCGGCCTGCTGCTCGGCTTCCTGTCGTCCGATGTGCGTCCGCTCACGCACGGCCCGCCTCCACGTCCCCGTCTCGTCGTCGGGGGCGGGAAGCCGGTAGGTCAGCTGATGGGGGAGGCCGATGGGCGGTAGCGGGGGAGCGCCCGGGCGATGCCTTCCAGGCCGGCGGCGAGGTGTTCAGTCAGGGACCTTCCGTTGCGGTGGGCTTCCTGGTCGAGTGATCGGGACACGGCGAGGGCTGCCTCGACGCCGGGGGCGAATCTCTCGGGGTGGACGTCTATCTGGTCGATCACGCTGGCCAAGGTCTTGATACCGACAGCGATTCCGCTGATGTCGTAGCGAGGCAGAGGGCCCGAAGGGACGAGCTGCGACGTGCGCCGGGCGCGCGGGGGTGCGGGACGTGCGCGACGGCTACCGGTGATGCGGTAGTAGGCGTCGATGTAAGGGCGCTGCTGGGCCGGGGGCACCTTGCAGGCGGTCAGGAACGTCACCAGCTGCCCGACGGTGGCAGGCAGGGACTTGCGGTTGACGACCCGCGAGGCCGTGGCCAGCGGTAGCCGTGCATGGCCGTCCCGGTTGAGGCTTCGCAGGGGCGGGGCGCCGGCCTGTTCGTAGGCGGCGGCGAGAGCGGCGCCGAGGTCGTCGGCGGTGTGAATGAGGGTCGGGTGTGGGGCCTTGATAAGGCGGAGCCGGTCGCGCTGGGCGGCGCGGCCGTGGTCGAGCAGGAGGCTGGCCCTGTCGAGGTCTTCATCACGGTCTCGGCAGGCGCGGACGTAGGCGGTGAGGACGGCCTGGGTGGGGGCGGCGGTACCGGACTCCGCGCGCTGGACGGCGCCGCGGGAGATGCTGGCAGCCTGGGCCAGGGCACGCTGGGTCAGCCCCGCGGCGCCCCGCAGGGCGGTCAGGTGCTCGGCGAGTTGAGCGTAGGGGCGCTTGCCGGTGTCGGCGGGGACACGGGTCATGCCGGGCCGCCTACTTGCCCGCGCCGCGTACGGCGCTTTCGGCGAGGACGGTGAGCAGGCGGCGGCCGCCGCCGGGCGCGGCCAGGGTAGCCGCGCCGATCGCGCCCAGGCCGCCCAGCAGCGTGAAGACGGTTCCCAGCGGGGTGCCGGCGAGGAACAGGCTGCTGCCCAGGATCAGTACGGACAGCAGCAGGATCAGTGCGTGCGTGGGACCCAACCGCTTCTCGGCAGGTGCCGGTCCCGGGTCGCCCGCCGGGGCGGGGTGGATGCACGAGCAGGGTGCGGCCGGGCCGGCCGCAGACGCGGCCGAGCGGGCGGCGAAGGTGTCGCTCATGGTGAGCAGGACTCCGTTCTGACGGGGGCCCTCGGCGAAACGCCGGGCCCCGGGTACTGGTCGCAAGACTGCGTCGCCCGTGGGCAGTTGGACCCTGCCGGTCGTCGGGCTGCGCGGCACCAGCCTTCCATGTACGGCCGTCACTCCGCCGCACCGAGGGTCCACTTTGCGCCTTATGGGAAGTTGTGGCCTCGCGGCTGTTCCCCACTCCGCGATCCGATTTGCAGGCCGGCCGAGGCGCCACTACCGGCGTGCCACCAGGCGAGCTGCCGGCGCCCCGTCGCTGGTGCGGCTCACCATCTGTTCCGGCGGACTTGCGGCCGAGGCCCCGTCTCCAGGACGGTGGTGGACAGCACGGCCCCGGCGGCGAGTTTGCCGGTGTCTTCCTGGCGGCACCTGGTCGCAAGCCCGAACCGTCCCGGAACCCTGGCAGGCGCGTTGGACCCGCGTCCGCCGACACATCGGTCCGGCACCCCACCCGGGGTGCCGGACCGACGCGCGCCCCCACGCCGACGCCCGTCACGGACGCCAGCCGGGAGACCGGAGCGGGGAATGGCCTGCGCCGCTCACGGCACGCCGTCCGCCCGTCGCCGCTCCGCAGCAGGGTCGCCCGTGCTTGCACCGGCCGCGGCGCCCCTCTCCGACCGCCAGCGCCCGCACCGCAGTCCGGCTTCCCCGACCTCCTGCCGCGTGCCCTGGCACCCACCCCAGGGCTCCCTGCCTTCACTCAGCCGGCCCTCCCTATCCGCCGCGCGGCCGCGCCGGGGAGGAACCGCCTCGGCGCTCCTCGTCGCGCTGGGCAGCGGCCGACCCCGCGCGGGGGGCTGTCACCTCTCGGGTGCGCCGCGACCGTGGGCGGACCGAGCGGCTCCGCAGCGACATCGGGAAACTGTGACCCACGTCACTCAGTGTTGGCGGAGGGTGTCGGGTCGCCCGGGGGCCGTCGATTGCCCTGAGCCGCTGACCAGCAACTCTGTAGATAACCCTCTAGAAAATGAGGACCTCGAATAGGCCCTCCGTGACCCGGGAACCCTGGAAAATTCCCAAGGATTGTTGGAGAGAGACCGCCCGCGAAGTCACCGAGTGAACTGCCCGACTGCGGGACTGCGGTAATGTGATCCTGCCCTGACGGATCACCGCCGATTGGCGGGGCGGATACCAGAAGGGAGGTATGACGCATGTCCGAGCCTGCTCCCAAGGGCAGGCCGGCGAGGACCAAGCTGCTTCGCCGCATCTTGCGGGCCATCGCCCGCTTGCGGCCCGTGGCCACTGTCCTGCGGGTCGTTTACTACGTGCTGCGCGTGGTGGACGAACTGACGGGCTGAGCTGCGGAGAAGTGGGGAGGGCCCACCCCGGGGCAACGGGACGGGCCCTCGGTCCACGTCGTGCCGTTGTGGGCCTCGACAGTTTCCAGGGTGCGAGGCCCACACCCATGTGTGGACTGCTAAGCGCTACGCTAGCACGTTCCCGAATCTAATTGGTAACCAACATTCACTCCCCGAGTCGTGAACCGGGGTGTTTGATTTGGTCGGTAATTGCAAATCGATCCGGCTGCACGATTGACTCGGCGGCCGGATTTGACATTGGTCGACGATTTACCGCGCGCGTGCCGTCGCTAATTGAGGCTGAGTGATTGCGTGCCAAACCGCATCCGCTTTGGGTGCCGCCGGTCGTCACCGCGGCCAGTGACGCCCGGCGTATCGCCTGCTCAGAAGCAGGTTGCCTGCAGCAGGCCACGCTGTGGCAGGGACGCCAAGTACGTCCACGAGCTGAGCGTCAACTGCCCATGCCTGGCTGACGGTGAGGCGTGGGCCGTCGCATGAAGCGTGCTCTTCCGGGGCCGCCGGTACCATATCTCGACGGACCCAGAAACGCTCACCGAGTCGTTTTCCGAGGCAGCAACGGCCACTGGTTCACAGAAATTTGTGCTGCCCAAAAATGCTCAACACCCCCTCTGACCTGCGGAGACGCGAGACAGCTGGTGCTATAGAGTGGAGCAACGGTCCGCCAGTCGTCCCCACGTTCACCGGTGCCGTGACAGCTGGAGGAAGGGTCGAGCTGGCGGCGATGGGGAGGCAGCCGCCGGGTCAACGCCGAACGGCCCCGTACGCCGCCGGAGCCCGATCACCCGGCGAGTCCGCCGACGGCGCTGATTCCCGTACAGCCCGAGGCGACACGGAGATGATCACGGTGAGCACATCGCGGTCCCCTTACCGACGCCGGCCGCCGCGTTGCGGACACTCCTGAGCGGAAGGAACCACCCGCTCGGATCGCTCCCACCGGTCTTGCGGTACCGCCGACAAGCACAGCAGTCACCCAGGCTGCGACGCCACCCCGTCATCCGGTTGTACCGACGCCCATTCACCCGGATCGTCATCTTCGCCGCCGCTCACCGCTCGCCCTGAGGACGACAGTTCGCGTACGGTCCGCATCCAGGTCTCGCCGAACCCGACGGGCCCCGTGGCGTCGCCGGGGAGGCTGAAGATGTCCGGGTCCTGCGCGAACTGTTCCATCAGCGCCTCGTACAGGTTGCCGAGGAACGGCTCGAGGCAGAGCGCCAGGAACTCGGCGACCTGCCGGGGGGAGGGACTGATGGCGATGACCTGGTCCAGGAGCGGGAACATGCCGAGGTCGTCGATCCGCTGCCGCAGCGCTGCCTGTGCCGGGGTGTCCGGCAGGAGCAGCCCGTGCAGCACGTACAGCGCGTAGAACATACGCAGGCCGACCAGCACCTCTCGTGCGCGCACCAGCTCCTCGTCACTCGCCCGCAGGACCTGAGCCACCATGTCCGCGTTCTGCTGGAGCAGTCCCCAGTCCACCGGGGGCCCCTCACCGCGCTCCGCCGCCCCCAGCATCCGCGCCCAGTCCTCCACCGTCAGCCCGAACATGCCGATCGCGGCGAATGCCTCCGCCAGCGCGTCCGACCCCACCTCCTGCGCACCCACGCCGATCGCGGCGATCAGGTGCACCACGCTCCCAAAGCCCGGGCCCTCCGCCTCGACCGGCACATCCTCGCCGGCCTCGAGCGCCGCGCGCACCAGGACAGGATCCGCCGCCCCGCGATACGGCCTCATGAGCCGGCCGGAGACCTCATACAGCGCATCAAGCCCCTCCTCACCCGTCCCGGCCACGCTGCGAGCGAACTCCACCACCCGCTGCGACACCGAGCGTTCCACCACCCACACCAGCGCCTCACGCACGCAGGCCACCGGCGGCTCCGGCACCCGAACCGCCCCGGGCAGCACCGGCATGCCGGCCTCGACGAACCACTCCAACACCGCCAGCCGCCGATCCCGCCCCTGCCGAAGATGCCGCGCCAGCGCCGCCGCGCTCTCCACCACCACCGGGTCGACCACGTCCACCACCGACCCCCGGCCACGTCCAAGCCCCCGGCGCCGGTGCCTGGGCAGCAGCCCCATCCGCCGCCAGCTCTCCAGCTGGCTCGCCGTCACCACCAGGCCCCGCGCCTCAAGTTCACGGATCACCCGTCGATCTGCCGGACTCACAACTCCTCGTGCCATGCCCGCCATTAGAACCCCGAGAGGCACTTTTCTCCGCGCAGCCCCGCCTCTGGCTCACTGGTCCCCAGCACCACCGGTAGCCCGTCAACACAAAGGAACCAGCCCAGCCATGCCCCCCAACCCAGCGACCTCGCGTCCGCCCCCGGACGGCCGCCGCCCTCACCACCGTTCTCCTGACCGGATCCACTGCGGCCGGTCTGCACCATCCCGACCACTTGGCACACCTTCTGGTCATCCCTGCGGCTGTGCTCGGCGCGGTCACCGTCCCTCTCGCCCTCGCCGCGGCCTTCGCCCCCACCGCCACCACTCGCACGGCCGCCCGCACCACCCTCGACCTACTGCTGCGCCTGGTGCCCTGGTACACCCCGAAGAGCTGAACAGCAAAGACGAGCGCTGCCCGCGAAGGCCAGCGTCCCTGTGACGGCGACCCACCGCTGCCTGGGCCCCGAGCCGGCCGCCCGCGAGAGACGTCCGTAGCCGAGACGGGGACCGCGGAGCCGGACCAACCACCGGCACCCCGCATACCGCACAGCCGGCCCGGCACCCCCCTTCAAAACTCGCCTCGCCTGCTCGCCCTTGTGGGAGAACGAAGAGCCGGCCCGGCGCCAGGATGCGATATACCAGGATCACCGTGTAAGGGGGTGCGGCCGGTGAGCTCGCTGCAAGTGGACGTTCTGGCATACGAGGCGCCGTGCGAACGGTGCTCCTTCTCCCTGTGGTGGGTGTTCGGGCTGCTGCCGTCTTACCGGCCACGCGCCGAGGAGTTCACCACCACGGACTTCCCCGAAGCCGTCGCCATGGCGCGCCGCATCCTGGCAGCGCCGAACGGCGACACGGCAGACATCGCAGCACAACTACATGACCGGCCCGCCCACCAGCGCGGCCGCAGCTTCAACCCGAACCGGTGTGCCGCCTGCGGCCACCACGCCGACTGGCACGTCCTCGACACGATCCTCACCCGCGTCTACCACCACCAGGGCTGGATCTATGCCGCCGCCGGCCGGGTCCCCGTCCCGCAGTGGCGCGCGATCAGAGGCGGCGGACAAGGAATCCACTGGCCGCACTGCTGACTCCGCTCAGCCACCTCCCGTTGAGGAACCTGCGATGACCACCGGCCCAAGCCCCGACAGCCCACCCGCCCCGGCCCGCCGTACACCGCGTGCGGACCAGCAACGCGCGGTGGACAACGCGGTCCGGCACCTGAAAAACCCAGGCTCACGCGGACACATCGTCTCCGCATGCGGCACCGGCAAGACACTGATCGCACTGCGCACCGCCGAAGATCTCGACATCGCGCACCTCCTCATCGCCGTGCCCTCCCTGGACCTGATCGGCCAGTGGGCCCAAGCCGCACGCGCGGACGGACGCCGCGAGCCGCTGATGGCAGTGTCCTCACTGCAAGCCGACAAAAACCCCATGCTCGCCGCCGCCGGAGCGACAAGCACCGCCTCGGGGGAGTACCTGGCCTACTGGCTCAACCGGCACAAGCGGGCAACCGTCTTCGTCACGCTCGACTCACTCCCGCGGATCGAGGAAGCCCAGCACTCCGTCTTCGCCGCCCCCACCTTCGACCTCCTGATCGTGGACGAGGCGCACCGCACGGCCGGCAGCTGGGACAAACAGTGGACGATGATCCACGACAACACCCGCGTCCCCGCCGACCGCCGCCTCTACCTGACGGCCACACCCTACGAGTGGGAGGCCCCCCGCCTGACAGAGGCACCAGACACACGCCCCGACCCCAAACCGACCGCAGCAACCGCCCCCGCCTGGCGCTCCCCCTCCCTGATCGCCTCGATGGACGATCCGAAGGTCTTCGGCCCGCGCCTGCACACCTACTCCCACGCGGACGCGATCGAAGACGGCGTCCTGGCCGACTACCAGCTCCTCGTCCCCACCATCACCGACACCGACCTCCGCAGCGCCCTCACCGACACCGATCTCCAGACCGGCTTCGGCCCCATGGCCCACCGAACGAGTGCGCTGCACCTGGCCGTCCTCAAAGCCATGACCGAGCACGATCTGCACCACGTGATCGTCTACTTCCAACAAGTCGCGGACGCCGCCGACTTCGCCCGCCAGTTCCCCCACACGCTGCGCACCCTCACCGCAGACCAACACCCCGCCTGGTCAACCGACTTGAGCGTGCAGTCGATCGACGGCACCCACACCCCCCGCCAACGCCACACCATCTTGACCCGCTTCGAACAAGCCGACCGAGCCGTACTCACCAACGCCCAAGTCCTCAGCGAAGGCGTCGACCTGCCAGCCGTCGACGCCATCGTCTTCGCAGACCGAACCTCCAGCGTCCGCCGCATCGTCCAAGCCCTCGGCCGCGCCCTACGCAAACCCCCCACCCTCGACCACAAGACAGCAAGCCTGATCATCCCCGCCTACACCCCACCCGGCGCCGACCCCACCGACCTCCTCGACACCCCCTACGAAGCCCTCTGGCTCATCACCGCCGCGCTACGCCACCACGACCAGTCCATCGCCGCCCGCGCCCCACACAACAACACGAAACGGCGCCTGGACCGCGACACCCACCAACTACTCGCACGCCGCTTCCGCTTCGACTTCACCCTCAACCCCCACCACATCGCCCGCGCCATGGACCTGATCGCCTGGCCCTCGAACACCGCAGTGCTCTCCGCACCCCGCCGCGCCGGGCTGGCCGCAGCCACCCGCTTCCACGCCGAGTACGGCCACCTCCAAGTCCCAGCCGACTACGAGGACGCCTTCGGCTACCGCCTCGGCCAGTTCATCACCAGCCAGCGCACCGCCCACGCACGCAACCTCCTGGAAGAGGACTGGACTGCAGAACTCGATGCGCTCGGCATGATCTGGGACCACCACGAAGCCGTCTGGCAGGGCCAGTTCACCACCGTCACCGCCTACCACCAACAGCACGGCCACCTGGCCATCCCCTCCGACGCCCCAGGCGGCCAGTTCCTCATCGACCAGCGCGCCGCCGCCCGCAAAGGCTCCCTCGCCCCCGACCGTGAAGCCCAACTCACCACCCTCGACCCCGACTGGCTCCTCCCACACGGCCCCGACTGGCACCGCAAATATCACCTCCTGCGCCGCCACCTCGAAACCGGCCACGACCCCGCGGCGCTACGCCGTGACACGGTCATCGAGGGCGTGAAGATCGGGAGTTGGCTCCAGCGCCAGATCACCACCTTCACGAACCTGGATCCCGCTCAGCGGGCTCTCCTCTCCCGGATCGGGGTCGACAGCCGACTACGGCTGCCCACGGGCAGGCGAGCCCGTCGCTCCTTCGAGCAGAACGCGGCACTACTCAGGGCGTTCACCGAACGTCAGGGCCGGCTGCCCAGCGCGCGGGAATGGATCGAGGCTGACGGGGCGCGTGTTGAGATCGGTGCATGGCTCCGCAGGATCCGGACCAAGCGGAACGAGGGACAGCTCACGGAAGAACAAGATCACCTGCTGTCCGGGATCATCCCAGCCGATCTATCGGATCTCCCGGATCGCGAAACGGACCGGGCCTGAACTTCAAACAGTCCAGATTTTTCACCAGATTAGACACGCCCCTTCGGACAGAGCTGGACCACGAAGGTAGCAGCGGAGGCGATCCCACCGAACTCCCGCGCAGACCACCGGCAGGAGTCGCGACACCCTAACCGCGTAGCCAGCCACAGGAATCCGCGGAGCGGATTCCTGTCCGGCCTGGACCGCGGAGCGGTCCAGGCCGGCGTCACGGAGTGACGCCGGATCAACTGCTCCGCGAAGCGGAGCAGTTGGCCGCGCGGAGCGCGGCAGGATTCCGCCGCGTAGCGGCGGCGCGCGGTCTGCTCCGCAGACACGACGCGCCGCCGCTACGCGGCGGTTCCGCGCTTCGCGCGGCACACCCGGACCTCCGGTCCGGGTGTGCCGGTCCACTCCGTGGCCCGGCAATCGGTCCCGACTCCGTCGGGACCAGGGCGGGGTCAGGGCGCTCCGCGCACTGACCCCGTATAAGCAACAGCCGAAAGGGTAGTGACGGGGTGTGAGGTGAGGGTGCGTATCGGCAAACCGGTGGGCGGATCGGCCGGCGCTCTCGGGGCCGCCTCTCTCACGACTCGAGCCGAGCCGCCCGACTCCCGGAGACAACCACATGTCGCCGTCTCCGAACAACCCCGTGCGTCACTTCGCTGTAGGCTGCTAGCTTTGGGATCGTAGGCGGGTGCCTGTCCTGGGAGCGTGAGCGGCCAGTCGCCAGGAATTCTCCCTCTCCATTTCTCGCTCCAGGCGATCACAGGATTCCGTCAGGTTCGACAAGAGAAACGAACCAGGAATGACCCGTATGGAACTCCGTCCTCATCAGATCGAGGCCGTGGATTCGGTCCCTCGTTTTCTGTCCGGGCCTCCGGGTGGTGTGTTCCTCCGGAGGGGCTGAGAACCCAGGTGATCGCCGCTACCGGCTCGGGAAAGACCCTTATCGGCACCGAAGTCGCAAACCGGCTCTCCGCCCGCCGGGTCCTGGTCCTGGTCCCCACCCTGGACCTGCTCATCCAGACGCCCCGCGCCTGGCGCCGGGCAGGCCGGCGCGGCGCGATGGTGGGGGTGTGCTCGCTGCGTGCCGAAGAGAGCGACGGCATCCCGTACACGACCGACCCCGACGAACTCGTCTCCTGGGTACGGGGGGTGGAGACCGTGACGGTGTTCGCGACGTACGCCTCCGTCGGGCTCGGCATCCCCCAGCAGGCGCACGCTGCCGGGCTTCCAGTGTTCGACCTGATGGTCGTGGACGAGGCACACAGGACAAGTGGGGACGCGGGCCGGCCATGGGCCGCTGTGCACGACCAGTCCCAACTGCCTGCAGTGCGGCGGCCAGAGGAGCACTTCCTCCTTCACCTGCCGCAACTCGACACTCAAGGACCATCCCCACAAACACGGGGAGCCCTTTCCGGCTAGTGCTTTGACCGGGAAGGTTCGCCGGGTTGGCGATAGGAACGGTCGGGTCTCGGACCGGGCGGTGTGGGGGTGCATACCCAGGGCCACGGCATGGTGGACGGCCGGTTCCTGACGGGAGTGTGTCAGGGACCGGCCGTCCAGGGCGGAGGCGGCTACTTCAGGTAGGGGCCGTCGGTGCCGATCTTGCCCGGGGCGGCGTTCTTGCCGCCGAGGTCGAGGACGTAGACGCGCAGGTTGCCCTTGCCGGGGGCGCCGATGGACAGGGTGCCGTCGGTGACCTGCTGGACGTCGCCCGTGACGGCGTCCTTGTAGGTGCCGTTGGGGATGCCGGTGTAGGTGGCGCCGTCGGTGACGGCGACCAGGGCGAAGCTGTCCACGCCTGTCGCGGCGTCGGTGTAGCGGCGCTTGAAGTTCATGCCGCCGCCCGAGACGCCTTCGGTGGAGTACTGGCCCATCTGCAGGGCGGGGACGGCCCGGCGGATCTGGTTGAGCCGCTGGAGGTGCTTGACCAGGGGCTGGGCCAGGGTGGTGGCGACCTCGCCGGTGGCGCTCGTGACCTTGGAGAAGTCGCCGGCGGTGACGGTGCCTTCGAGGTGGTCGCCGTAGTAGGCGCGGCCGGTGGTGGCCAGCGGGCAGCTGGGGCCGCAGTCGATGGTCTTGCCGGCCTGGAACTGGATCTCCGAGCCGTAGTAGAGGGTGGGGATGCCGCGGAAGGTCCACATCAGGGCCATGTTCTCGGCCCAGGCGTCCTGGCCTCCGGTGTAGCGCACGCTGGACTTGTTGGGCCCGTAGTCGTGACTGTCGACGTAGACGACGTTGTAGGTGGCGTCGTTGGTGGAGTCGTCGGAGTCCTTGCCGTTGTTGAACGCGTTGTGGGCGTCACCGAAGTTCATGTGCATGCGCATGTCGATGATGTTCATGCCGGAGAACTTCGAGTGGTCGGGGGTGTGGTACGCGTTGCCGTCGAGGAAGGCGTTGGTGGAGGTGGGCTGGTTGCCCGGGCCGAGCTTCTCCTCGTAGTTGTACTGGTCGAGGGCGGCCTGGACGTCGTCGTCGGTGTACTCCTTGCGTTCCTTCCAGGTGTAGAACTGCGCGGAGTGGTTGACCGAGCCGCGGTTCCACTTGTCGTTGACGAAGGCGCCGACCTCGCCGAAGACGAAGAAGTCCTGTGCCTTGTCCGGTCCCCAGTCCTGGGCGAGGCGCTGCTGGATGGCGGGCAGGAAGCGGCGGTTCCAGGTGACGCGGGGGATGTGGACGGCGGTGTCGACGCGGAACCCGTCGACGCCCATGTCGATGTACTTGTTGTAGGCGCCGATGAGGTAGTTCTGCACCTCGGGGTTCTCGGTGTTGAAGTCGGCGAGGTCGTCGGCGAGCCAGCAGGAGCGGGAGTCCTCGCCCTCCCAGTTGCCGATCCAGCACTGGTGGTAGTACTTCGACGGGAACATGCCGCTGGTGGGGCTCGGCCACTGGCAGTTGTAGATGGTGTAGCCCTCGGGGGACTTGTACCCGGTGGGCTTGCCCCAGTTCAGGCAGGTGTTGCCGGACGGTTCCGCGGTCGACCACAGGTCGCCGTTGTAGTAGGACTTGCCGGACTTGGGCTCGACGGTCAGGCCGTCGTACTCGAAGCCGGGCTGCTTCTCGTCGTAGTACCAGGACCACTGGGAGTCGCGCACGCCGTAGGCCGTGGGGACGAACAGGCCCTTGGCGCCCCACCGTGAGCTGTGGTTGTAGACGACGTCCTGGTAGATCTTCATGCCCTTGGCGTGGGCGGCGTTGATGAGGTCCTGGTAGGAGGCGCCCGCGGACTCCAGGCGGGGGTCGACCTTGTAGAAGTCCCAGCCGTGGTAGCCGTGGTAGTCGTAGTCGGAGCGGTTGAGGACCACGGGAGTGATCCAGACCGCGGAGAAGCCGAGGGCCTTGATGTAGTCCAGCTTCTGCACCAGGCCCTTGAAGTCACCGCGGAACATCGGGTCGTGGTTGGCGGCGTTCCCGGAGGCGACGTCCTGGTTGCCGCCGCGGTTGTTGCCGCTGTCGCCGTCGTAGAAGCGGGCGGTCAGCACGAAGTAGATCGGGTCCTTGCGCGGGTCGCCGCCGAGCATGGCGCCCTGCTGGGCCGGCGGCGGCGCCTGCCCCGTGGTCGCGCTCGCGGCGGCGGACGCGGCGGAGACGTTGCCGGCCGCGTCGAGTGCCTTGACGGTGTACGTGTACTTGGTGTTCGGTTCCAGGCCCGATTCGCTGAGCACGGTGGAGCCGACGCTGGTGACCTGGCTGCCCTTGGTGCCGCCCGTGCGGGTCACCTGGTAGCCGGTGACGCCGGTGTCGTCGGTGGAGGGGTCCCAGGTCAGGACGATCGACGTGTCCGTGGCCGTGGCCTTGACGGCGGTGGGGACGGTCGGCGCCGTGGTGTCCGGTGTGTGGGACGCGCAGGGGTCGGTGGCGTTCTTGGTGACCGTCTTGTCCTTCACGGTGCTGACGCCGGCGGGCAGGGCGTAGTTGGCGCCGTTGTTGTTGTCCCAGGTGCCGTTGCCGTTGTTGAAGGTCGCCGCCAGCCCGGTCGCGCCGCCCAGGTCGACGGTCTTCTTGAACCATCCCGGGCACGCCTGCTCCATGCCGATGCCCGGCACGGTCGTCCAGGAGCCGCCGGTGGGGGCGTAGTGCAGGTTGACGGTGCTCCAGCCCACGGTCTGCGCGTAGTAGAAGACGGTCGCGCTGGTCGGGGCGGAGGTGGGAGTGGGGGTGGGTGAGGGTGACGGGTCGGAGCCGCCGTTGTCGTCGCCGCACGGATCGCTGTGGGCTATGACGCCGTCCTTGACGGTGATGGTGCCGGTGCCCAGGGCGTAGTTCTTGCCGCCGTTGTTGTCCCAGGTGCCGCTGCCGTTGTTGAAGGTGGCCTGCCAGGTGGTGGCCGTGCCGAGGCTGACGGTCTTCTTCACCCAGTCCGTGCAGCCGGCCTCCATCGCCGTGCCCGGCACCTGGGTCCAGGCGGCCCCGTCGGGGGCGTAGTGCAGGTAGTACTGCGACCAGTTGCGGGTCTTGGTGTAGTAGAACACCGTCGCCGTGTTGCCTGCCTCGGCGGCGGCCGGCGCGGCGTTCACGGTGCGGCCGGCCCCGGGCAGGGCCGACAGAAGACCGATCAGTACCGCCACGGCGGCCAGTGCCGCCCAGGGGCGTCTGAGCCGCCAGGCTGTGGTGCGTCTCATCGAGAACTCTCCAAGGGGTGCGCCGCGGCCGGTGGCCGCGGTGTCCGACATGGGGCCCGGTTGGGGGTGTCCCGGTCTGGATCTCCGCCGGTGCAGCCCTGACGCGCCGCAGGACCGTGGCGAGCAGCATGCTTCCGACCTGAAAGGCGTATCGGAAACTTGCTGCAACTTCTTGCGCACCGGGAAGATACTCGCTCGTTACAGGGACGTAAAGAGTTCCGGCGCACCGGCCGCGCGGCGGTGGGCCGTTCGTTGGGGAGGGCGGGCCGCCGCCAGGGCCTTGTGGGCCAACTCGGGGCAGGGCGCGGCTCGTTCGGCACGTCGTGCAGGGCGCCGGGTCGCTCGACGACGCGTACGGCCGGGCTGCGCCCCGAGTGCGGGGCGCGGGCCTTCGAGGCGGGCGGCGCTGCCGGTGCGCCTCGGCCCGCGCGCACGCCGCGGCCCGCCCAGCGCCGCCGGCGCGCTGC
>NZ_JAIOAB010000020.1 GCF_019890635.1 Streptomyces sennicomposti
CCGGCCCGGGGCCGCCGTAGCCCCCGGCACCCGCAGACCGCCCGGCCGGGCCGCCGCTGCCGGGCCCGTACGCGCCCGGCGCGCCGCCCTGGCTCGCGCCCGCACCGCCCGCACCGCCCGCGGCAGCGCCCGCGCCGCCGTGGTCCTCGACTCCCGTGTCCTCGTCGTCCTGCGGCGGGACCGGGTCGTAGCCGCACAGGGCCTCCTCCGCCGCGCCGACGGCGAGGCCGGTCAGCATCACGCGGCCGTCGTCGCAGACGAGGACCGTGCGGGCGGTGATGTTGCGGTGCACCCAGCCGTGACCGTGCAGGACGCGCAGCGCCATGAGTATGTCGGAGGCGACCTCGGCCGCCCTGTACGGCGTCAGCGGCTGCTCCGCCAGCAGGGCCGCCAGCGGCCGCGCGGCCACCAGCTCGCTGGCGATCCACAGCGAACCGCCCTCGGCGAACACGTCGAAGACCTGGTCGAGCCGGGGGTGGTCGGGGATGCGGGCCGCGGCCTGCGCCGCCTCCACCGCCCGCCGCACCGCCGGGTCGGCGGGCCGCCGGGTGGCCGGACCGGCCCCGCGCGCGGACGCCGCGCCTCCCGCCGCACGCGCCGGGTACCCGGTGCGCGAGGGCCGCAGGGCGCCGCCGTCCCGGGGCGTGAAGCCGTCGGGCAGGCCGTCCGCGTCGAGCACCTCCGCCTCGACCACCTCGGGCAACGGCACCTGCCGCAGCAGGACTTCCTGGCCGCTGTAGGTGTCGAAGGCGCGGGTCTCGGTGAGTTCGTACTCGTCGGACGGGGGCAGCGGCAGGCGGTAGCGGTCGGCGAGAACCCGGCCCGCGTAGTCGTCCACGTTGCCTCCCCCGGCCGCACCGTCGGTCAAATCCGTTCGCTGTCCGCCAAGTTCCCCTTGCTCACGGACCGCAACCACTCACGATACGTGCCGGAGGCAACCCGCAAAGAGAGGATGCCGGATCTCGTGGCCGCGAAAGCGCGGACGGGGCCCGGCGGAAACCGGACCCCGGTGCCTCACTTGGCGGGTTCGAAGGACTTCGTGAGCGTCTGCCAGGTGTCCCGGCGCAGGTCGTCACCCCAGTCGTCGGCCTTGGCCGTGTACATCAGGGCGTAGCCGTGCGTGGAGTCGGTGACGAACCCGCGGTCCACACTGCGGTACGTGGTGCCGCCGTCGGTGTAGGTGAACTCCCAGTCGGCCGCGTTCCAGCCGCGGTAGCCGACCTTCTCGATCCGGATGACCTTGTAGTGCGGCCGGACCATGGAGCGTTCCTGGTTCTTCCAGTCGGCCACCGGGTCGCTCTTGGGCGTGGACGTCCAGGCGACCAGCAGCTTCTGCCCGTCGGGGCCGGTGAACCGGTCCCCGGCGTCGGCGGCGTAGGCGTACTTCCATCCCTCGGGCAGTCCGATGGAGTACCCGTGCGGGCTCTTGTACGTCGTCACCACGCCGTCGTCGTCACCGGACGGATCGGAGTCCGCACCGGAGCCGGAGGCGGAGGCGTCGTCGCTCTTGCCGCCGTCGGCGCTCGCGTCGGTCGCCTCGGCCGCGCCGCCCGTACCGGCCGAACCGGCCGACCCGTCCGTGCCCTTCGCGGAGCCGGACTGCTTGCCGTCCGTGCCCTTGGCGCCGCCGCCGGCGCCCGTGGCGGCGCTCGCGGTCGCGGCGGCCGACCGGCCGGCCGCGCCGCTCTTGTCGTCGTCGGAGTCCCCGCCGCCGCTGAGGGCGATGCCGAGCACGACGCCGATCACGGCGAGCGCCACCAGCACCGCGATGATCACCAGCGTGCGCCGGGGCACCACGTCGGTGAGCGGCGCCCGCGGGGCCTGCCGGGGCGGCAGGTCCAGGTCCGGCGGCGGCATCACGGGCCACCCGGAGCCGCTGCGGCCGCCCTGCGCGCCGCCGCCCTTGGCGTTCGCGCCGCCGGCCGATGCGCCCGTGGCGGGCGTCGCCGGGGCGGGGCCGGACGCGCTCGCCGAGGCCGCCGCGCCGGACGCCGGCTTGCCGGACGCCTGCTCGGCACGGCTCGCCGCCGCGGAACCGGCCGCCCCCGACCCGCCGGCCGCCTTGCGCACCGAGCGCAGCGCGCCGCGCAGCCGGTCGGACACCTCCTCGCCCCGCTTGCCCTCGGCGGCCGCGGCGCCGGCCGCGGCACCGGAACTCCGGTCCTTCGCACCGCCCTTGCCCGAGCGGCGGTCCGGCTGCGCGGGCAGCGGGACGACCTTCGTCGCGTCCGCGGGCGGCTCGGGAGCCGTCCTCGCGTCGGGCCCGTCGATGACGGCCTTGAGCATCGCCCGGGCGGCAGCGTCGTCCAGACGCTTGGCCGGGTCCTTGTTGAGCAGGCCGTAGATGACGTCCCGCAGCGGGCCGGCGTTCTTCGGCTCCTCCAGCGGTTCGGTCATCACCGCGGTCAGCGTGGCGATCGCCGAGCCCTTGTCGTAGGGCGGCGTGCCCTCGACGGCGGCGTAGATCAGGCCGCCGAGCGACCACAGGTCGGCCGCGGGGCCGGGCTTGTGGCCGCGGGCGCGCTCCGGGGAGATGTAGGAGGGGGCGCCGACCAGCATGCCGGTCGAGGTGATGGACGGGTCGCCCTCGACCTGCGCGATGCCGAAGTCGGTGAGCACGACCCGGCCGTCCTCGGCGATGAGCACGTTGGACGGCTTCACGTCCCGGTGCAGGATGCCCTGGCGGTGCGCCGAGCGCAGCACGTCCAGGACGGCGAGCCCGACCTCGGCGGCGCGCCTCGGTTCCAGCAGGCCGTCCTCGCGGATGACCTCGGCCAGGGACTTGCCCTCGACCAGTTCCATCACGATCCACGGCCGGTCGTCCTCGTCGACCACGTCGAAGACGGTCACCGCGCTGGTGTTGCGGATGCGCGCGATGGCCTTGGCCTCGCGCAGCGTGCGCGTGATCAGGCGCCGCTTCTCGTCCTCGTCGATGTTGGACGGGAACCGCAGTTCCTTGACCGCGACCGTCCGGCCCAGGGTCTCGTCCTCGGCCCGCCACACCGTGCCCATGCCGCCCCGGCCGAGCACGTCCCCCAACCGGTAACGCCCGGCGAGAAGACGCTCGCTGTTGTCCTGACGAGTGTCCTGACGGGATGCCCCCGCCCGCTCCGCCTCCGACATGCGTCCCCTCATGCAACCCGCCCTGACAGAGGCTCCATTGTCCCTCACCCGACAAGTGCTCCACGCCCAGGGTGCCCCTCGCGACGCCCGGTCCCGCCGCCGAACGGCGCGTCCGGCACGGCGGGATGACGGGCCGTGACAACAGGTCAGCGCGGGGTGCCGACGCCGCCGGACACTTCCGCCCGTAAGGGTCCCACCTCCGTCCCGACGACCGGAATCCGACGCGCGCCGAACACTTCTCCGCCCCGTCCCACCGACCGCGCGCCGGCCCGAAGCGGCACGATCTCGCCGCCGGCCGGCCGGGGCAGCACGCCCTCGGCGAGCGGCCTGCCGGACGACGCCCGCGGCCACAACGGACCGTCGACCGGGGCGGCGGCACGGCCACGGCAGGCGGTCCGCCGGGGCGGCGGCTCGGCGGCCGGGCAGCCGGGGCGTGGCAGCCTTTCGGCGATCGGCGCCGGCGGGCGGCCGGCAGCAGGCGGTGGCGGCACGGCCACACGGCGAACGGTCGGCCAGGGACCCGCCCCCGGCGAGCGGCCGACCGGGTGGCGGCACGGTCGGCAGTCGGCCGGGGGCGGCACGACCACGGCGGGCCGCCAGTGGCGCCCCGGCGAGGGCAGCCGGCCGATCGGAAGCACGCCCCCCGGCGAGCAGCCGGCCAGGTGGCGGCACGGCCCCGGCCGGCGGTCCGCCGGGACCGCGGTCCCGCCGTCTGCGGCCGATCCGAACAAGCGGCGCAGCATCGGGCAGGACGGCCGGCCACAGCGCTCCCCCGGCCGCCCGGCCTCCCCACGCCCCACCGCACCGGCGGGTCGGCCGCCGCGGCTGTTCCGCGGTCGGCCGCCGCGCCGCGTCCGGCGGCGGGCCGTGCGGCGGCCCTTCGGTGGCTGGCCGACCGCAGCCCGGCGACCCGGCGGCCGGGCGGCTAGGGGGCCGGGGGCCGCGGCCCGGCAGCCCGTCGGCGGTCGGCTTCGGTGGTCGGTGCCAGCGGCCGGACGGTTACAGCGGCACGATGTCCGGTGCGCCCAGGCGGGCCGCGTCCGCCGTCAGGTCGTCGGGCTGGCGCTGCGACTCGCGTTCGGCCTCCACCCGCTTCTCGTAGTGCTCGACCTCGCGCTCGATCTGGTCCGCGTCCCAGCCGAGCACCGGCGCCATCAGCTCCGCCGCCTCGCGGGCGCTGCGCGTGCCCCGGTCGAAGGTCTCGATGGATATGCGCGTACGCCGGGTCAGCACGTCGTCCAGGTGCCGGGCGCCCTCGTGCGAGGCGGCGTAGACGACCTCGGCGCGCAGGTAGTCGTCGGCGAACTGCAAGGGTGCGCCGAGGGCCGGGTCCTCGGCGATGAGGGCGAGGACCTCCAGCGCGGCCGAGCCGTACCGGTTGAGCAGGTGCTCGACGCGCACCACGTGGATGCCGGTGTCGGCGGCGATGCGCGCCCGCGCGTTCCACAGCGCGCGGTAGCCCTCCGCGCCGTAGAGCGGGATGTCCTCGGTGACGCAGTCGGCGACCCGCATGTCCAGGCCGTGCACGGCCTCGTCGACGGCGTCCTCGGCCATCACCCGGTACGTCGTGTACTTGCCGCCGGCGACCACCACGAGCCCGGGCGCGGGGTGGGCGACGGTGTGCTCGCGGGAGAGCTTGCTGGTGGCGTCGGACTCGCCGGCCAGCAGGGGCCGCAGGCCCGCGTACACGCCCTCGACGTCGTCGCGGCCGAGCGGCACCGCCAGCACCGAGTTCACGTGTTCCAGCAGGTAGTCGATGTCGGCGCTGGAGGCGGCCGGGTGGGCCTTGTCGAGGTCCCAGTCGGTGTCGGTGGTGCCGACGATCCAGTGCCGGCCCCAGGGGATGACGAACAGGACGGACTTCTCGGTGCGCAGGATCAGGCCGGTGGTGGAGTTGATGCGGTCCTTGGGCACGACGAGGTGGATGCCCTTGGAGGCGCGGACGTGGAACTGGCCGCGCTCGCCCACCATCGCCTGGGTGTCGTCGGTCCACACGCCGGTGGCGTTGACGACCTGCTTGGCGCGGATCTCGTACTCGCCGCCGCCCTCCACGTCCTGCACGCGCGCGCCGACCACCCGCTCGCCCTCGCGCAGGAAGCCGGTGACCCGGGCGCGGTTGGCGGCCTTCGCGCCGTAGGAGACGGCGGTGCGCACCAGGGTGGCGACGAAGCGGGCGTCGTCCACCTGGGCGTCGTAGTACTGCAACGCGCCCACCAGGGCGTCCTTCTTCAGGCAGGGGGCGACGCGCAGGGCATGACGGCGGCTCAGATGGCGGTGCAGGGGCAGGCCCCGGCCGTGGCCGCGGGCCATCGACATGGCGTCGTAGAGCGCGACGCCCGAGCCGGCGTACCAGCGCTCCCAGCCCTTGTGCTGGAGCGGGTACAGGAACGGCACCGGGCGCACCAGGTGCGGGGCGATGCGCTCCAGCAGCAGGCCGCGTTCCTTCAGGGCCTCGCGGACCAGGGCGAAGTCGAGCATCTCCAGATAGCGCAGCCCGCCGTGTATCAGTTTGCTGGAGCGGCTCGAGGTGCCCGACGCCCAGTCGCGCGCCTCCACGATGCCGGTGTTCAGGCCGCGTGTGACCGCGTCCAGGGCCGTGCCCGCTCCGACCACGCCGCCGCCCACGACCAGGATGTCCAGCTCACGCTCGGCCATTCCCGCCAGTGACTCGGCGCGCTGCGCCGGCCCCAGTGTCGCTGTCCTCACTGCTGCCTCCCGGTGTCCGTCGCGCCGGCCGCACCCGTCGGGCGAAGCCCGTCCCATCTCCCCCACGAGTCTCCCTGCCCAGAATTCTGACCGCCTTGCCCGACTTCAGCCACCAGTCGCCGCCCGCCTGTGGACAACTCGGCCCGGCACTCCGAGAAACACGCTGGTCAATCCCGCAAAACGGTCATATTTACTCCTAGTCTGACATTGCACTCGCTCGTCCTGTCCACCGGGCTTGCGGGTTCGCGCCACGTCGGTTATTGGGAAGGACGGCCCACGCCATGCCCGCAGATCTCGCCGTCATCGGACTCGGTCCTCTCGGCCTGCCCCTGGCCCAGGCCGCCGTCGCCGCCGGCATCACCACGCTCGGCTACCGGACCGGGGACGAGTCGGGCCCGCTCAGCGCGGCCGAGCTGCGCCGGATGCTCTCGGGGGGCTTCCGGCCGGCCACCGACCCGGCCGAACTCGGCCGGGTGCGCACGGCGGTGATCTGCGCGCCGACGCCGCGCGGCGCGGACGGCGGGCTCGACCTGACCCAGGTGGAGGCCGCCGCCCGCGCTCTGGCCGGGCAACTGCGCCCGCACACCACCGTGATCCTGGAGTCGCCGGTGCTGCCCGGGACCACGGAGGAGTTCCTGTGCCCGCTGCTGGAGAAGGGCTCGGGGCTGCGCGCGGGCCGCGACTTTCACCTCGCCTACTCGCCCAGCCGCGTCGATCCCGGCAATCGCGACGTCACCCCGGCCAACACGCCCAAGGTGATCGGCGGTCTCACCCCCGCCTGCACCGAGTCGGCCGCTGCCTTCTACGGCCGGCTCACCGACAAGGTGGTCCGCGCGCGCGGACTGCGCGAGGCCGAGACCGTGCAGCTGCTGGAGACCAACTACCGGCACGTCAACATCGCCCTCGTCAACGAGATGGCGGTGCTCTGTCACGACCTCGGCGTCGATCTGTGGGACGTGCTGCGCTGCGCGGAGACCAAGCCGTACGGCTTCCAGGCCTTCCGGCCCGGCCCCGGCGTCGGCGGCCACGGCCACCCCCAGGACCTCACCGGCACCGCGGGGCGCGGCCTGCGCATGGTGGAACTCGCCCAGCGGGTCAACAGCCGCATGCCCCGCTACGTCGTCCAGCGCGCCGCGACCCTGCTCAACGAGCACGGCAAGTCGGCCCGGGGCGCGCGGGTGCTGCTCCTCGGCGTCACCTACAAGCCCGACCTCGCCGATCTGGAGGGCACGCCCGCCGAGGAGATCGCCGTCCGCCTCACCGGCCTCGGCGCCTCGGTCAGCTACCACGACCCGCACGTGCCCGCCTGGGAGGTCGAGGGCCGCCCGGTGCCCCGCGCGGACGCCCTGTACGAGGCGGTCGCCGACGCGGACCTCACGATCCTCCTCCAGCACCACCGCACGTACGACCTACAGGGCCTCTCGGTCAAGGCCCAGCTCCTCCTGGACACCCGGGGCGCCGCGCCCACGGGGGCGGCGCACCGGTTGTGAAGGGGGGCGCACGGGTGCGGCGGACCACCGCCGACGGTGGAGGAGCAGCGGTCTCGCCGATAGGGTGAGCGCCGGAGGCCACCGCAGCGGCCACTGCGACGGTTTCTCTGTCACCAGGCCGAGCGTCCACCCCTAGTTCTTGTGGGGTGGCCGCTCAGCGGCCGTAGATCCACAAGATCATCCTCCTCCGGAACTTCACCAGCCGAAGCCGGCGCTGCTCCGCCCGACGACGGGCGCGCCCCCCAGCGCAGACGCCAAGAGGCCCGGCCCCCGCGCTGATGCGGGGGACGGGCCTCTTGGTGTGGTCGGAGTGGGTGGTTACCGCTTGTGCTGGGAGTCGGCGACCGTCACCTCGACGCGCTGGAACTCCTTCAGCTCGCTGTAGCCCGTGGTGGCCATGGCGCGGCGCAGGGCGCCGAAGAGGTTCATGGAGCCGTCGGGGGTGTGCGAGGGGCCGGTGAGGACCTCCTCGAGGGTGCCCACCGTGCCGAGGTCGACCTTCTTGCCGCGCGGCAGCTCCTCGTTGACCGCCTCCATGCCCCAGTGGTGGCCCTTGCCGGGCGCGTCCGTGGCACGGGCGAGCGGGGAGCCCATCATCACCGCGTCCGCGCCGCAGGCGATCGCCTTGGGCAGGTCGCCGGACCAGCCGACGCCGCCGTCCGCGATCACGTGCACGTACCGGCCGCCGGACTCGTCCATGTAGTCGCGGCGCGCGGCGGCCACGTCGGCGACGGCCGTCGCCATCGGGACCTGGATGCCGAGCACGTTGCGCGTGGTGTGCGCGGCGCCGCCGCCGAAGCCGACCAGGACGCCGGCCGCGCCGGTGCGCATCAGGTGCAGCGCCGCCGTGTACGTGGCGCAGCCGCCGACGATCACCGGGACGTCCAGCTCGTAGATGAACTGCTTCAGGTTCAGCGGCTCCGCCGCGCCCGAGACGTGCTCGGCCGACACGGTCGTGCCGCGGATGACGAAGATGTCCACGCCCGCGTCCACGACGGCCTTGGAGAACTGCGCGGTGCGCTGCGGGGACAGCGCGGCGGCCGTGACCACGCCGGAGTCGCGCACCTCCTTGATCCGCGCCCCGATCAGCTCCTCCTTGATCGGAGCGGCGTAGATCTCCTGGAGGCGGCGGGTGGCGGCCTCGGCGGGCAGCTCGGTGATCTCGTCCAGCAGCGGCTGCGGGTCCTCGTACCGCGTCCACAGGCCTTCGAGGTTGAGCACGCCGAGGCCGCCCAGCTCGCCGATGCGGATGGCGGTGGCCGGGGAGACGACCGAGTCCATGGGGGCGGCCAGGAAGGGCAGCTCGAAGCGGTAGGCGTCGATCTGCCAGGCGATCGAGACCTCCTTCGGGTCCCGCGTACGGCGGCTGGGGACGACGGCGATGTCGTCGAAGGCGTACGCCCGGCGGCCGCGCTTGCCGCGCCCGATCTCGATCTCAGTCACGTCTGTGGCCTTTCCCTGATGCGTTTCAGCGTCTTCCAGTATCGCCGACGCCCATGGCGAGGGCGGCCCCGGAGGATCCGGGGCCGCCCTGTGAGACCTGCTGCCGCGGCCGGCCGCCTACTTGCTGCTGTAGTTCGGCGCCTCGACCGTCATCTGGATGTCGTGCGGGTGGCTCTCCTTGAGGCCCGCCGAGGTGATGCGGACGAAGCGGCCCTTGGACTCCATCTCCTCGATGGTGGCCGCGCCGACGTAGCCCATGGTCTGGCGCAGACCGCCGACGAGCTGGTGCAGCACGTTGGCCAGCGGGCCGCGGTAGGGCACCTGGCCCTCGACGCCCTCGGGCACGAGCTTGTCGTCGGAGGCGACCTCGGCCTGGAAGTAGCGGTCCTTGGAGTACGACTTCGCCTGGCCGCGGGACTGCATGGCGCCCAGCGAGCCCATGCCGCGGTACGACTTGAACTGCTTGCCGTTGATGAACAGCAGCTCGCCCGGGGACTCCTCGCAGCCGGCCAGCAGCGAGCCGAGCATCACCGTGTCGGCGCCGGCGGCAAGCGCCTTGCCGATGTCGCCGGAGTACTGCAGACCGCCGTCGCCGATCACCGGGATGCCGGCCGGACGGGCCGCGAGGGCCGCCTCGTAGATGGCGGTGACCTGCGGGACGCCGATGCCGGCGACCACGCGGGTGGTGCAGATCGAGCCCGGGCCGACGCCCACCTTGATGCCGTCGACACCGGCGTCGATCAGGGCCTGCGCGCCGTCGCGGGTGGCGACGTTGCCGCCGATCACGTCGATGGACACGCTGGACTTGATCTTCGCCATCCAGCTCAGCGCGTTGCTGTTGTGGCCGTGCGAGGTGTCCACGACCAGGAAGTCCGCACCGGCCTCGGCGAGGGCCTGGGCGCGCTCCAGCGCCTCCGGGCTCGCGCCCACGGCGGCGCCGACGAGCAGACGGCCCTCGGCGTCCTTCGCGGCGTTCGGGTACTGCTCGGCCTTGACGAAGTCCTTGACGGTGATCAGACCGCGCAGGATGCCCGCGTCGTCGACCAGCGGCAGCTTCTCGATCTTGTGGCGGCGCAGCAGCTCCATGGCGTCCGCGCGGGAGATGCCGACCTTGCCGGTGACCAGCGGCATCGGCGTCATGACCTCGCTGACGCGGCGCGAGCGGTCGGTCTCGAAGGCCATGTCGCGGTTGGTGACGATGCCGAGCAGCTTGCCGGCCGGGTCGGTGACCGGGGTGCCGCTGATGCGGAACTTCGCGCACAGCGCGTCGGCCTCGGCGAGCGTGGCCTCCGGGTGGATGGTGATGGGGTTGGCCACCATGCCGGACTCGGAGCGCTTGACCAGGTCGACCTGGTTGGCCTGGTCCTCGATGGACAGGTTGCGGTGCAGGACGCCGACGCCGCCGAGGCGGGCCATCGCGATCGCCATGCGGGACTCGGTCACCTTGTCCATCGCCGCCGACAGCAGCGGGATGTTGACCCGGACGTTGCGGGAGATGCGGGACGAGGTGTCGACCGCGTTGGGGAGCACCTCGGATGCGCCCGGCAGCAGCAGCACGTCGTCGTAGGTCAGCCCGAGTGTCGCGAACTTCTCGGGCACTCCGTCGACGTTTGCAGTCATGACACCTTCCCCAAATGGCCTTGATCGGTGCGGATGTCCATGCTAACGGGAAGCGAAGGCGTCTCATTCCACGATTCCACGACGGACCACTGCCCGGGGCTTCGTATCTTCGTACGGAACCGGGGCGCCGCCGGTCCAACTGGCGTACAGCCAGGCTCGACCGGCGTACGGCTACTGCTCGGCGAGGGCCCGCAGGCGGCTCAGCGCGCGGTGCTGGGCGACCCGGACCGCTCCCGGTGACATTCCCAACATCTGCCCGGTCTCCTCCGCGGTCAAGCCCACCGCGATGCGCAGCAGCAGCAGCTCGCGCTGGTTCTCGGGGAGGTTGGCCAGCAGCTTCTTGGCCCACTCGGCGTCGCTGCTGAGCAGCGCCCGCTCCTCGGGGCCGAGGGAGTCGTCCGGGCGTTCGGGCATCTCGTCGGAGGGTACGGCGGTGGAGCCGGGGTGGCGCATCGCCGCGCGCTGGAGGTCGGCCACCTTGTGGGAGGCGATGGCGAACACGAACGCCTCGAAGGGGCGGCCGGTGTCGCGGTAGCGGGGCAGGGCGAGGAGAACGGCGACGCAGACCTCCTGCGCCAGGTCCTCCACGAAGTGGCGCGCGTCGCCCGGCAGCCGGGACAGCCGGGTGCGGCAGTAGCGCAGCGCGAGCGGATGGACGCGGGCGAGCAGATCGTGCGTGGCCCGCTCGTCGCCGTCGACGGCACGGTGCACGAGTGCGCCGATCGCCCCTTGGGCAACTGCTGCCTCGTCGTCGCGCATCGGTCCATGGTGCCTTGGCGCCGAACGCTCCGTCGCACCACCGTCATGGTTGTGCACCGAAGCGTTATGAGCGGGTGCGCCGGAACCCATCCCCTGCGCCCTCCCATTCCGCTCGACCGACTCGTCCCCGAGGAACTCCACACCTCAAGGATGCGGCATCAGCGCCGAAACGAGCATCGGCCTGTCGGCGGGCGACGTCGCCGCAGGTGACCGGGGTGCGGTACGCGGCGCCGGCCGCCGCCTCGCCCCGGCCTCGCGCGGACCCGCACCCTGCGGCCTGTGTTCCCCGGACCACCCGGTTCCTCCCCGACGGTCGGCGACATGACGGCGGGCACTCGCCCGGCGGGCGTCTCCCCGCCCCGGCGGAACGCCCCGCAGGGCCACCCGTACGGCGGTCAGCCGTCCGAGGCCGACCCGCACCCGGAACCCGCCGGCGATACTCGGGACCCGCTCGCACACGACTCGGACCCGCTCGCGCACGTCTTGGGGCCCGCTCGCGCACGCGGCTCGGGGGCGGCCCGCAGCAGAACGGGAACCCGCGAACGGCCCGTGCGGGACGGCACGCGCCACGGATCACCGCACCGCGCCGAACCACCGCACCGCCACGCCCGCCGCCGTCGCCACGTCACGCGCCCCCCGCGGCGCGTCGTCGCATCGTCGTCGCGTTCCGCCGTACGTCCGGGTCCCCGGACGCGCACCGGCCGGCCGGGCCGGCCTGTCCCCGCCGCCGGGAGGCGGCCCGGTGCGCCGGACCCGGGCCCGCCCGGGACCCGGTCCGGGGCCTGACGGACCGGGGATCCGGGACCTGACGGTCCGGTCCGGTACCTGGCGGTCCGGTCCTGGCGGGACCGTCCTAGCGGACCAGGCCCCAGCGGAAGCCGAGCGCCACCGCGTGCGCGCGGTCGGAGGCGCCGAGCTTCTTGAACAGCCGGCGGGCGTGCGTCTTGACGGTGTCCTCGGAGAGGAACAGCTCACGGCCGATCTCCGCGTTGGAGCGGCCGTGGCTCATGCCCTCCAGCACCTGGATCTCGCGCGCGGTGAGCGTCGGCGCGGCGCCCATCTCGGCGGACCGCAGCCGGCGCGGCGCGAGCCGCCAGGTGGGGTCGGCGAGGGCCTGGGTCACCGTGGCGCGCAGCTCCGCGCGGGAGGCGTCCTTGTGCAGATAGCCGCGGGCGCCGGCGGCGACGGCGAGCGCCACGCCGTCGAGGTCCTCGGCCACCGTGAGCATGATGATGCGCGCCCCCGGGTCGGCGGAGAGAAGCCGCCGGACCGTCTCGACGCCGCCCAGTCCGGGCATGCGCACGTCCATCAGGATGAGGTCCGAGCGGTCGGCGCCCCAGCGGCGGAGGACTTCCTCGCCGTTGGCCGCCGTCGTCACGCGCTCGACGCCGGGCACGGTCGCGACCGCGCGGCGGAGCGCCTCTCGGGCAAGCGGGGAGTCGTCGCAGACGAGGACGGATGTCATGGCCGCCCTCCGCAGCTGATGCGCGTCACCTTGAGCCTCCAGGCTGGTACGAAATCGTCACCTGTGCGGTCGACCGTCTCGGACGCCTGCCCGAGCACTTGTGTTTTCAACCGCCTCCGCACTCTCAACGACGGTCACTCGAAAGAGTTACGGGGCCGTACGCCGTTTTCGGCACTCTACGTGAGGGAGCGGACACAGGGCAGACACAACGTCATCCCCTCAACTTTTCATCACAAGCTATGCCCCATTCAGCCCCTTTTCTTCCCGTTTCCAGGTGTCTAGGGCTAGATTCGCAATGAGTCATATTTTCATCTCCTTAGATCGGAGATGTACGGTCGTCGGCACCGTATCCGCCACCGAACGGCTACAAGGGGTCACGCAATGGCAGATTTCTCCCGCCTTCCAGGACCGAATGCGGACCTGTGGGACTGGCAGCTGCTGGCTGCCTGCCGCGGGGTGGACAGCTCGCTCTTCTTCCACCCGGAGGGTGAGCGCGGGGCCGCCCGCAGCGCCCGCGAGAACTCGGCCAAGGAGGTCTGCATGAGGTGCCCGGTCCGTGCGGAGTGCGCGGCACACGCCCTGGCGGTGCGCGAACCGTACGGAGTGTGGGGCGGTCTCACCGAGGACGAGCGCGAGGAGCTGATGGGGCGGGCGAGGAACCGTCTGGTCACGGCCTCGTCGCCGAGCGGGGACACCGCTTCGAACAACTGAAGGAACGTTTCTTCTGACGATCACCAAGGGCACGCGCAGGCGTGCCCTACCTTTTGCGGCCCCCGCCGCACCGTCTTTCGCGGCCCCGCCGCACCGCGCCCCACCGCACCCTGCCCCGCCGCGCCCCGCGCCCGCCCACCGCGTCCGGCGCGCCGGGCGCCGTCTCACCGCGCCCCGGCCCGCACCAGTTCGTCCAGCGTCGCCGCCACCGCCGGGACCTGGGACAGGTCGGGGAGGGTGAGGGCGACGATCTCGCGGCGCACCGCGGGCGCCAGGGGCACGGTGTGGACGCCCCGGGGCCGTACGGACTCGATCGCGAGTTCGGGCAGGACGGCGACGCCGAGGCCGGCGCCCACCAGCCCGGCCACCGCCGGGTAGTCGTCGGTGGCGAAGTCGATACGGGGCGTGAAGCCCGCGCCCGTGCACACCTCCACCAGCTGGCCCCGGCAGCGCGGGCAGCCCGCGATCCACGGTTCGTCGGCGAGTTCGGCGATGGCGACCGGGCCGGAGCCGGCGCGGGCCAGCCGGTGCCGTTCGGGCACGAGCGCGACGAGCCGGTCGGTCAGCAGCGGGCGGACCACCAGGTCCGCCCACTCCTCCGCGCCGGCGGCGTCGCGGTCCGCGGCGTCCTCGTAGCGGAAGGCGAGGGCCACGTCGCAGTCGCCCTCGCGCAGCAGTTCGACGGAGCGGGGCGGTTCGGCCTCCTCCAGGGAGACCCGGGTGCCGGGGTGCGCGGCGCGCAGCGCGGCGAGCGCGGTGGGCACGAGGGTGGAGCTGCCGCTGGGGAAGGAGACGAGGCGGACCCGGCCGGCGCGCAGTCCCGCGATGGCGGCGACCTCCTCCTCGGCGGCGGTGAGTCCGGCGAGGATGCCGTTGGCGTGCCGGACGAGCGCCTCGCCGGCCTGGGTGAGCCGCATCTCGCGGCCGGTGCGGACGAGCAGCGGGGTGCCGACGGAGGTCTCCAGGGCCTTCATCTGCTGGCTGACGGCGGGCTGCGTGCAGCCGAGATCGCGCGCCGCCGCGGAGAAGGATCCGCTGGTGGCCACGGCGCGCAGGACACGGAGATGTCGGGCCTCGATCACCCTTCGAGCATAAGCCTGGCTTGGGTGATCCTCGCGATATCGCGTCGACACTTTGGCCCCCGGTCGCCTACCGTGCGGGCATGATGCAGCTTCTCTCCGTCAACGTCGGCCGGGCCGAGGCCGTGCCGTACACCGACCATCCGCAGGGTGTGACCGGGATCGACAAGCGGCCGGTGGACGGGCCGGTGCGGGTGGCGGCGCCGGGGCCGAAGGGGGTCGGCGCGAGCGGGCTGGCCGGGGACACGGTGTGCGACATGCGGCACCACGGCGGCGACGACCAGGCCGTGTACGCGATGGCGCGCGAGGACCTGGACTTCTGGGAGCGCGAGCTGGGCCGGACGCTGCCGAACGGCTCGTTCGGCGAGAACCTCACCACGGTGGGCCTGGACATATCCGGGGCGCGGATCGGCGAGCGGTGGCGGATCGGCTCGCCGGCCGGTCCTTCGGTGCTGCTGGAGGTCACCAGCGGGCGCATCCCGTGCCGTACCTTCCAGGGCCATCTGGGTGAGAAGGGCTGGGTGAAGAGGTTCACGCTGAACGGCGCGCCGGGCGCGTACCTGCGGGTGCTGGAGCCGGGTGAGATCCGCGCGGGCGACCCGGTGGAGATCGTGCACCGGCCGGACCACGATGTGACGGTGGCCCTGCAGTTCCGGGCCACCACGACCGAGCGGTCGCTGCTGCCGCGGCTGCTCGCGGCGGGCCCGGCGCTGCATCCGGAGGCGCTGGCGACGGCGCGCAAGTACGCCGAGGCGTACGCGGGCTGACGGGACGTGCGCGACGGCGCGCGCTTTTCGCGCGCCGCCCTCCACACCCCTCCTCCACCGATCGGGAGAGCCTGTGCGCAGATCGGAGGGGGGACGGCCCCGGCCACTAATCTTTCGCCATGACAACGGCTCTGATTACGGGATCGACCGCGGGCATCGGCGCCGCGTTCGCGCGGCGGCTGGCGGCGGACGGCCATGACCTCGTCCTGGTGGCGCGCGACACCGAACGGCTGACGGAGCAGGCGACCGAGCTGCACGACAAGCACGGCATCGAGGCGGAGGTGCTGACGGCCGACCTGGCGACGGACGAGGGCGTCGAGGCGGTCGCGGCCCGGCTCGGCGACCGCAGGAACCCGGTGGACCTGCTGGTCAACAACGCGGGCTTCGGCAACAAGGGCCGTTTCCTGGACGTGCCGATGGCCGACGAGCTGCGGATGCTCAAGGTGCACATCGAGGCGGTGCTGCGGCTGACGGCCGCGGCGACCGAGGCGATGCGCGAGCGCGGCCGGGGCGGCGTGGTGAACGTCGCCTCGGTGGCGGCGTTCGTGCCGCGCGGCACCTACGGCGCGTCGAAGGCGTGGGTCGTGCAGTTCACCCAGGGCGTGGCGCGCGACCTGGCCGGCAGCGGGGTGCGGCTGATGGCGCTGTGCCCGGGCTTCGTGCGCACCGAGTTCCACGAGCGGGCCGGGATGGGCACGGACAACATCCCGAACTGGATGTGGCTGGACGCGGACAAGCTGGTCGCGGCGGCCCTGGCGGATCTGGCCCGCGGCCGTACGGTGTCGATCCCCGACCCGCGCTACAAGGCGCTGATGGGCGTGGTGAAGCTGGCTCCGCGGGGCCTGCTGGGCGGGGTCACCTCGCGCACGGGCCGCAAGTACGGCCCGCAGTGACCGAGCCGGCTCCCACCGCGGCACACGGAAGGCCCCCGCCTCGCAAGGCGGGGGCCTTCTCCGTACCGGGCCTTCGGCCGCCGGCGGCGTTACGGCAGCGGCGGGGTGGAGCCCCACTGGAAGACGCTCCAGCCGGCCGTGACCCCGATCAGCCACAGCAGCATGGCCAGCGAGACATGGAGTTGAAGGTGCCTGCCCGCCCTGATCTCCAGGCCCCAGCGGTCGAGGCGGAAGTCCCACTTGGGGGGCTCGCCGCCGGTTCCGTCGACGCCGTTCCCGTTCCCGTTCCCGTTCTGCTCCTGCACGGCCATGTCCCGGTCCTCTCGTCACGCTCGGCGCTCGGAGCCTACAGACTACCTAACTTGAGAACAACCTAGGTAGAGATAGCTCCGGGCCTACGCCTACCCGGAGTTGGCGCGGGTATCCGGCGCTCCTCGGCCCCTTCGGCGCGAGACGGGACCTGATTCGGCCAATAAGTGGAGAACGAGTTAGGTGCTGGACAAGCTAGGTAGAGTTAGGTGTATGAGTGGACTTCGTATGACCATGCAGACCCAGCTGGTCCTCAAGGAGTTGCTCCAGCGCCCGACGGAGGCCCAATACGGGCTGACGGTCGGCCAGGCGGTGGGACTGCAGAGCGGAACCATCCATCCCATCCTGGCCCGCCTGCAGCGTGCGGGAATACTGGAGAGCTACTGGGAGGACCCCGATGAGCACGCGGCGGCCGATCCTCCCCGCCCCCGGCGCCGCTACTACAAGTTCACGACCGACGGCGCCGAACAGGCCCGGCTGGCCCTGGCCGGCGCCCATCAGAGCAAGCGCGCGAAGGCGTCCGGGGCGAACGGTCCCGTCGTGAATCCCAGGCCCGTCACGGACTTCTGATCGGACGTCACATCCTCATGGACACCGCTCTTTCGATCGCCGCCGGCCTGGCCACCGCGGGACTGGTCGTGTCCGCGCTGCTCCTGCTGTCGCTCCTGGCGCTGTCGCGCCGCGGAAGGACGGCGTCGGAAGCGGCCCACACGCTGACCGGACTGCTGCCCCGGCCCGTGAACGCCTTCTTCAGCCTCGTGGGCACCCTGGTCATCCGCCTGTCGGCCCGGCGCGGGGGGACCACGCGGGCCGCACGCAGGGACGCCCGGGTGGGCCTGTGGCTGCGCGCCATCGGCGGCCTCCTCCCCGAGGGAGAGGAGTGGCGCCGTGAGGAGATGATGGACGAACGCAACGCGCTGCGGCGTGAGCGCGGCCGTGTGCCCGTGCGCCACTATCTGCGCCTGCTCGCCTCGGTGGGCACCATCCGGTGGGAGGCGTGGCGGTACCCCGAGAGGCGGGTGGACTGAGACCCCCGGCATCCGGCCGCCCCGGCGGCCGCACCAGGTGAGGCCCCCATGGTCCGTGGGGGCCTCCTGCGTACCGGGAAGCGCGCCGCCGTACCGGCGGAGGCGACGGGAGACGCCGGGACCGGCGCGAGGCCGCGCCGGGAGGGCCACCGCACCCCGCCTCCGCACTTTCCGCCCATAGCCGTCGGCTAGTAGCAGAAAGCCATGGGCATAATGGAATGTCCCGTCGGCTTTCGGCTGTCCGTGCATGTCGGATGAAGTCCGGGGTAGGCGCACGACCCGGAAGGGAGCGACCGATGGCACCCCCTGTGGACCCCAGTCTCAACCGGCGCAAACTACGCCTCGTCCTGCGCAAGGCCCGCGAGGACGCCGACCTCACCCAGCGAGAGGCGGCCGAGCGCGTGGAGTGGTCCCAGTCCAAGCTGATCCGGGTGGAGACCGGCGCCGTCAGCGTCTCCGTCAGCGATCTGCGCGCGCTGGTGAACGTCTACGGCATCACCGATCAGGACCTGGTCGAGGAGTTGGAGGAGGCCGCGCGCGGCAGCAGGGGGCCGAGCTGGTGGTCCCGCTTCCACGACGTCGTCCCTCCCCCGTACGCCCAGTACCTCGGGTACGAGACCGCGGCGACCAGCCTGCGCACGTACCACCCGATCGTGATCCCCGGCCATCTGCAGACCCGCGCCTACGCCGAGGCGCTGCTCGCCCCGCGCGACGTCCCCGCCGACCGGCTCGACCGGGTGATCGAGCTGCGGATGGAGCGCCAGCGGCGGCTGTTCGAGGACGGCGCGCGGCTCAGCAGCGTGTGCGTCCTCGACGAGGCCGCCGTCCGGCGGGAGATCGGCGGGAAGGCCGTGCTGGCGGAGCAGCTCCAGCGGCTGCTGGACCTCAGCGCGCGGCCCGAGGTGACGATCCGGGTGCTGCCCTTCTCGGCCGGCGCCCACTACAGCACCATGGGCAGCTTCGTCCTGCTCGGCTTCGCCGACGACCGGGACCTGCTCTACCTGGAACACGCCACCGGCAGCATGGTCGGCGGCGAGGATCTGGAACTCCTGGAGCGCTACCAGCGGTGCTACGACGACATCTCGGACCGTGCGCTCGGCGCGTCGCAGTCGCTCGACCTGATCGGCCGCATCAAGCAGGACCTCGGCGTGGGCTAGGCCCCGCGACAGCAACCGCCGGTGCCGGAACCAGGGGGAGGACGACGACGTGGCCAGGTCAGCGTGGCGGCGACGGCGCGAGCTGACGCGCACTCGTGCGGACACGGCGCAGGGGTCGCCCGCGCGGCCCGGCCCCGACCGCCCGGCGGCCGTCGGTCTGATCGCGTGCCTCGCGGCCGTCGTCGTGGTGAGCCTCGCGATCATCGTCGGCGAGGCGATATCCGGGCGTCTGAAGCTGCCCTGGGGAGGGCTGTTCACCACCCTCACGGCGGGGCTGGTGCTGAGCGTCGCCGTGATCTCGGCCGTGTGGTGGGCGGTCGGCGCGCGGCAGCGCCGCAGAACCGCCCCTACCGGGGGGAGCCCGCCCGTGGGGCGTACGGAAGACGGTCAGAACTCGGTGGAGACGCTGTGACGGAGTGACCGCCGCGCCACAGGCCGATGCTCACCGAGACGGCGAGCAGGACGACCGCCCACAGCACCCGCTTGGCGAGCAGGCTCTCCACCAGCAGGGAGGCGGCGGTCGCCGTGGCCGTGGCCGCCGTTCCCGCGGCGAGCAGGAAGAGCGCGGCGCCGCCCATGCCGGCGGATCGGGGCCGGTCCCCGCGACGCGGACGCCGTGCTGCTGACCGTTCGAACTCCATCGCGGCCACACACCTCCTGCCGACGGCCTGCAAGAACGTCATGATCGCTCCAGCTCTCCTCGTGACACGGCACGGAGGAAACCCGTCCAGGCCGGGGCGGTGAAGTGCAGCGCGGACGCGGCGGACTTCTTCGAGTCGCGCGTGAGCACGTGGTCCGCTCGCACGGCGACCTCCAGGCACTCCATCTCGTTGCCGCAAGCGCTGCTTCTACGCCATAAGGGTCGCCCCTCATGAACCACCGCGGTCCCCCCGATCCCCCGAGCTGCCCGAATGGTGCCCTCCGATGGTAGTGGGCCTTCGTCCACCACCGCAGGCGAGTACCCGGAATCCTTGGGCGAACATTCGCCCGGCGCACTCGAAGAGCTACGAAGAGTCACCTCTTGTCCAGGTTAGGGCACACTCGCCCCGGCCCGCCATACGGGAACCGGCCCATTCGCCGTACGACCCCGGACGCCCTTCCGGTGCGAAAATGACAGGGACGAACCGGGACGAAGGGGTGGAGGCGGCGGTCATGACCTTCGTACAGCTCATCGAGTGCAGGACGAGCCGGGTCGACGAGATGAACCGGCTGATCGACACCTGGGTCGAGCGGACCGGCGGCCGGCGCGGCGCGACGCACGCGCTGGTCGGCAAGGACCGGTCGGACGGCTCGCACCTCGTGGAGATGGTGGAGTTCCCCTCCTACGAGGAGGCGATGCGGAACTCGAATTTCCCGGAGACCGACGAGGTCTTCCGCGGCATGGTCGCGCTCTGCGACGAGCTGCCCGTCTTCACCGACCTGGAGGTCGTCCGCGACGAGCGGCTCTACGGCCCTGCGGTACGGCAGTTGTTCGACACGCTCGCCACGGCGGGTGAACTGCCGCCGCTGAACGACCTGTTCGACGAGGACTGCCACAGCCACGACCCGATCGAGGCGGGGCCGACGATCGGTCTGGACGCGATCCGGCGCGAGTTCCGCATGTGGCGGGACGCCTTCGACTTCGCCTTCACGGTCGAGGATCTGATCGCCCAGGACGACCGCGTGTGCGCCCGCTGGACCTGGACCGGCGTCCACAAGGGCGAGTTCCTCGGCATCGCCCCCACCGGCGAACGGGTCACCATGACCGGGATGACCCTCTTCCGCTTCGGCCCGCACGGCAAGCTGACCGAGACCTGGTGGCAACACGACCAACTCGGCCTGCTGCAACAACTGGGCGCACTGGACGAGTTGGAGGAGTAGCACTCCGCCCTCACGGCCCCGTCCTCACGGCTTCGGGCGGACACCGTCCGCGACGGTTGCGTCCACCGAGTCGTAGCGCGTCGCGCCTTCCCGCTCCTGACGGGCATGTGGTGGCCCGCGGCCGACGTCGACGGGCTGCGGCGCGGCTGCGAGCGGAGCCGGAGAGGGACACTCGCGCTACGTGGACGAAGCGTCCGCGCAGAAGGCGACCGACGGCGTGGTGCTCATGCGGCAGAAGGAGATCGAGGCGTGGCTCGCCAGGAACAGGAGCCGCAAGCTCGAACTGGAAGCCCACTTCGACGACCACACCGGCCTGAGCCTGTCCCGTGCGAACTTCGTCCAGGGAGCTCCGCCGGAATGGGTGAAGGGTGCCAGAGTGATTCTCAAGCGCGATCCGTCGGCCGAGATGGGCTACCGCGTCCTCACCTCCTATCCCGTCCCCTAGAACCAGACAGGCCTACAGCGACGATGACACCGGTGGACGACCGCTTTCACGAACTGCGTCAGCTTCTGCAGGCGTACGAACAGCCCGGTCACGCCTTCGACGACACGTGGGAAGCGGCCGGTACGGCCCTGAGCGCGTATCTCCGGGTGGCTGCCCACGCGCCGGAGCGGGCGGCCGAAGCGGCGCGAGAGATCAGGGACCTTCTGGCCCTCGGACTCTTCGACGAGGAGATCGCCGACGATGTCGATCTGCTCCCGCACATCGCGCCGCCTCCGGGCGCCGGCGTGGAGGACTGCCTGCGCGTCGTCCTGCACCATCTGGAGCGCTTCCTCGCGTCCCCTGCGGCTCCCCGTCCCTCGGCGCGTCCTTCGATCGCGTGGGAGTGGCGGGAGCGGTTCCCGGCGTTGGCCCATCTGCTCGGAGCGTACTTCTACCAGGACAGCCTGGAACTCGAGTACCAGTCCCATGCCCAGGCCGTGGACGACTACCTTTCCGGTGAACCGGTCGAGGACATGAGGCGAGCCGCGTCCGACATCACGGAGTTCCTGGCCCTGAACCCGTCGGAGGACGAGCTCCACGAGGCGGCGGCGGCACTCGGCCTCAGCGAGCCCCCGCCCGCGGGCGTCTCACTGCGCCAGTGGCTCACCGACGTCCGAGGCATCATCATGCACCGCCTGCGCGGCACGGCCTGACAGCGGGCGAGCGGCACCCGACGGGCGGCATCGGGCTTCTGCCAGGGCCCGACAGGCCCGAGGCTCGACAGGCCCGACACCCTCGCTCGGCAGCAGAGCGCCCGACGCACGGCGCCCGGCGCCCCCGAAGGGGTGCCGGGCGCCGGTTGTTCCACTCGAGCGGCTGGTCGGTCAGGCGCTCGGGTCAGGGTGTCGCGTCAGTGGGCGTGGCCGTGGCTGTGGCCCGCGGCGGCCGGCTCTTCCTCTTCCTTCTTCTCGACGACCAGGGTCTCGGTCGTCAGCAGGAGGGAGGCGATGGAGGCGGCGTTCTCCAGGGCGGAGCGGGTGACCTTGACCGGGTCGATGACGCCGGCCTTGACCAGGTCGCCGTACTCGCCGGTGGCGGCGTTGTAGCCGCTGCCCTTCTCCAGCTCGGCCACCTTGGAGACGATGACGTAGCCCTCCAGGCCGGCGTTCTCGGCGATCCAGCGCAGCGGCTCGACGGCGGCCTTGCGGACGACCGAGACACCGGTGGCCTCGTCGCCGGTCTTGTCGAGGTTGCCCTCGAGGACCTTGACGGCGTGGACCAGCGCGGAGCCGCCACCGGAGACGATGCCCTCCTCGACCGCGGCGCGGGTCGCGGAGATGGCGTCCTCCAGACGGTGCTTCTTCTCCTTCAGCTCCACCTCGGTGGCGGCGCCGACCTTGATCACGCACACGCCGCCGGCCAGCTTCGCGAGGCGCTCCTGGAGCTTCTCGCGGTCCCAGTCGGAGTCGGTGTTCTCGATCTCGGCCTTGATCTGGGCGACGCGACCCTCGACGTCCGCCTTCTCACCGGCGCCGTCGACGATCGTGGTGTCGTCCTTGGTGACGGTGACGCGGCGGGCGGAGCCGAGCACGTCCAGGCCGACCTGGTCGAGCTTGAGGCCGACCTCCTCGGAGATGACCGTGGCGCCGGTCAGGACCGCCATGTCCTGGAGCATCGCCTTGCGGCGGTCGCCGAAGCCGGGGGCCTTGACGGCGGTGGCGTTGAAGGTGCCGCGGATCTTGTTGACGACCAGGGTCGACAGGGCCTCGCCCTCGACGTCCTCGGCGATGATCAGCAGCGGCTTCGAGGCGTTCGCCTGGATGATCTTCTCCAGCAGCGGCAGCAGGTCCGCGATGGAGGAGATCTTGCCCTGGTGGATCAGGATGTACGGGTCGTCGAGGACGGCCTCCATACGCTCCTGGTCGGTGACGAAGTACGGGGACAGGTAGCCCTTGTCGAAGGCCATGCCCTCGGTGAAGTCCAGCTCCAGACCGAAGGTGTTGGACTCCTCGACGGTGATGACACCGTCCTTGCCGACCTTGTCCATCGCCTCGGCGATCAGCTCGCCGACCTGCTGGTCCTGGGCGGACAGCGCGGCCACGGCGGCGATGTCGGACTTCTCGTCGATCGGGCGGGCCGAGGCGAGCAGGTCGTCGGAGACGGCCTTGACCGCGGCGTCGATGCCCTTCTTCAGCAGCGCCGGGGAGGCGCCGGCGGCGACGTTCTTGAGGCCCTCGCGCACCAGCGCCTGGGCGAGCACGGTGGCGGTGGTGGTGCCGTCGCCCGCGATGTCGTTGGTCTTGGTCGCCACCTCCTTCACCAGCTGCGCGCCGAGGTTCTCGTACGGGTCCTCGATCTCCACCTCGCGGGCGATGGTGACGCCGTCGTTGGTGATGGTCGGGGCGCCGAACTTCTTGTCGATGACGACGTTGCGGCCCTTGGGGCCGATCGTCACCTTCACCGTGTCGGCAAGCTTGTTGACGCCGCGCTCGAGGGCGCGACGGGCGTCCTCGTCGAACTTCAGGATCTTCGCCATGGCAGCGGGAGCCCTCTCGGAAATCTAGGGTGAAAAGCGCCGCGCCCCGGACGCCCGGCTTCTTAACGGTCGCGGGGGCCAGGGGCGCAGCTCACAGCATGAACGCTGAGGTGACTTACTTCTCGATGATCGCGAGCACGTCGCGGGCCGAGAGAACGAGGTACTCCTCGTTGTTGTACTTCACCTCGGTGCCGCCGTACTTGCTGTAGAGCACGACGTCGCCGACCTTGACGTCGAGCGGAAGACGGTTGCCGTCCTCGAAGCGGCCCGGGCCCACGGCCAGGACGACGCCCTCCTGGGGCTTCTCCTTGGCGGTGTCCGGAATGACCAGGCCCGAAGCCGTGGTCTGCTCGGCGTCGAGCGGCTGGACCACGATGCGGTCCTCGAGCGGCTTGATGGCAACCTTGGAGCTGGCGGTCGTCACGATCCGACCTCCCCCTTCGGAGATCTCACGGGGTTAACTGTCTGAGGTGGCGACCAGGTCGATCCGTCGTCGCGGGTGCCGGACCTGCCCGTCGCTTTGTTGGCACTCTCCAGGGGGGAGTGCCAGACCTGAGACTATGACCGTCGTTAGCACTCGGTCAAGCGGAGTGCCAATTGCCTGCGGCGCGTCGGGGGTGGGGGCGCGTTTTGTCGTACGTGTGTGCGAAGTTGCCGTGTCCTGGGGGTGGACGTCCCTGGGGACTGCGCCCCCAGACCCCCGCTGTCGGCCTGAACGGCCTCGTCCTCAAGCGCCGGACGGGCTGGGTGTACCGACCGGGGGAGGCGCAAGTGCCCCCGGCTCTTCCCGTCCCGCCCCCTTCCCCGGCGTCCGGGTTTGTACGACCGTAGGGTCATGCGGTCACGTTCCACTCCTTCGGGCGCGGTCACCGGCGGGCTTGTGTTCCTGCTCGTGCTGGTGGCGGACGCGACGGGCGGGCTGCTGCTCGTCATCGTGCTCGCCGTGCGCGGGCTCGGCCGGGTGGAGGCGCCGGGCGGCGGGCCCGCCGGGGCGCCGCCGGGCGATCTGGTCCCGGCGCTGCTGTACGGCGGCTTCGCGCTGGCGGCCGGGGCGGCCGGGGTGCTGCTGGTGCGCGGCGGGGCCCGGTTCACCGGCGCGACGCAGCTCGTGCTCGCCGTGGTCGTCGCGGGCGCCGCGCTCGGCGCGTGGCGCGACACGCACGACCGCGACCGCTTCCCCGCCACGTCCCCCTCCGACCGGCTGGTCGACGCCTCACAGGTAGTCCTGCAACCGCCCCACCGTCAGGCCCTCGCCCTCGATCCGGCGCAGCAGCCGGGTCGTGCGCTCGCGCAGGCCGGGGCCGCCCCGGTCGTCGTCGTCCGAGGTGACCAGGACGATGTCGCCGGGGCGTAGCGCGGCCCCGCCGTGGGTGAAGCGCAGGCCGGTCCCGGTCAGCGCGGCGCGCCACAGGATGACGGCCGAGACGCCGCAGTCGGCGGCGGCGCGCAGCGTCGTGGTGTCGTACGCGCCGTAGGGCGGTCTCAGGAGGCGGGGGCGGACGCCGAAGCGGGCGTGCAGCTTGTCGCGCTGGCCGCAGATCTCGGCGCGCTGCCCGGCGTAGGGCAGACCGCGCAGCGCGGGATGGTCCAGGGTGTGGTTCTGCAGGTCCGCGCCGACCGACAGCAGGCGCGCGAAGTGCCCGTAGCCGGGCCCCACGACGCTGTCGGTGAGGAACATGCTGACCGGAAGCCGCAGTTCGCGGACCATGTCGACGAACTGCGGGTCCCGCTCGGCCTCGTCGTCGTAGGTGAGGAAGACGACCCGGTCGGCGGTGGCGACGTGGTCCACGACCGCGGGCAGTGCGGGCGGCCGGGTGGCGAGGTCCAGGGGGCGGGCCGGCGGGCGCGGCGGCGCGGGCAGCGGGGCGTCGAGACCCCAGCGGCGGTACGACTGCGGGGCGGGCGGGCGCTCGGGCGGCTCGGGCGGCTCGGACGGTACCCGCCGCGCCGCCTCACGCCCCAGCCGCCCGACCGGATCGACCGGGGCGACCGGATCGACCGGGTCGGCCGGGTCGGCCGGGTCGGCCGGGGACGCGCAGCCGGCCGCGAGCAGCGGCAGCACGGCGAGGAGCAGGACCGCGAGGAGCGGGACCGCGGGGGCTCGCCGCGCCGCCGGCCGGCCGGCGGACGCCGCTCCGGTCGTGGCGCCGGGGCGCGGCGCCGCCTCCGGCCCGGCTCCCGGTGCCGTGGCCCGCCCGGCTCCCGGCCCCGTACCCCGCCCGACTCCCGGTCCCGCGTCCCGCGCGGCTCCCGGCTCCGTGCCCGGCCGGCCGCGCCGCCGCCGCCGCGGTCTCACAGGTAGTCCTCCAGCCGGGCCACCGCGAATCCCTGGGCGGTCACGTAGTTCAGGAACCGGCGCATGTCGTCGACCATCGTGCCGTTCCACTCGTTCCGGCCCCGGAAGTGGGTGAGGACGATGTCGCCGCGGCGCATCTTCTGGTCGTCCTCGCGGAACTCCCAGTGGTCGACGTAGACCTCCTCGTTCCAGATCGGCGCGTACTTGATGCCGCAGGACTTGGCGGCAACCAGGGAGTCCTGGTTGTAGTTGCCGTAGGGGAAGCGCACGACGGTGGGGCGCCTGCCGAACTGCCTCTGCATGATGTCCTGCATGTCGCAGATCTCGTGCCGCTGGTCCTCGTAGGACAGGCCCGGCAGGTACGGGTGGTGCAGGGTGTGGTTGTTGAGGGTGACCCCGGCGTCGCGCATCGTGCGGAAGTAGCCGTAGTCGTCCTTGATCAGGTAGTCGCTGAGGAAGGCCGTGTACGGGATCTTCAGCTCGCTCATCATCCGCAGGAACTCGGGGTCCTTGTCGGCGCCGTCGTCGATGGTGAGGAAGACGACCTTGTCCTCGGTGGGGACGGTGGTGAAGACCGGGGGCAGGTCCCAGTCCTCCTGGTGGTCCACCTCGAAGCCGGGGCGCGCGGTGATCCTCGGTTTGACGGCGGGCGGTGCGGGCGGGGTGAGCGGGACCTGCCGCAGGCCCCAGCGCTTGGCCGCGGCGGCGCGGGCGGCGGTGGCGGCGCGCAGCCGGGTGGCGTACGAGTCGAGGGCGCGGGCGGGGGGCGCCTGGAGGCGCTGCTGGCCCTGGGCGGGCGGTACGGGGGTGTCCGGCCGTGAGCAGCCCGCCGCGAGGGCAGAGACGGCGAGGACGGCGAGTGCGGCGCGGGTGGCGAGGCGGCGGCCGGTCCATCGGCCGACCCATCGGCCGGTCCGTCCACCGGTCCGTCCGCCGACTCGGTGACCGTCCTGGTGGCCGATCCGGTGACCGACCCGTCGATACGCGGTCTTTTTATCAGTTTGTACTACTAGTCTCATGGCGCCGGATCCTCCCAGCACACCCCCCGGAACCCACGCCGACACCGCGACCGTCGCCCCACCTTCCCCCGACCGGCCCAACGAGCGACCGCCCCGGCCGGTCCGGGGGACCGCGACCGACCATCACCCACACCCGCCCCACCGCCCCGGCCCCTCCCCCGCTGCCCGACAATGACCCGGTGAACGACCCACAGGCCGCCGCCCCGCTCCACGCCTTCGCCGCGCTGCTCACCGACGAGGGCCGGGCCCTCCTGGACGAGGTGCACGGCACCGACCCCGCCGACGAACTCGCCGTCGCCACCCGGCTGCGCCGCGAGCACCCCGCCGCACTGGTGTCGGCGGCGCTCGGCCAGGCCCGGCTGCGGCAGCGGGCCGCGGCGAAGTTCGGGGCGGCGGACGCGCGCCGGATGTTCTTCACGCCCCACGGCGTCGAGCAGTCCACCCGGGCGAGCGTGGCCGCGTACCGGGCGGCGCGGCTGACTCAGGCGGGCGTGACCTCGCTCGCCGACCTGTGCTGCGGGATCGGCGGCGACGCGATCGCGCTGGCCCGCGCCGGGGTCCGCGTCCTCGCCGTGGACCGGGACCCGCTCACCGCCGCCGTGGCCCGCGCGAACGCCGGGGCGCTGGGCCTCGCGGACCTGATCGAGGTGCGGGAGGCGGACGTCACGGAGGTGGACACCGCGCCGTACGACGCGGTCTTCGTGGACCCGGCGCGCCGGGGCGGCCGCGGCCGGATCTTCGACCCGGAGGCCTACTCGCCGCCGCTGTCCTGGGCCGTCGAGGCCGCTCTCCGCGCGCCGCGCGCCGCGCTGAAGGTCGCCCCCGGCATCCCGCACGAGGCCGTGCCGCCGCAGGCCGAGGCGGAGTGGATCTCCGACGGCGGCGACGTGAAGGAGGCCGTGCTCTGGTTCGGCGCCGAGCCGGGCCTGGTCCGGGCGACACTGCTGCCCGGCCCGCACAGCCTGCGCGGACGCGGTCTGCCCGACCCCGAAGTGCGGCCCGTGGGACGCTACTTGTACGAGCCGGACGGCGCGGTCGTCCGCGCCCATCTGGTCGCCGAGGTCGCCGACGCGCTCGACGGCGGCCTGATCGACGCGACCATCGCCTACGTCACCGCCGACGCCCTGCGCCCCACCCCGTACGCCACCGCCTACGAGATCACCGACCGGCTCCCGTTCAACGTCAAGAAGCTCAAGGCGCTGCTGCGCGAGCGCGAGGTGGGCGTGCTGACGGTGAAGAAGCGGGGCTCGGCGGTCGAGCCGGAGGAACTGCGCCGCAAGGTGCTGCCCAAGCCGTACGGGCGCGCCGCGGTGACCGTCTTCCTCACCCGGGTCGCCGGCGCCCCGGCCATGCTCCTCGGCCACCCGGCCGGGTGAGGCCCCCGGTGCTCCCCTGAGAGCGCGCACCCGCGCCCCCGCCCGAAGACCCTCGCCCGGAGGTTCCCCCAGTCGGACGCGCCCCGCATGCACTCCCGGCCCGCCGCCCCGAGACTGGCCGTGTCGAGTGGAGGCGAGGAGAGTCATGCTGCGGGGCTTCAAGAACTTCCTGATGCGCGGCGATGTCATCGTCGTGGCCGTCGGCCTGATCGTCGCCCTGGCGTTCAGCACGCTGATCAAGGCGTTCACCGACAACGTGATCAACCCGATCATCGCCCGCGCGCAGGGCGACTCGTCGCCCGGTCTCGGCTGGCAGCTCGGCAAGCCGGGCAACACCGCGACCTATCTGGACATCGGGGCGTTCATCTCGGCGCTGATCTACTTCCTCGTGTTCATGGCGGTCGTGTACTTCCTGATCGTCGTGCCGTACAAGCACGTCCAGTCGCGCCGGGGCGTGACGGTCTTCGAGGAGGACGGGCCCGTCAAGACCTGCCCGGCCTGTCTGTCGGAGGACCTGCCCGAGGCCGCCGCCAAGTGCCGTTACTGCGGCACCGCGCAGCCCGCCCCGGTCTGATCCGACCCCGTCTCCACCCCGTCTTCGAAACTTTCGAAGGCGGTCCTGGCGCCGGGCTGCCGGCCTCCCGCCTCACTCCCCCGGCGGCGCCGTGCTGCTGCGCACCACCAGGCTGGTCGCCAGCTCCACCCGGGTCGCCACCGGCGCCTCTTCCTCGCGCCCCAGGTCCAGGACCAGCTTCGTCGCCGCCTCGGCCATCTCGGTCAGCGGCTGGCGCACGGTCGTCAGCGGCGGCCCCACCCAGCGGGCCACCGGCAGGTCGTCGAAGCCGACCACGCTCAGGTCCTCCGGGACGCGCAGCCCCAGTTCGCGTGCCGCCTCGTAGAGGCCGAGGGCCTGGAGGTCGTTGCCGGCGAAGACGGCGGTCGGGCGGTCCGCGCGGCGCAGCAGCTTCAGCCCGAGCCGGTAGCCGGCCTCGTGGTGGAAGTCGCCGGCCACGATCAGCGACGGGTCCACCGGCAGCCCGGCCGTCTCCAGCGCCGCGCGGTAGCCGTCCACGCGGGCGCGGCTGCACATCATCCGCGACGGCCCGCTGATCGCGCCGATCCGGGTGTGGCCCAGTTCGACCAGGTGCCGGGTGGCGGCGAGGCCGCCCTGCCAGTTGGTCGCGCCGATCGAGGGCACGTCGGCGCCCGGGTCGCCGGCCGGGTCCATCACCACGAACGGGATGGACCGGCTGGTCAGCAGCGCCCGCTGGGACTCGTCCAGGCCGGACAGCACCAGGACGACGCCGTGCGGGCGGCGGGCGGCGACCTGGTCGGCCCAGCTGCGGCCGGGCACGAGCCGGCCCGCGCTCTCGGAGAGCACCACGCTCAGGCCCGCGTCCCGCGCCACGTTCTCCACGCCCCGGATGACCTCCATCGCCCAGGCGCTCTCCAGCTCGTGGAAGACGACGTCGATCAGCGGCGAGCGGGTCGCCTCGGCGCGGCGGCGCCGGTAGCCGTGGGCGCGCAGCAGGTCCTCGACCCGGCTGCGGGTCCCCGGTGCGACATCGGCACGTCCGTTGAGCACCTTCGAAACAGTCGGAGCTGACACCCCGGCCTCGCGGGCGATCTCAGCGAGGGTGGCGGTGCGCGTTCCTGCGGGCTTCGTCGGTTTCATGGTCGCGATCGTATCTCTGCGCGACCCCTTGACGAAGCCCCTCGCACGTCTTACGTTCCCGGAACATTCGAAGTCGTATCCGAAACATTCGGGTCCTGGACGACGTGTCCCGCCCGAGCCCAACTCTCGTGAGAGGTGCCGTCACATGGAGTCCTACAGCAGGCGCTGGTTCCTCGGCGCCGGCGCCACCCTCGTCTCGGCCGCCGGGCTCACCGCCTGCGGGTCCGGCAGCGGTTCCGGCGGCTCGGGCGGCGGCGCCATCACGGCGATGGTGTACGGCGACGACGCGGTGAAGATCCAGGTCAAGTCGGTGGACCGGTTCAACGCCTCGGCCGACGCCAAGCGCACCAAGGGCAAGGTGAAGCTGCAGAAGATCCCCGGCTCGGAGTACCCGGCCAAGCTGCGCACGGCGATGGGCTCCCCCAACGCGCCGGACGTGTTCTTCAACTGGGGCGGCGGCTCGATCAAGGCGTACCGGGACGCGAACCAGCTGGTGGACCTCACCGGCACCATCGAGTCCGACCCGGTCCTCAAGAACGGCTTCCTGCCCTCGGTGCTCACGGCGGGCGCGCTCGGCGGGAAGAACTACGGCATCCCGATGCGCGGCATGCAGCCGGTGATCCTCTTCTACAACAAGACCCTCTTCGCCGAGCAGAAGCTCCAGCCGCCCACCAGCTGGGACCAGCTGCTCGACAACAACGCCAAGCTGAAGAAGGCCGGGATCACGCCGTTCGCGCTCGGCGGCTCCGACATCTGGCCCGAACTGATGTGGCTGGAGTACCTGGTCGACCGCATCGGCGGCCCCGAGGTCTTCGACAGGATCAAGAACGGCGACTCCTCCGGCTGGGACGACCCGGCCGTGCTGAAGGCGGCCGAGACGGTCCGGCAGCTCATCGACGACGGCGCCTTCGGCAAGGGCTACAGCTCGGTGGCGTACACCAACGGCGGCGCGCCCGCCATGTTCGCCAAGGGCAAGGCGGCGATGCACCTGATGGGCTCGTGGGAGTACTCCACGCAGCTCGGCAAGTTCCCGGACTTCGCCAAGAAGGACCTGGGCTGGTGCGCCTTCCCGAAGTACGACGGCGGCGCCGGCGACATCCGCAACGTCGTCGGCAACCCCACCAACTACTGGTCGGTGAACGCCCGTACGTCCAACAAGGACGCGGCGATCGCCTTCCTGCGCGACTGCGCCTCCGAGGCGTACACCAAGGACCTGATCGCCAACGGCGACGTCCCGGCCACCGCCAACGCGGCCGGCCTGCTGGACGCCTCGCCGAACCCGGAGTTCGCGAAGTTCCAGTACCAGATGGTGCAGCAGGCCCCGGCGTTCACGCTGAGCTGGGACCAGGCGGTGGACCCGGACGTGCAGACGCCGATGCTGACCGAGATCAACAAGCTGTTCGTGGGCAAGTCGTCGCCGAGCCGGTTCGTCGCGGCGCTCAAGGGGCTGAAGTGAGCCCGTCGGTCACCACCCGGACCAAGGGCGGCGCCGGGGCGGGGGTGCGGGCCGGGGCGGGGGTGCGGGCCGGGCGACCGAACGCCGCCTGGGCGCTGCCCGCCGTCCTGTTCTTCGGCTTCTTCGCCGTCGTCCCGATGGCGCTGGCCTTCTACCTGTCTTTCACGAAGTGGAACGGCCTCGGCGATCCGCAGCCCGCCGGCCTCGCCAACTGGCGCAAGCTGCTGGACGATCCCCGGCTGACCCAGTCCCTGACGGTGACCGTGCTGCTGACCGTGGTCAGCTGGGTCTTCCAGACCGTCGTCTCGCTGCTGCTCGGCGTCTGGGCGGCCGGCCGCCAGCGCAACCGGGCGATCCTGTCCGCGGTCTTCTTCGTGCCGTTCCTGCTCTCCTCGACGGCGATCTCGCTGCTCTTCTACGCCCTGCTCGACCCGAACTTCGGCCTCGTGCGCGGCGACACGCTCGGCAGCACCTCGGGCGCCTTCCTGGCGATCGTCTTCGTCGGCGGCTGGCAGTTCATCCCCTTCCACACCCTGATCTACCAGGGCGGCGCCCGGCAGATCCCCGAGGTGCTCTACCAGGCCGCCGCGATGGACGGCGCCGGCCGCTGCCGCCAGTTCCTCTCCATCACCCTGCCCCAGCTGCGCAACACGGCGACCACGTCCGGCGTGCTGATGATCGTCGGCTCGCTGACGTACTTCGAGACGGTCCTGATCCTCACCCAGGGCGGCCCGGGCACCGACACCGCGATCCTGCCGTACCTGATGTACGAGGCGGGCTTCAAGAACTACGACTTCGGCTACGCGAGCGCCGTCGCGTCGTTCCTCGTCGTGGCCGCCACCGCGCTCTCGCTCCTGCTGGTCCGGCTGACCGGCTTCGGCGCCATGCGCAGCACCAGGGAAGGAATGTGACGCAGTGTCACACGATACGTTGCGCCGTCCGTGTCCCGTGAGGAGCGCCGGCCCCGCCCCGGCCGCCGCCGCGCGCCGCCGGCGGCACTGGACCCGGCGCCCCAACCGGCTGGCCGGACTCGGCTCGGTGCTCTGGCTCGCCGTGGTGATCGTCCCGATCTACGCGATGATCACCACCTCGCTCACCCGCCAGGACGAGGCCCTCGGCAAGAACGCCCTCACACCGCCCGCCGACCCCACGCTGGAGAACTACGGCACCGTCCTCGACAACGGCTTCGGCCACTTCCTGCTCAACACGGCGCTCGCCGCCGCGGCCGTCGTGGCGATCGTCCTCGTCCTGTGCGTCCCGCTGTCCTACGTCGCCGTCCGCACCCGCGGCTTCTGGTCGGGCGCGGCCTTCCGGCTGTTCCTGCTCGGCGTGGCGATCCCCGCGCAGGCGGTGGTGATCCCGCTCTACCTGATGATCGCCAAGCTGAACCTCTACGACAGCCTGCTCGCCGTCGTCCTGCCCACCGCCGCCTTCGCGATGCCGGTGTCGGTGCTGATCCTCACCGGCACCCTGCGCGACATCTCCGAGGAGATGTACGAGGCGATGGCCCTGGACGGCGCCTCGCCCACCCGGATGCTGTTCCAGCTGGTCATTCCGATGGCCAAGGGCGGCATCAGCACGGTCGTCGTCTACGCGGCCCTCCAGGCCTGGAACGGCTTCCTCTTCCCGCTGATCTTCACCCAGTCCGACGGCCCCCGGGTGCTGACCCTCGGCCTGTTCAACTACGTCAGCCAGTTCGGGGTGAACATCCCCGCGCTGCTCGCCTCGGTCGTCCTCTCCGGCATCCCGATCTTCGCCGTCTACCTGGTGGCACGGCGCGCCCTCGTCGGCGGCCTGATGGGGGTGGGCGGCAAGTGAACCCACCCCGCACCGACGCCTGTGACAGGAGTTCCATGACCACCGCCCCCTGGCAGGACCCCGCCCTGCCCGCCGCCGCCCGCGTCGACGCCCTGCTGGCCCGGATGACCCTGGAGGAGAAGACCGCCCAGCTGTACGGGGTGTGGGTGGGCGCGTCCACGGACGGCGACGGGGTCGCCCCGCACCAGCAGCACATGAACACCGACTACGACTGGGACGAGCTGATCACCCGCGGCCTCGGCCAGCTCACCCGCTCCTTCGGCACCGCCCCCGTGGACCCCGCCCTCGGCGCGCAGGCCCTGGCCCGCGCCCAGCGCCGGATCGCCGCGGCCGGCCGGTTCGGCATCCCGGCCGTCGCCCACGAGGAGTGCCTGGCCGGCTTCACCGCCTGGGGCGCGACCGCCTACCCGGTGCCGCTGGCCTGGGGCGCGAGCTTCGACCCGGCGCTGGTGGAGGCGATGGCCGCCCGCATCGGCCGGGACATGCGCTCGGTGGGCGTCCACCAGGGCCTCGCGCCCGTGCTGGACGTGGTCCGCGATCCGCGCTGGGGCCGGGTCGAGGAGACCATCGGCGAGGACCCCTACCTGGTCGCCACCGTCGCCACCGCCTACGTGCGGGGCCTTCAGTCGGCCGGGATCGTCGCCACCCTCAAGCACTTCGCCGGGTACGCCGCCTCCACGGGCGCCCGCAACCTCGCCCCGGTGCGCGCGGGCGCGCGCGAGTTCGCCGACGTCACGCTGATGCCGTTCGAGATGGCGCTGCGCGAGGGCGGGGCGCGCTCGGTGATGGCCGCCTACAACGAGATCGACGGCGTCCCCGCCTCCGCCGACCCGCATCTGCTCACCGAGATCCTGCGCGAGCGCTGGGGGTTCACCGGCACGGTGGTCGCCGACTACTTCGGCATCGACTTCCTGCAGACCCTGCACCGCGTCGCCGCCGGCCCCGCCGACTCCGGCCGGCTGGCCCTCACGGCCGGCGTCGACGTGGAGCTGCCGACCGTGAAGTGCTACGGCGACGGCCTGGTGGCCGCCGTGCGCGCCGGGACGGTCCCGGAGTCCCTGGTGGACCGCGCGGCCCGCCGGGTGCTGCTCCAGAAGTGCGAACTGGGCCTGCTCGACGCCGACTGGGCGCCCGAACCGCCCGCCCGGGACATCGACCTCGACTCGCCGGAGAACCGCGCCGTGGCCCGCCGCCTGGCCGAGGAGTCGGTCGTCCTGCTGGCCAACCCGGACGGCGTGCTGCCGCTGGCCCCCGACACCCGTGTCGCGGTCGTCGGCCCGCGCGCCGCCGACGCCCTGGCCATGCTCGGCTGCTACTCCTTCCCCTCCCACGTCGGCACCCAGCACCCCGGCACCCCCCTGGGCATCGAGATCCCCACCGTGCTGGAGGCGCTGCGCGCCGAACTCCCCGACGCCAAGGTGACGTTCGCCGAGGGCTGCGGGGTGACGGAGCCGGACGCCTCGGGGTTCGCGGAGGCGGTGGCGCGCGCCTCGGAGGCCGACGTGGTGGTGGCGGTGCTCGGCGACCGCTCGGGCCTGTTCGGCCGGGGCACCTCGGGCGAGGGCTGCGACGCGGCGGACCTGACCCTGCCGGGTGTGCAGGGCGAGCTGCTGGAGGCGCTGGTGGAGACCGGCGTGCCGGTGGTGCTGGTGCTGCTCACCGGCCGCCCCTACGCGCTCGGCCGCTGGGAGGGCCGGCTGGCCGCGGCGGTGCAGGCGTTCTTCCCCGGCGAGGAGGGCGGTCCGGCGGTGGCCGGGGTGCTCTCGGGCCGGGTGAACCCCTCCGGGCGGCTGCCGGTGAGCGTGCCGCGCGGCGCCGGGGGCCAGCCGTGGACGTATCTCCAGCCGCCGCTGGGGCTGGCCGGCGAGGTCAGCAGCCTGGACCCGACACCGCTGTACCCGTTCGGGCACGGCCGCTCGTACACCGCGTTCGCCTGGGAGCCCGTCGAGGGCGACGATGTCACCGAGATCGGCACGGACGACTCCCACGACCTCTCCGTCACCGTCCGCAACACCGGTGACCGGGCGGGCGCGGAGGTGGTCCAGCTGTATCTGCACGACCCGGTGGCCGCGGTGACCCGCCCCGACATGCGGCTGATCGGCTACCAGCGGGTGGAGCTGGCGCCCGGCGAGGCGGCGCGGGTGACGTTCCGCTTCCACCCGGACCTGTCGGCGTTCACCGACCGCACGGGCCGCCGGGTGGTCGAGCCGGGCGACCTGGAACTGCGCCTGGCCGCCTCCGCCGCGGACGTCCGCCACACCGCCCGGCTGACCCTGACCGGTCCGCCGCGGGAGGTGGGGCAGGACCGGCGGCTGCGCTGCGAGACGGCGGTGTCGGCGGCCGGCTGAACCGCCGCCCGCGCTCCGGGTCCCGGCGGGCGCCGGTCCTGCCCCAGAGGCCGGCCGCCCGCCCGCCGGGACCCGGACCGAAGCACCGCTCGCGGCAGGAGAGTTCGCGGGAATCGGCCCGTACGACGAAGAAGCCCCCCTCCGGTGAACCGGAGGGGGGCTTCTGCTGGAGCGCCGGGCAGGCCTTGCACCTGCATCTCCCCGCAGGAAGCGGGACGTCTTTCCTTGGACCACCAACGCACTGGCAATCGGGCTTCGTTGTTTCCCCGCCCGCTTGCTGTGTGATGATCATAGCGCATCTCGGAGGCCGTGCGCCACTCAGCGATCCGCGTCCTCCGGCACCGCCTCGAACCGCCAGCGGTGCACCGCCCGGGTGACCAAGTCGGCGTCCGGCTCGGGCAGTTCCGGCAGCTCCGCGTCGTAGGGCGCGTCCCACCAGGTGATGACGAGGACGCGGTCCTGCGGCGCGCGGAACACCTCACGGCGCAACGGCCGCCCGGCGAGCCGCTGTTCGCGCACCCAGGACAGCAACTCCTCGCCCCGGCCCGCCACCGCGCGGGCCTCCCACATCAACGCCACGCTCACGAGTACAGGTTCTCCTCGCCGACCTCGTGCACATGGTCGTGGCTGTGGCCGTGCGCGTGCGGGCGGGTCTGCGCGGTGCCCGGGACGTGCGGGTCGGTGACCGGCAGCGAGGAGTCCGCCGACAGGTCCCAGTCGGAGGCGGCGCGGTTGCGCTTGACCATCTCGGCGCCGAGCGCGGCCACCATCGCGCCGTTGTCCGTGCACAGCTTGGGGCGCGGGACGCGCAGCCGGACGCCGGCCGCCTCGCAGCGCTCCTGGGCCAGCGCCCGCAGCCGCGAGTTGGCGGCCACGCCGCCGCCGATCATCAGATGGTCCACGCCGGCGTCCTTGCAGGCCCGCACCGCCTTGCGGGTGAGCACGTCCACCACCGCCTCCTGGAAGGAGGCCGCCACGTCGCGCACCGGCACCTCCTCGCCGGCCGCCCGCCTGGCCTCGATCCAGCGGGCCACCGCCGTCTTCAGACCGGAGAAGGAGAAGTCGTAGGCGGGATCGCGGGGGCCGGTCAGACCGCGCGGGAAGGCGATCGCCGCCGGGTCGCCCTCGCGGGCGTAGCGGTCGATGACGGGGCCGCCGGGGAAACCGAGGTTCAGCACCCGGGCGATCTTGTCGAAGGCCTCGCCGGCCGCGTCGTCGATGGTGGCGCCCATGGGCCGTACGTCGGCGGTGATGTCGGTGGACAGCAGCAGCGAGGAGTGGCCGCCGGAGACCAGCAGCGCCATGGTCGGCTCCGGGAGCGGGCCGTGCTCCAGCTGGTCCACGCAGATGTGCGAGGCGAGGTGGTTGACGCCGTACAGCGGCTTGCCGAGCGCGTACGCGTACGCCTTGGCCGCCGACACGCCGACCAGCAGGGCGCCGGCCAGACCGGGTCCGGCGGTGACCGCGATGCCGTCCAGGTCCTTCGCGCTCACCCCCGCCTCCTTCAGCGCGCGCTCGATGGTCGGCACCATGGCCTCCAGGTGGGCGCGCGAGGCGACCTCGGGGACGACGCCGCCGAAGCGGGCGTGCTCGTCGACGCTGGAGGCGACCGCGTCGGCCAGCAGGGTGGTGCCGCGCACGATGCCGACGCCGGTCTCGTCGCAGGAGGTCTCGATGCCGAGGACGAGCGGCTCGTCGCGTGGGTCAGCCATGGATCTCGGTTCCTTGTACGGAGGCGGAGGGGTCGGTCAGGCGCATCACCAGGGCGTCCACGTTGCCCGGCTGGTAGTAGCCGCGCCGCACCCCGACGGGGGCGAAGCCGAAGCGCTCGTAGAGCCGCTGGGCGCGGACGTTGTCCACGCGGCACTCGAGCATCACCTCGGCGCACTCGAAGGCGGTCGCGGCCCGCAGCAGCTCGGTCAGCAGCAGCGCGCCGAGGCCGCTGCCCCACAGCTCCCGGGCCACGGCGATGGTCTGGACGTCGCCCTGGTCGCCGGAGGCGACGAGCCCGGCGTAGCCGACGATCCGGCCGTCCTGTTCGGCCACGACGTAGCGGCGGGTGGCCTCGGGACCGCGGGAGTGCGCCAGCTCGGACCAGAACATGCCGCGCGACCAGGCGTCCTCGGGGAAGAGGTCCTTCTCCAGCTCCAGCACGGGGTCGATGTCCCACCAGCGCATCTCGCGCAGGGCGGGCGCCGGGGTGCCGGTGGTCGTCTCGCCGGTCACTTGGGGGTGACCACCTTGTAGTTCTTGGGCACCTGCGCGTCCGGGCGGCGCAGATACAGCGGCCGGGGCGCGGGCAGCTCCTGACCGGCGGCCAGCTTCTCCGCGGCGAGCGAGGCCAGGGCGGCGGCGGACACGTGCTCGGGCTCGTGCGCCTGCGGGAAGGCGTCCGGGTACAGCAGCGCGCCGGCGCCGACCGCGGGCAGGCCCCGGACCTCTTCGGCGATGTCGGCGGGCCGGTCCACGGCCGGGCCGGTGACGCGGGTGCGCGAGTCGGCGTAGCGCGCCCAGTAGACCTCCTTGCGGCGGGCGTCGGTCGCCACCACGAAGGGGCCGGGCACGTCGGCGGCGTAGGCGAGGCCGTCGAGCGTGCAGAGGCCGTACACCGGGACGCCGAGGGCGAGGCCGAAGGTGTCGGCGGTCATCAGGCCGACGCGCAGTCCGGTGTAGGGGCCGGGGCCGATGCCGGCCACGATGCCGGTGACGGCGTCCAGCGCCAGTCCGGCCTCGGCGAGGACCCGGTCGACGGCCGGCAGCAGCAGCTCTCCGTGCCGGCGCGCGTCCACCTGACCGGCTGAGGCGATGACGGCCGTCCCGTCGTGCAGGGCGACGGTGACGGCGGGGGTGGCGGTATCCAGAGCGAGCAAGAGCACGCAAACAGCCTACGGCTCCCGCGAGCCCGGCACGGCCGCACGGGCCGGGTGCATTCCGGCTGCTACGGTCGAAAGTCAGGCACTGACCAGCAAACTTATCCAGAGGTGGACGAACCGTGGCAAGGAGCAGCGCGGGTTGGGTGGCCGGGCTGACCGCGGCGGCGCTCGTCACGGTCGGCTTCCTCGCGTACCGCGCCCAGTCGACCGTCCCGGAGGACCTGATCGGCCGGCCCGGCCCGAGCGCGACCCCCGCGGCGAGCGCCGCCAAGGCGCCCCGCGACAGCCGGCACCCGACCGCGCTGCCCGCGAACTCCGGCACCGGCGAGCGGGTGGTCTACTCGGTGGACGACGACCGGGTGTGGCTGGTGAGCGCGGGCGGCACGGTGGAGAACACCTTCCAGGTCACCCCCGGCAGCGTGGACCCGGCCCCCGGCACCTACACGGTCACCTCGCGCTCCAAGGCGGTCACCGGGACCGACGGCGTCCCGGTGGAGCACGTGGTGCGGTTCGCCGATGTGCAGGGCGTGGTCGTCGGGTTCAGCGCGGCCGTCGACCAGTCCCCGCCGCAGGACGGCGACACGGGCGCGGACACGAGCGTGAAGACGGGCGGCATCCGCGAGTCGCGGGCGGACGGCGAGGCGATGTGGATGTTCGCGACGATCGGCCAGAAGGTCGTCGTCATCCGGTAGAGGCCGGGCCTACGACCGCGGGGGCCGACCGACCGCGGGGGCCGACCGACCGGGAGGGCCTGCCGACCGGGAGGGCCTGCCGACCGGGAGGGCCTGCCGAACGACCGGACGACCGTGCGACCGGGGCCGCCTTCGTCCGCTGTCTGTTCGCCGTCGGCCGCCGTCGTCATCCGATAGGGCTACGCCGCTTCCCGGTGCGTTTCCACCGTACGGGCGGCGCGGGCGGTGGGGGCGGTGGGGGCGTCCCTGCGGACTCCCGTGCTTTCCGCGCGCGGGTCGGTACGGGGCGTCCGGGCGCCGGTGCGGGGGTCCGGGGCGGCGTCCACCGGTTCCGGGGCCCGGGGCGGGAGGGAGACGGCCGCGGCGGCGGCGCAGGAGGCCAGCAGGTCGCTCATGCACACACCGGTGGCCGGGTACGGCCGGGACGGGTTCTCGGCAGCCGACATGGACGCCTCCTGGAGGACGGGGGCGGGTGCGGTTAGGTAAGCCTAACCACGAGCGGGACACCATGTGACCACGCCCGGGAGGCCCCGCGCAAGGACCGGCCGTCCGCTCAGGCGGCCAGCACGCCCAGGTCCACGGCCGCCCACCGGCCGCCGATGCCCGTGACCGTCACCTGCCGCACCTCGTCGGTGGTGTCGCCGACGGCCCGGTGGATCCGGACCTGGAGCCGTTCGTCGGTCAGCTCCTCGACCTTGCCCTCGCCCCACTCCACGACGACCACCGAGTCCGGCAGCGAGACGTCGAGGTCCAGGTCCTCCATCTCGTCCAGACCGCCGCCCAGGCGGTAGGCGTCGACGTGGACGAGCGGCGGGCCGTCGCCGAGCGAGGGGTGCACCCGGGCGATCACGAAGGTCGGCGAGGTGACGGCGCCGCGCACCCCGAGCCCTTCGCCGAGCCCGCGGGTCAGCGTGGTCTTGCCCGCGCCCAGCTCCCCGCTGAGCATCACGAGGTCGCCGGCGCGCAGCAGCTTGGCGAGGCGGCGGCCCAGCTCCAGCATCTGGCCGGGAGCGTTGACGGTGATCTCGACGGAGGGGCGGTCAGCCGGGCTGTGCGGTGCTGCTGGTGCTTCCATAAGTGCCCACGGTAGTGCCTGCCGGGACCGCTCCGGCCCGGGTCAGCAGGTCGGCGAGCCGGTCGGTGACGACCTCCGGGTGTTCCAGCATCACCAGGTGCCCGGCGTCCGGGACCAGGACGAGTTCCGCCTCGGGCAGCAGGCCGGCGATGGCCTCGCTGTGCTCGCTCGGGGTGACCAGGTCCTGGAGCCCGGCCAGGACCAGCACCGGCATGCCGGCGAAGAGGGCGAGCGCCTCGGTCTTGTCGTGGTCGGTGAAGGCCGGGTAGAACTCGGCGACCACGTCGATCGGCGTGCTCTCGATCATCCGCTCGGCGAACCGGGCGACGGCCGGGTCGACGTCGCGGCCGGCGAACGAGTACCGCTTGATGATCCCGGCGAACAGGTCGGCGGTGGCCCGCCGCCCCTTCTCGACCAGTTCGGCGCGCTGCCCGAGCGCCTTCAGCACGCCAGGGAGCACCCGGCGCACCGCGTTGACGCCGGCCACCGGCAGCCCGAAGTTGACCTCGCCGAGCCGCCCGGAGGAGGTGCCGACGAAGGCGGTGGCGACGACCCGCTCGCGGATCAGCTCGGGATACTGGGCGGCCAGCGCCATCACGGTCATGCCGCCCATGGAGTGCCCGACCAGCACGATCGGCCCCTCGGGCACGGCGGCGTCGAGGACCGCCTTCAGATCGCGGCCGAGCTGGTCGATGGTGAGCGGCACGTCGTCCTTGAGCTGGTCCACGCCGCGCCCGGAGCGGCCGTGGCTGCGCTGGTCCCAGTGGACGGTGCGCACGACGCCGCGCAGGGCCGCGCGCTGGAAGTGCCAGGAATCCTGGCTGAGGCAGTAGCCGTGGCTGAAGACGACGGTGACGGGGGCGGGGTCCTTGCGGCCGAAGAGCCTGCGGCGGCGCGGGCCGAGGTCGGCGGCGGCCTCCGGGTCGATGTCGTCGACCTCGTAGTACAGCTCGGTGCCGTCGTCGGCGTACGCGGTGCCGGGGGTGCCGCGCAGGGTGCCGTACGGGCCCGCCGAGTCGAGGGCGAGCCGGGCCTTTCTGCGTATGTTCCGGCCGACGGTCATCCGTTCGATGGCCACGGTGGCCGCCGCGCCCGCGGCCACCACGCCGATCGCGGCCCCCGCGATACCGGTCGCCCGGCGCCAGCCGCCCGCCCCTGCGGCGGAGGCCACGGCCGCCGCCGCACTGCTCTCGCTCACGTACCGCTCCTCTGGTGCCGTCGGTGTGACGTACTGGTGTTCGGGGTCACGGCGACGGCCGGGTCACGCACCCCCCGGCCGCCCCGAGCGGATCACCGCGATGCGGAGCGCCCCCGGTCCTCCTGCCCGCCCTTCCCCTCGTTCCCCGAGTTCTCGTCGTTCTCGTCGTTCTCGTCGTCGAGATAGACGCGGGGGACGCGGGTTCCGATGCGGGTGACGATCTCGTACGCGATGGTGCCCGCCGCCTGCGCCCAGTCCTCGGCGGTGGGCTCGCCCCCGTCGCCGGGCCCGAACAGCACGGCCCGCGACCCGACCTCCGGCTCGTCGCCGCCGAGGTCGACCACGAACTGGTCCATCGCGATCCGGCCCGCGACCGTACGCCACTTACCGCCGACCAGGACCGGGCCGGTGCCGGAGGCGTGGCGCGGGATGCCGTCGGCGTACCCGACCGGGACCAGGCCGAGGGTGGTCTCGCCCGGGGTGACGTAGTGGTGGCCGTAGCTGATGCCGTGGCCGCCGGGGACGTGCTTGACCAGGGCGAGCGAGGCGGACAGCGTCATCACGGGCCGCAGCCCGAAGTCGGCCGGGACGCCCAGCTCGGGGGCGGGCGAGATGCCGTAGAGGGCGATCCCGGTGCGCACCAGGTCGAAGTGGCTCTCGGGGATCGTGAGCGCGGCCGGCGAGTTGGCGATGTGCCGCACCTCGGGGCGCACGCCCCGCGTCTCGGCGTGGGCGGTCATCTCGCGGAACCGGTCGAGCTGCGCGGCGATGGAGGGGTGGCCGGGCTCGTCGGCGCAGGCGAAGTGCGACCACAGTCCGGTGATCCGGATCAGCCCCTCGGCCTCGGCGCGCAGTGCCTCGGCGACGAGTTCGGGCCAGTCGGCGGGCTGGCAGCCGTTGCGGCCGAGGCCGGTGTCGGCCTTCAGCTGCACCCGCGCGGGCCGTCCGGCCGCGCGCGCGGCCGCGCGCACCTCGGCCAGCGCCCACAGGCCGCTGACGGACACGTCCACGTCGGCCTCAATGGCCTCCCGCCACGGGCCGCCCGGCGTCCACAGCCAGCACAGGACGCGCGCCTGCTCGGGCGCGATCCCGGCGGCGCGCAGCGCCAGCGCCTCCTCGGGCGTGGCGGTGCCGAGCCAGGTGGCCCCGGCGGCGACGGCCGCGCGGGCGCACCGGACGGCGCCGTGTCCGTACGCGTCGGACTTGACCACGGCCATCAGGGCCGCGCCCGGCGACCGTTCGCGCAGGGCCCGCACGTTGGCCCGCAGAGCGGCCAGATCGATCTCGGCGCGGGCGCGCAGCGGGGCCGTCCGCGGGTGTGCTGTCTCGTTCATCGCGCCCCCAGTGTCTCAGAGGGCCGCGCCGGCCCCGCGGCGGCGGGCACGGGGACCGCCGCTCACCCGCGCCCGCGAGGCGCGGTCGCGGTGCGCGCGGGCGCGTTGCGGGCCGCCGCTCGCACCCGTCGCGGAGCCCCGCCCGCCGTACGCGTGGGGGCTGTGCAGGCGTCTGCCGCCCCCGCCCGGAAGGGCGACCCGCCGCACGCGCGGGGGTCGCCGGGCAGGGCCGCGTCCACGCGACGCCGGGCCTGCCGAGGGCCGGTGGACACGGCACTCCCCGGGGTGCGGGGCCGCGCCTGCGGCGACACCGAGCGCCCCCACCCCCACGCACGGGACCGCAGGCGAGGCGGCACCGACCACCCCGGCCCCCACCCACGGGACCGCACGTACGACGGCACCCACCGCCACGGCCCACGCACCCGCCGCGCGCACGCGCACGGGGCCGCACGCGTGGGCGGCGCCCACCGCCACCGCCCGCGCACCCGGTGCGCCGACCCGCTGAACCCCCCGGACCGGGGCGTCGATCACCACGCCCCGCACACCCCACGCGCGTACGCACGGGACCCCACTACCGACCGCAACCTCGCCCCACGCGCCCCGCGCACCCCACGCGCGGACCCGCGGCACCCCGCCGACCCCGCCGCTTGCCCTCACACTCCGCGCACCCGATCCCACCCGCCCCAGGAGGTCACTCCTGGACGTCCCGCCAGGCCGACGGGATGGAGTCGGCCACGTCGTGGGCGGCGATGGGGGCGCCGTGGGCGGCGAGGCGGCCGGCCAGGCCGTGGAGGTAGGCGGCCACGCTGCCCGCGTCGCGCGGCGCGAGCCCGGCGGCGAGCAGGGAGCCGGCCAGCCCGGACAGCACGTCGCCGCTGCCGGCGGTGGCGAGCCAGGGGGTGCCGGTGGCGTTGACGCGCACCGGGCCGCCGTCGGGGTCGGCGACGAGGGTGGTCGACCCCTTCAGCAGGACGGTGGCCCGGTAGCGGGCGGCCAGTTCCCGTACGGCGGTGAGCCGGGCGGCCTCGACCTCCTCGCGGGCCACCCCGAGCAGCGCGGCGGCCTCACCGGCGTGCGGGGTCATCAGGGTGGGCGCGGTACGGGCGCGTACGGCGTCGCGGGCGGCCAGGCGCAGGCCGTCGGCGTCGAGCAGCACGGGCACGTCCGTCGCCAGCACCTCGGCGACGGCGCCGGCGTCGTCCCCGGCGCCCGGCCCCACCACCCAGGCCTGCACGCGCCCCGCCTCGTGCGGTCCCCGGTCGGACACCAGGGTCTCCGGGAAGCGGGCGAGGACGGCCTGACCGGCCGGGCCGACGTAGCGTACGGCCCCCGCGCCGCCGCGCAGCGCGCCCGAGACGGCGAGCACGGCGGCGCCGGGGTAGCGGGCCGAACCGGCGGCGATGCCGACGACGCCCCGGCGGTACTTGTCGCTCTCGGCGGCCGGGACCGGCAGCAGGGCGGCCACGTCGGCGTGCTGCAACGCCTCCAGCTCGGGCGCGGCGGGCAGTTCGGGACCGAGCCCGATGTCGATCAGGCGGACGGTGCCGGCGTGCTCGCGGGCCGGGTCGATGAGCAGGCCGGGCTTGTGGGCGCCGAAGGTGACGGTGAGGTCGGCGCGTACGGCGGCGCCGCGCACCTCACCGCTGTCCGCCTCGACGCCGCTGGGCAGGTCCACGGCGACGACGGCGGCACGGGAGCGCGCGGCGCGTTCGGCGAGGGGGGCGGCGTCGGGGCGCAGCCCGCCCTTGCCGCCGATGCCGACGACGCCGTCGACGACGAGGTCGGCCCGGTCGATCGCCGCGCCCGCGGCGTCCGCTGCGGCATCCGGGTGAACGACCATGCCCCCGGCGCGGCGCAGGGCGGCGAGGCCGCCGGGGTGGGTGCGGTCGCCGGCGAGCAGGACGGCACTCACCCCGGCGCCGCGCCGGGCGAGGCGGGCCCCGGCGTACAGGGCGTCGCCGCCGTTGTCGCCGCTGCCCACCAGGAGCACCACCCGGCGGCCGTAGACGCCTCCGAGCAGATCCGCGCAGGCGGCGGCGAGCCCGGCGGCGGCGCGCTGCATGAGGGCGCCGTCGGGGAGCCTCGCCATCAGCGCGCGCTCTGCTGTCCTGACCGTTTCAACGCTGTACGCGGTACGCATGCGGTCGAGTGTGCCCCGCATCGGCCGGATACCGCGCGGGAACCGGGCAGGCCGGGAACGACATCCGGAACGACCGACTCCACTTCCATGTGCGGACCGACCCCACCGGGGAACCCGGCAGCGGGCGCCCGGGGACGCCGCCGCCCGCCGGCCACGACGGCGAAGCGGACCCGGCCCCGAAGCGACCGCGACCGCGACGGCGGGCCGGAACCGAGCGGGCGACGGACGTGCGACAGCGACGGTACGGAGAGAAGGGACCCGAACCGACATGAAGGACGAACCGGTCGGGACGGACGAGACGCGCCCGGCCGAGGCGGCGGGCCCCGCCGACGACGCCGCCGGAGCCGGCGGTGCCGCCGACGAGCGCGACGACCGCTGGCTGCAGGCGCTGGACCTGCTGCTGACGGAGCAGCGCTTCCGCATCGGCCAGTACACGGCCGCCCACGCCGTCCCCGCATGCCCCACGGAGCCCTCGGAGGCGGAACGGCGCCGCAGGGCGGGCGCGCCCGCCGCACCCATGACTGTCCCCGAACCCCCGGTGTGGCAACTGCTGGACGCGCTGCCGCTGGCCGCGATGGTGGTCCTCCCGGCGCTGGACGAGACGGGCGCGGTAGCGGACTTCTGCTACGTGGGGCACAACGTCGCCGCACGGCGGTACGCCGAGAGCCACTTCCCGCCCGGCGCGCTCCCCCCGCACACCGGAGCCGTACCGCTGTTCGATCGCTTTCCCAATCTGGCCGACACGCCGGTGCCCCGGATGCTCGCCGAGGCGCACCGCACCAGACGGCCCCAGGGCCCGGAGTCGGCGGAGTGGTCGCTGTCGGGCCCGGACGGCCGGGCGGTACGGCTGAGCAGCGAGGTGCGCGTCGCGCCCTTCGGGGACCTGCTGCTCGTCACCTGGGAACGCGGCGAGCAGGCCGGCGTCCGGATGGCGGAGGCGGCGCAGCACCTGGCCCGGGTGTGCTGGGCGGAGTGGAACCTGGGCGACGGCACGGTGGAGGCCACGGGCCTGGACAGGGTGCTGGGCCTGGAACCCTCGGACCCCCTGCCCGACCTGCTGGCACTGGGCCGCATGCTGGCGCCGGACAGCCGCCGGGCGCTGTACCAGGCGGTGCACGACGCGCTGCTGCGCGAGCGGGAGATCGTGGACCTCGAACTGCGCATGACCTCGCCGCACGAGCGCATCCTCCGCTTCATCGCGGAGCCGGTGCGCCCGCGGCTCGGCCCGGTGTGGACCATGCGGGCGGTGTGCCGGGACGTGACGTCCGACGTGCGCAGCCGCACGCTGGCCGAGCAGGCGATGCAGGAGGCGCGGGCGCAGCGGGAACGGGCGGACGCGGTGGCGGACGTGGCCGAACGCCTGCGCGACGCGATCGTCCCGCGCTTCCCGGCGGAACTGGGCCGGCACGGCGTGGAGGCGGCGGCGGTCTACCGTCCGGAGGGCCGCGCGGCGCGCGTGGGCGGCGACTGGTACAAGACGCGCGTCCTGCCGTCCGGCCAGGTGCTGATCGCGCTCGGCGACGCCCGGGGACACGGCCTCGACGCGATCACCCTGATGGCGAAGCTGCGGTACGCGCTGGCGGGGCTGGCGTTCACGGGCGAGGCGGTGGAGCGGCTGACCGGCTGGCTGAACCTGGTGGCCTGCGACGACGGCGAGGAGTCCACGGCCACGGCGATCGTCGCCCGCTACCACCCGGACCGCGCGCTGCTGCGCTGGACGTGCGCGGGCCATCCGCTGCCGATCCTGATCCGCGACCGGGAGGCCCGCCTGCTCGATCCGCCGCCGAGCGGCCCGGGCATGCCGCTGGGGGTGTGGACCGAGGAGGCGTACACGGCGGCGGAGACCCTGCTCCACCCCGGCGACGTGGTGCTGCTGTACTCGGACGGCCTGATCGAACGCCGTGGCTCGGACCTGGACCGCGACTCCTCACGCCTGGTCCGGGCCGTGCACGACAGCGCCCGTGACGGCATCCCGCCGGGCGGCGAGGCGCTGGACGCCTACATCCGCCGGCTGGTGGACCGCCTGACGGGCCCGCACATGCAGGACGACGCCACGATCCTGGCGTTCCGCCTGGTGGGCCGGGACGTCGTGGGCGGGTGACGGACCGAGGACGCGGCCCCCGTCACCGGACCGAACAGCCCGCCTCCCGTGGCCGAACCACCTCACCCCTCGGCGATGACGACGGCGGAGGCGACACCGGCGTCGTGGCTCAGCGAGATGTGCCAGGCCCGCACACCGAGTTCGGCGGCCCGGGCCGCGACGGACCCCTTCACCCGCAACCGCGGCCGCCCGCTGTCCTCGACGTACACCTCGGCGTCGGTCCACAGCAGCCCGGCCGGAGCGCCGAGGGCCTTGGCGACGGCCTCCTTGGCGGCGAACCGCGCCGCCAGCGAGGCCATGCCCCGCCGCTCCCCGCTGGGCAGCAGCAGCTCACGCTCCACGAACAGCCGGGCGACCAGCCCGGGCGTCCGCTCCAGCGACGCCGCGAACCGATCGATCTCGGCCACATCGATCCCGACCCCGATGATGCTCATGCCGAGCACCTTACGACCCCCACGGCCCACTTCTTGGAACGCTCGTTCCCGATGCGCCATTTCAGCTCCCCCAGCCCCCGCCCAAGACCCGCCACCCGCCACACAACCCACAACCCACAACACCCCACCCGCAACACCCCACCCGCAACCCGCTGAGCCGACCCGGCGTGCCCCCACCCCGCCGACGCGCCCCCACCGCCGGGCACCCCCGCAAGTCACGGAGGGGCCCTCCCACCTCGGCCCCCCGCTCCTCCCCCGGCCGCCCGCTCGCTTCCTCCCCGTGCTGGAGCGGGCCGGGTCAAGGGTGGCCCGGAGGGCCATCGCCGAAGGCGACGCGCAGCGCCCTTGACGCGGCCCGCGGAAGCACGACACTCGCCCAGAAGCGGGCGGCCCCCCTCACTCCACCGTCACGGACTTGGCCAGGTTCCGAGGCTGATCCACCTCGTTCCCCCGGGCAGTGGCCAGCTCGCAGGCGAACACCTGCAACGGCACAGTGGCCACCAGCGGCTGCAACAGCACGGGCGTCACCGGAATCCGGATCAGATGATCCGCGTACGCCTCCACCGCCTCGTCCCCCTCCTCCGCGACGACGATCGTCCGAGCCCCCCGAGCCCGGATCTCCTGGATGTTGGACACGATCTTGTCGTGCAGCAACGACCGCCCCCGAGGCGACGGAACGACCACCACCACCGGCAGATCCTCCTCGATGAGAGCGATCGGCCCGTGCTTCAACTCCCCCGCCGCGAACCCCTCGGCGTGCATGTACGCGAGTTCCTTCAGCTTCAGCGCCCCCTCCAGCGCGACCGGATACCCTACGTGCCGCCCGAGGAACAGCACCGTGTTCTTCCCGGCCAGCGACCGCGCCAGCGCCCGCACCGGCTCCATGGTCCCCAGCACCCGCTCCACCGCCCCGCTGATCTGCGACAGATCACGGATGACGGCCCGGACCTCGTCCCCCCACTTGGTCCCCCGCACCTGCCCCAGATACAGCGCCACCAGATAGCAGGCCACCAGCTGCGTCAGGAACGCCTTGGTGGAGGCGACCGCCACCTCGGGCCCGGCGTGCGTGTACAGCACCGCGTCCGACTCCCGGGGGATCGTGGAGCCGTTGGTGTTGCAAATGGCCAGCACCTTGGCCCCCTGCTCCCGCGCATGCCGCAGCGCCATCAACGTGTCCATGGTCTCGCCGGACTGGGAGATGGCGACGACCAGCGTCTGCGCGTCCAGGATCGGGTCCCGGTAACGGAACTCGCTGGCGAGTTCGACCTCGCACGGGATCCGGGTCCAGTGCTCGATGGCGTACTTCGCGATCAGCCCCGAGTGGAAGGCCGTACCGCAGGCGATGATGACGACCTTGTCGATCTCGCGCAGCTCGGGCGCCGAGATGCGGACCTCGTCCAGCGTCAGATTGCCGGCCGCGTCGATCCGGCCCAGCAGCGTGTCGGCGACCGCCTTCGGCTGCTCGGCGATCTCCTTGAGCATGAAGTAGTCGTAGCCGCCCTTCTCGGCGGCCTCCGCGTCCCAGTCCACGTTGTAGGAGCGGACCTCGGCGGGCCGCCCGTCGAAGGCGGTGACGGTCACCCCGTCCCGGCGCAGCTCCACCACCTGGTCCTGGCCGAGTTCGATCGCGGACCGGGTGTGGGCGATGAACGCGGCGACGTCCGAGGCGAGGAAGGCCTCGCCCTCGCCGACGCCCACCACCAGCGGCGAGTTGCGGCGGGCGCCCACGACCACGTCGGGCTCGTCGGCGTGCACCGCGACCAGCGTGAACGCGCCCTCCAGCCGCCGGCACACCAGCCGCATCGCCTCGGCCAGATCGGCGCAGGCGGAGAACTCCTCGGCCAGCAGATGCGCGACGACCTCGGTGTCCGTCTCGGAGGACAGCTCGTGGCCGCGTTCGGCCAGCTCGGCGCGGAGCGCGGCGAAGTTCTCGATGATGCCGTTGTGGACGACGGCGACCCGGCCCGCGTTGTCCAGGTGCGGATGCGCGTTGGCGTCCGTGGGTCCGCCGTGGGTGGCCCAGCGGGTGTGCCCGATGCCGGTCGAACCGGTCGGCAGCGGCCGGTCGACCAGCTCCTTCTCCAGGTTGACGAGCTTGCCGGCCCGCTTGGCCGCCGCGAGCCCGCCGTCGGCGAGGACGGCGACGCCGGCCGAGTCGTAGCCCCGGTACTCCAGCCGCTTCAGTCCGGCCATCACGACTTCGAGCGCCGACTGCGACCCCACGTATCCCACGATTCCGCACATGGCACCGCAGCCTACGACCCGTCAGCCCGCGAAATGGGCCTCAGCGTGCCCGAAATCGGAAATTCCCACCGGGGTACGAACGCCCCGGCGGGAATGTCAGCGATCTGCCGGCGTCACTTCAGCTTGGCGAGCTGCGCGTCCACGAGCTGGGTGGGGAAGGCGAAGTCCTTGCCCGTGGCGGCCGCGGCGAGGTTGACCGCGGGGAAGTAGGCGAGGGTGGCGCCCTTGCGGACGACGACGCCCTTCACCGGGAACTGGTCGCCGTCGGCCTCCATCGTGTAGGTGACGGCCAGCGCCTCGTCGGCGCCCTGCGGCGCGCTGCCGGTGGCGACCTTGACGGCCTTGGTCGTGTCGCCGGCCACGGTGAAGGAGAAGCCGCCGGCGCAGTCCGCGGCGGACTTCGTCAGATCCTTCATCGCCTGCTCCGCGCCGCCGTCCGCGTAGGAGGCGAGCGTGACGACGACCTTCGCCCGGTCGAGGCCGGCGACCATGGCGTCCTCGGCGCTCGCGCCGGCCTCCGGCTTCTTCGCGTCCTCCATCCACGACCGCTTCACGCTCGCCGCGGGCTTGCCGGCGTAGGAGCCGACCTGGAGCAGGGCGAGCGGCGTGCAGGCCGGCTTGTCCGTCTTCACCTTGTCCTGCGCGATGTCGTCCGTGGCGGGCAGCTTGGCGGTGACCTTGCCGCTCTTGACGTCGGCCTGCGTCAGCGCGGCCTTCTCCAGCTCGGCGGCGGACAGCGGCTTCGCGGCGGCCGGCGCGGCGGACGCGGACTTGTCGGCCTGCGCGGTCGTGGCGTCCCCGCCCTTCTTGCCGTCGTCGTCGGAGGACCCGCCGCAGGCGGTGGCGAGCAGGGCGAGGGCGGCGGCGGACGCGACCAGACACGTACGGCGGATCAGCGGAGAACTCACTCGGAGGGCTCTTTCTCTTCAGAACACGCAAACCTGCGGAGCGACCCTCCGCGGTGCTTTACCCGTACTTTACGTGTCACCGACAACCACATGATCACGTCGCTCACCACCCGGTATCCGACCGTGACACACACGTGATCTTCACAGGCGGCACACAGCCCGCCCGGCGCGCGTGACGCACCCCACCTCCCGCCCCGTTCAAACTCCGTTAACAATGGACTGTGATCTCACCGGTCCCCTCGATGCCCCGGAGCGCCCACCGGTCCAAGCCGGAGGCGACTCCCTACGTCGACCTCACCCGAGCCGAGTGGAGCGCGCTGCGCAACAAGACGCCGCTCCCGCTGACCGCCGAGGAGGTGGAACGGCTGCGCGGCCTGGGCGACGTCATCGACCTCGACGAGGTCCGCGACATCTATCTGCCGCTGTCCCGCCTGCTCAACCTCTACGTCGGCGCCACCGACGAACTGCGCGGCGCGCTGAACACCTTCCTCGGCGAGCAGGGCTCCCAGTCGGGCACCCCCTTCGTGATAGGGGTCGCCGGCTCGGTGGCCGTGGGCAAGTCCACCGTCGCCCGGCTGCTCCAGGCGCTGCTGTCCCGCTGGCCCGAGCACCCCCGCGTCGAGCTGGTCACCACCGACGGGTTCCTGCTGCCCACCCGGGAGCTGGAGGAGCGCGGCCTGATGTCCCGCAAGGGCTTCCCGGAGTCGTACGACCGCCGGGCGCTGACCCGGTTCGTCGCCGACATCAAGGCCGGCAAGCGGGAGGTCACCGCCCCCGTCTACTCCCACCTCATCTACGACATCGTCCCCGGCGAGAAGCTCACCGTGCGCCGCCCGGACATCCTGATCGTGGAGGGCCTCAACGTCCTGCAGCCCGCCCTGCCCGGCAAGGACGGCCGCACCCGGGTCGGCCTCGCCGACTACTTCGACTTCAGCGTCTACGTCGACGCGCGCACCGAGGACATCGAGCGCTGGTACCTGAACCGGTTCCGCAAGCTGCGCGACACGGCCTTCCAGGACCCGTCCTCCTACTTCCGCAAGTACACGCAGGTGGCGGAGGAGGAGGCGCTCGACTACGCGCGCACCATGTGGCGGACCATCAACAAGCCCAACCTGGTGGAGAACATCGCGCCCACCCGCGGCCGCGCCACGCTGGTGGTGCGCAAGGGCCCCGACCACAAGGTGCAGCGGCTCAGCCTGCGCAAGCTGTGACCGGGCCGGACGCCCGGCGTCTACGCTGCCGGGCATGCTGCATCTGCGACTGATCACCCCCGCCGACCGGACCGACGACGTGGTCGCCGCGGTGCGCAAGACCGTCGGCACCGCCCATCTGGTGGTGCTGCCGGGCGCCGCCCGCGACCCGGCCGGGGACGTGGTGATGTGCGACATCGCCCGCGAGGCGGCGGACGAACTCCTCGGCGAGCTGCGGGCGTTGGGCATCGACCGGGCCGGTTCGATCGCCGTGGAGAGCATCGACCTGTCGCTGTCGAAACGGGCCGACCGGGCCGAGCGGGAGGCGCCGGGCGAGGCCGCGGACGCGGTGCTGTGGGAGGAGCTGACGGAGGCCACCCACGAGGAGTCGACGCTGTCGATCACCTATCTGGCGTTCATCACGCTGGCCACGATGATCGCCGCCTGCGGTGTGGTGCTCGACAACGCCGTGCTGATCGTCGGCGCGATGGCGGTGGGCCCGGAGTTCGGGCCGCTGGCCGGCATCGCCACGGCCCTGGTGCGCAAGGCGCCGCGGCTGGCCCTGCGGTCGCTGGTCGCGCTGCTGGCGGGGTTCGCGCTGGCGATGGCCGTGACCGTCGGCTTCAGCGTCCTGATGGACGCGCTCGGCCTGTTCAGCAAGGCCCGGCTGGAGGGACCGCGGCCCAACACCAACTTCGTCTACGCGCCCGACGCGTTCTCGTTCGTGGTGGCGGTCCTGGCCGGCGCCGCCGGGACGCTCTCGCTGACCTCCGCCAAGTCGGGCGCGCTGGTCGGGGTGGCCATCTCCGTGACCACGGTCCCGGCCGCCGCCAACGCGGCCGTCGCCCTGGCCTACGGCGACACCGCGCAGACCTGGGGCTCCACCGCCCAGCTCCTGCTGAACCTGTTCGGCATCGTCCTGGCCGGCACCCTCACCCTGCTGGTCCAGAAGTACCTCTGGACCAGGCAACGCGACCGCGCCCCGGCGAAAGCCCACCGGGGAGCGCTCTGAGAGCGCGCCCCGGCCCGCCGCCCGAGGACGCCCGCGCCCCGCGGACCGCCGGCCGCCCCCGCCCCGCGCCCTCGCGGCGACACCCGGCCCACCACGGACCGACGGGCCGCGCCTTCGCAACCCCACAGCCCACGGCCCGGGCCGAACCGAACCGGAATCGGACCGGGCCGGGCCGGGCCGGAATCGGACCAGGCCGGAATCGGACCAGGCCGGGCCGGGCCGGAATCGGACCGGCTCGGAACCGGGCCGGCTCGGAACCGGGCCGGCCCGGAATCGGCCGGCCCTGACAGCCGGCCCGCGCCCGACTACCCCAGCGCCGACTTCACCGCGTCGGCCAGCCGCCCCGCCACCGAGCGGGCCTGCTCGATGTCCGCGGCCTCGACCATGACGCGCACCAGCGGCTCGGTGCCCGACGGACGCAGCAGCACCCGCCCGGTCTCCCCCAGCTCCCGCTCGGCCTCGGTCACGGCGGCGGCCAGGTCGGCGGAGGTCTTCACCCGCGACTTGTCCACGTCCGGGACGTTGACGAGGACCTGCGGCAGGCGCTCCATCACGGCCGCCAGGTCCCGCAGCGTACGGCCGGACTCGGCGACCCGGGCGGCCAGCAGCAGACCGGTCAGCGTGCCGTCGCCGGTGGTGGCGTGGTCGAGGACGATGACGTGCCCGGACTGCTCCCCGCCAAGGGCGTAGTCCTTGCTCTTCATCTCCTCCAGGACGTACCGGTCGCCGACGGCGGTCTGCACGAGGTGGATGCCCTCGCGCTCCATGGCCAGCTTGAAGCCCAGGTTCGACATCACGGTCGCGACGACGGTGTCGGAGCGCAGTGCGGAACGCTCCCGCATCGCCAGCGCGAGCACGGACAGGATCTGGTCGCCGTCGACCTCCTCGCCGGTGTGGTCCACGGCCAGGCAGCGGTCGGCGTCGCCGTCGTGCGCGATGCCCAGGTGGGCGCCGTGCTCGACGACGGCGGCCTTCAGCTTGTCCAGGTGCGTGGAGCCGCAGCCGTCGTTGATGTTGAGGCCGTCCGGCTCGGCGCCGATGGTGACGACCTCCGCGCCGGCCTGCTCGAACGCCGCCGGGGAGACGCGCGCGGCGGCGCCGTGCGCCTCGTCCAGCACGATCTTCAGCCCGTCGAGGCGGTTGGGCAGGGCGCTCAGGAGGTGGGCGACGTACGCGTCGAAGCCCTCCTCGTAGTCGCGGACGCGGCCGACGCCGGAGCCGGTGGGACGGTCCCAGGGAGCGCCGGTGCGGTGCTCCTCGTAGACCTTCTCGATCCGGTCCTCCAGGTCATCGGCGAGCTTGTGGCCGCCGCGGGCGAAGAACTTGATGCCGTTGTCGGGCATCGCGTTGTGGCTGGCCGACAGCATCACGCCGAGGTCGGCGCCGAGCGCGCCGGTTAGATGCGCCACGGCGGGCGTCGGCAGCACGCCGACGCGCAGCACGTCCACGCCCGCGCTCGCCAGGCCCGCCACCACGGCGGCCTCCAGGAACTCACCGGAGGCGCGCGGGTCCCGGCCGACCACCGCCGTCGGACGGTGGCCCTCGAAGGTGCCCGCCTCGGCCAGTACGTGCGCCGCGGCGACGGAGAGGCCGAGCGCCATCTCGGCGGTCAGGTCCGCGTTGGCGACACCGCGCACGCCGTCCGTGCCGAAGAGTCGTCCCACTTGTCCTCCTGAGAAAGCGTCAGTTCGAGAAGCCGTGCCAGTGTGTCCGTCGTCCTGGCATCCGATCACATCAGCGTGTGAGCACCTTGTGCCGTTATACGCCCAAGTCCTGTGATAAACGAACGCCCCGGAGGCACAGTGGCGTGCCGCCGGGGCGTTCGGAGTAGGCCTGTCCGCAGGCAGCTGCTGATTAGCGCTTGCTGTACTGCGGAGCCTTGCGGGCCTTCTTGAGACCGGCCTTCTTGCGCTCGACCGCACGGTCGTCGCGGCGGAGGAAGCCGGCCTTCTTGAGCGGGCCGCGGTTGTTGTCGACGTCGGCCTCGTTCAGGGCGCGGGCGACACCGAGGCGCAGAGCGCCGGCCTGACCCGAGACACCGCCGCCGGCGATGCGGGCGACGACGTCGTAACGGCCCTCGAGCTCCAGCACCTTGAAGGGCTCGTTGACTTCCTGCTGGTGCACCTTGTTCGGGAAGTAGTCCTCGAGGGTGCGACCGTTGATCTTCCACTTGCCGGTGCCCGGGACGATCCGGACGCGGGCGATGGCGTTCTTGCGGCGGCCCAGGCCGGCGGCCGGCTGCGGCTCGCCGAAGCGGGAGGCCAGGGACTCCGAGGTGTACTCGCCCTCGACGGGGACCTCGGACTCGGTGGTGTAGCTCTCGATGTCGATCTCTTCGATCGGCTGCTCGGCAGTGGTCTCGGCCACGATTCTCCTCAGATTCTCTTCAGTCTTAGGGGGTGGCCGGACTTACTGCGCGACCTGGGTGATCTCGAACGGCACCGGCTGCTGGGCGCCGTGCGGGTGCTGGTCACCCTTGTAGACCTTCAGCTTCGAGAGCATCTGACGGCCCAGAGTGTTCTTGGGGAGCATGCCCTTGACGGCCTTCTCGATGGCCTTCTCGGGGTTGTTCGCGAGCAGGTCGTCGTAGCGGACGGACCGCAGACCGCCCGGGTAGCCGGAGTGGCGGTACGCCATCTTCTGGGTCCGCTTGTTGCCGGAGAGGTGCACCTTGTCGGCGTTGATGATGATGACGAAGTCACCAGCGTCGACGTGCGGCGCGTAGATCGGCTTGTGCTTGCCCCGCAGAAGGGTGGCAGCGGTGGACGCCAGGCGGCCGAGGACGACGTCCTGGGCGTCGATGACGTGCCACTGGCGCGTGATGTCGCCGGGCTTGGGGCTGTACGTACGCACGGTTCGTAGCCTTCGCTTCTTCAGTGAATGGTCCTGACAAGGTCACCGAAGACGATCACGACAGCCCTGACCGCACAGCGGTGACGCAAACCGCGTGCTGGTCGCTGGTCATCGGCCCGGTGGACCGGTGTAAGGGCCGGGTCCGTGAGAAGAGCCAAGCCAATACACAACGAACATGCAGAGTACCTGCGCGGCCCTCCGGGGGTCAAAACGGGGTTGCCGGCGCGGTCCCCTGCGTGTTCCGCACCCAGTGTACGGGGCGCCGTGTCACGAAGGCCCCACCCCATACCCGCCGCAATCGTCCTGAACGCCCCCGAGCCCTTGTCCCGCCTGCCTCGCGGGGCGGGGAGCCCACCCGGACGGCGTCTAAGATGCGCCCCATGAGTTTTGGGCAGGGGGGCTCGCAGTCCCAGTGGGATCCCTGGAAACCGCACTCCCAGCAGCCGTGGAACGGCGGGGGCGGTGACGGGACTCCGGACTGGGCCGCGCTGGCCGAGGCGTCGGAGAGCCGGAACAAGCGGCGCCGGCTGCTGTTCGTCGGCGGCGGCGTGCTGGCCACGGTCGCCGTCGGCGCGGCCGTCGCCATGGCCGTGATGTCCGCCGGCGGGGACGACGACGCCCGCGGCGGCCCGGCCCAGCCGTCCGCCTCCGCGTCGGCGAGCGGCTCGGCCGCGCCCTCCTTCGCGCCCACCACCGCGCCGCCCCCGCTGGACCCGAAGGACTTCATAGCCAGCGCCAAGAAGGACACCGCCCCGCTCAGCGCGGACACCCTCTTCCCCGGCGCGCAGCTGACCATGACGGGCAACGTGTACAAGAAGGGCCCCACGGCCGACACCAAGAACTGCGCCTCGGCCGCGCAGGGCACCCTCGCCAAGGTCCTCACCGACAACGGCTGCACCCGGCTGATCCGCGCCACCTACACCAAGGACGGCGTCGCGGCGACCGTCGGCGTCGCCGTCTTCGACACCGAGGCGCAGGCCACCAAGGCCAAGGGCCAGGCCGACAAGAAGAGCATCGTCCGGCCGCTGACCGGCGACGGCGTCAAGGACTTCTGCAACGGCGCGGTCTGCCGCTCCACCACCAACTCCTACGGCCGCTACGCCTACTTCACCATCAGCGGCTTCCCCGGCGGCAAGAACGTCACCACCAAGGACACCTCGGTCTTCCGCACCGGCGACGACCTCGCCGCCTTCGCCTTCGGCCAGATCCGCCGCCGCGGCGAGGCCCAGGCCTCGGCGGCGGCGAACCAGTAACTGCCGCGGCCGACCCTGGCCGCCCGGGGGGCTCACGGCTGCCGGCGAGCCCCTGCCCGGCGGGCCGACCGGCCGCCGCCTGCCCCGGCCGCCGCGAGCCACCCCGCCGTCGGCCGCACGCCCGGCGCACCGGCCGGGCCTACGCGCCCGCGTCCGGCGGCCGCTCCGACGCCGCCCGAGGGTCCGGCCCGGCGGCCGCACAGGGCGGCCCGGGCTCCGGACTCCCCAGGGCCCGGAACCACCAGCCCGCCGCGCGCCAGCGGGCCGCATCCAGGGCGCCGCGGCCGTCCACGATCCTCGGGCGCCGGACCAGGGCGGCCGCCTGCCGTGGGTCCAGGTCGCGGAACTGGGGCCACTCGGTCAGGTGCAGCACCAGCTCGGCCCCGCGCAGCGCCTCCTCCACCGACAGGGCGTAGCCGAGCAGCGGGAACGCCTTACGGGCGTTGTCCATCGCCTCGGGGTCGTAGACCGTCACGTCCGCGCCGTCCAGGTCCAGCCGCGCGGCCACGTTCAGCGCGGGCGAGTCGCGGATGTCGTCCGAGTCCGGTTTGAAGGCCGCGCCCAGCACCGCCACCCGCGCCCCGAGGACGCTCCCGCCGCACGCCTGGCGGGCCAGTGCGATCACCCGGTCCCGGCGCCGCATGTTGATCGCGTCCACCTCGCGCAGGAAGCCCAGGTCCACGCCCAGCTCGGCGGCCCGGTGCGCGAAGGCGCGGATGTCCTTGGGCAGACACCCGCCGCCGAACCCCACCCCGGCCCGCAGGAACGCCCGCCCGATCCGCTCGTCGTACCCCAGCGCCTCCGACAGCCGCCGCACGTCACCGCCGGTCGCCTCGCACACCTCGGCCATCGCGTTGATGAAGGAGATCTTGGTGGCCAGGAAGGAGTTCGCGGCCGTCTTCACCAGCTCGGCGGTGGCGAAGTCGGTGACGACCAGCGGCGTCCCCGCGGCCAGCACATCCCCGTACACCCGGCGCAGCAGCCGCTCGGCGCGGGCCGTGCGCACCCCGAACACCAGCCGGTCCGGGGCCAGCGTGTCCGCGACGGCGAAGCCCTCCCGCAGGAACTCGGGGTTCCAGGCGATCTCCACCCGGTGCGCGTCGGCGAGCCGCGCCGCGGTGCCAACCGGCACGGTCGACTTGCCGACCAGCAGCGCCCCCTTGCGCGCGTGCCGGGCGACGGCCGCGAAGGCACTCTCGACATACGTGAGGTCCGCGCCCTCGCCGTCCCGGCGCTGCGGGGTGCCCACGCACACGAAGTGCACCTGCCCGAAGGCGCCGGCCTCCTCGTAGGAGCCGGTGAACCGCAGCCGCCCGCTCGCCGTGTGCCGGGCGACCAGCTCGGCCAGCCGCGGCTCGTGGAACGGCGCCCGCCCCGCCCGCAGCGCGGCGACCTTGCCGGCGTCGGTGTCCACGCCGACGACCTCGTGTCCCAGCTCCGCCATGCAGGCGGCGTGCGTGGCGCCGAGGTACCCGGTGCCGATGACGGTGAGCCGCATGGTTCAGCCCCTCTCGCCGTACGTCCCTGCCGAGCCGTACGGCGCGCAGGTGCAGCGGCGAGTTCCCCGCCGGACGGCACCCGTACCGTCACCGAGGGTGAACAGGCCCCCTCAGCAGCAGCCGGCCGCCGGCAGGGACCGCTTGTTGCGGGCCTCGCGGCTGCGCGCGGCCAGCAGCTCGTCGGCCGGGTAGCCGACCTCCTCCAGGGTCAGCCCGTGCGGCCGTACGACGTGCACGGCCGAGTCCCGCACGCCCGCCGCCAGCACCTTGCCGGGCCAGTCGGGGGTGCGGTGGCCGTCGCCCACGAACAGCAGCGCGCCGATCAGCGAGCGCACCATGTTGTGGCAGAAGGCGTCCGCGCGGACGGTCGCGGTGATGATCCCGTCGGCGCCGCGCCGAAGGCTCAGCTCCTGGAGGGTGCGGATGGTGGTCGCGCCCTCGCGCTTCTTGCAGTAGGCGGCGAAGTCGTGCTCGCCGAGCAGGCGCCGGGCGGCCTCGTTCATGGCGTCCACGTCGAGCGGCCAGTCGTGCCACAGGACGTGCCCGCGCAGCAGCGGGTCCACGCCGCCCGGGTTGTCGGTGACCCGGTAGGCGTAGCGGCGCCAGACGGCGGAGAACCGGGCGTTGAAGCCGCTGGGGGCGGGCCGCAGCGCCCACACCCGCACATCGCGCGGCAGCCGCCCGGCGAGCCGCTTGAGCAGCTTCTCGTGGTGCTCGCGCCACACCTGCTTGGGCAGGTCCACATGGGCCACCTGCCCCCGCGCGTGCACCCCGGCGTCGGTCCGCCCGGCGACGGTCAGCTCGTACGTCTCCGGCGACCGCGTGACCGTGCGCAGCGCGTCCTCGATCTCCCCCTGCACGGTCCGCTTCCCGCCGGCCTGCTTGGCCCAGCCGTGGAAGGCGGAACCGTCGTAGGACAGATCGAGACGGACACGGACATGACCGGGCTGTACTTCGTCACTCACACACAGATCCTCTCAGCAACGGAAAAGCGGGCCCGCCCCGAAGGGCGGACCCGCTCAACGCGAGGGAGTGCCTCAGGCGTCCTTCTCGCTGTCACCAGCCGCTTCCGCGGCGGGCTCGGCGGGAGCCTCAGCGGCCTCGGTGGCCTCGGCCTGCTCGGCCTTGGCCTCGTCGGCCTCCTTGACCGCGCGCTTGGTGGCGGCCTCGGCCTCACCCACGGCGTTCTGCTGCACCGTCAGCGCCTCGACCAGCTCGATGACGGCCATGGGCGCGTTGTCGCCACGGCGGTTGCCGACCTTGGTGATGCGGGTGTAGCCACCGGGACGGTTCTCGTACCGCGGGCCGATCTCGGTGAAGAGCGTGTGGACGATGCCCTTGTCCGTGATGACCTGGAGCACCTGGCGGCGGTTGTGAAGGTCGCCCTTCTTCGCCTTGGTGATCAGACGCTCGGCGTAGGGACGCAGACGGCGCGCCTTCGCCTCGGTGGTGGTGATGCGGCCGTGCTCGAAGAGCGCCTTCGCGAGGTTCGCGAGGAGCAGCTTCTCGTGCGCGGCACTGCCGCCCAGACGGGCACCCTTGGTGGGCTTCGGCATGGTTCTTCTCCTGTGTGTCTGCCCCGGCCGTATCAGGTACCGGGGTCAGTATCCGAGCGGGCGGTCGCCCGTCGGAGATCCGGGAGCAGCCCCGAAGGGGCGCTCCCGGAAGGGACGCGAGGAGCTGCGCGATCAAGCACAGCGCACCCGCGCCCTGACACGGGCCGTGCGGCCCGAGCTCTCAGTACTGCTCGGTCTCCACGAACCCGGCGTCCGCGTCGTCGTCCGCGCCGAAGGCGTCGGCGGCGGCGGTCGGGTCGAACCCGGGAGGCGAGTCCTTCAGCGCGAGGCCCATACCGGCCAGCTTCGCCTTGACCTCGTCGATCGACTTCGCACCGAAGTTGCGGATGTCGAGCAGGTCGGCCTCGGAGCGGGCGACCAGCTCACCCACGGAGTGGATGCCCTCGCGCTTGAGGCAGTTGTACGACCGAACGGTGAGCTCCAGCTCCTCGATCGGCAGCGCCAGGTCGGCGGCGAGCGCGGCGTCCGTCGGGGACGGACCCATGTCGATGCCCTCGGCGTCGATGTTCAGCTCGCGGGCGAGACCGAACAGCTCGACCAGGGTCTTGCCGGCGGAGGCCATGGCGTCACGCGGACGCATCGCCTGCTTGGTCTCGACGTCGACGATCAGCTTGTCGAAGTCGGTGCGCTGCTCGACACGCGTGGCCTCGACCTTGTACGTGACCTTGAGCACCGGCGAGTAGATGGAGTCGACCGGGATACGGCCGATCTCCTGGCCCACCTGCTTGTTCTGCACGGCGGAGACGTAGCCGCGACCGCGCTCGACGGTCAGCTCCATCTCCAGCTTGCCCTTGCCGTTGAGCGTGGCGAGGACGAGGTCGGGGTTGTGCACCTCGACACCGGCCGGGGGCGCGATGTCGGCGGCGGTGACCAGACCCGGGCCCTGCTTGCGCAGGTACATCACGACCGGCTCGTCGTGCTCCGAGGAGACGACCAGCTGCTTGATGTTGAGGATCAGGTCGGTGACGTCCTCCTTGACGCCCGGCACGGTGGTGAACTCGTGCAGGACACCGTCGATGCGGATGGACGTGACCGCCGCACCCGGGATCGAGGAGAGGAGCGTACGGCGCAGGGAGTTGCCGAGGGTGTAGCCGAAGCCCGGCTCCAGCGGCTCGATCACGAACCGGGAGCGGAACTCGTCGACGACCTCTTCGGTCAACGAGGGTCGCTGAGCGATCAGCATCTGTGGATCAGATCCTTCTTTCGTGGACGCCCGCTATTTGACGTCCGACAAAACCGCGCCCGAGGGAGCGCGGGTACTGCAAGGGTACGGGCGGCAGGCCCCGAAGGAGCCGTACCGCCCGAAAACCTCGAACCGACGAGCGGCCGTGCGTCAGACGCGGCGGCGCTTCGGCGGGCGGCAGCCGTTGTGCGGGGTCGGGGTGACGTCCTGGATGGAGCCGACCTCGAGACCGGTCGCCTGAAGCGAACGGATCGCGGTCTCACGACCGGAACCCGGACCCTTCACGAACACGTCGACCTTGCGCATGCCGTGCTCCTGGGCGCGGCGGGCGGCCGACTCGGCGGCCATCTGCGCGGCGAACGGCGTGGACTTCCGGGAGCCCTTGAAGCCGACGTGGCCGGCGGAGGCCCAGGAGATCACGTTGCCGCTCGGGTCGGTGATCGAAACGATGGTGTTGTTGAACGTGCTCTTGATGTGCGCGTGGCCGTGAGCGACGTTCTTCTTTTCCTTGCGGCGCACCTTCTTGGCAGCGCCCTGACGTCCCTTGGGGGGCATGTCTTCTCCTACGGGAGGTGGTCGGTCCTACAGCGAAGACCGCTGGACGGCGAGTCCGCTGCGGACTACTTCTTGCCCGGCTTCTTCTTGCCGGCGATGGCGCGACGCGGGCCCTTGCGGGTACGGGCGTTCGTGCTGGTGCGCTGACCGCGGACGGGCAGACCGCGGCGGTGCCGCAGACCCTGGTAGCAGCCGATCTCGACCTTGCGGCGGATGTCGGCCTGGATCTCGCGACGGAGGTCACCCTCGGTCTTGATGTTGTTGTCGACGTACTCGCGGATCGCGACGAGCTGCTCTTCGGTCAGGTCGCGGACGCGGGTGTTCGGGTCGACGCCGGTGGCGGCCAGCGTCTGCTGGGACAGGGTCCGGCCGATGCCGAACACGTAGGTGAGGGCGACCTCCACGCGCTTTTCGCGCGGGATGTCAACACCGGAAACGCGTGCCATTCAATGGCTCCAGTTTGATCTTCGGAGGTCTTCCACAGGACCGGCTCCCGGCCGCCGTACGAGGTACGAACCGGGTCCCCGGCCTCCGAACCGGGGGTGTCGAGCGGACGCTCGCGCCGCTCGGGACCTGCGTATGAACATATTCAGCTCGCGTCGCGCGAAACTCTGCGATAGAGGTGCAGAGGGTGCGGTCGGTCGTGCGTCAGCCCTGGCGCTGCTTGTGGCGCGGGTTCTCGCAGATGACCATGACCCGGCCGTGACGGCGGATCACCCTGCACTTGTCGCAGATCTTCTTGACGCTCGGCTTGACCTTCATTGGGTGAGGTTCTCCGGGTCAGTTGCCGGCGACCCCGCGGTAGGACACGGGGCCTGGGCAAGATCTACTTGTACCGGTAGACGATCCGGCCACGCGTCAGGTCGTACGGAGACAGCTCCACCACGACCCGGTCGTCAGGGAGGATGCGGATGTAGTGCATACGCATCTTGCCGCTGATGTGTGCCAGGACCTGGTGGCCGTTCTGGAGCTCGACCTTGAACATGGCGTTCGGCAGAGACTCGACGACAGTGCCCTCGATCTCGATGGCACCTTGCTTCTTGGCCACGCTTCGCCCTTCGAATCGACTACCTTGATCGACTCTCCTGCTTCCCTTACGGGCGCATGCGGACATGCGGGTGCACGAGAGCCGACGAGTCAGTCTACGTCAGCGCACCCGGAAACACGAATCGGGGAAGCCTGCCCCACGCCGGAGATCGTTATGCCAGCGGGTCGGGAGCGGCCGCGACGCCGTACTCCGCGAGCTTGGCCCTGCCGCCGGCCCATCCTCTCCACGCCGCTCTCGCGGGCTCGGCGCCGGGGGCACCTCACAGGCTTCGAGCGGCTGCGCCGGCCTCCGACCGGCGGCTGCGAGCGGGCCGGTCGTCAGGCGAGCGGGTCCGGTGCCGCGCTGATGCCGTACTCCGCGAGCTTGGCCCTGCCGCCGTCGGGGGCGGTCAGGACCAGGGGGCCCTGTTCGGTGAGGGCGACGGAGTGCTCCCAGTGGGAGGACCAGGTGCCGTCGGTGGTGATGACCGTCCACTCGTCCTCCAGCACCCGCGTCTTCGGGGTGCCGAGGGAGACCATGGGCTCGATGGCCAGGCAGAAGCCGGGGACCAGCTTGGGGCCCTTGCCGCGCCGGCGGTCGACGTAGTTCAGCAGATGCGGGTCCATGTGCATCTCGGTGCCGATGCCGTGGCCGCCGTAGTCCTCGATGATGCCGTAGCGGCCGCCGCCGGGCTTGGGCTGGCGGCGGATGTACGTCTCGATCGCGCGGGAGATGTCCAGCAGCCGGTTGCCGAGCTTCATGGCGGCGATGCCGGCCCACATCGACTCCTCGGTCACCCGGGACAGCTCGATCAGCTCCGGGGAGTGACCCGAGCCGACGAAGGCGGTGTACGCCGCGTCGCCGTGCCAGCCGTCCACGATCGCGCCGCAGTCGATGGAGATCACGTCGCCGTCCTTGAGGACGACCTCGTCGGAGGGGATGCCGTGGACGACGACCTCGTTCACCGAGGTGCAGATGGTGGCCGGGAAGCCGCCGTAGCCGAGGAAGTTCGGCTTGGCGTTGTGCTCGGCGAGCACCTTGCGGGCCACCTGGTCCAGGTCCTTGGTGGTCGCCCCGGGCACGGCCGCCTCCCGGGTGGCCGCGTGGATCGCGGCGACGACCAGCCCCGCCGCACGCATCTTGGCGATCTGCTCGGGGGTCTTGATCTGCACCATGAGGACGGGGGCCTTTCTGGGACCGGAAGCGGGGTCGGCTACTACAACGATACGGGGACGCCCGGCGCCCCGTGGGCGAGCACGGCCCGCCCACAGCTCAGCCGCGGCCCCTCGGGGGGAACCGCGGCTGCAGCCGGCGTCCTACGGGTTACTGGGTGGCGTCCTCGCGCTTGAGCGCCTCCAGCGCGCGCCGGGTGATCTCGTCCACCGGGCCGAGCGAGGAGATCGTGACGACCAGGCCCTGGGCCTTGTAGTAGTCGATGATCGGCTCGGTCTGCGAGTGGTAGACCTCCAGCCGCTTGCGGACCGTGTCCTCGTGGTCGTCGTCGCGCTGGTACAGCTCGCCGCCGCAGACGTCGCAGACGCCCTCCTGCTTCGGCTTGCTGTACGTCACGTGGAAGACGTGACTGGAGTCGTTGCGGCAGATGCGCCGGCCGGCGATCCGCTTGACGACCTCGTCCTCGGGGACCTCCAGGTCCAGCACCGCGTCCAGCGTGATGCCCTCGCCGCTCAGCAGCTCGTCCAGCGCCTCGGCCTGCGAGACGTTGCGCGGGAAGCCGTCCAGCAGGAAGCCGCCCTCGGCGTCCGGCTGCTCCATGCGGTCCTTCGCCATGGCGATGGTGACCTCGTCGGGTACGAGATCGCCGGCGTCCATGTAGGACTTCGCCAGCTTGCCCAGCTCCGTCTGCCCGCTGATGTTGGCGCGGAACAGGTCGCCCGTGGAGATGTGGGGGATCGACAGCTTCTCGGCAAGGCGCACGGCCTGCGTTCCCTTACCGGCGCCCGGCGGCCCGACGAGGACGATTCGCATCAGCGGAGGAACCCTTCGTAATTGCGCTGCTGGAGCTGGCTCTCGATCTGCTTCACCGTCTCCAGGCCGACACCCACGATGATCAGGATGCTCGTCCCGCCGAACGGGAAGTTCTGGCTTGCCCCGAAGCCAACCAACGCCATCGTCGGTACGAGAGCGATCAGACCCAGGTACAGCGAACCCGGCCAGGTGATCCGGTTGAGCACGTACGAGAGGTACTCAGCGGTCGGTCGGCCAGCCCGGATGCCCGGGATGAAGCCACCATACTTCTTCATGTTGTCCGCGACTTCCTCGGGGTTGAAGGAGATCGCCACGTAGAAGAACGCGAAGAACACGATGAGCAAGAAGTACAGAGTGATGTAAATCGGGTGATCACCCTTGGTCAGATTCTGGGTGACCCACGTCTTCCAGCCGGCATTGCCCCCCGCGAACTGCGCGACGAGGGCCGGAATGTAGAGCAGCGACGAGGCGAAGATGACGGGAATCACACCCGCCTGGTTCACCTTGAGCGGGATGTACGTGGACGTACCGCCGTAGGACCGGCGGCCGATCATGCGCTTGGCGTACTGCACCGGGATACGGCGCTGGGCCTGCTCCACGAAGACGACCAGACCGACCATGACCAGGCCGACCAGGATGACGGTGCCGAACTCGATCCAGCCGCCGGCCAGCTTGCCGGACTTCTTGATCGCCCACAGCGCGGACGGGAAGGTGGCGGCGATCGAGATGAACATCAGGATCGACATGCCGTTGCCGATGCCGCGGTCGGTGACCAGCTCGCCGAGCCACATGACGACGGCCGTGCCGGCGGTCATGCAGATGACCATCGTGATGGTCGTGAAGATCGCCCGGTCCGGGACGATGTTGCCGGCGACCGAGCAGCCGTTGAACAGGGCGCCGCTGCGGGCGGTGGCCACCAGGCCGGTGCCCTGCAGGATCGCGAGCGCCACCGTCAGGTACCGCGTGTACTGGGTGATCTTCGCGGTGCCGGCCTGGCCCTCCTTCTTGAGGGCTTCCAGGCGCGGGATCACCACGGTCAGCAGCTGCAGGATGATGCTCGCCGTGATGTACGGCATGATCCCCAGCGCGAAGACGGTGATCTGCAGAAGCGCGCCGCCGCTGAACATGTTGACGAGACCGAAGAGACCCTGGTTGCCGGAGGCCTCGGTCACGCACTGCTGGACGGCCTTGTAGTTGACGCCCGGGATCGGGATGTGGGTACCGACGCGGTACACCACGATGATGCCGAGCGTGAAGAGCAGCTTCTTGCGCAGGTCGGGCGTCCTGAACGCCCGGGCGAAGCCGGTGAGCACGGTGCCTCCTGCGACCCCCGCGCAAGTGCGTCAGGGTGACGGGTCTTGAGGTTCGACGGAAAAGAACAGTGCAGGCCACCTTACCGGCGACCATGCCCCCCATGGAACGACCAACCGGGGATACCTCATTGTGAGGCATCCCCGGTCGGGTTCGTCTACGTCATCGAGACGCCTGAGGAATCAGACGAGCTCGGTGACGGTGCCGCCGGCGGCGGTGATCTTCTCCTTGGCGGAGCCGGAGACGGCGTCGACCGTCACCTGCAGCGCCACGGAGACCTCGCCCTGGCCCAGGACCTTGACCAGGCTGTTCTTGCGAACGGCGCCCTTGGCCACCAGGTCCTCGACCGTGACTTCGCCACCCTCGGGGTACAGCGCGGTCAGCTTGTCGAGGTTCACGACCTGGTACTCGGTCTTGAACGGGTTCTTGAAGCCCTTCAGCTTCGGGAGGCGCATGTGGAGCGGCATCTGGCCACCCTCGAAGCGCTCCGGAACCTGGTAACGGGCCTTCGTGCCCTTCGTACCACGACCGGCCGTCTTACCCTTCGACGCCTCACCACGACCCACACGGGTCTTGGCGGTCTTGGCGCCCGGGGCGGGACGGAGGTTGTGGATCTTGAGCGGGTTCTGCTCCGCCATGATCAGTCGACCTCCTCGACCGTCACGAGGTGGCGGACGGTGTGCACCATTCCGCGGAACTCGGGGCGGTCCTCCTTGACGACCACGTCACCCAGGCGCTTGAGGCCCAGGGAACGCAGGGTGTCGCGGTGGTTCTGCTTGCTGCCGATGTAGGACTTCGTCTGCGTGATCTTGAGCTGCGCCATGATTACGCACCCGCCCCGGCACGCGCACGCAGGAGAGCCGCGGGGGCGACGTCCTCGAGGGGCAGACCGCGGCGGGCCGCGATCTCCTCGGGACGCTGCAGGCCCTTGAGGGCCTCCACGGTGGCGTGCACGATGTTGATGGCGTTGTCGGAGCCGAGCGACTTCGACAGCACGTCGTGGATGCCGGCGCACTCGAGCACGGCGCGCACCGGGCCACCGGCGATCACACCGGTACCGGGCGACGCGGGCTTGAGCAGCACGACGCCGGCAGCCTTCTCACCCTGGATCGGGTGCGGGATGGTGCCCTGGATGCGGGGGACCTTGAAGAAGTGCTTCTTGGCCTCCTCAACGCCCTTGGCGATGGCGGCCGGCACCTCCTTGGCCTTGCCGTATCCGACACCCACGGTGCCGTCACCGTCGCCCACCACGACCAGCGCGGTGAAGCTGAAGCGACGACCACCCTTCACAACCTTGGCGACGCGGTTGATCGCGACGACGCGCTCAACGTACGCGGTCTTCTCGGCGGCAGCTGCGCCGCCGTCACGGCCCTTCCGGTCCCGCCGCTCGCCGCCACCGGCACCGCCACCGCGGCGCTGGGGTCCAGCCATTGGAATTACCTCTCTCTGTCTCCGCTAGCTACGGAACCGACTCAGAACTTGAGTCCGGCTTCGCGGGCGGCGTCCGCCAGGGCGGCGATGCGCCCGGCGTACTGGTTGCCACCACGGTCGAACACGACGGCCTCGACACCGGCGGCCTTGGCACGCTCGGCGACCAGGGCGCCGACCTGCTTGGCCTGCGAGGACTTGTCGCCCTCGCCGCCGCGGATCGACGTGTCCAGGGTGGACGCCGACGCCAGGGTGTGGCCCTTGAGGTCGTCGATCACCTGCGCCACGATGTGGCGGTTCGAGCGGGTCACGACCAGACGGGGGCGCTCCGCCGTACCGGAGATCCGCTTGCGGATCCGGATGTGACGGCGCTTGATCGCGGCGCGCTTGTAGGCGTCGCCCTTGAGGATCTTCTGCCCGTATGCCATGGCTTACTTACCCGCCTTTCCGACCTTGCGGCGGATGACTTCGCCCTCGTACTTGACGCCCTTGGCCTTGTACGGGTCGGGCTTGCGCAGCTTGCGGATGTTGGCCGCAACCTCGCCGACCTTCTGCTTGTCGATGCCCTCGACCGAGAAGCGGGTGGGGGCCTCCACCTTGAAGGTGATGCCCTCGGGCGCCTCGACGGTGATCGGGTGGCTGTAGCCGAGCGCGAACTCGAGGTTCGAGCCCTTGGCCGTCACGCGGTAACCGACACCGCTGATCTCGAGCTTCTTCACGTAACCCTGGGTCACGCCGGTGATCATGTTCGCCACCAGCGTGCGGGACAGGCCGTGCAGGGCCTTGTTCTGACGCTCGTCGTTCGGGCGGGTGACGTTGAGAACGCCGTCCTCACCCTTGACGATCTCGATCGGCGCGGCGACGGTGTGGGTCAGTTCGCCCTTGGGGCCCTTGACCTTGACCGTGCGGCCGTCGATGGTGACGTCCACGCCGGCGGGAACCGTGATGGGGAGCTTGCCAATACGCGACATAGCTGTTTCCTCCGTTCCCTTCCGTTACCAGACGTAGGCGAGGACTTCCCCACCCACGCCCTTCTTGCCGGCCTGCTTGTCGGTGAGGAGCCCGTGCGACGTGGAGATGATCGCCACGCCGAGGCCGCCGAGCACCTTCGGCAGGTTGGTGGACTTCGCGTAGACCCGGAGACCGGGCTTCGAGATCCGCTTGATGCCCGCGATGGAGCGCTCACGGTTCGGGCCGTACTTCAGCTCGAGGACGAGGTTCTTGCCGACCTCGGCGTCCTCGGTCTTCCAGCCGGTGATGAAGCCCTCCTGCTGGAGGATCTCCGCGATGTGCGACTTGATCTTCGAGTGCGGCATGGTCACGGTGTCGTGGTATGCCGAGTTCGCGTTCCGCAGACGCGTGAGCATGTCTGCGATCGGATCAGTCATGGTCATGAATTGGCCTTCGGCCTCTCTCGCCGGGGTTTCCTGGTGCGCCATCCCTCTCCCCGATCCGAGACGGGACGGGTGCGGCGCGGTGGACCTACGGCGTAGTAAGTCGTTTAGGGCGCGGCAGGCGCCCAACCCCACAAGCCTAAGGCATGGGGGGTGGGCCGCCTGCCGACCCCGGTTGCTTACCGAGAGTCCTGATTCAACCCAAGTGGGTTGTTACCAGGAGCTCTTGGTCACGCCCGGCAGCTCGCCACGGTGAGCCATCTCACGAAGGCACACGCGGCACAGGCCGAACTTGCGGTACACGGAGTGCGGACGGCCGCAGCGCTGGCAGCGGGTGTAGCCGCGCACACCGAACTTGGGCTTGCGAGCAGCCTTCGCGATGAGAGCCTTCTTCGCCATCTCGCTCACGCCTCCTTGAACGGGAAGCCGAGGTGACGGAGAAGGGCACGGCCCTCTTCGTCGTTGGTCGCCGTGGTGACCACGGTGATGTCCATACCCCGGACACGGTCGATCTTGTCCTGGTCGATCTCGTGGAACATGACCTGCTCCGTGAGACCGAAGGTGTAGTTGCCACGGCCGTCGAACTGCTTGGGGGACAGGCCGCGGAAGTCGCGGATGCGCGGGAGCGCCAGCGACAGGGTGCGGTCCAGGAACTCCCACATGCGGTCGCCACGGAGCGTGACGTGGGCACCGATCGGCTGGCCTTCACGCAGCTTGAACTGCGCGATGGACTTGCGGGCCTTGGTGACCGCCGGCTTCTGCCCGGTGATCGTGGTGAGGTCGCGGATGGCGCCCTCGATCAGCTTGGAGTCGCGGGCGGCGTCGCCCACACCCATGTTGACCACGATCTTGACGAGGCCCGGGATCTGCATGACGTTCTCGTACTTGAACTCGTCACGCAGCTTGGGGGCGATCTCGTCGCGGTACTTCTGCTTCAGACGCGGGGCAGTGGTGGTAGCCATCAGATGTCCTCACCCGTCCGCTTGGCAACGCGGATCTTGTTGCCGTTCTCGTCGAAGCGGTAACCGACGCGCGTGACGACCTTGTTGCCGTCCTTCTCCACGACCAGCTGGACGTTGGAGACGTGGATCGGGGCCTCGGTGGTCACGATGCCGCCGGCCTGGGAACCGCTGGCGGTCGGGCCGGCCTTGGTGTGCTTCTTGACCCGGTTGACACCCTCGACCAGGACGCGGTCCTCGCGGGGGTAGGCCGCGATGACCTTGCCCTGCTTGCCCTTGTCCTTACCGGTGATGACCTGGACCAGGTCGCCCTTCTTGATCTTCATGCTCACAGCACCTCCGGCGCGAGGGAGATGATCTTCATGAACTTCTTCTCGCGCAGCTCACGGCCCACGGGGCCGAAGATACGGGTGCCGCGAGGGTCGCCGTCGTTCTTCAGAATGACGGCGGCGTTCTCGTCGAAGCGGATGTACGAGCCGTCCGGACGGCGGCGCTCCTTGACGGTGCGAACGATGACCGCCTTGACGACGTCACCCTTCTTCACGTTGCCACCGGGGATCGCGTCCTTGACGGTGGCGACGATGACGTCACCGATGCCCGCGTAGCGGCGACCGGAGCCACCGAGCACACGGATGCAAAGGATTTCCTTCGCCCCCGTGTTGTCGGCGACACGCAGCCGCGACTCCTGCTGGATCACGTCTATCTCCTGGATGTCTGCCGGTTCCCGGCGGGCTCCGTGAAACGACTCACGGAGCCCACCGAGCCTGGCGGAACTGTCCTGCGGTTGGTCCCCGCAGGAATTACAGGCCGGGGGCGGCGCCCACCGGCCCGAAGGCCCGGGGGCGAAGCCCCCAGCGGGGGTCAGCGGGGGCGAGGCCCCCGCTTGCTACTTCGCCTTCTCGAGGATCTCGACGACGCGCCAGTGCTTGCTGGCGGACAGCTTCCGGGTCTCCATCAGGAGGACGCGGTCGCCGATGCCGGCTGCGTTCTGCTCGTCGTGCGCCTTGAGCTTGCTGGTGCGGCGGATGACCTTGCCGTACAGCGCGTGCTTGACGCGGTCCTCGACGGCGACGACGACGGTCTTGTCCATCTTGTCGCTGACGACGTAACCCTCACGCGTCTTGCGGGCGTTCCGCTCAGTCTTCTGCTCAGTCACGTTGTTCTCGCTCATGCGTTCTCCACCGTCTCGATGCCCAGCTCACGCTCGCGCATCAGGGTGTAGATCCGCGCGATGTCCTTGCGGACCGCCTTCAGACGGCCGTGGTTCTCGAGCTGGCCCGTCGCCGCCTGGAAACGGAGGTTGAACAGCTCTTCCTTGGCCTCGCGGAGCTTGCCCAGAAGCTCCTCGTTGCCCAGCTCGCGCAGCTCGGACGCCTTGGTACCGGCCGACATCACGCTTCACCTGCCTCGCGCTTGACGATCCGGCACTTCATCGGCAGCTTGTGGGCCGCACGGGTCAGCGCCTCACGGGCGATCTTCTCGTTCGGGTAGGACAGCTCGAACATCACCCGACCGGGCTTGACGTTCGCGATCCACCACTCCGGCGAACCCTTACCGGAACCCATGCGGGTCTCGGCGGGCTTCTTGGTCAGCGGACGGTCCGGGTAGATGTTGATCCAGACCTTGCCGCCACGCTTGATGTGGCGGGTCATCGCGATACGAGCCGCCTCGATCTGGCGGTTCGTCACGTAGGCCGGGGTCAGCGCCTGGATGCCGTACTCGCCGAACGCAACCTGCGTTCCACCCTTGGACATACCGTTGCGCTTCGGGTGGTGCTGCTTGCGGTGCTTGACCCTACGGGGGATCAGCATTTCGGTCAGGCCTCCGTTCCGGTGCTCTCAGCCGGAGCGGCAGCGGCCGGAGCCTCGGCCTTGGGGGCCTCGGCGGCCGGAGCCGACTGCTGCTGCGGCTTGCGACCGCGCCGCTCGCCACCGCGGCCACCACGGGCCGGGCGGTCGGCGCCACCACGGGCCGGGCGGTTGCCCGCACGGGCGGCGGCGTTCTCGGCGCGGACCTCGGCGATGTTCTTCACGTCGCCCTTGTAGATCCAGACCTTCACGCCGATGCGGCCGAAGGTCGTCTTGGCCTCGAAGAAGCCGTAGTCCACGTTCGCGCGGAGCGTGTGCAGGGGCACGCGGCCCTCGCGGTAGAACTCCGAGCGGGACATCTCGGCGCCGCCGAGGCGGCCGCCGCACTGGATCTTGATGCCCTTGGCGCCGGCCTTCATCGCCGACTGCATGCTCTTGCGCATGGCACGGCGGAAGGAGACGCGGGAGGAGAGCTGCTCGGCGACGGCCTGGGCAACCAGCTGAGCGTCGGTCTCGGGGTTCTTGACCTCGAGGATGTTCAGCTGGACCTGCTTGCCCGTGAGCTTCTCGAGGTCGCCGCGGATGCGGTCGGCCTCGGCGCCACGGCGGCCGATGACGATGCCCGGACGGGCCGTGTGGATGTCCACGCGGACGCGGTCACGGGTGCGCTCGATCTCCACCTTGGAGATGCCGGCGCGCTCCATGCCGGACGTCATCATCCGACGGATGGCGACGTCTTCCTTGACGTAGTCCTTGTACAGCTTGTCGGCGTACCAACGCGACTTGAAGTCGGTCGTGACACCGAGCCGGAACCCGTGCGGGTTTACCTTCTGGCCCATTACCGGGTTCCTTCCTTGCTGCTGACGACCACGGTGATGTGGCTGGTCCGCTTGCGGATCCGGTAGGCACGGCCCTGGGCGCGCGGCCGGAACCGCTTCAGGGTCGGGCCCTCGTCGACGTAGGCCTCGGAGATGTAGAGGCTGTCGACATCGGTGTGGTCGTAGTTGTGCGCGGCGTTGGCAATGGCGCTGTCCAGCACCTTGCCCACCGGCACGCTCGCGGCCTGCGGGGCGAAACGCAGGACCGCCTGAGCCTCCGCGGCGTCCATGCCACGGATGAGGTCCACCACACGGCGGGCCTTCATGGGCGTGACGCGGATGTACCGCGCCTGGGCCCTGGCTTCCATGGTTGTCCCTTCAGTGTTTGTCATGATCTTTCACACCCCGCTGACTAGCGGCGCTTCGACTTCCGGTCTTCCTTGACGTGACCCCGGAAGGTGCGCGTCGGCGAGAACTCGCCGAGCTTGTGGCCGACCATGGACTCGGTGACAAACACCGGGATGTGGGTCTTGCCGTTGTGCACCGCGATCGTGTGGCCCAGCATCGCCGGGACGATCATCGAGCGGCGGGACCAGGTCTTGATGACGTTCTTGGTGCCGGCTTCGTTCTGGACGTCCACCTTCTTGATGAGGTGGTCGTCGACGAAAGGCCCCTTCTTCAAGCTACGAGGCATCTCAACCCGTCCTTAGCGCTTCTTGTTCGTCTTGCGGCGGCGGACGATGTACTTGTTGCTCGCCTTCTTGGGAGAACGAGTACGACCTTCCTTCTGACCCCAGGGGCTGACCGGGTGGCGACCGCCGGAGGTCTTGCCCTCACCACCACCGTGGGGGTGGTCAACCGGGTTCATCGCCACACCGCGAACGGTCGGGCGGACGCCCAGCCAGCGCTTGCGGCCGGCCTTGCCCCAGTTGATGTTGCTCTGCTCGGCGTTGCCGACCTCGCCGACCGTGGCGCGGCAGCGCTGGTCGACCAGGCGGATCTCACCGGACGGCATGCGGAGGTGGGCCATCGTGCCCTCCTTCGCGAGCAGCTGCACGGAGGCGCCGGCGGAACGGGCGAACTTGGCGCCGCCACCGGGACGGAGCTCGATCGCGTGGATCGTGGTACCGACCGGGATGTTGCGGATGGCCAGGTTGTTGCCCGGCTTGATGTCGGCCCCGGGACCGTTCTCCACGCGGTCGCCCTGCTGCAGGTTGCGCGGGGCGAGGATGTAGCGCTTCTCGCCGTCGGCGTAGTGCAGCAGCGCGATGCGCGCGGTGCGGTTGGGGTCGTACTCGATGTGCGCGACCTTCGCCGGCACGCCGTCCTTGTCGTGACGACGGAAGTCGATCACGCGGTAGGCGCGCTTGTGTCCGCCACCCTGGTGGCGAACGGTCACACGACCGGCGTTGTTACGGCCGCCCTTGCTGTGCAGCGGGCGGACCAGCGACTTCTCCGGCGTGGACCGCGTGACCTCGACGAAGTCGGCGACGCTGGAGCCACGACGGCCCGGAGTCGTCGGCTTGTACTTGCGGATACCCATTTCTCAGTCCTCGTCCGATATCGGACGATCCGGACCGCCGTCAGGCGGTCGGACCGCCGAAGATGTCGATACGGTCGCCCTCGGCGAGGGTCACGATCGCGCGCTTGGTCGCCGCGCGCTGGCCGAAGCCGGTGCGGGTCCGCTTGCGCTTGCCCTGGCGGTTGATCGTGTTGACCCCGGTGACCTTGACCTCGAAGACCGCCTGGACGGCCTGCTTGATCTGGGTCTTGTTGGCGTTCGGGTCGACGATGAACGTGTACTTGTTCTCGTCGAGGAGCGCGTAGCTCTTCTCCGAGACGACCGGCTTGAGCAGCACGTCACGGGGGTCCGTGAACGACTTGCTCAGCGGGGTCTCGACGGTGTTCTTGCCCTCGGCGGCGTGACGGCGCGCCTTGGCGACGCGCGCGGCCTTGGCGGCCTTGGCGGCCTTCGAGGCGATGGAGGGGTGACGCGTAGCCATCAGGCCTCGCTCCCTTCGGTGTCGTTGGCCTTGTTCGGGCCGGCGACGAAGGACTCGAAAGCGGCCTTGGTGAAGACCACGTCGTCCGAGACGAGAACGTCGTACGTGTTCAGCTGGCCCGGCTCCAGGATGTGGACCTGGGGCAGGTTGCGGGCGGACAGCCACGCGGCCTCGTCGGAGCGGTCGGCGACGAGCAGCAGGTTCTTGCGCTCGCTGATCTTGCCGAACAGCGTCTTGGCGGCCTTGGTGGAGATCTCGCCCTCGACCACGCCGGAGACGACGTGGATGCGGTTGTGGCGGGCCCGGTCGGTGAGGGCGTGGCGCAGGGCCGCGGCCTTCATCTTCTTCGGGGTCCGCTGCGAGTAGTCGCGCGGCACGGGACCGTGCACGACGCCACCACCGGCGAACTGCGGCGCGCGGGTCGAACCCTGACGGGCGCGACCGGTGCCCTTCTGGCGGTACGGCTTCTTGCCACCGCCGCGGACCTCGCCACGGGTCTTGGTCTTGTGGGTGCCCTGACGGGCAGCGGCCAGCTGCGCGACGACGACCTGGTGGATCAGCGGAACGCTGACCTTCTCAACGCCGAAGATCTCCGCGGGGAGCTCGACGGTACCGGCCTTCTCGCCCGCCGGCGAAAGGATGTCAACAGTGCTCATCGGTTACCTCAGGCCCCCTTGGCCGCGGTGCGGACCAGGACGAGGCCGCCGTTCGGACCGGGAACCGCGCCCTTGATGAGCAGCAGACCCTTCTCCGCGTCAACGGCGTGGACGGTCAGGTTCTGGGTGGTGACCCGCTCGTTGCCCATACGACCCGCCATGCGGAGGCCCTTGAACACACGGCCCGGGGTGGCGCAGCCACCGATGGAACCGGGCGAGCGGTGCTTGCGCTGGGTGCCGTGCCCGGCGCCGAGGCCACCGAAGTTGTGGCGCTTCATGACACCGGCGAAGCCCTTGCCCTTGCTCTTGCCGGTGACGTCGACCTTCACGCCGGCCTCGAACACCTCAGCGGTGATCTCCTGGCCGAGGGTGTACTCGGCGGCGTCCGCGGTGCGGATCTCGACGAGGTGACGGCGGGGGGTGACGTCGGCCTTGGCGAAGTGGCCCTTGAGGGGCTTGTTCACCTTGCGCGGGTCGATCTCGCCGAAGGCGATCTGGACCGACTCGTAGCCGTCGACATCGTTCGTACGGACCTGGGTGACGACGTTGGGGCCGGCCTTGACGACGGTGACCGGAACAACACGGTTGTTCTCGTCCCACACCTGCGTCATGCCGAGCTTCTCGCCCAGGATGCCCTTGATCTGCTTAGCCATTCTCAGCCCACCAGCCTCAGAGCTTGATCTCGATGTCGACACCGGCCGGGAGGTCGAGTCGCATCAGAGAGTCAACGGTCTTGGGGGTCGGGTCGAGGATGTCGATCAGGCGCTTGTGCGTGCGCATCTCGAAGTGCTCGCGCGAGTCCTTGTACTTGTGCGGCGACTTGATGACGCAGTACACGTTCTTCTCAGTGGGCAGCGGCACCGGGCCCGCGACCGACGCACCAGTGCGGGTCACCGTCTCGACGATCTTCTTCGCCGAGGAGTCGATGACCTCGTGGTCGTAGGCCTTGAGCCGGATGCGGATCTTCTGTCCCGCCATGGCTACTTCGTAGTCCTGTCTCTTCTCACGCTCTGGAACCCGGTGTGCTTCCGCGGTTTCCCTTGGTCCTTCGTGTCGCTCTCCGACCCACGCGGTCGGGCGTGTCGCGCTCCCGCTGACACAGATGTCCCTTGTTCGAACATCCCTGCGGGATTGCACACGGCCCTACCGGAACCGCGAGCCGGGGATCGAAGACCCACCGGGCGCCTGGCCGGTGCCGCGCCCACGCTTCCCGGAAGATTCCCGTACGTCCGCCCCAGCGCTGCCTTTCGGCAGTTAGGGCGACGAGTACTGTGGGACTCGCTTCCGGTCCTCCCGGCGGGAGGCGCGCAGCATCAACACTCGACCGAGCAACTCGGACAGTCTGCCATACGCCACGGCAGCCTGGCCAATCGAGCCGAAGAGATTACCCCGGGGGTGACGTAGGTCAAACCGGAGGGCGCACAGGCGTACATCGGAGCGGGCGGGGTGCGTCCCTGGGGGCCGGGTGCACGGACGCGCCGCTCCCGTCCCGGGGTCGAGTCCCTCGGCTCAGTATCCGGGCGGGGTGCCCGGGGCGGGGCCGTACGGAGGTGGTGTTCCCGGGGTGGGGCCGTACGGAGGCGGCGGGGCGCCCCACTGCGGGGGCGGGGGCCAGGTGGCGGCGAGGCGGCGGCGGTGGCGGCCTCGGCGGACGGCCGTGACGACGCAGATGGTGACCGTCGCGGCGAGCGCGGCGATGAAGCAGCCGATCCCCGCGGCGATGCCGCCGACCATGGAACCGACTTCGGGCTTGTCGCCGAGCGCGAACCGGGCCGGCAGTTCCGAAGTGCAGGTGAGCGTGTAGTCGCCGCTGCCGCCGGGCTTCACCTCGAAGACGCGCTCCCATCTCCTGCCCCCCGAGGTGATACGGAAGGTGCTGTCCGGCTGGGTCATCGAACCGGACGGCATCCCCGGGATCCGGCACTCGACGTGGCCCGGTCCCGACTGGGAGACGTAGATCGCCTTGGTCTCCCCCGCGACGAAGCGGAACGTCCGCGCCTGGCCGCCGGTGAAGCTGCGGGCCGTGTCGACCGAGTCCACCGTGTCCTTCACCGTCACCGCGAGGAGGACGGCGCCGGCGACGGCCAGGACGACGCCCAGCAGCGCGCCCACCACGTACCAGAGGCGGCGCGGGCGCAGGTCCTTCGCCGGGATGTTCGGGGCAGGGGGCGGCGGGCCGCCGTAGGGCCCCCACGGGGGCGGGTTCTGTATCGCCACGGTGACGCATCGTACGGGAGTTCGCCCGCGCGGCGGAGGGGTGTCGTGCGTCCTGCCCCGCTCCGCCGGGCACGGGGCGGGGCGGGGCAGTGCGCCGGCGTGGGCGCCGGGCGCGGGGCGCCGAGCGCGCCGGGGTGGGTGCCGAGCACGCCGGGGTGGGTGCCGAGCACGCCGGGATGGGTGCCGAGCACGCCGGGATGGGTGGCAGGCGGGGGCGCGGCACCGGGTGGGAGTGCGGGGCGCGCCGGGTGGGGGTGTGGTGCCGGGTGGGGGTGTGGTGTCAGGTGGAGTGTTCCGGGGGGCGCGGCGGGTGTTCGGGCGTCGGGCGCGGCGCGGGGGCGTCGGGCGCGGGGCCCGTACAGGGGGCGGTGGCCGCGAGGCGGGCTCGGGCCGCGCCGGTGCGGAACAGGTGCAGGGTGAGCAGCGCCTCGGACAGCGCGGCGGCGGACTCCTCGTCCAGCGGGGCGACGAAGTCGCGCTCCACGCGTTCGCGGGCCTCGTCCGCCTCCGTGAGGCACACCCGGCCGGCCGGGGTGAGCGTCACCACGTTGCGGCGCCGGTCGCGGTCGCTGCGGTGGCGCTCCACGTACCCCTTGCTCTCCAGCGAGTCGATGACGCCGACCATCGTCGTGCGGTCGACCTCGAGCCGGGCGGCGATCTCCAGCTGGGACGGCTGTTCCGGCGAGGCGGCGATCACCGCCATGACGCCCAGCTCGCGCGGGAGCAGGCGGAACGGCGCGAGCGCGGCCTCCATCTCGGCGGCCATCGCCAGATAGGCGTGCTTCAGGAGATATCCCAGCCGACGGGAAAGTACATCAGGGGGACCCTCATCCTTCATGCGGGCAGCGTACACTTCACTGACCATCAGCCATACTGACGATCGGCTCCCATGACCGATCATTGGTCCGTTCGGGTCACCGCGGAACGGGACACCCGGTACCACCGAGGTCCGCGCAGTCCCCGTTCTCCGCGGGACCGGCCCTCAGGGGCGGGCGCCCCACCGCCGTGGCGCCCCACCGCCGTGGCGCCCCACCGCCGTGGCGCCCGCAGCCAGCCGTGGCGCCCCACCGCCCCGCACCCCCACACACGCCCGCGGACCACGCACGCCACCATCACGAGCAAGGAAGTGACGTTCTCGTCATGAACGACTCTCCCCCGGCCGAGGCCATACGCACGGCTCCGGCCCCCACCGCGCACGGCACCGCCGACGCCCCCGACCCCCGCCGCTGGTGGGGTCTGGTGGTCATCGCGCTGGCGCAGTTGATGGTGGTCCTCGACGCGACCATCGTGAACATCGCGCTGCCCTCCGCGCAGAAGGCCCTCGGCATGTCCGACGGCAACCGCCAGTGGGTCATCACCGCCTACACCCTCGCCTTCGGCGGTCTGCTGCTGCTCGGCGGCCGCATCGCCGACCTGGTCGGCCGCAAGCGCACCTTCATCATCGGCCTCATCGGCTTCGCGGTCGCCTCCGCGATCGGCGGCGCCTCCGAGACCCCGGGCATGCTGTTCGCCGCCCGCGCGCTGCAGGGCGTGTTCGGCGCCGTCCTCGCGCCCTCCGCGCTCTCCTTGATGACGACCACGTTCACCGACCCGCGCGAGCGCGGGAAGGCGTTCGGCATCTACGGCGCCATCGCCGGCGCGGGCGCCGCGATCGGCCTGCTGCTCGGCGGCATCCTGACCTCGTACGCGAACTGGCGCTGGTGCCTGTACGTGAACATCCCGATCGCCGCCATCGCGGTCGTCGGCGCGCTCATGCTGCTGCACGACCGTCCCGGCCACCGCGAGGCCCGCCTGGACATCCCCGGCGTCATCCTCGGCTGCGGCGGCCTGGTCGCCGTGGTCTACGGCTTCTCGGAGGCCGAGCCGCGCGGCTGGAGCGACAGCCTGGTGGTCACCCTGCTGATCGGCGGCGTGGTGCTGCTGGCCGCGTTCGTCGTCTGGCAGAACTACGCCAAGCACCCGCTGCTGCCGCTGCGCATCCTCGCCGACCGCAACCGCGCGGGCTGCTTCCTGACCATGGGCCTGGCCACGATCGGCATGTTCGGTCTGTTCCTGTTCATGACCTACTACTTCCAGGGCATCCTCGGCTACACCCCGGTCCGCAGCGGCCTAGCGTTCCTGCCCATGTCCGCGATGATCATCCTGGGCTCCACGCAGATCTCCGCCCGGCTGCTGCCCCGTACGCCCCCGCGCCTGCTGATGGTGCCCGGCATGCTGCTCGCCGCGGCGGGCCTCGCCGTCCTCACCCAGCTCGGCGTGGACTCCGCGTACGCCACCCACGTCCTGCCCGCCGAGCTGCTGCTCGGCCTCGGCATGGGCCTGACCTTCATGCCGGTCTTCTCCACCGCGACCCACGGGGTGCGGCCGCAGGACGCCGGTGTGACCTCCGCGATGGTCAACACCTCGCAGCAGGTGGGCGGTTCGCTCGGCACGGCGCTGCTGAACACGATCGCCACCTCGGCGACGAGCACGTACGTCGGCCAGCACCTGAAGAACCCCGCGCAGAAGGCGCAGGTGCTGCGCGAGGGCATCGTGCACGGCTACACGCACGCCATCTGGTGGGGCGTGGCCGCGATGCTGCTCGCCGCGGTGGCCTCCGGCGTACTGGTCATCGCCCGGCCGACCGGCCGCGGGGGCGCCCCGGCGGGGGCGGCTGCCGCGCACTGAGCCGGCGAGGCCGACTCGGCTCACACTGAGCCGACGGCTCCGGCTCGGCTCACACCGAGCCGGCGGCGCCGACTCGGCTCACCACGCCCGCGCCCCGTCCCGGTTCTGCCGGGGCGGGGCGCGGGGGTGTGCTGGGGGTGTGCCGGGCGGGGCGCGAGGGTCTGCCGGGGGTGCGCCGGGGCGGGGCGCGGGGGTGTACGACGCACTCCCCCGCGCGGTCACACGTGTGTCAGATGACGCCCTGGGCGAGCATCGCGTCGGCGACCCGTTCGAAGCCGGCGATGTTGGCGCCGGTGACGTAGTCGCCGGGGGCGCCGTAGCGCTCGGCGGTCTCGTGGCAGGTGGTGTGGATGGCGCTCATGATGTGCGCGAGTTCCTCCTCCACCTTGGCCGGCGACCACGCCGTACGGGCGTGGTTCTGGGCCATCTCCAGGGCGCTCACCGCGACGCCGCCCGCGTTGGCGGCCTTGCCGGGGCCGAAGGCGACGCCCGCGCGCTGGAACAGGTGCACGGCCTCGGGCGTGGTGGGCATGTTCGCGCCCTCCGCGACCGCCTTCACGCCGTTGCGGACGAGAGCGGCGGCGTCGTTCTCGTCCAGCTCGTTCTGCGTGGCGGACGGCAGCGCGACGTCGGCGGGCACCTCCCAGACGCGTCCGCCGGGCACGAACCGGGCCGAGGCCCCGCGCCGCTCGGCGTACTCGCTGATCCGCCCGCGCTCGACCTCCTTGATCTGCTTGAGCAGCTCGACGTCGATGCCCTTGTCGTCGACGACGTAGCCGCTGGAGTCCGAGCAGGTCAGCGGGTTGGCGCCGAGGGCGAGCAGCTTCTCGACGGTGTAGATGGCGACGTTGCCGGAGCCGGAGACGACCGCCGTCTGCCCCTCCAGGTCCTCGCCGCGCTCGCGCAGCATCGCCGCGGCGAACAGCACGCTGCCGTAGCCGGTCGCCTCGGGCCGGATCGCCGAGCCGCCCCAGCCGGCGCCCTTGCCGGTGAGGACGCCGGCCTCCCAGCGGTTGGTGATGCGCCGGTACTGCCCGAACAGGTAGCCGATCTCGCGCCCGCCGACGCCGATGTCACCGGCCGGCACGTCGGTGTGCTCGCCGATGTGGCGGTACAGCTCGGTCATGAACGACTGGCAGAACCGCATGATCTCCGCGTCGCTGCGGCCGTGCGGGTCGAAGTCGCTGCCGCCCTTGCCGCCGCCGATACCGAGGCCGGTCAGCGCGTTCTTGAAGATCTGCTCGAAACCGAGGAACTTGATGATGCCGAGGTTGACGGAGGGGTGGAAGCGCAGGCCGCCCTTGTACGGGCCGAGCGCGCTGTTGAACTCGACCCGGAACCCGCGGTTGACGTGCACGCGTCCCTGGTCGTCCTGCCACGGCACCCGGAAGATGACCTGCCGCTCGGGCTCGCACAGCCGCTCGATGAGTCCCGGCTCGGCGTACTCGGGCCGCGCCGCCAGCACCGGCGCGAGCGTGTCCAGCACTTCGTGCACGGCCTGGTGGAACTCGGGCTGGGCGGGGTTGCGCCGCTCGATCTCGACGCGCAGGGCGTCGAGCCGGGTCTTGGTGTCGTCTCGGGTCGTCACTGGGTCCCTTTCTGGCACGGCTGCTACCGGTACGAGACCGGTGGTGGGCGCTCGGCGCCGTTGCCGCGCGCAGGACGAGGCCGTCGCCCCGGGCCCACTCTCCGGCGCACCGCACCGCCACCCGGGAAACGACCGGCCCTTCAGTGTTACCCCTGTGTAAACCCCGAGGCCAGCATGGACGCAGTGACTGTCCGGAATCTGAGATCAACCCCCACCTGACGACCCGCCGCCGGTGACCGGACCCACGACCGGACCCACGGCCGGCCCCACGGACCACCCACCCCTGCCCTGTCCGACAGCCCCCTGTGCCAAAATCGATCTCGTTCGGACTGGAGGGGGAACGACGGCGTTGACCAGTTACTGCAAGGCGGAGTTCCAGGCACTCTCCACCCTCATCAGGGATCTCGGCGGATGCGCGGGCGGAATGCGGTCCGCGATGAAGCAACTGAAGGACATCGGCCCTAAAGGATCCGGCTCCGACGAGGTGGAAAGCGCCTGCGACGACTTCCAGGACAAGTGGGGGTACGGCATCAAGCTGATCGCCGAGGCCGCGGAGGGCATCACCGAGAAGGTCGCGGAGTCGGGCCGGCTCTTCCAGCATCTGGAGGATCAAGTCGCGGCGATGACGCGCTCCGTGAAGCTCGGCGAGGCGGCGAAGGCCGATGACCGGTGACAGCCGGCCACGATTCTTGGACGGCTGATCCCGACGGCGGCACAGCGACGCAGCCGCCCCCGGCTGTCCGCTTCCAGGTCCAGCCCGAGTTCCATGCCGTTCCGCTGGGCATCGGGGCGGACGAGGACGCCGTCGACGAGCGGTTCCGGCAGTTCGCCCGCGACTACTGGGGTGAACGGGAGGACCTCGAGCCCCTGCGCGACCTGACTGCGACCATGTACGCGGCGAACGCCGAGATACTCGTCGAGGGCGGCGCCGTCTACAACGCGCTCGGCATCTTCCCCATCGGCGGCAGCGCGGACGGCTCCGAGCTCCCCGAGCGCATCAGCCGCGCCACGCTCACCGTCAGCGTCCGCGACGTGGACAACCCCGACCCGCACCTCACGGCGGCGGGCATCGCGGAGGTATTGGACAAGGCTGCCGAAGGCGGTGGGACGGACGAGGTCCAGCCGATCACCCTGCCTGCGGGCCCCGCGGTCCTTCGCATCGCCGGGTCCCGCGCCGTGTGGGAGCTGCCAGAGGGAGAGCAAGAACGCTTCTTCGTCCGGATCGAGGTCTGGCTGCCGTTTCCCGATGAGGACCGGCTGCTCCTGCTCTGCCTGAGCACGGCCGACGTCCAGGACCTCTACCACTACCAGGCCGTCCTCGCGGACATCACCGACACCGTGGCGTTCGGCGAGGCCGAGGCTCCGGCATCCGCCGACGCGACCGGCCCCGCCTCCCCCTTCAGCTCCTACTGACCGCGTCGAGGAGACCGACCCGCATGAGCACGCAGACGTACGACGCGCTCGGATTCGACCCCGCACCCGGCTCCCCCTCCTCGGTGCATGCGCTGGTCACCGCGCTCGACAGCGTGAGCAAACAGCTTCACGACGCTCACGCCACCCTGACCCGGCTGGGCAAGACGAACGGTTCCTGGATCGGCGACGCGGCGTCCGCCTTCGCCGAGAAGACCGGTTCCCTGCCGAAATACCTGGCCGACGGACACAGTTCACTGATCGACGCCGCGCACGCACTGAGCTCCTGGGAGTCCTACCTGCGCGACGCGCAGACACTGGCGCGCAGCTACGAGGAGAGGGCCGAGGCGGCCCGCAAGGCGCTGAAGGCGGCGCAGAACAACCCGGATCTGAAACTCGCGGGCCGGACGTTCGACACGGAAGCGGCGCTGCACGACGCGCAGCAGCGTCTGGACCACGCGACGAAGCGGGTCAACGATGCCACCGAAGAGCTGAACGCCATCATCAAGAAGGCGCAGGAGCTGCTGGACCACCACGACGAGGCGGCTCGCGCCGCCGCCGCGGCGATCCGCAAGGCCGCCGAGGTCGCACCCGACCAGTCTCTGCTCGACAAACTCGGCGACCTCCTCACGGGGCTGAAGGACAAGATCGCGGACTTGGCCGACGACCTTTGGCACTGGATCCAGAAACACGCGGACACGATCTACAAGATCGGGGACTGGCTCGGCTACGCCAGCGCCGCGTGTGACGTCCTCGCCGTCGTCTTCTCCGAAACGATCATCGGTGCCGTCGTCTTCGAGGGCATCGGCATGGCGCTCAACGCCGGTGCCCTCACCTTCCACGGCGTCGGCTGGGCGGCCGGCGCGAAGAAGGGCAACGCGATGGACATCGGCCTCGATCTCGTCGGGTTCATCCCGTTCGGAGATCTTCTGCGAACGGGGAAGGTCGCCAGGGGAGCCTTCAAGGGTGCCAAGATCCCGATGAACGTGCTGGACTTCGGAGCGAAGGCAGCCGACTCCTGGAAGCGGGCCGACGACATCATCGACCATGTCGGAGGTACCGCGAGACTGGGCGACGACGCCGAGGAATGGGTCATGCGGAACGTGGGCGCGCTCGGCAGCAAGGCGCACGCGATCCACATCACGGCGGACACCCTGACGGACCGGTTCAAGGTCGCCGTGGCGAAGGAGTTCGGGGACCGGAACCTCTACCGCGCCGGTGCGGGTCTGACGGACGTCGCCTTCCAAAAGGTGATGCCCCGGCTGATCGAGAGCACTCCGCTGGGCCGTATCCCCGCGCTCGCGGACTCCGTCCGCCCGATCATCGACGACACAGGCGAAACCGTCGGCCGCTACATCGATCCCCGGTCCTGGACGGCGCGTGGCTATGAGGCCGTCTCGGGTGCGAAGAACCTGTACAAGGAGGGCGTGCGCATCGCCACCGATCCGGTCCAGTACGGATCCGAGAAGATCCACGAGCAGGTGGACCACGCCCGCGAGACAGTGGGCCACCTCGTGGGCCGGCTGTCCGACGCCAATCCGTTTGGATGACCCCGTGGACAACACCGCCTATACGTTCGTGGTCTCCGTGAACAACCCCCTGCCGTCCCCGGACCCACCACCGGACCACTTGCCGTCCGACGCCGAAATGGCTTCGACGATCCGGCTGTCGACTGCGCGCCGACCCGAGGATGCTCCGCTGGCGCATGTGTACGCCCCGCGCACCACTGAGCCCTACGGCCGCCGGACGCCTTCGCCCGCCTGGATCCAGTTCGGACCGGACGGCGGCTCATGGTGTTCCGTCCGTCCTGCCACTCCGGACGTCTACGACGTCCACGCGTCCGACGGCGCCCACCTGGCCCGTATCACCCGCCGAACCGGGCGTCTCCTGCCCTGGCCGCGGCGCGTCCGGTGGTCGGCACAGCTCACCGAGCCGTCCCGGACGGTCACGGGGAGAGTGGGCACCGGGTACGCGTGGTTCGCCTATGCGGTCACCGCCCCCGTCTGGATTCTCTTCGCGCTGTGCGGGATGGCGTACTCGTTCTTCGACGGCACCGCGGACGACTACACGTTCCGGCGCCCGAGCCGAACCCGCTGGCGCGCACCCGGCGCGGGCACGGTTCTGGACCGCCGGGGCATCAGCAAGACGTACCGCTTCACTCCCCGGCATCTGGACGTCAGGGTCGCGTACGCGCTGGCCGTCCTCCAGACCTGGGAACGGGAACGCTGAGGGCGTGAGACCGGCCGGTCTCTCAGCGTACGTGCGCTGGAGGCCAGTCGCCCGCGGCGCACATCTCCATGTACTGCGCGACTGGCAGGTGGGTCGGGGGGAGATGGGGCTGTGCCCCTGAGTGCGGGACGACGACGACCGCGCTGAATGGAGCCTGGGCGGGATCACCCGTCAGCATGTGTTCCCTGAAGTCGTAGCGGAACGTCCAGCCGTAGGGGAAGTGGATCCCTGACTCCGGGAAGACGACCACTGAGCCGGCCCGCTCCGGATAGACGGCGGTGTTCAGGCAGTGGGAGGCCGCCGCTGCGGCGTGTTCCCTGCTCAGTTCGGGCGCGGAGCGGCGGCGCCTGGCGAGCACGACGGCCGCCGCGCCGCCGCCGAGGACGACAACCGCTCCGGCACCCAGGGCGATCCAGAGCATGGCGTCACCGTCTCCCTCCTTCTCGGCGGAGGAGGCGGCAGTGGGGGTGTTTCTGTTCGGCTCGGAGCCGCTGTCGCCCTTGGGCGCGGGGCTCTTCGCGGACGGGGACGAAGAGGGTGTCGCCGCGGCCGCCAGGTCCGGGAGCGGATAGACGTCCGCCGGGCCCGGATCACCCGGGGTCTTCAACGCGATACGCGGACGGACGATCCCGTACCCGATGGAGTCGTTGCGCTTGGCACCATCGGTCGGACCACCGATCGTGTTCAGCATGACCCGCAGAACCTGATTGTTGGTCCAGGTCGGATGCTTGGACCAAATCAGGGCCGCGCTGGCGGAGGCGAGGGCGGTGGCGTCACTGGTGCCGTGGGAGCGGCAGAGGCCGGATCCGCCGCCACAGGCATGGAGCATCTGCTCGCCGGGAGCTGACATGTCGACCTGAGGGCCGAATTCGGATTCTGCGGTGCGGCGCAGGTCCTTCCCCACAGCGGCGACGCCGACCACACCGGGCGTCGCCGCGGGGTACTCGACCTGGTTCGTCGTATTTCCGCTGTTGCCGACCGAGGCGAAGATCAAGGACCCCTTCGCCAAGGCGTACCCGACGGCCGAGGTCAGCTGAGGCGAGCCTTGCGTGTCCCCGAGCGAGATGTTGATCACCTGAGCACCGGAGTCCGCCGCATAACGAATCGCCTGAGAGACCGCCGCGTTGAACTCCGTGCTGGATTCCGCCTGACTGGCAGCGGAACTCGCCTTGGGAACGCGCACCGGGAGGATCTTCACACCCGGCGCGAGCCCGAGAGCGCCCTTTCCCCCGCCGTAGGCACCGGTCCCGGCGATCAGGCCGGCCATACCGGTGCCGTGGCCCTCGTAGTCGGTGTGTTCGTCACCCGCCTCGTCCGGTGCGAGATCCTTGCCCGGCAGAACTCGGCCCTTCAGGTCGGGGTTGCCCGGATCGACTCCCGAGTCGATCACGGCGACCGTGATGCCCTTACCCGTGCTGGTCTGCCACATCTGCTCGGCCTGCATGGCATCGAGAAACCACTGCTGTTCCCGAGTCGACTCCGCGTGTGCCGGGGACTCGACGAGCACCACCGACAGCAGGCTGAGCACCGCCGATGCCAAAGCGCTTCGCAGCACACGTCGGGTATACCTGCTGGCCATGGTTTCCTCTCGCCCTTCCTGAGGCCGTCAGTCGGTGGTCGGAGGCCTGCTGCGACGACGCACTCCGGCATCGGGCCAGTGCGGCGCCGCTTCCTAGCGGGCCTTCTTCTGGTTCGCCTTCAGCGCCGCCAGTTCGCTCGCAGACTTCACGCGGATCGCCGCCGCGTCCGGGTCGTTGTGCGCGGCCGTCGCCACGCCCAGGTTCGCCTGCGCACCCTTGATGTCCTGTGAGGTCGACGCCTGAGTCATCGCCAGCCGACCGTCATTCATCCCCCGCCGTCTGGACCACCAGCTCACACCACCAGCCGTCGGCTCATCACCTTCTCCCTTTAACGCACTTGAGGCACAGCCCCGTCGCCGGCGGCGCACATCGCCATGTACTGGGCCGTGGGGAGGTGGGCCGGTGGGAAGTGCGGGGTCGCGCCGGAGTGCGGTACGACGATGACGTAGGGGGAGGACGTGTTCGTCGGGGCGGCGCTTTGCGCGTGCTGCGCGAAGTCGAACTGGAACGTCCAGCCGTAGGCGTAGTCCGTTCCCGTGGCGGGAAGGACGGTGACGGTGCCGGCGCGGTCCGGGTAGGCGACCGCGTTCAGATACTGGGTCGCCGCGGCTGCGGCGTGTTCCCTGCCCAGTTTGGCCGCGGAGCGGCGGCGCCTGGCCAGCACAAAGGCCACCGCGCCGCCGCCGAGGACGACGACCGCTCCGACGCCCAGGGCGATCCAGAGCGTGGTGTCACCGTCTCCCTCCTTCTCTGCGGAGGGGGCGGCAGCGGGGGCCGTGTCGCTGTCCGGCGTGGAGCCGCTCTCGCCCTTGGGCGCGGGGCTCTTCGCGGACGGGGACGAAGAGGGTGTCGCCGCGGCCGCCAGGTCCGGGAGCGGGTACACGTCCGCCGGGCCCGGGTCGCCCGGGGTCTTCAACGCGATACGCGGACGGACGATCCCGTACCCGATGGAGTCGTTGCGCTTGGCACCGTCGGTCGGACCACCGATCGTGTTCAGCATGACCCGCAGGACCTGATTGTTGGTCCAGGTCGGATGCTGGGACCAGATCAGGGCCGCGCTGGCGGAAGCGAGGGCGGTGGCGTCACTGGTGCCCTCCGTCTTGCAGAGGCCCGTCTTGCCGCCGCAGGCGTGGACCATGTCCTCGCCGGGGGCGGAGACGTCGACTTGGGTGCCGTACGTCGACCACGGCGTCCGCCGGAGGTTCTCGCCGACGGCTCCCACACCCACGACGCCGGGTGTGGCGGCCGGGTATTCGACCGGGTTGCCCTTGTTCCCGGAGTTGCCTGTCGCGGCGAAGATGAGCGAGCCGTGGCCGAGGGCGTACTTCACCGCGGCATCCAGCTCCGGCGAGTGCGCGGTCGACCCCAGGGAGATATTGATGACCTGAGCGCCCTTGTCGGCCGCGTACCGAATCGCCTTGCTGAGGTAGGCGGGGCCTGCGAACGGGTTGTCGTCATCGGTGCCCGGCATCCGGATGGGGAGGATTTTCGCGCCCGGTGCCAGGCCGAAGGCCCCCTTTCCCCCTCCGTACGCACCTGTACCGGCGATGAGCCCGGCCATTCCCGTACCGTGACCGTCGATGTCCGTGTGCTCGTCGCCGGGGCGGCTGGTCGCCAGGTCCAACCCGTCGAGGACGCGTCCCTTGAGGTCGGGGTTCTGGGGATCGACTCCGCGGTCGACGACCGCGACCGTGATGCCCTCGCCCGTGCTCGTCCGCCACATCTCCTCGGCGTGCATGGCGTCCAGGAACCACTGCTGCGAGCGTGTCGAGTCGGCATGAGCCTGTGTGGCCGTACCGCCCACCAGCAGCAGGCCGACGGCCGCCGAAGCCGCGGCCCGAAGCCCTCTGCGCCACGCTCCGCCGGTGGGCATGTGCATCGTCGTATCCCCTGGTCTCAGTCGGTGGTCGGCCGTTCGTCACGGCGCTCGTCGTCCCGCTTGTCCCGGCGCTTGCGAGCGCCCGCGGTGGAGCCGCCCGCAGTGTTGCGGAGCCTTCCCCTGCTGTCACGCTCGCTGGGCACGCCACCGGAGATGCCTCCCCGGGTCGGCGCCGACGGCAGCGGTGCACCGGGGCGCGCCGGCGTACGGCCCGGCCGCTGCTGGGTGCCGCCGACGATGCCGTCGCGAGCCGACGGCATGGCACGTCCCCCGGCCGGACCGGTCCCGCGAGCGGCGGACTGACCCGGCTGAACCTGCCGGCCCGCGATCGGCGCACGGCCGCTGGAGCCTCGCCCGCCGGCCGGCTCCCCGCCGAGCGCCCCGCCGGGAACGCGCCCCGTCGGCCTTCCGGCACCGCTGGTCGTCGACGGACGCCCCCCGGTGATGCCGGAACCGGACGCCCCGGAGGAGACACCCCGGCCGGAGGCCGGTTGCTGAGCCCCTGACACGGGTCGACCGGTCGCTTCGTCGGCGAAGGGCAGAGCGCGTCCCGAACCGGCACCCGCCCCAGTGACCCCGCGGCTGGAAACCGAACTGACGGGGCCTGAACCGGCCTGCCCGGGGACACGCCCTCCGCCGAACTGCCTCCCCACCGGGCCCGAAGCCGAAGGCAGACGCGCCGTGCCCCCTGCCATCGGCGGGATCGACGTGGTCGTCGGCAGCACAAGTCCAGGGTCAGGACGGGTGGTCGTGGGAGGGACGCCCGTCGGGCCTGTGGACGCCTGCTGGTGGGTGTCCGGCAGCGTACCCACCGAGTCCACGGCGACGTGCGGGGAAGGCGCGGGTGCAGGCGGACGCACATGATCGGACGAGCCGCTGTCCGGCAGCGACGGGACGCTTTTCGACGGCTCCGAGTGGTGCGCTGAGGGCGCAACGACACTGTGGTGCTGGGGACTCGTCGTCCCCGAGCCGCCGGCGGCCGCCGGAAGGGAGCCACCACCGCCGTACACACCCTTCGGCGTACCCTCCGCACCACTCCCCGGACGTGCCAGATCCTCGGACGTCTCACGGCGACCGGGCACGAGGTCCTGCGGCGGTGGTGGGAACTTCGGGCGTTCCAGGGTGTTCATGTGGGTGGAGGACGCCTGGTAGGACTGGGCCAGTTTGCGCATCTGGTCCGCCGCTTCCTGGCGGACCTTCTCCTGGTTCGCCTTCAGCGCCGCCAGTTCGCTCGCGGACTTCGCGCGGATCGCCGCCGCGTCCGGGTCGTTGTGCGCGGCCGTCGCCGCGTCCAGGTTCGCCTGCGCGCCCTTCGTGTCCCGCGGGATCGACGCCTGAGCCGTCGCGATCGCCGTCGACACGTGCCCCAGCTGCTCACCCGCCGCCTTGCTGAAGTCGGCCAGGCGCAGTGTGGAGTTGGCCAGTTCGTTGGCCCAGGAGCGGAACGCCTCCGCGCCCTCGCCCTTCCACTCCACCACCTGCGGACGGACCTTCAGCTGCTCGCCGATCTTCTGGATCTCCGTCGCAGCCGTCGCCAGACGGCTCGCGGCGGCCTGCACCTCGCCCGAGTTCGCCTGGTCGAGCCACGCCAGCATCTGCTCGTGGCTCATGCTCTCGAAAGATGTACCGCCGCCGGCCATCACTCATCCCCCGTCGCCTGGAAAACCATCAGATCGCGCCGCCCGTGTCGCCCGTCGACGGCTGTGCGGGCTGCTCCGGCTCCGTCGCGCCGCCGTGACCGTGACCGCCGGCGCCGTTGTGCCGCGAGGGGTCGTAGCTGCCGCCGTAGTGCTTGGTCGTCTCCGCGCTGATCGCCGCCATCCGGTTGCGGACGTCCGCGTCGATGTTCTGATAGCCCTTGTGCGAGGCCAGGACGGCGATCCCCATGCCCTCCATGGAGTCGGACAGCAGCTTCGACAGCGTCTCCAGCTCGGTGATCACCGTCTCGTACGCCGAGTACAGACCGGCCGCCTCGGCCCACGCGCCGCCGCCACCGCCGAACTCGTGGCGGGTGAGCTGGTCCCGGCCCACCTTCCCCGGGCCCGCCTGCGAACCCTTCAGGTCGCGGATCAGGTCGTCCACCTTCTTGCGGAACTCCGTGAACGACGACAGTTCCGTGTACAGATCCGCCGCGGCTCCACCGGCCAGGCCCGGCAACCCGCCCAGGGCACCCAGGCCGGTCAGCACCGGCACCAGCGGTGACAGCGGCGCGTCGGTTCCAGCATCGCTCGACAACTCGACACCCTCCCCCGTGTGTTCATCGGTGCAAGCTTGGTGACAACTGTAGCTATGGGCGGTGACAGTGTGGACTCCAGCTGTCCACTCACCGGTACGCATCGGTCACCGGCGCCCATTCAAACGGGCGTGCCGTGAGCGGCGCATGAGTGCTGGTACTCATACCCCGCCGTCCCTCACGGAGTCCGGTCGGGGCCGGCGGCGGTAGGGGCCGTGGTCCGGCAGCCCAGGGTGTCGAGCGTGGCCGGGAAGCAGGCCCGCATGAACTTCTCGGTGTCCTGGCGGTGGGATAGGGGGAGGTGAGGGGGCGGGGGTCTGTGACGCCCGAGACCGTTCCGGTGCTCTGCGGCAGATACATGAGGTCCGTCGCCACCGGTCGCCAGGAGAAGCGGAGGCTGAGGACGACTTCGCTCCCCGAATAGACCAGGCAGGGAGCTGTGACGGCCTCAGGCCCCGCCACGAGTCGCCCGTCACGATGCCGTGCACACGGCCCCGGTAGAGCGTCTCCTGCTTCCCGAACTCCCCCGCCATGCCGTCCCACCGGTCGGCCGCCGCGGTCAGCGCGGCCAGGTCGGCGGTCATGATCTCGTGGTACGTCGGCAGCGTCGCTCGTTCCCCTGTTCCCTGTTCCCAAGCCCGCTGCCTGCTGCCCACTGTCCGCTGTCCGCTGTCCGCTGTCGGCGTCCGCTGCGTCGGTACGTGCGGCCTCGTCAGCACCCGTCAGTACCCATCCAGCGCGGACGCGGGCCGCGGCACCGTCGGCCCGGACGGCCCAGACGGCTCCGCCGCACCCCCGCGCCCACACCCGCACCTGCTCCAGACACAACCACGTCCGGCACCCCCCACCCCCACCCCCGGCGTCGTGCCCTGTGCAGGGCTGCCGCGGTGAGCCAGCCGTCGCCGTCGCGCGCGCGGAGGGACCGGACGGCGGACCCGGTCTCCTCGTCCGGTCACCGCCCCGCCCCGCGGGTGCCGGGCTCGATGTCCTTCGCGATCGCGTGGGCCGCGGCCCGCTTCTCCGCGGGCGTGGAGGCCAGGTCCTTCGGTCCGGAGCCGACTGCCGCCGTCCACCGTCCTTCACCGCGCCGAGTGCCGCGTCGGCACTCTTCAGCACCTCAACCGGCCGGCGGCTCAGCACCTCAACCGGCCGGCGGCGCACTTCGTCGCGGTTACGACCCGTTCACCCCCCCCCTCGCCCAGAAGTCGACTCCCCCGCACCCAGGGGCGGAGCCCCCCTCGCTCCGAGGCCGCACCCCTCACACCCGCAGGCTCTCCGCCGGCCCCAGATACATCCGCGGCAGACCCCCCGTGTCGATCAGCAGCCGCTGCACCACCACCGTCGGGTCCACCGCCCAGAACTTCAGCCGGTGCACGCCCGCGCGCGTGATCGTGTGCGTCGTGGCCGTGCGGTTGACGTTGTCGGAGGTGTTGCGCGCCCACGCGGTGTTCATCGTGCCGTCGTCCGATCCCGTGGCCGCGATGACGTCCACCGTCCGGGGCGCGTCGTCGTCGAAGGAGAGCGCGTAGCGCAGGGCGCCGCCGCTCGCCGGTACGGCGGCGTTGCGCGGGGAGAGTTCCGCCCACACCGTGACCTCGCCCGGCGCGCTCAGCAGCGTGACCTCGTACTCCAGGCGGGCCGCGTCCGCGCCGCCCGGGGTGCGGGGCGCGGAGGTGACCGGCCACGGGGTCATGCCCGAGGTCGTGCGGCCGATGCCGTCCAGGCGGCGCCACCGCCCCACGGCCCGGTCATGGTGCTCGGCGTCGATCGCGACGTAGCCGCACGCCTCGACGAAGCCGCGCAGGCCCCGCGGGGACGGCTTGCGGGCCGTGCAGCGGACGGTCACCGTGCTGCCCGCGCCCGTCACCGTGAGGGCGCCCTCCGCGCCGCCGGCCGGGACCTTCGACCAGTCGACGCGCACCTCCACCCGCACCTGCTGCTCCACCCGGCCCCTCGGGCGGTCCGCCTTCAGCCAGGGCGCCGAGGCCCGCACCTCGTAACCGAACGGCGTCCGGCCCCGGTTGAAGATCTCCAGGTACTGCTGCGGGCGCGTCTGGTACGGGCTGAACTCCGGAAGCTGCGGCGGCTCCGGCGGCTCGCTTCCCGCGTCTCCCGGCCACCACCTGCCCGTGTCCTCCGCGCCGTCCACCGACACACCCAGGGCGGCGGCGGTCGGCACCTCGATCCGCCGTACCGCCGGGAACAGGACGTCCGGGAGGGCCACGTTGTCCTTCTCGGGCTGCTGCCAGGGGGCGTTGGGGCCGTAGCGGTCCACGTCGCCGTAGTCGATGTGCGGCTGGGTCTGGAAGCCCTTCCATTTCCCGTCGGCGACCTGGGAGTTGAAGCGGTCGGCCAGGGCGAGGTCGCGTTCCAGGCCGGCTTCCGCACGGTCGGCCAGCGCGTTGGCCGCGGCCCGGCCCTGGGCGGCGTAGAGGAGGTTGGTGAACTCGGCGCGGCGCAGCTCGTAGAGGTTGGCCGTCGCCCGCACCTCGTAGCCGACCAGCTCGTACCAGGCGTCCTGGCGGTCGCGCGGGAGCCTGCCCGCCACCTTGTCCGCCCGTTTCGCCAGGGCCCGCCACTCCTCGGTCACCCGGTCCAGCTCGCCGTGGGCGAAGTAGTACGGGCTCTGTTGGTCGTCGTAGACCACCTGGCCGTCCTCGACGGTGATGCGGCGGTTCAGCAACTCCGGTTTGCGGCGGGCCTGGAGGCGGCCGTAGTCGGAGAGGACGGCGGCGACGGCGGTGGCCTGGTCCTCGCCGAAGTTCTGGCGGGCGTAGCGGCGTTCCCACGCGGCGAGGCGTTCCTGCGGCCAGCTCTCCGGGTTCCAGGCGTAGTTGAGGAAGAACTCGGTGGGCAGTTCGTTGCCCTTGAGGTCGCCGACGTTGGTCACCCACAGGCCGTGGTTGCCGTAGGCGTGGGCCTGGTGGAGCTGGTCCCACAGGTTGGTGAGGTTGGCGGTGTCGACCCACTTGTAGTTGCGGCCGACGCCTACGTAGTCGAAGTGGTAGTAGAGGCCGTAGCCGCCGGTGCGGGCGGGCTCCGCCGGGTCGGGGTGCTTGCGGATGTTGCCCCAGTTGTCGTCGGTGAGGACGACCGTGACGTCGTCGGGCACACGCAGGCCCCGGTCCCAGTAGTGCTGGACCTCCTTGTAGAGCGTCCACACCTGCGGGGTCTCGGCGGCCGGCCTCCCCGTGACCTCCTCGATGATGCGGCGCTGCTCGGCGATGATCTCCCGCATCAGCTCGATGCCGTCGCCGTCGGGGAGGCTGGTGTCGCCGTTGCCGCGCATGCCGACGGTGACCACGCCCTCGAACCCCTCGTCCACCATGCGCCGCACACCCGCCCGCCAATACGCCTTCAGCGCCTCGGCGTTGCGCCGGTACGACCACTCGCCGGTGCCGCCGTAGGGGTCGTGGCCGGGGGTGGTGATCGTGCCGTCCGCGGCGCGCACCGCGGGGACCGCGTGGCGGTTCCACTCCTCGATGCCGCGCATCATCGGGGCCTCGTGGGAGGTGCCCATGACGATGCCGTACTCGGCGGCGCGCCGGTGGTTGTCCGGGGCGTCCTCGGCGAACGCCCGGCCCCACACCGCCGGCCAGAGGTAGTTGGCCTTCAGGCGCAGCAGCAGCTCGAAGACCTTGGCGTAGAAGTCGGCGGTGAAGCCGCCCGGGTAGCCGTCCGCCTTGCCGGGGCCGAAGTGGGCCGGGGCCCAGGTGCCGAGGGCCGGGTTCTCGTCGTTGATGAAGATCCCCCGGTAGCGGACGACCGGGGTGCCCTGGGTGTGCCGGCCCGGCAGCACCCACACGTGGCCGCGGCGCACCGGCGGCACGTCGTCCCACCAGTACCAGGGCGAGACGCCGATGCCGTACGAGAGGTCGTACGCGCCGAAGATCGTGCCGCGCGGGTCGCTGCCCGCGATGACGAGGGCCTGCTCGACGCCCGGCATCGGATGGTCCACGACCGTCTGGAGCGAGGTCTCCCACCGGCCGCGCACCCCCGTGACGTCCAGTTTGCCGGACCTCACCAAGCCGTCGATCAGCGGGCTGCGGCCGATGGTGCCGACGAGCACGGCGCGCCGGGCGACGGTGGACCCGGGCCGTACGCCCGTGACCCGGGCGATGTCGGAGCGCAGATCGGCGGCGACCCTCACGACGCCGGGGTGGTCGCCGTCGCCGGTCAGGACCGGTGCGCCGATCAGCGGGAAGGCGCCGGGGGCGGGGGCGGTGGGGGCGAAGGAGACGTACGCGCCCGGGTCCGTGACCCGCAGCCCGCCCGGGCCGGAGGCGGGGGCGGAGGCGGAGCCTCGACCGGTCCCGCTTCCGGCCGGGTTCCCCGCCGCCCACACCGCCCCCGACGACGACAGCACGGGTACGGCGGCAAGCCCTGCCCCGAGGACGGCCCTGCGACTGACGTGCGCGGACATGGCGCACCCCTCCCACTCGAATTTGGTCAGCGGCATGACAAATGGTGGGGCGAGTGGTCCGTGGGGGCCAGGGGTCGTACGCGCCGAATAGTTTCGGAGCGGCGGCGGTCCGCGTGCGGCGTGCACCGCCGTGCCTCCAGTGGTCCGGACCAACCCCTTGCCCCGGTGCCGCGGGCGTCGCAAGCTCCCTGCATGGAGCTTGAGTTGCGGCATCTCAAGACGGTCCGGACGATCGCCGAAGCCGGGAGTCTCACCCGGGCGGCGACGGTCCTGGGGCTCGCGCAGCCCGCGCTGAGCGCTCAGCTCAGACGCATCGAACGCACCCTCGGCGGCGAGCTGTTCGAGCGCGGACGGCACGGAGTGCGCGCCACCGCGCTCGGCGAACTGGTGCTGGAACGCGCCCGTATCGTGCTGCCCGCGGTGAGCGAACTCCAGCAGGAGGCCGTCCGGTTCGCCCGCGACCGCGCCGGGCGGAAGGGGCGGCGGCTGCGGCTCGGCGGCACCCACGGGCCGCTGCTGGGCGCCCTGGTGGACCTGCTGGCCGCCGCCGCGCCCGACGCCGAGGTGACCACCCACGCCTCCTGGTCGGAACGGGAACTCGCCGCGCTGCTCACCGAGGGGCGCCTCGACTTCGCCGTCGCCGGGGTCTGCGGCACCGCCGCGCCGCCGGACGCCGAACACCTGGTCTGGCAGGAGTTCGCCGTCGACCCGGTCTTCGTCATGCTCCCCGAGGCCCATCCGCTCGCCCGCGCGCCCGAGGTGGAGCTGGCCGAGCTGGCGGACGAGGAGTGGGCGTGCGTGCCCGGCGACGGCTGCTTCGGCGACTGCTTCACCGCCGCCTGCGCCCGCGCGGGCTTCGCACCCGGCCGGATGTACGAGACGGACGTCGTCTCCTGCGCGCACCTGGTCCAGGTGGGGCGGGCGGTCGGGCTGTGCCGGGCCACCTTCCCGACCACGCCCGGCATCGCCACCCGGCCGCTGGCCGGCACCCCGCTGCGCTGGCGGCACCTGCTGGGCTGGCACCCGGCGACCCAGCGCGCCGAGACCGCGGCGACCGTCCTCGCACAGGCGCGCACCGCCCACACCGACGCGGCGGCACGCAGCGAGAGCTACGCCGACTGGCTCGCGGGCGGCGGCAGCGGGACGCCGGGGCTCACCGGCACGGACTAGGAACGCCCGACCCTCGCCCCTGCCCCGGCACGGTCCAGACCCTGCCCGACCCTCACCCGCACCCCCGGCACGGACCAGACCCCGCCCAACCCTCACCCACACCCCCAGCACGGACCAGGACCCGTCCGCACCTCGCCCCCTCCCCCACCCCGCCCCCTTCCATAACACCGCCCCAGGGGGTCAACCGGAGGCTTATGCCGCCCGGTTGGGCCTCCCTACGGTTTCGGCACCTCCCACACCGCCCCACCCCTCCCCACCGAGACCGAGGAGACCCCCATGCTCCAGCGACACTCCAGAGCCGCCCTGGCCGCCGCCGTGGCGACCGGCGCCCTGGTCCTGACGGGGCTGAGCGGCACGGCGAACGCCGGTACGGCCCCCGGCGCCGCAGCCGCCACCGCCACCGCCCCCGCGCAGTCGCGGGCGGCGGCGCCGACGGCCGCCGAGACGCTGCGCACCGCCGACACCTCCGCCGCCGTCCTGCGGGCCATGCAGCGCGACCTGGGCATCGACCGGCGCCAGGCCGAGCGGCGGCTGGCGAACGAGGCGGCGGCCGGCGCCACCGCGGGCCGGCTGCGGGCCGCCCTGGGCGCCGACTTCGCGGGCGCCTGGGTGCACGGCGCCGACTCGGCCACGCTGACCGTGGCGACGACGGACCCCGCCGACGCGGCGGCGATCCGGGCGCGGGGCGCGGAACCGGCCGTCGTACCGCACTCCCTGGCCGCGCTGGACGCGGCGAAGGCCCGTCTGGACCGGGCCGCCGCGCACCGGGACACCGCCGACACCCCGGTCTGGTACGTCGACGTCCGCACCAACACGCTGGTTCTCGAGGCGGTACGGCCCGCCGCGGCGCGTTCCCTGCTGGCGGCGGCCGGAGTCGACGCCTCGCTCGCCAAGGTCGTGAAGTCCGCCGAGCGGCCCCGCCCGCTCTACGACCTGCGGGGCGGCGACGCCTACTACATCAACGGCAACACCCGCTGCTCGATCGGCTTCCCCATCACCCGCGGCACCCAGCAGGGCTTCGCCACGGCCGGTCACTGCGGCCGGGCCGGCTACCCCACCACCGGCGCCAACCAGGTGTCCCAGGGCACCTTCCAGGCATCCGTCTTCCCGGGCAACGACATGGCCTGGGTGGCGGCCAACTCCAGCTGGACCGCGACTCCTTACGTCAGCCAGAACGGCCAGAACCTCCAGGTGACCGGGTCCACGGTGGCGACCGTGGGCGCGTCGGTGTGCCGTTCCGGCTCGACGACCGGCTGGCACTGCGGCACCGTCCAGCAGCTCAACACCAGCGTCACCTACCAGGAGGGCACCGTCTCCGGGGTGACCCGCACCTCGGTGTGCGCGGAGCCCGGCGACTCGGGCGGGTCCTTCATCTCGGGCAGCCAGGCGCAGGGCGTCACCTCGGGCGGCTCGGGCGACTGCACGAGCGGCGGGACGACCTTCTTCCAGCCGATCAACCCGATCCTGTCCGCCTACGGGCTGACCCTGAAGACCACCACGGACGACCCCGGCCCCGGCGACCCGGGCCCCGGGAACCCCGGCGGCACCTGGGCGGCCGGCACCGTCTACCAGGCCGGCGACACGGTCACCTACGGCGGCGCCTCCTACCGCTGCCTCCAGGGCCACCAGGCGCAGCCGGGCTGGGAGCCGCCGAACGTGCCCGCGCTGTGGCAGCGAGTCTGAGCCACCGGCCGGACCGCTGATCCGCCGACCACCATGGGGGTGGGCCGGGCCCGGGCGCACCGAGGGGGGCGCCCGGGCCCGGCGTTCGTCCGACCGCGCCGACTCCGGTACGCCTCCCCGCGCCCCTGCGCCTCACCCCGCACCCAGCCACGCCGACCGCCCCCGGCCACCAAGCCCTGGGGCCACCGGGCTCAGGTGCCGCAGCGCCTCGGGTGCCGCCGGGCTCAGGTGCGGGTGACCACCCCGCACCCGTCCGGCTTCCGCCCCTCCAGGGACCGGCTGCGGTCGTACGGGTCGACGGCTGCGCCGGTGGCCGGGGCGCCGGTCGGGCCGGTGCCGGGGAAGACGGGGTGGGCGTAGCCGTCGTGGACGTCGCACTCGTTGTTGTAGGTGTCCGAGCTGTACCGCTCGATCGTCAGCTTGCCGGGCGTGGCCTTCCACCGGGCCGGATCGACCAGGTTCATGGTCAGTTCGCGGCGGACGACGGTGCGGGCCACCGGGGCGTCGTCGTCCGCGCCCGCGCCCGCCCGCACCAGCGGGTAGACGAAGGTGTAGTCGGCGTGCACCCGCACCTGGCCGGGCTGCCCGGCGGCGAAGGTCATATGGCCGCGCACCTTCACCGTGTCGCCGGCGGGGCGCACCTCGGCCGGGTCGAAGCGGGTGACGAGGTTCAGCGGGTCGTGGTCGCGGTCGGGGTCGCTCAGCGAGCGCCGCAGCCTCGGCAGGGTCCCCGGCTGCTTCGGGTCCAGCAGCGCCATCGCCGCGGTCGGCTGCGCGCCCTGGAGCACGGCCGGGTCCAGGTTCGTGGCGATCAGGAAGTCCTTGGTGCGGCGCAGCGCGAGCGCCACGTCGTCCGCGCCGAGTCCGCCGACGGCCTCGGCGCGCGGCAGTTCGATGGCGTCCGCACCGTCGCCCCAGGCCAGCGCGGGCGAACCGCGGAAGGGGTGGGCGAGGGTCGGCGTCCCGCTCCCGGCCGCGCCGGGCGCGCTGCTCGGCAGCGCCGTCTCGGCGGGCAGCGGCGAGGGCGCGGCATCGGCCGGCGCCTCGTGTCCGGGCAGCCGGTCGGTCAGCAGGGACGGCCGTACGGCGACGAGGGCGACCGCGACCGCGAGGACGAGGCCGAGCGCGGACCACAGCCGGCGGTTGCGCCGAGCGCGGCCGTTCCGCTCCCGCCAGGCGGGGCCGGTGTGCCAGCCGGCCGGGGTCCATGGCCGCGGGCCGTGCGCCGGGGCCGCCGCGGTGCGGCGACGCCACCGGCCCCGTCGGCCGCCGCGCGCGTTCTGTGCGGCCCGTTCCTCCTCCTCCCGGAGCCGGCGGGCCACCATCCGGGCCCGTGCGGACGGCTCCTTGGGCGGTGGTGCGCCGCCGCCCTCCACCGACTCACGCAGGAACGCCTCCCACTGCTCGTCGGATATGACCGGCTCCTCGCCGGACCGCTCGTCGGGCTGCTCAGGCGGCGGAACGGTACCCACGAACCCACTCTCTTCACAGGAGACGCTGAGATGACAACCGACTCAGCTTTCCGGACGTCTCCGCCACCGGACAGACACACCGACCGACCGTGACCGAACCGGTACACCGATGATCACCGCGGCACCGCCCGCCGCCGACGGCCGAAGTTCCGGGCATGCGAAAGGGCCCGTACGACCGAAGTCGTACGGGCCCTCCCCGGTGCTCAGCTCACGCTGCGGCTACCGGGCCGAGATCACTTGTTGATCTTGGTGACCTGGCCGGCGCCCACGGTGCGACCACCCTCACGGATGGCGAACTTCAGGCCCTCTTCCATGGCGACGGGCTGGATGAGCTCCACCTTCATCTCGGTGTTGTCACCCGGCATGACCATCTCGGTGCCCTCGGGGAGGGTCACCACGCCGGTCACATCCGTCGTGCGGAAGTAGAACTGCGGGCGGTAGTTGTTGAAGAACGGCGTGTGGCGGCCACCCTCGTCCTTGGACAGGATGTAGGCCTGCGCCTCGAACTCGGTGTGCGGGGTGACCGAGCCCGGCTTGATGATGACCTGGCCGCGCTCGACGTCCTCGCGCTTGATGCCGCGGAGCAGCAGACCGACGTTCTCACCGGCCTGGCCCTCGTCGAGCAGCTTGCGGAACATCTCGATGCCGGTGACCGTGGTGGTGGTCTTCTCCTGCTTGATGCCGATGATGTCGACGGTCTCGTTGACCTTGAGGACACCACGCTCGATGCGGCCGGTGACGACCGTACCGCGACCGGTGATGGTGAAGACGTCCTCGATCGGCATCAGGAACGGCTTGTCGACGTCGCGCTCCGGCTCCGGGATCGCGGTGTCGACGGCGTTCATGAGCTCCAGGACCGACTGGGTCCACTTCTCGTCGCCCTCGAGGGCCTTGAGAGCGGAGACACGGACGACCGGCAGGTCGTCGCCCGGGAACTCGTACTCGGAGAGCAGCTCACGGACCTCGAGCTCGACGAGCTCCATGATCTCCTCGTCGTCCACCATGTCGGCCTTGTTCAGGGCGACCACGATGTACGGAACGCCGACCTGGCGGGCCAGGAGCACGTGCTCCTTGGTCTGCGGCATCGGGCCGTCGGTGGCGGCGACCACCAGGATCGCGCCGTCCATCTGCGCGGCACCGGTGATCATGTTCTTGATGTAGTCCGCGTGACCCGGGCAGTCGACGTGGGCGTAGTGACGCGCCTCGGTCTGGTACTCGACGTGCGCGATGGAGATGGTGATACCGCGCTGACGCTCCTCGGGCGCCTTGTCGATGTTGTCGAACGGGGTGGCCTCGTTCAGCTCCGGGTACGCGTCGTGCAGCACCTTGGTAATGGCGGCCGTGAGGGTCGTCTTACCGTGGTCGATGTGACCGATGGTGCCGATGTTGACGTGCGGCTTAGTCCGCTCGAACTTCGCCTTCGCCACTGGGGTCCTCCTGTGGAGTGGTTCTGTACGCCTTACTTCATCGGCGCCAGGTGATCTTTGCTGGATGGCCCGGAGCTCCCGGGGCATTCCGGCCGTGTTCGCGGTGGAATGCCCCTTGAGGCTCCGGAGTCAAGCCTAAGGGCTGGAACTCGGCTGAGTTACTCGCCCTTGGCCTTCGCGATGATCTCCTCGGCGACGTTCCGCGGAACCTCGGCGTAGGAGTCGAACTGCATCGAGTAGCTGGCGCGACCCGACGTCTTGCTGCGGAGGTCTCCGACGTAGCCGAACATCTCCGAGAGGGGCACGAGGCCCTTCACGACGCGGGCACCCGCCCGCTCCTCCATGGCCTGGATCTGGCCACGGCGGGAGTTGATGTCGCCGATGACATCGCCCATGTAGTCCTCGGGCGTGGTGACCTCGACGGCCATCATCGGCTCGAGAAGCACGGGACCGGCCTTGCGCGCGGCCTCCTTGAAGGCCTGCGAACCGGCGATCTTGAACGCGAGCTCGGAGGAGTCGACCTCGTGGTAGCCACCGTCGAGAAGCGTGACGCGGACGCCCGTCATCTCGTAGCCCGCGAGGATGCCGAACTGCATGGCCTCCTGGCAGCCGGCGTCCACCGAAGGGATGTACTCCTTCGGGATACGGCCACCGGTGACCTTGTTCACGAACTCGTACGAGGTGTCGCCACCCTCGAGCGGCTCGATCGCGATCTGCACCTTGGCGAACTGGCCGGTGCCACCGGTCTGCTTCTTGTGCGTGTAGTCGACCCGCTCGACCGCCTTGCGGATGGTCTCGCGGTACGCGACCTGCGGCTTGCCGACGTTGGCCTCGACCTTGAACTCACGGCGCATACGGTCGACCAGCACCTCGAGGTGCAGCTCGCCCATGCCGCCGATGATGGTCTGGCCGGTCTCCTCGTTGGTGTGCACCTGGAAGGAGGGGTCCTCCTCCGCGAGCCGCTGGATCGCGACGCCCAGCTTCTCCTGGTCGCCCTTCGACTTGGGCTCGATGGCGACCTGGATGACCGGCGCCGGGAAGTCCATGGACTCCAGGATCACCGGCTGCTTGTCGTCGCACAGCGTCTCGCCGGTCGTGGTCTGCTTCAGACCCATGACCGCGACGATGTCGCCGGCGCCCACCGACTCGATCTCCTCACGCTTGTTGGCGTGCATGCGGTAGATCTTGCCGATGCGCTCCTTCTTGCCCTTGACGGAGTTCAGCACGGCGGTGCCGGACTCCAGGCGGCCCGAGTAGACCCGGACGAAGGTGAGCTTGCCGAGGTGCGGGTCGCTCATGATCTTGAACGCGAGGGCGGAGAGGGGCTCCTCCTCCGACGGCTTGCGGCGAACGACCTCTTCGGGGTTGTTGACCGCGTGGCCCTCGATGGCCTCGACGTCGAGCGGGGTCGGCAGGTAGCGCACGACCGCGTCGAGCAGGGGCTGGACGCCCTTGTTCTTGAACGCGGTACCGCAGAACACCGGGGTGACCGTGGTGTCGCTGGACTTGCCGGACGCGATGGTGATGCGACGGATCGCGGCGTACAGCTGCTCCTCGGTGGGCTCCTCGCCCTCCAGGTACAGCTCCATGATCTCTTCGTCGTTCTCCGCGACGGCCTCGATCAGCTTGCCGTGCCACTCCTCGGCGGCCTCGGTGTGCGTGTCGGGGATGTCGATGACGTCGTACATCTCGCCCTTGGCCGCCTCGGCGGACCACACGAGCGCCTTCATGCGGACCAGGTCCACGACGCCCTTGAAGTCGGCCTCGGCGCCGATCGGCAGCTGCATGACGAGCGGCTGCGCGCCCAGGCGGTCCGAGATCATGTCCACGCAGCGGTGGAACTCGGCGCCCGTACGGTCGAGCTTGTTGACGAAGCAGATGCGCGGAACGCCGTAGCGGTCCGCCTGACGCCACACCGTCTCGGACTGGGGCTCGACGCCGGCGACGCCGTCGAACACCGTCACGGCACCGTCGAGCACGCGCAGCGAACGCTCCACCTCGACGGTGAAGTCGACGTGGCCCGGCGTGTCGATGATGTTGATGGTGTGGTCGACGTCGTTCAGCGACCAGTGACAGGTGGTGGCAGCAGAGGTGATCGTGATGCCACGCTCCTGCTCCTGCTCCATCCAGTCCATGGTGGCAGCGCCGTCGTGGACCTCACCGATCTTGTACGAGACACCGGTGTAGAACAGGATCCGCTCGGTGGTGGTCGTCTTGCCCGCGTCGATGTGGGCCATGATCCCGATGTTGCGGACCCTGGCCAGGTCAAGTGAAGTGGTAGCCATAAGGCTTCAGTCTTCTCTCGGTCTCGATGTGGGTAGCGACTACCAGCGGTAGTGCGCGAAGGCCTTGTTGGACTCGGCCATCTTGTGCGTGTCCTCGCGCTTCTTCACAGCGGCGCCGAGGCCGTTGGAGGCGTCGAGGAGCTCGTTGAGCAGACGCTCGGTCATGGTCTTCTCGCGACGGGCGCGGGAGTAACCGACCAGCCAGCGCAGCGCCAGGGTGTTGGCGCGGCCGGGCTTGACCTCGACCGGCACCTGGTAGGTGGCGCCACCGACACGGCGGGACTTGACCTCGAGGGTCGGCTTGATGTTCTCCAGAGCGCGCTTGAGCGTGATGACCGGGTCGTTGCCGGTCTTCTCGCGCAGGCCCTCCATGGCGCCGTAGACGATGCGCTCGGCGGTGGAGCGCTTGCCGTTCAGCAGCACCTTGTTGATCAGGGAGGTCACCAGAGGAGAGCCGTAGACCGGGTCGATGATGACCGGGCGCTTCGGGGCGGGGCCCTTACGAGGCATTCTTACTTCTCCTTCTTGGCGCCGTAACGGCTGCGAGCCTGCTTGCGGTTCTTGACACCCTGGGTGTCGAGCGAGCCGCGGATGATCTTGTAGCGAACACCCGGCAGGTCCTTCACACGGCCGCCGCGCACGAGCACGATCGAGTGCTCCTGCAGGTTGTGTCCCTCACCCGGAATGTAAGCGGTGACCTCGATGCCGCTGGTCAGACGCACACGCGCGACCTTGCGGAGGGCCGAGTTCGGCTTCTTCGGGGTAGTCGTGAACACACGCGTGCAGACGCCACGACGCTGGGGCGAACCCTCGAGTGCGGGCGTCTTGTTCTTCTCGACCTTGTCCTGCCGGCCCTTGCGGACCAGCTGCTGGATCGTAGGCACTACTTCTCCGGTTTCTGTGTGCCGATGGGTACAGCTAACCTGGAACATCGCCGACCCACGCGGTCGGGTGTGTCGAATCCCGCGGACTCCCGCCGCAAGTGCAGAAAGAGGCGCAGATTGCGGTGGCCGATAGCGGCTCCCGATGCGGTCTGAAGGCACGCACGAGGGCCAGGGCACACCCCAGGCACAAGGTCTGAGCGTACCTACCGCACGGTCTTCGGTCAAAACAAATGCAGCCCACCCTGACACGCCGGACTTGTCCGGGTTCGAGTTTCCCCGGCGTGTCGTCCCTGCGGGGATCCGTGCCGGGTGCCGGGGAATCCCGCCGGTTCCCCCGCGCCGGGCCCCGCGTTTCAGTACGTTGAGCGATCGCCACGCCGACGGGGGGACGAGTTGAGATGACGGCCGGCCGCTTACCGGGCACACCGGAGAGGACGCCAGGGGAGATGTCCGAGACCAGGCCGCACGGCGGCTCGGGAGCCGTGCCGGGTGACGAGGGCCTGGACGACGGGGTGCCCTTCCTGGCCCGGCTGGAGCAGCCGGACCGGGCCGCGCTGCTCGCGCTCGGCCGCGAGCTGTCCTACGCCCCGCGTGTCGTGCTGATCCACCAGAGCGAGCCCTCCTCGCACGTGCTGTTCATCGTGGCCGGCTGGACCAAGGTCACGGCCGCCGCGGCCAGCGGCTACGAGGCGCTGCTCGCGCTGCGCGGCCCCGGCGACATCGTCGGCGAGTCGGCCGCGCTGACCGGCCGGCCCCGGTCGGCGACGGTCACCGCGCTGGAGCGGGTGCGCACCGTCGCCGTGCAGCGCGAGCGCTTCACCGAGTTCCTGGCCCGCTCCCCGGCCGTCTCCTTCGCCCTGCTCGGCCTCGCCTCCGACCGCACCCGCGCGGCCGACCGGCGCCGGCTGCAGTTCGCCTCCATGACCGTCAAGGAACGGTTCGCCACCCTCCTGCTCGACCTGGCCCGCATCCACGGCCGGCGCACCGCGCAGGGCGTCGAGCTGTCCGTGCCGCTGAGCAAGCAGGAGCTGGCCGGATCAGTGGGCGCCTCCCGCGAAGCGGTGCAGCGGCTGCTGAAGGAACTGCGCGAACGGGACGTGGTCGTCACCGGCCGCCGGGCACTGGTGATCCTGCGCCCGGACGTGCTGCGCCGCATCGCGGCGGGGACCTGAACGGGACCCGCGCCGCGGCGCGGCGCGACGGGCGGCCGGGCGGGAGCCGTGGCGGGTCACGGCTGGCAGCCGGGCGAGCACCAGGTCACGGCGCACGACCCCGGCGGGAGCCGCGGCGCATCGCGGCGCACGACCCCGGCGGGAGCCGCGGCGCATCGCGGCGGGCGGCCGGGCGGGAGCCGTGGCGGGTCGCGGCAGGCCGCCGGGCGGGCACCAGGTCACGGCGCACGACCGCGACGGGAGCCGCGGCGCGGCGGGCGGCCGGGCGGGAGCCGTGGCGGGTCACGGCAGGCAGCCGGGCGGGCACCAGGTCACGGCGCACGACCCCGGCGGGAGCCGCGGCGCATCGCAGCGGGGCGGACCGGGCGGGGCCCGCGGCGCGGCGCGGCGGTGGGGCGGGGCCGTGGTGAGAGGGCGGTGCGGCGGGGGGGCGGGGGGGGGGGGCTGTGGCAACCGGCACCGGTCCCCCTCGGCCTCCCCCCCCCCCCTCCCCCCCC
>NZ_JAIOAB010000021.1 GCF_019890635.1 Streptomyces sennicomposti
GATCTGGCGGTCGGCCCAGTAGCGCACGCGCGTGCCGGTGCGGGACTTGGGGATCTTCTTGACGGGGACCGGTCCGGCCCGCGCAGGCCGGTGCGACCGGTCCACGGCGGGCGGTTCTCGGGCAGCGGCTCCGGTGCGGGCCGCTGCCCGGATCCCGAGACGGGATTGCCGCCCGCCGTTACATGGTATTTACATGCATCTTATGCGCAGCTCCGAGACCCCCACCTCTTCCGGCGCCCCCACGGACGCCGACGGCCCCGCCCCCACCCGCGGCCCCGCGGACGCCGGCCACCCCGCGAACGCGGGCGGCCCCGCTCCGGCCGACCGTGCCGCGCGCCGGGCCGTCACCGTCTTCCCCGTCCTCGTCCTCGCGGCCGGGCTCGTCGGACTCCTGTTCCCGGACACGTTCAGCGGCTACGGGACGGACGTGCCGTACCTCCTCGGCCTGGTGATGTTCTGCATGGGACTCACCATGTCCCTGGACGACTTCAAGGGCGTGGCCCGCCGGCCCTGGGTGGTGCTGCTCGGCCTCGTCGCCCACTACGTCATCATGCCGGGGCTCGGCTGGCTGGTGGCCCACCTGCTGCACCTGTCCCCCGCCCTCGCGGCCGGCGTCATCCTCGTCGGCTGCGCCCCCAGCGGCACCGCCTCCAACGTGGTCACCTATCTCGCCCGGGGCGACGTGGCCCTGTCCGTCTCGGTCGCCACCGTCTCGACCGTCCTCGCGCCGTTGCTGACCCCGCCGCTGACGCTGCTGCTCGCGGGCCAGTACCTGCCCGTCGACGCCGGGTCGATGGTGACCGACATCCTCAAGACCGTGCTGCTGCCGGTGATCGCGGGGCTCGTGGTGCGTCTGGTGGCCGGGCGGTACGTCGGCCGGGTGCTCGGCGCGATGCCGTGGCTGTCCTCGCTGGCGATCGCCGCGATCGTCGCCGTGGTCGTCGCGGGCAGCGCGCACGCCCTGAAGTCCGCCGCCCTCACCGTGCTGCTGGCCGTCGTGATCCACAACGGCTGCGGGCTGGCCCTCGGCTACGGCTGCGGACGGCTCGCCCGGCTCGGGCGGCCCGCGTCCCGTGCGATGGCCTTCGAGGTGGGCATGCAGAACTCCGGGCTCGCCGCCTCGCTCGCCACCGCGCACTTCAGCCCGCTGGCGGCCCTGCCCGCCGCCGTGTTCTCCGTGTGGCACAACATCTCCGGCGCGGTCGTCGCCGCGTGGATGGCGCGGCGCACACCGGCCGACCGGGGGTGAGACCTGGCTCGACACCTGGGGCAAGGCCTGTATCGGGGCCAGGTTCGAACCGGGCCGCGACCTGGTTGAAGCGGGCCGCGGCGGGAAACCCGGTGCGGGACGCGCGGAGGCGTCCGGCTGTACGCCGGTCCGCGCGTCCCCTGCGGGTGCGGCGCACAACCGCCGCACCCCCGGAAGCCGCCGCACCCCCTAGGAGGCAGGTCCGTGGTCGAGCCGCAACCAGTGATCGCCCCGCCGGCCAGGTCCGCGCTGTTCCTCGTGTGCACCATCGCCTCCGGCGGCGAGTCCGTCGTACGGGATCTGCTCCCGGACCTGGCCGGGCTGAAGCGCTCGGTGGGGTTCCGGGCCCCGGAGGCGCAGCTCACCTGTGTCACCTCCATCGGCTCCACCGCGTGGGACCGGCTCTTCGCCGGGCCGCGCCCCCGCGACCTGCATCCCTTCGTGCCGCTGACCGGCGCCCGGCACCACGCCCCGGCCACCCCGGGCGACCTTCTGTTCCATCTGCGGTCCCGGCGCATGGACCTGTGCTTCGAGCTGGCGCAGCTGATCGGCGAGCGGCTGCGCGGAGCGGCCACCGTCGTGGACGAGGTGCACGGCTTCAAGTCCTTCGACGAACGCGATCTGCTGGGCTTCGTGGACGGCACCGAGAACCCGGAGGGCGCCCTCGCGGACGAGTCGGTGTTCGTCGGCGCCGAGGACCCGGACTTCGCGGGCGGCAGTTACGTCATCGTCCAGAAGTACCTGCACGACATCACCGCCTGGAAGGCGCTGTCGGTGGAGGAGCAGGAGAGGATCATCGGCCGGACCAAGCCGGACAACATCGAGCTGCCGGACGACGTCAAACCCGTCGACTCGCACGTCGCGCTGAACACCGTCACCGACGAGAACGGCGACGAGCGCAAGATCGTACGGGACAACATGCCGTTCGGCCGGGTCGGCGACGGGGAGTTCGGCACGTATTTCATCGGGTACGCCCGTACGCCCGACGTGACGGAGCAGATGCTGCGGAACATGTTCCTCGGCGACCGTCCGGGTGTGCACGACCGGATCCTCGACTTCTCCACCGCGGTCACCGGCTGTCTCTTCCACGCGCCGAGCGCCGATTTCCTCGACGACCCGCCGGCCGCGCCCAAGGGCGCCGTGGCGCTGGAGGGTTCTCTGGGGATCGGCGGTCTCAAAGGAGCCTGACCCATGTCCACGCCCACGCCCTTGGCACCGAGCAACCTGCACCGCGAACTCGCCCCGATCACCGCGCCGGCCTGGGCGCAGATCGAGGACGAGGCTCGCCGTACCTTCCAGCGCAACGTCGGCGGCCGGCGCGCCGTGGACGTGACCGGACCCGACGGCCCCGAGCTGGCGGCGGTGGGCACCGGCCACCTCACCGGCATCGAGGCCCCGGCCCACGGGGTGACCGCACGGCTGCGCCAGGCGCGGCCGCTGGTCGAGCTGCGGGCGCCGTTCCGGGTCACCCGCGACGCCGTGGACGATGTCGAGCGCGGCGCGCAGGACTCCGACTGGCAGCCGGTGAAGGACGCCGTGCGCACCATGGCGTTCGCCGAGGACCGGATCGTCTTCGAGGGGTATCCGGCGGCCGGTGTCGACGGGCTGCGCGAGCGCACGTCCCATCCGGTCGTCGCGCTTCCCGAGCAGCCGCGGGAGTACCCGGACGCGGTCAGCCGGGCGCTGACGACGCTGCGGCTGGCGGGGGTCGACGGGCCGTACGCGCTGCTGCTGGGCGCCGACGCGTACACGGCGGTGAGCGAGACGTCCGACCACGGCTATCCCGTCGCGGCACACCTGGGGCGGCTGCTGGACGCGCCGCCCGTCTGGGCGCCCGCGCTGGACGGCGCGTTCCTGCTGTCCACCCGGGGCGGCGACTTCGAGCTGCGCCTCGGCGAGGATCTCGCGATCGGCTACACCGCGCACGACGCGTCCGGGATCGAGCTGTACTTCCGGCAGACGCTGACGTTCCTGGTGTACACGGACGAGGCGGTCGTGGCGCTGCGGTGAGCGCGGGCCGCGCGCTCACGCGCTGGGTGAGACGCCTGCCGCGCCGATTCGCCGGAGGGTATTGCTTTTCATTCAACTAAGAGGAACCCTGCATAACTATATGCAGCGGTGAGTGTGCGCCGTCCAGTGCCTCGAACCGCATCCGACCCGTCGGCCCCGGCCGACGCGCAGCAGGACGGAGCAGCTTGTGGCGCAGGCCATGGTCGAACGGCGGTCCATCGACGTCATCCCCGACGAGGAGCGCCACGGCACGGCGTTCTCGCAATTCACCCTCTGGCTCGGAGCCAACCTCCAGATCACCACGGTCGTCACCGGCGCCCTCGCGGTGGTGTTCGGCGGCGACGTGGTCTGGTCGGTGACCGCGCTGCTGCTCGGCAATCTGGTCGGCGGCGCCGTCATGGCGCTGCACTCGGCGCAGGGTCCCCGGCTCGGCCTGCCGCAGATGATCTCCTCGCGGGCGCAGTTCGGGGTGCGCGGTGCGGTGGTGCCGCTGGTCCTGGTGGTCGTGATGTACGTCGGGTTCTTCGCCAGCGGCTCGGTGCTCGCCGGTCAGGCGGTGGGCAAGCTGACGCATCTCGGGCCGGTGCCGGGCATCGTGCTGTTCGCCCTGGTCACCGGGGTGATGGCGACCGTGGGCTACCGCGTGATCCACGCCCTGGGGCGGGTGGCGAGCGTGGTGTGCGCGCTCGCCTTCGTCTATCTGGGGATACGGCTGCTGGACCATGTGGACCTCGCGGACATGGCGCACCGGCACCACTTCTCGCTGCCGATGTTCCTGCTGGCCATGTCCCTGTCGGCGTCCTGGCAGCTGGCGTTCGGGCCCTACGTCGCCGACTACTCCCGCTATCTGCCGCGCACCACCTCCGCCCGCGCCACCTTCGGCTGGACGCTGGCCGGCACGGTGCTGGGCGCGCAGTGGTCGATGACCTTCGGCGTGCTGGTGGCGGCCACCGCCGGGGCGGCCTTCGTGGACGACCAGGTCGGCTATGTGGTGGGCCTCGGCGGGACGGGGCTGATCGCCTCGTTCCTGTACTTCGTGATCGCGCTGGGCAAACTGACGGTGAACGTGCTCAACACCTACGGCGGGTTCATGTCCATCGTGACCAGCGTGAGCGGCTTCCGCGGTCAGCGTGTGCTGTCCCGGCGGGCCCGTAGCGCGTACATCGCGGGCATCATGACCGCGGGCACGCTGGTGGCGCTCGCCGGGCGGAACTCCTTCCTGGACTCCTTCGCCGACTTCCTGCTGTTCCTGCTGACCTTCTTCACCCCGTGGTCGGCGATCAACCTGGTGGACTACTACCTGATCTCCCGGGAGCGCTACGACCTGGCCGCGCTGAGCGACCCCGACGGCCGTTACGGCGGCTGGCGTTGGACCGCGCTGCTGGTCTACGGGATCGGCGTCGCCGTGCAGCTCCCGTTCCTGGCCACCAGCTTCTACACCGGTCCGCTGGTCGAGCCGCTGGGCGGCGCCGACATTTCCTGGATCGTCGGCCTGGTCGTACCGGCGGTGCTCTACGGCGTCCTGGGCGCCCGGCGGGCGGGGCGGGTGACGCGGGACGCGGGAGCGGCGGGGAGGGCGAGGGTCAACTCGTGATCTTGGAACGGTCGTTCCCGATGACGCGGTCGACGGGTTCGACGCGGTCGACGCGGTGGACGTCCGGGACGCAGAGGTTGAGGACGGCCGTGACGACGATCAGCGCGGCGCAGGCCAGGAGCACGGCCCGGGTGTCCCAGACGTGCGCCGCGAGGGCGGTGACGAGGTAGCCGAGGGGGATGGCCAGCCGCTCCCCGATGCCGTTCAGCGCGCCCATGCGGCCCTGTTCGGCGGTGGGCACGTGCTGCTGGAACGCGGTGCTCCAGGCGACGATCGAGATGTCGAGCCCGACGCCCGCGAGCACCGCGGCCGCCAGGACGGCGGGCAGCGGCAACCCCCAGCCCATCGCGGTCAGCGGCAGCGCCAGCGCGCCACTGGCGACGACGGCGCAGGCGAGCAGCCGGCGGGGTTTCCAGCGCAGACACACCAGCGTCCCGGCCAGCAGACCGCAGGCCAGGGCCGCCTGGATCAGCCCCCAGTCGCGGGCCCCGGCGTAGTGCTCGGCGGCGTCGACGGGGCCGAGCAGCTGGAACCCGGCCAGCCAGGCGGCGACGAGCACGGTCCCGGCGGCCGTGTAGGTCCACAGCCAGGTGCGCGACCAGAAGGCGGTCCAGCCCGCCCGCAGGTCGGCGAGGACGCCGGCGGGCGCGGCGACCGGCGCGTCCAGGCGCAGTCCGAGGAGCAGGACGGCGGCGACGGCGAACGTGACCGCGTCCCAAGCCAGGGCCCAGGCGGCCCCGCCGGCGGCGACGACGAGTCCGCCGGCGACCGGCCCCAGCACCTTGACCGCGTTGGTCGGCAGCCGCAGCAGCGCGTTGGCCCGTTGCAGGTGTTCCACGGGGACGATCTGGGCGAGGGCGCCCTGGGCGGCGGGCCCGGTGAAGGAGGCCGCCGTCCCGGAGGCGAGGCCGCACAGGGCGATCGACGCCGTCGTCGCCTGCCCGGTGGCCACGGTGACCGCGAGCACGCCCTGCGCGGCGGCCGCCAGCAGATTGCCGAGGAACAGGATGCGGCTGCGCGGGAGACGGTCCGCGAAGACGCCGCCCGCCAGCAGGAACACGATCGTCGGGACGGTGTTCATGGCGAGCACCAGCCCGAGGGAGCCGGCGCCTCCGCCCTGTTCGATGACGGAGTAGGCCAGCGCGAGCGGGGCCATCGCGGACCCGGTCGCGGAGACGAGATTGGCCGACATGAACCGCCGGAAGGCCACCGTCCGCAGCGGCGTACGGGGGGTCGGCGGTGACTCGGCGGCGGTTTTCATGATCTCCCTCGGCTCGGCGCAGCGAGCACCATAACCGCCGCCCGCCGGTCCGTGGCGCGCGCCGGGGGACGGCACGCGCATGTGGCCGAAAGCAGGGCCGGATGGCCGGAAGAGGCCCAGGACATGCCGGTCATGCCCGCTCATGTCCGCATCCGCGGACGGCCGGCCGCGCACACGTCCAGGTGACGCCGGTCGTGGCCGCATCCGGGTGCGGCGCCCTCGGCCGCGACAGAGACATGTGACATCGCACAGAGCGTGGTCGAGGCCTTCGACGCCGTCGTCGTGGGCGCCCGAGCCGTCGGCTCCGCGTGCGCGTACTACGCCGGCAGGGCCGGGCTCTCCGTGGCGGTCGTCGACCGCGCCTCCCCGGCCGGCGGCACCACCGGGGCGGGCCGCCTGGTCGCGGAGCCCGGCGTCGCGGGGCGGCCGGCGGTGGTGCCCACGATCACCGGACGGGCGTGACTCACCGGCACCGCCCAGTTCTCCCTGGACCCCGCCGACCCGTTCCCCGAGGGCTTCCTGCTGTGACCGCCGTCCCGTGCGCGACGCCCGCCCTGGCGGCGGAGCTGGGTGTGTCGGGACGAGTTCACGGAGCTGCGCGCCCTGATCGAGGTCCCGACCGTGGGCCGGGTCGCCGCGACGGCGGGCGCCGAGCGGCTGGAGGCCCTGCGGCCGCCGGCCGAGCGGATCGTGACCGCGGCGCGGCAGGGCGACGTGCTCGGCTACCTGGAGGCGGATCACCGCTTCCATCTGGAGCTGCTGGGTCTGGCCGGCAACGACCGCCTGGTGGAGGTGGTGGCCGATCTGCGCAAGCGGTCGCGGCTGTACGGCCTCGGCAGTCTGAACGAGACGGGACGCCTGGTCGCCTCCGCCCGGGAACACGTCGAACTCCTCGACCTCATGGTGGCCGGGAACGCGCGGGCCGCCGAGGACTGCGTGCGCCGCCACCTCTCCCACATCCGCACCCTGTGGGCGAACGGCCACCAGGCCCCCGAGGACGACCAGCGGCCCGCCCTCCACCTGGACGGCCACCGCTGAGCCGAGGCGCCACCGCACAACTCCCCGGATCGGCAGGGGAATCCGCGTCCCCGGCTACAGGCTCCGCGTCCCCGGCTACAGGCTCCACTACGACGATTTTCGGCCCGTACCGGGCTGTTGACGCAAGAAGAGTCACCCGCTTCGGCCCGGACCCCAAATTCTGCTTATGATTCGACGCGTGTTCGATTCACGGCACATCAGGACCTTCCACGCGGTGGTGCAGGCCGGGACGTACTCCGGGGCCGCCACGGTGCTCGGCTATACGCAGCCGGCGGTGACCCAGCAGATGAAGGCGCTGGAACGGTCCGTGGGCAGCCCGCTGTTCATCCGGGCGGGCCGGCGGATGCGGCTGACGGAGGCCGGCGAGACGCTGGCCCGGCACGCGGAGGCCATCCTCGACAGTCTGTCCGTGGCCGAGGAGCAGGTCACGGCGATCACCCGGCTGCACAGCGGCCGGGTGCGGGTGTGCGCCTTCCCCAGCGCCAGCGCCACCCTCGTCCCCGAGGCCCTGGCCCTGCTCGCCGCCGACCACCCCGGGATACGGGTGAAGCTCCTGGAGGACGAGCCGCCCGACTCACTGCGCCAACTGGCGCGCGGCGAGTGCGACATCACGCTCGCCTTCACCTATCCCGGGCTGCGGGAGGCGGTGCCGGACGAGGTGGTGGAGGTCCCGCTGCTGGAGGACCAGCTCACGGTGCTGATGCCGGTCGGCCATCCGCAGGCCCGGCGTCGGGCGGTGCGGCTCGCCGACTTCACCGGCGAGCGCTGGATCGCCGGGTGCGCCCGCTGCCGTACCCATTTCCTGCACGAGTGCGCCGAGTTGGGGTTCGCGCCCGACATCGCCTTCACCACCGACGACGGTCTCGTCGTGCAGTCGCTGGTCGCCGAGGGCCTGGGCGTCGCCCTGATGCCGAGCCTCGTGCTGTCCTTCCTCCGGCTGGACCGGGTCGCCGGCCGCGCCCTGGAACCGGCCCTGCGCCGCCGGATCTCGGCGTACGTGCTGCGCGAGCATCTGCGCATCCCGGCCACCGCCCTGGTGATCGACACGTTCAAGGCGGTCGCCGCACGCCGCGTCGGCTGCTGATCCGGCTGATCCGCCCCGCGCGCCGACGACTACCGGGGCCGCCGCCTCACACGTATCCATAAGCAGCGCTTGGGCAGAGCCGAAGAAACCGTCGTTGGACGCCCAGGTCGCCGAGGTCCGACGCTGCCGTCATGACCACTTCCGAAGCCCGGACGCGCACGGCGGTGACCACTCGCCTGGACCGTCTCGTCCACGAGGTGAGAGAGACCGTCGCGCGCTGCCTGCCACCCGACCGCACCGCGCACCTGGTCGGCGAGCGCCTCGCGCCGCACCTCGGCGCCGCCGATCTGCTGACGGATCGTCAGTGCGAGGGCGACTCGGGCCACTACCGCCAGCACGTCCTGCACGCCGAGCCGGACGGCAGCTTCTCGATCGTCTCCCTGGTGTGGCTGCCCGGCCAGCGCACCACCGTCCACGACCACGTCTCCTGGTGCGTCACCGGGGTCCATACGGGCCGTGAGCACGAGCGCCGCTACGCGCTGGTCCCCGGCGACGACGGCCCCCGCCTCGTCGCCACCCGGGACGTCGTCAACGAGCAGGGCGAGGTGTGCGGCTTCGCACCGCCCGGCGACATCCACCGGGTCTGGAACGCGGGCGAGGACAAGGCGATCTCCCTGCACGTCTACGGCGCCGACATCACCCGCCTGGGCAGCAGCGTCCGCCGCGTCTACGAACCGCCGGCCGGCGAACGGTGACCGGCCGCGACACGGCGACCAAGGCGCGCACCCGGCCGGAACCCGCCGCCGCGGCGGCTCCCCGCGCGCCGGGGCGGCCTCCGGCGGCCGCCGTCCGCGACAAGCTGCCCGGCCTCGCGGTGGCCGCCGCCGGGGTCGCCCTCGCCTGGACGGCGCACCGGGTGCTGCCCGCGGTGCCCCTGCTCACCGCCGCGATCGTGCTCGGTGTCGCCGCCGCACACCTGCCGGGGCCGCGCGCCGTCGTGCGGGGCGTGGCGCGTCCCGGACTGTCCTTCGCCGGGAAACGTCTGATGCGGGCCGGTGTCGTGCTCCTCGGACTGAGCGTCGGTCTCGGCGACGTGCTCGGCCTGGGCTGGGAGACCGTGGCCATGGTGCTGGGCACCGTCGCCGCGACGTTCGCCGGGACGGTGTGGCTGGGCCGGCGGATGGGACTGCCCGGCGACCAGCCGCTGCTGATCGCGACCGGCTACGCCATCTGCGGCGCCTCCGCCATCGGCGCGATGAGCGAGGTGTCGGACAGCGAGGAGGAGGACGTGGCCACGGCGGTGGCGCTGGTGACGCTGTGCGGCACCCTCGCCATCGTCGTACTGCCGTTGCTGCACCGGCCGTTGGGGCTGGACGCCACGCAGTTCGGACGCTGGGTGGGAGCGGGTGTGCACGACGTGGGCCAGGTGGTGGCGACCGCGCAGACCGCCGGGCCGACCGCCCTGCGCGAGGCCGTCCTCGTCAAACTGATGCGGGTGGCGATGCTCGCGCCGCTGGTCGCGGCGGTCGGCCTGTCCCTGCGCCGACGCCGGACGGGCGGTTCCGGTACGGCACACACCGCGCCGGACGACGCCGCGCACACCTCACCGGCCGGTGCGCGGCGGGCCCCGATCGTCCCCCTGTTCGTCGTCGGCTTCCTCGCGATGACCGCGCTGCGCTCCACGGGCCTGCTCGCGCAGCCCGTCCTCACCGCCGCCCACCAGGCGCAGGAACTGCTGCTCGCCGCCGCCCTCGTGGGTCTGGGCAGCGCGGTCCATCTGCCGTCCCTGGTACGCGGCGGAGGCCGGGTCGCGGCACTCGGCCTGTGCTCGTGGCTGGTCATCGCGGGTGTGTCGTACGGCGGCGTCCTGCTGACGACGTGAGCGGGGCGCCCCGGCCGCCGTACGGTGTCACACCCCGGGGGCGGGCCGTACGGTGATGCCGTGCCGTTCCAGCAGGGCCGCCGTCACTCCGTCGCCGCGGGTCAGCGCGCCCGTGAACGAGCCGTCGTAGACCTCGCCCCGGCCGCACGAGGGGCTGCGGGGCATGAGCAGCGCCTCGGTGCACCCGGTGCGCCGGGCCGCCTCGAGCGCGCGCCGGGCGCCGGCCAGGAACTCCGCCGTCACATCGCGCCCGGTGTCGTCGACGACCCGCGCCGTGCCGTCCAGCACGTCCTGCCCGTCGCCGCCCACCAGTTCGGCGGGCCGGCGCGGTGTGGGAAGCCCGCCGGCGACCTCCGGGCAGAACGGGACGACCGTACGGCCGGCCACCGCTTCGGCCGACTCCGGCGTCACCTTGTGCCGCCCGTCGAACCGGCACGGCACCCCCCGCAGACACGCACTCACCAGCATCGCTTCCACACCCGCCAGCCTAGGGCCGCCACCGGCCCCCGGCGGCGGCCGGGCGGACACGGGGTCATGGGCGCGACGGCGGAGGCAGCGGAGCAGACGCCGACGGCCGGGGCAGCGGTGGGGGCGGTGTCAGCGGTCCAGGGGCGGGAGGTCCGCCAGGCCGGTCTCGCGCAGGATGCGGTCGACGGTGGCCGCGAGGCCGCTGTCGGCGCCGATGACGGTCTCGGCGCCGCCGGGCAGCAGGTCCAGCGACCGGTACCACTCCCGCAACTGCGTCTCGGTGACCACGTCGGCGATCGGCTTGGTCGCGTGCCGGACGAGCGTCTCCTCGAACGGCACGTGCAGGTAGTAGCCGTGGGTGTGACCGCGGTGGTCGGCCCGCAGCCGGGCCAGCATCTCGCCGTAGCGGTCCGCGCTGAGGATGCCCTCGACCACGACGTGGTACCCGGCGTCCAGGGCGTAGCGCGCGGTCAGTTCGATCAGGCCGATGTTGGCGGCACCGGGCCGGTCGTGTTCGCGCAGCACGACCCGCCGCAGATTGTCCTGCCCGACCAGGGCCAGTCCCCGCCCGAACCTCTCCCGCAGCCCCGCGGCGACGGACGACTTCCCCGAGGCGCTGTTGCCGCGCAGCACGATCAGCCGAGTGTGTCCGGCGCCCACCATCACGCGGGGAAGACTAGCGGCCGGGGCGCCGGAACCCTCGGGGAAGTCCCGAAAGGGTGACGGTTCCGGCGGCACCGGAGTGGGCGGCCCCGCGCCCGGGCGCAGCCGCCCTGTTCACCGCCGAGGGCCGGCGAAGGCTCTCGCGTCAGCGGCCGGCGAGGAGTTCCAGGGTGTCGATCACGCGGTTGGAGAAACCCCACTCGTTGTCGTACCAGGCGACCACCTTGACATGGCGGCCGTCGACGCGGGTGAGCGCCGAGTCGAAGATCGAGGAGGCCGGGTTGCCGGTGATGTCGGAGGACACCAGCGGGTCCTCCGAGTACTCGAGGACGCCGGCGAGCGGACCCTCGGCCGCGGCGCGGTACGCCTCCAGCACGTCCTCGCGCGTCACGTCGCGGGCGACGGTCGTGTTCAGCTCCACGATGGAGCCCACCGGCACCGGTACGCGGATCGAGTCGCCCGACAGCTTGCCGTCCAGGTTCGGCAGCACCAGGCCGATCGCCTTCGCGGCGCCCGTCGTCGTCGGCACGATGTTGACGCCGGCGGCGCGGGCGCGGCGGGCGTCGCGGTGCGGGCCGTCCTGGAGGTTCTGCTCCTGGGTGTAGGCGTGCACGGTGGTCATGAACCCGTGCTCGATGCCCGCGAGCCGGTCGAGCACCGCGGCCAGCGGCGCGAGCGCGTTGGTCGTGCACGAGGCGTTCGAGATCACCGTGTGCGCCTCGGGGTCGTAGGCGTCGGTGTTGACGCCGTACGCGAGCGTGACGTCGGCGCCGTCCGAGGGCGCGCTGACGAGGACCTTGCGCGCGCCCGCGTCGAGGTGGGCGCGGGCGGCCTTGGCGGCGGTGAAGCGGCCGGTGGCCTCCAGGGCGATGTCGACGCCGAGGTCGGCCCACGGCAGCCGCGCCGGCTCGCGCTCGGCGAGCACCTTGATCCGGCGGCCGTCCACGACGAGGGTGTCGCCGTCGACGGTCACCGGGCGACCGAGCCGGCCCGCCGTGCTGTCGAAGGCGAGCAGCCGGGCGAGGGCGGCGGGCTCGGTGAGGTCGTTGACGGCGACGATCTCCAGCTCGCTGTCGCGCTCCAGCAGCGCGCGCAGCACGTTGCGTCCGATGCGGCCGAATCCGTTGATGGCGATGCGGGTCATGAATGGTGTCCCTTCTGGCTGGTCACCTCCAAGATCCCGCGCCGCGCCGGTCCGGGACAGCGGCGCGAGTGCCACGGTCCGCAAGGATCTCGCCACTCACACCCGGAAGACCTCGCCCTGGCTCACACCCGCCGGGTCAAGCCGCGACGGCCGGTCCTCACTCCCCCCGCGCGAAGGTGCGCCGGTACTCGCTCGGTGTCGTCCCGAGGATGCGCTGGAAGTGCAGCCGCAGATTCGCGCCGGTGCCCAGACCGACGTCCGCCGCGATCTGCTCCACGCTCCGCTCGGACCGTTCCAGCAGCTCACGGGCGAGATCGATGCGGGCCCGCATGACCCACTGCATCGGCGTGTACCCGGTGTCCTCCACGAAGCGCCGCGAGAACGTGCGCGGCGACACCGCAGCGTGCCGGGCCAGCACGTCGAGGGTCAGCGGCTCGCCGAGCCGGTGCAGCGCCCACTCGCGGGTGGCGGCGAACCGTTCGCCGAGCGGTTCGGGCACGCTGCGCGGCACGTACTGCGCCTGGCCGCCGCTGCGGTAGGGCGCGGCGACGAGCCGCCGCGCCGCGTGGTTGGAGGCGGCCACCCCGAGGTCGCCGCGCAGGATGTGTAGGCACAGGTCGATGCCGGAGGCCGCGCCCGCCGAGGTCAGCACGCTGCCCTCGTCCACGAACAGGACGTTCTCGTCCACCTCCACCAGGGGGTGTTTCGCCGCGAGCGCCGCCGAGTAGTGCCAGTGGGTGGTGGCGCGTCTGCCGTCCAGCAGACCGGTGGCGGCCAGCGCGAACGCGCCCGTCGAGATCGCGGCGAGCCGCGCGCCGCGCGCGTGGGCCGCGAGCAGCGCCTCGACCACGGCCCGCGGCGGGTCGTCGCGGTCGGGGAACCGGTAGCCGGGGATGAACACGAGGTCCGCCCACTCCAGGGCGTCCGGCCCGTGGGCCACGTGGTACGACAGCCCGTCGCCGCCGGTCACCAGGCCGGGCGCGGGCCCGCACACCCGTACCTCGTACGGCATGCTCGCCCGCGTGGTGAACACCTGCGCGGGAATCCCCACGTCGAGCGGTTTCGCACCCTCCAGCACGAGAACGGCGACACGGCGGAGGGCGGGGGCGGACACGGGAACAGGGTACGCGGGCGCGGCGGCCCGCCTGGCCGGATAAGCCGGGGCCCGGCGGCCCGCCCGGCCCGGCAGGTCACGCGGACCTGGCCGCGCCCACGCCCGCGCCCACGCCGGACCAGCTCCTCCCCGCCCGCCTCCACAGCACACCCTCCCGCACGCTTATTGACAGCCACCCCGACAAGCCCCTAACAATATGGGAGCGCTCCCACACCTCACGCCGGCACGCACGCCCGGAGCGCCCGCACGCAGCACATCCCGCCGACCTCCCCGCGACGAAGGTGAGAACCGCCGTGCACGCTGCCGAACCGCACGTCCGCAGAACGACGGGCCGGCCGTCCCGGCCGCTGCTGCGCAGCCGGAGCCCGTTGCGCCGGGCCCTGGCCGCGGGGGCGCTGACCGCCGCCCTGCTGGCCACCGCCGGCCGGCTCCCCGCCGCCGCGGCGGACGCGACCGCCCTCGCCGGCGCCCCCGTCGCGAGCACCGCCGCCGACGACCCGGCCGCCGTGGACGTCACCGTCAACGCCGGCCAGGGCCTCGGCACCATCCCGGACACCGCGTACGGGCTCAACAGCGCCATCTGGGACGCGCACATGAACACCCCCGACACCCAGGACCTGGTCAAGGCCGCCGGCATCGGCATGCTGCGCTACCCGGGCGGCAGCTACGGCGACATCTACCACTGGCAGACGCACACCGCGCCCGGCGGCTACGTCGCCCCCGGCACCGACTTCGACTCCTTCATGGGCACCGTCCAGAAGGTGGGCGCCCAGCCCATCCTGATCGCGAACTACGGTTCGGGCACCCCCGAGGAGGCGGCCGGCTGGGTGCGGTACGCCAACGTCACCAAGAAGTACGGCGCGAAGTTCTGGGAGGTCGGCAACGAGCTGTACGGCAACGGGCATTACGGCTCCGGCTGGGAGACCGACGAGCACGCCGACCGCTCCCCCGCCGCCTACGCGCACGGCGTCCTCGACTACATCTCCGCGATGAAGGCGGTGGACCCGACGATCAAGGTCGGCGCGGTGCTCACCACGCCGGGCAACTGGCCGGACGGCGTCGTGGCGGACGGCGACGCGGCCGACTGGAACCACACCGTCATCCCGCTGGTCGCGGGCAAGGCCGACTTCGTGATCGTGCACTGGTACCCGGGCGGCTCGGACGCGGCCGGCATGCTCGACACGCCCGCGCAACTGGCGGGCGAACTCCAGCAGTTGCGTACGGAACTGGACGCGGCGGGCGCGGCGGACACTCCGATCGCACTGACCGAGACCAATTCCAACCTTCTGATGGACACGCAGCCCAACGCGCTGTTCGCCGCCGACACCTATCTCACCGCGCTCGCCAACGGGGTGTTCACGGTGGACTGGTGGGACACCCACAACGGGGTCGGCACGATCTCCACCGCCCCCGACGGGGCCACCGACTACGGCGACATGGGCCTGCTGTCCAGCGGAGGCTGCACCGGCTCGGTCTGCGAGCCGCCCGTCAACACGCCCTTCCCGCCCTACTACGGCATCCAGATGCTCAGCCACGCCGGCCGTCCCGGCGACCAGCTGGTCAACGCGGGCACGGACAGCGCGCTGGTGAGCGCACACGCCGTACGGCGGGCCGACGGGGATCTGAGCGTGCTGCTGATCAACAAGGACCCCTCGGCGGCGCACACCGCGCACCTGCGACTGAGCGGCTACACGGCGGACGGCTCGCCCGCCGACGTGGCGGTCTTCCGCGACCGGGCGTCGGCCGTCGAGACCGGCACCGGCGACGGCTCCTCGCAGCCGCTGCCGCCCTACTCGATCACCACCGTCACCCTGCATCCCAAGAGCGGCACCGCGTCCGCGCTGGGCGCGCCGCGGTCCCCGAAGGTCGCCTCCGTCACCGACACCACCGCGACCCTGTCGTGGACGCCGGCCACCGGCGGCACTCCGGTCCGCTACGAGGTGTACCGGCAGCAGGGCACCACCAGCGAGCTGCTGACCGGCACGAGCGCCACCTCGGCGACCGTGCGCAACCTGACCCCGGGCACCACGTACACGCTCAACGTGCTGGCCCGGGACGCCGACGGGCGGCTGTCACGCGCCTCGGACCCGGTCACGGTGCGCACCACCTCGCCCGCCGAGTCGACCTGCCAGGTGGCGTACCGGCTCACCGGCGGCTGGGGCAGCGGCTTCAACGCCGAGGTCACGGTCACCAACACCGGTCCGAACCCGATCGACGGCTGGACCCTCGCTTATTCCTTCCCGGACAGCGGTGTCTCGGTGACGGGGTACTGGAACGCGCAGGTGAGCCAGTCCGGCCGGAACGTGATCGCGACTCCGGTGTCGTACAACTCCGAGCTGGCCGCGCACGGCGGCAACTCGGTGTCGTTCGGCTTCACCGGGGCCAACTCGGGCGCGTATGCGGCGCCGACGGTGTTCACCCTCAACGGCACGGTGTGCACGACGACTTGAGTCGCTCGCGACGGGGCGGGGGCGTGCTGCCCCCGCCCCGTCGCGTCCGGTCAGTCCGCCGCCGTCGCGGCGGTCTCCTTCTCGCCGGTGACGATGCGGCGGATCGTCTCCAGCGGCAGTTTCGGCGAACCGTCCGGGAAGAGCAGGCCGTTGGTCTCCTGCGCGGTGTCCATGAACTGCGTGTAGCAGAAGCCCGCGACGACGGGGCTGGAGCGCAGCGCGGCGAACAGGTCCCCCAGCAGCGCCGCGTACTGGGTGTCGGAGCTGGTGCGGGTGTAGGAGAAGTCGTCCTCGTCGGCGCGCAGCGACAGTCCGCCGAACTCGGTGATCATCAGCGGGGCGTCGCCCGCGGCGTACCGCTCGGTCTGGCGCCGGGTGACCGCCAGCGCGCGTCCCTGCGGTCCCGGGCCGGCCAGCACCGTGTCGAAGGCGGCGGCGTCGCCGTAGCGGCGGGTGAGTTCGTCGGGGTCGCAGGAGTAGTCGTGCACGCCGAGGATGTCGCTGTCGGTGTGCTCCCAGCCCTCGTTGGACAGGACCGGGCGGGTGGGGTCGAGGGCGCGGGTGAGGTGGGCCAGGGCGAGGGAGTAGTGGCGCTGCGCGGGGTCGTGCGGGATGTCCGAGGCGCCCCAGCTCTCGTTGACGGGGACCCAGGTGACGATCGAGGGGTGGCTGCGGTCGCGGCGGACCAGCTCCAGCCACTCGCGGGTGAACAACTCCACGGCGTACGGGCCGAATTCGTAGGCGGCCGGGGCCTCGCCCCACACCAGCAGGCCGAGCCGGTCGGCCCAGTACAGGAAGCGGGGGTCCTCGGCCTTCTGGTGGACGCGCACGGCGTTGAAGCCCATGGCCTTGATCAGCTCCACCTCGCGGCGCAGCTCGTCGGTGCCGCTGTTGGCGAGCAGGGTGTCGGTGCGGTAGCCCTGGTTGAGCACCGAACGGACGTAGTAGGGGCGGTCGTTGAGCAGGAAGGCGCCGTCGCCGACGCCGGTGCTGCGCAGTCCGACGTAGCTGTCGACCGTGTCGAGGACGGTGCCGGCGCCAAGGTCGCGCACGGTGACGCGGGCGTCGATCAGGGTGGGCCGCTCGGGGCTCCACAGCAGGTCCTCGCGGTCGATGCCGTTGCGCAGCGCGGGGACGACGAGGTCGATGCGGCTGCGCGGGGTGCGGACGGTGGTGGTGCTCTCGGCGAGCACCTCGCCGTCGTGGGTCAGCACGATGTCGACCGCGAGTCCGGCGGCGGGGGCCTCGGCCAGGGTGATCTCGGCGAGGACGCCGCGCGCGGGGTCGGGTGTCCAGGCGAGGTCGGTGATGTGCTGGGCGGTGACCGTCTCGGTCCACACGGTCTGCCAGATGCCGGTGGTGCGCTCGTACCAGACGGCGTGCGGCCGGTCCTGCCAGTCCTGCTTGCCGCGCGGCTGCGCGAGGTCGGCGGGGTCGTCCTCGGCGCGGACGACGAGGACGTGCTCGTCTGCGCCGGGGCGCAGCGCGTCGGTGACGTCGGCGGTGAACGGGCTGTGCCCGCCGGTGTGTTCGGCGACGAGGCGGCCGTCCAGCCAGACCTTGGCCCGGTGGTCGACGGCCCCGAAGTGCACCAGGGCCCGGTGGCCGTCGCCCGCGCCGAGCAGGTCGTGCTGAATGCTGCGGCGGTACCAGACCACTGGGTGCGGGGCGGTCTCGCCGATCCCGGAGGCGGGGGCCTCGGGCGGGAACGGGACGGTGATCCGCCGGTCGAAGGCGTCGGCGGCGTCCTCGGCGTACCACGCCTCGCGTTCGCCGGCGCCGGTGTCGTCGTAGGCGAAGTCCCAGACGCCGTCGAGGCTGTGCCACCGCTCCCGGCGCAGGATCGGCCTCGGATACGTCCCGTCCTGCTCGCTCGCGCTCACGAGTCCTCCTTCTGCCGGCTCCGGTATGCCGGGAACACGGGGGCATGCCGGGTATCGGCGCTGATCGGCGTTTTCAGAATCGAAGCCCTGCCATCATGAGTGATCGTTTGCATCGATGCAAGGCCCGGCGGACGGTGTGAGGGAGGGCGCGGCCGACTGCCCGTGCCGCGCGTGCGGCAGACTCAGGGGGCCGACTCGACGGGAAGGAGCCCCAGTGGCCAGGGTGCGGATGCGGGATGTGGCCGAGCACGCCGGCGTCTCGGTGCGGACGGTGTCGAACGTGGTCAGCGGCTATCCGCATGTGAGTCCGGAGACCCGCGCCAAGGTGCAGCGCTCGCTGGACGAGCTTGGGTACCGGATGGACTACCTGGCGCGCGGCCTGCGTTCGGGGCGGACCGGGTTCATCGCGCTGGCGGTGCCGTTCCTCGCCGAACCGTACTTCGCGGAGCTGGCCCAGGCGGTCATCCGGGCGGCCGGCCGGCGCGGGATCACGGTGCTGGTGGAGGCGACGGCGGGCGACAGCGAGGTGGAGCGCCGCATCCTCGACGGCGGTCTGACCAATGTCGCCGACGGGGTGCTGCTGAGCGCGCTGACCGTGCCGGCCGCCGACGTGGGCGCCCGCACACCGGACTTCCCGCTGGTCATGCTGGGTGAGCACAGCGTCGGCAACCAGTTCCCGCGGGTCGGCATCGACAATGTCGCGGCGGCCCGCACGGCGGTGGAACACCTCGTGGAGCAGGGCTGCCGCCGGATCGTCGCGCTCGGGCGGAACGGCAGCGAGAACGGCCGCCAGCGCACCGAGGGCTACCAGCAGGCGATGGCGGCGGCCCGGGTGCGGCGGGTGAACTGGCTGGTGGTGCCGGTCGAGGACTGGACCAGGGAGCAGGGCTACGCGGCGGTGCGGGAACTGCTGGAGGGCGACGGCCCGCTCCCCGACGCGGTCTTCGCGTTCAACGACGCGCTGGCCGTCGGCGCGCTGCGGGCGCTGGACGCCTCCGGGGTGCGGGTGCCCGAGGACGTGGCGGTGGCCGGCATCGACGACATCCAGGAGGCGGCGTACACGCACCCGCCGCTCACCTCGGTCGCGCCCGACCTGGACGTGATCGCCGAGCGCGCGCTGGCCCTGCTGGAGGAGCAGACGGGCAGGTCCGGGGCGGCGCGGGAGGCCGGGGCGCCGGTCGCCGCGGTGCAGGAGGCGACGCCGTTCCGGCTGGTGGTGCGCGAGTCGTCGCGGTGGCGGTCGGCGGGGCGGTGAGGTGACGGCCGGCGGGGCGGTGCGGGGCGTTCGGCGTACGAGGGCGCCGCGGGACAGGGCGCGCGCACCCGTGGCCCCGCCCGCGGCGCACCCGTGCTGACGAGGGCTTCCGGCTTCTTCGAGGCAACCTATTGCATCGTTGCAAATCGTGTGCCAAGGTCTGCGCCATCGAGTTCACATCGAATTAACGAGGTGAATACCCCCATGAGCGGAGCGATGGCACGCCGTCGGTTTCTGGCCCTTGGCGGTGGTCTTGCCCTGACCGGAGGGCTCGCGGCGTGCTCCTCCCCGCTCGCGTCCGGTCTCACGGGCTCGCAGCCGAACACCGCGGACGTCATCTTCTGGAACCTGTTCACCGGCGGTGACGGGGCCAACATGGTGCTGATGGAGGACGCCTTCCGCAAGGCCAACCCCGGCACGACGGTCGAGGCGACCATCCTGGGCTGGGGCAACCCGTACTACACGAAACTGGCGCTGGCCACGGCGAGCGGCACGCCCCCGGACGTCGGCATCACCCACCTGTCCCGGCTGCCGCTGCTGGCCGCCTCCGGACTGCTGGAGCCGATCGAGCGGACCGGGGCGAGCGAGCTGGGCGTGACCGAGGACCGGTTCACCCCCGCGGCCTGGAAGAAGGCCACCGTGGACGGCACCGTGTACGCGGTCCCCCTGGACACCCACCCCTTCGTCCTCTACTACAACGTGGACCTGGCCGAGAAGGCCGGGCTCCTCGACGCGGCCGGCGACGGGCTGGTCCCGCTCAAGGGCAAGGAGGACTTCCTCGCCGCCGTGAAGGCGATGAAGGAGACGGCCGGCGCGCAGTACGGGGCGGTCATGTCCATCACCGCGGACCCCTCCACGGCGTGGCGCTACTTCAGCATGATCTACTCCGGCCTGGCCGGGCCGGTCGTCACGGACTCCGGGACGAGGATCGACCTCGACGACGAGGCGGTCCAGGAGACCGTGTCCTTCATGCAGAGCCTCACCGCCGGCGGCCTGATGCCGAAGAACCTCACCGGTTCCGGAGCGAACGCCCTGTTCAGCACGGGCAAGGCCGGCTTCCTCTTCGACGGCGAGTGGCAGATCCCCTCCTACCGGCTGGTCAAGGGCCTGCGCTTCAACGTGGTGCCGTTCCCGGCGCTCCTCGGCCCACAACCGGTGGCGTACGCCGACTCGCACGCGCTGGTCGTCCCACGCAGCGGCAGGCGCTCGGACGCCCGCACCCGCACCGCGGCCGAATTCATCAAGAGCCTCCTCGACCACAGCGCCGTATGGGCCGAGGGCGGGCACATCCCCGCCTGGCTGCCCACCCAGCGCAGCAAGGCGTTCCTCGACCAGTCGCCGCAGCGCAACTACGTCCAGGCGGCCTTCGACGCGCAGTACGACCCCGTGGCCTGGTACACCGGCGCGGGCTCGGACTTCCAGAGCGTCGTCGGCGGAACGATCATCGAGGCCCTCGCCGGGCGGGTCTCGCCGAAGGGCATGGCCGCGCGCATGCGCTCCGATCTCAAGCGGTACACCACGGCCCGACCGCCGGTCACGATGAAGTAGGAGGCAGTCACCATGACGACCGTCGTCTCGACGCGACCGGCACCCGCGGCGTCCACAGCGGCCCCGCCGGCCGACCGGCCGCCCCGCTCCGAACGCCGGGCCGGTGCGCTGCTCACCGCCCCCTTCCTCGTGATCTACCTGCTGTTCCTGATCGGCCCGCTGCTCGTGGGCGTGGTGCTGAGCTTCTTCAACACCACCACCGTCAAGAGCGGTCTCGGCGACTTCGTCGGCCTGGCCAACTACCGCGAGGTGGTCACCGACTCCCTGTTCTGGGACGCCATGTGGCACTCGGTGGTCTTCACCCTGCTGACCACGCCCCCGCTGGTGATCCTCGCCCTGGTCGTCGCCATCCTCGCCGCCCGGATGCGGCGCGGCCGGGTCTTCTACCGGATCGCCTTCTTCGCGCCGTACGTCGTGCCGTCGTCCGTGGTCGCGCTGATCTTCCTGTGGATGTACACCCCGCAGATCGGACTCCTGCCGAAGCTGTTCGGCGCGGTGGGGCTGCCGGTGCCCGACTTCATCGGCAGCACCTCCGGCGGCTGGACCGCGGTGACGCTGATGACCCTGTGGTGGACGTTCGGCTTCAACTTCGTCCTCTACACGGCCGCCATCCAGGACGTCCCGCCGGACGTGTACGAGGCGGCGGCCATCGACGGGGCCAGCCCCTGGCAGCAGATCCGGCACATCACCGTGCCCCTGCTCGGCCGCACGACCAGTCTGGTCCTGATCCTCCAGATCCTGGCCTCCCTCAAGGTCTTCGACCAGATCTACCTGCTCCTGGCCGGCGGCCCGAACCAGTCCACCCGCCCGGTCATCGAATACATCTACGACACCGGCTTCACCTCGTACCGGGGTGGCTACGGCGCCGCCGCCACCATGGTCTATTTCGTCGTCATCGTCGCGGTATCGGCGGCCTGGTACGGACTGCGGCGCCGACGCGCCGGCAGCACCGCGGTCTGAGCGGAGGACCTGACCCATGACCACCATCACCACCGAGCCCACACCCATCGCGCGGCGCAGCGCACCGGCCGTGAACGGCGCGAAGCTCTTCAACCGCCTCTGCGCCGTGTGTCTGACCCTGTTCGCCCTGATCTGGCTGGTGCCGTTCGTCTGGGCGCTGATCACCTCGCTGCGCTCGGACGGCTCGATCACCCAGAACCCGACCTCGCCGTTCGCCGGCGGCTGGTCCCTGCACGCCTACTCCTACGCGTGGGACAACTATCCGATCGGCACCTGGTACCTCAACAGCCTGGTCATCTCCACCCTCGCCGTGGTGTTCACGGTGGCGTTCTGCTCGATGGCGGGCTTCGCGCTGGCCTTCCTGCGCTACCGCGGCCGGGCCGTGGTCATGGCGCTGATCGCGGCGGGGCTGATGCTGCCGAGCGAGGCGCTGGTGCTGCCGCAGTTCATCGAGTACCGCTCCTTCCATCTGCTCGGCACCTTCTGGGCACTGATCCTTCCCTCGGTCGCGGCGCCCGTCTCGGTCTTCGTCTTCCAGGCGTTCTTCCGCGGCATCCCGACGCCGTTGATCGAGGCGGCGCGCATCGACGGGGCGAGCTGGTGGCGGGTGTACGCGACGGTGTGCATGCCGATCTGCCGGCCGGCCCTGTCCACGGTCGCGATCCTCACGTTCATCACGTCGTGGAACTCCTTCCTGTGGCCCCTGCTGGTCCTCAACCAGACCAAGTCCCAGACGATCCCGGTCGGCCTGGCCTCCCTGGTGAACAACACCAACATCCAGTACGCCGAGGTCATGGCCTCCTCCGTCCTCGGCTTCCTCCCCCTGATCGCGGTCTTCCTGGTCTTCCAGCGGCAGATCGTGCAGGGGATCGCCACGACGGGGATCAAGTGAGGGCGTCCCACACCTGAGGCGCCCGCCGGAGCCACCCGGCACTCCGCCCCTCGGCCCCGTCGCCCTGCGTGACGGGGCCGCCTGTCGGGAGGTGGGCGGGGTGAGCCGCCTGTGGGGAGGCGGGTGCGGTGGGCCGCCTGTGGGGAGGCGGGGCCGGGTGGTCGCGGCTCGGGCGGTGAGTGCGGGTGTTGCTCATTGACAAGGCGTGCGGGGCGTTTCGATACTTGACGCCTCGTCAGGAAACGATCGTCACCATCGCGCCCTGGGCGTACCCCCGTCGACCGCGCCTCGCGTCGCGGGGCGCCTTCCGCTGAGGAGCGAGTGCCCGTGCGCCACTTCGATCTCGTAGTGATCATCGTCTACCTCGTCGCGATCGCCTGGCTGGGCCTGCGGCTGTCCGGGCGGCAGCGATCGGCGACGGAGTACTTCGTCGGCGAGGGCAAGATGCCCTGGTGGACCGTGTGCTTCTCGGTGGTGGCCACGGAGACCAGCGTCCTCACCGTGATCAGCGTCCCCGGCGGCGCCTACGGCGACCAGGCCTTCGGCAACGTCGAACTCGCCCTCGGCTACGTCATCGGCCGCGTCGTCGTCGCCACGCTGCTCATCCCGCTCTACAAACGGGGCGGTTTCGTCAGCGCCTACGCGTATCTCGGGGACCGTTTCGGGCCGCGGCTGCAAGGGCTGGCCTCCGTCACCTTCGTGGTCACCCGGCTGCTCGCGGAGGGCGTCCGCCTGTTCGCCTCCGCCATCCCGATCAAGCTGCTGCTGGACGAGCTGGGCGTCGGCGCCGACTACCGGACGATCATCGTCGCGATCACCGCCGTCACCGTGCTCTACACCTATCTCGGCGGCATCAAGGCGGTCATCTGGACCGACGCCGTGCAGATGCTGCTCTACCTCGGCGGCGCCGTCCTCGCGATCGCGGTGCTGTCCGGGCACGTCGGGACGCAGGGTTTCGGGGACGCGCTGCACAGCGGCCATCTCCGGGTCTTCGACACGGACTTCTCCCTCAGCCACGTCCTCACCAACTCCTTCGCCCTGCCGACGGCGATCCTCGGCGGCGCCGTCTTCGCCATGGCCAGCCACGGCTCCGACCAGCTGATCGTCCAGCGCATCCTGTCCACCCGCTCGCTGCGCGACAGCCAAAAGGCGATGATCGGCTCGGGTCTTCATCACCGTCCAGTTCGCGGCGTTCTCCCTGGTCGGCGCGCTGCTGTGGGCGTACAACGACGGGCGGAGCTTCACCGGCCTCGGGCTGCACAGCTCCGACGACCTCTACCCCGACTTCATCCTGCACGGTCTGCCCGTCGGCGTCTCGGGCCTGCTGGTGGCCGGCATCCTGGGCGCGGCGATGGGCTCGCTGTCCTCCGCGCTGAACTCGATGTCCAACTCGACCGTCTCCGACCTGCTCCGCACCCTCCTCAGGCGCGTCCCCACCGAGGAGACGATGCTGCGGCTGGCGCGAGCGACGACGCTGGTGTGGGCGGTGCTGATGGCGGTCTTCGCCTGCGCCTTCAGCACCAGCACGGGCAATGTCTACCTCACCGGCCTGACCATCGCCGGCTACACCTACGGGGCGCTGCTCGGCGCGTTCCTGCTCGGCCGTCTCGTCCAGCGGGCCAACGAGGCGGACTCCCTGGTGGCGTTCGTGGTGACGGTGGCGGTGATGACGTATGTCGTACGCGGTGTGAAGATCGACACCGAGGTCGCGGGCACGACGGTGGCCGCCGGGATCGCCGCGCAGTGGCTCGTGCCGATCGGCGTCGTCCTGACGCTGGCCGTGGGCGGCACGATGAGCCTCCTCCACCGGCCGCCGACAGCCACCGTAGCCACCGACGTCGACGACGGCGACGAACCCGGAGCGACCGAAGGGACCGAGCCGCAGAGCGCCCCGTCCCGCTGAACCGCCCCGGCCCGACCAAGCCCTCCCCCGGGAGACAGCATGCGCGTGATCGGCCTCATGTCCGGCACCTCCTACGACGCGATCGAAGCGGCAGCCGCCGAACTCCGCCTCGACGGCGATGAGTTGGTGATGTCCCTGCTCGGCGCCCGCAGCCTGCCCTGGCCGGAGGAGCTGCGCCACGGCATCGAGGCCGTCCTGCCGCCCGCCGCGACGACCGTCGAGGCCGTGTGCCGGCTGGACACGCTCATCGGGCAGGCCTTCGCCGACGCCGCCGTGGACGCCGTGGAGGCGCTGTGTTCCGGCGCCGCCGATCTGGTGGTCTCGCACGGGCAGACGGTCCACCACTGGGTGGAGGACGGCACGGTCCGCGGCACCCTCCAACTCGGGCGGCCCGCCTGGATCGCCGAGGCCACCGGCCTGCCCGTGGTGTCCGACCTGCGCAGCCGCGATGTCGCGGCGGGCGGCCAGGGCGCTCCGCTGGTCAGCGCGGTCGACACGTTGCTGCTGCGCGGCCGGCCGGGTGTGGCCGCCGCCCTCAACCTGGGCGGCATCGCCAACGTGACCGTCGTCCCCCGCGCTGCCGCCCCCGTCGCCTTCGACACCGGCCCCGCCAACGCGCTCCTCGACGCCGCCGTACGGCACTTCAGCGGGGGCACGCGCCACTACGACGAGGACGGGCGCGGCGCGGCGGCGGGCCGGGTGGACGACGGGCTGCTGGCCCTGCTGCTGGAGGAGCCGTACTACCGGCGGCCCGCGCCGAAGACCACCGGCAAGGAGCTGTTCCACCTGCCGTACCTGCTGGCGGCGCTCGCCGCCCGGCCCGTCCCCGAACTCGCCGACGTGCTCGCCACGTTGACCCGGCTCACCGCGGTGACCGTCGCGGACGCCTGCCGCGCCCACGGCGTCACCGAACTCGTCGTCTCCGGCGGCGGGACGCGCAATCCGGCGCTGATGCGCGCGATCGACGCCGAACTGCCGGGCGTACGGGTCCTCACCAGCGACGCCGTGGGTCTGCCGGCCGACGCCAAGGAGGCGCTCGCCTTCGCCGTGCTGGGTTTCCTGACCGTGCACGGGCTGCCCGCCACCGTGCCCTCGTGCACCGGGGCCCGGCACACCTCCCTGCTCGGCAGCATCACCCCCGGCCGCACCCCCCTCGATCTGCCCCCTCCGGCCGCCGTCGCACCGACGCGGCTGCGCATCGTCCCCGCACCCGTCTCATCTCGGCGACTCGGCTCGTCCCAGTGCAGCCCCTCAACCACCAGCCCCGCATGGAGGATCGTGTGACCCGCACAAGCCGTACGTCCGCCTGCCGCATCCTGGCCGCCGCCGTGTGCGCCGCCGCCGTCACGCTCGGCGCGGCCTCCCCCGGCGTGACGGCCGTCCGTCCGTCGTCCACCGGAGGGCGCTCGGTGCCGCTGCGGGTGGCGACGTACAACATCCACGCCGGGGCGGGCGAGGACAACGTCTTCGATCTCGACCGCACCGCACGGGCGATCCGCGACCTGGACGCCGACGTGATCGGCCTCCAGGAGGTCGATGTGCACTGGGGCGACCGCAGCGGCTTCACCGACGAGGCACGCGAGCTGGCCCGGCGACTGCGCATGCGGGTCTTCTTCGCACCCATCTACGACCTGCCGCCCGCCGCCGGACACACCCAGCGGCAGCGGTTCGGGGTCGCGGTGCTCAGCCGCCTGCCCGTCGTCAGCGCGGAGAACCACGAGATCACCCGGCTGTCCACCCAGTCCCCCGATCCGGTGCCGGAGCCCGCGCCGGGCTTCGCCGAGGTCACGGTCCGGGCCCACGGCACGCTGGTCCACGTCTACTCCACCCACCTCGACTACCGCCCCGATCCGTCGGTCCGGCGCACGCAGGTGGACGACATGCTGGGCATCCTCGCCGAGGACCGCGGACCGAAGGTCCTCGTCGGCGACTTCAACGCCGAACCGGACGCCCCCGAACTGATCCGCCTCTGGGGGCCGTTGGCCGACGCGGCGCCGGACGCCAGCGACACGTATCCCGCGCTCGACCCGGTCAAGCGCATCGACGTGATCGCCACCTCCCCCGACGCCGTCGTCACCCGCGCCCGCACGGTCGACACGGCGGCCTCCGACCACCGGCCGGTCGTCGCCGATCTCCTGCTCCGCCGGCACACCCCCTGAGACGCCTCTCGCCCCGATCGCAGCTGGTCCCGGCCGGGCACGGTCCGCCTCCCCCGGCCGGGACCGCCGCCCTCGCACGCCGAAGCACCCTTGCCACACCGCCCGTCACTGATCCATGCTCGGCGGCGTGTGGACGCCCCAGGAACCCGACGCCGCCCCCTCGCCGTCCCCCGACGCGCTGCCGCCGGGCCGCCCGGCCGACGAACTGCTGGCCGAGCTGCGCGACCTGCGCGCCGGTGACGCCCCGACCCGGGGCGGCCGTACCTTCGCCTACGTCTACGACGCGGGGCTGCCCGGCCTGGACGATCTGGCCGCCGCCGCGTACGGCGCCTACGCGACCGTCAACGGCCTGGACCCCACGGTGTTCCCGAGCGTGGCCCGGCTGGAGAACGACCTGGTGGGCGCGGTCGCCGCGGTCCTGGGGACGCCCGGCGCGCAGGGCGCCTTCACCAGCGGCGGCACCGAGTCGGTGCTGCTCGCGGTGAAGGCCGCCCGCGACCACGCCCGCGCCGAACGAGGCATCACCGAGCCACAGTTGGTGCTGCCCTCGACCGCGCACGCGGCCTTCCACAAGGCGGCCCACTACCTCGGTCTGGAGGCCGTGACGGTACCGGTCGACCCGGTGAGCTTCCGGGCCCCGGCCGCGGCCGTGGAGGCGGCGCTGACCGAACGGACCGCGCTGGTCGTGGCATCGGCGCCGTCCTATGCGCACGGCGTGATGGACCCGGTGACCGACATCGCGGCGGCTGCCGCCGCGCGCGGGATCCTGTGCCATGTGGACGCCTGCATCGGGGGCTGGTTCCTGCCGTTCCTGCGCCGCACGGGCCGCGAGGTGGAGCCGTTCGACCTCTCCGTGCCGGGGGTGACCTCGCTCTCGGTGGACCTGCACAAGTACGGCTACGCCGACAAGGGGGCCTCCGTTGTCCTGTACCGGGACGCGGAGCTACGGCGTCACCAGTACTTCGCGCACGCGGGCTGGCCCGGCTACCCGGTGGTCAACCCGACCGTTCAGGGCACCAAGTCCGCCGGGCTGCTGGCCCAGGCGTGGGCGGTGCTGCGGCACATCGGCGAGGACGGCTACACCGCGCTGGCCCGGCGGATCGCGGACGCCGCCGACCGGCTCCTCCCCGCGCTGCGCGCCCTGCCCGGCGTGCGCGTCCTCGGCGAACCGGCGGGATCGCTGGTGGCGTTCACCGTGACCGGCGCCGACGACGCCCCGGATCTCGCGCGGGTGCTGCATCTGGCGGACGAGATGCGCGAGCGCGGCTGGTACCTCCAACCGCAGCTCTCCTTCGGCCCGTTGCCGCCCAACCTGCACCTCACCCTGACTCCGGCCACCGGCGACCGGGTGGAGGCCCTGCTGGCGGACCTCGCCAACGCCGTGAAGACGGTCCGGGCGAGCGAACCCGCCTGCCCCGGCCCGGCGTTGGCCGAGTTCGCCGCCGGGCTCGATCCCGATCGTCTCGGCCCGGAGGAGGTCGCCGCGGTGCTCGCCTTCGCCGGCCTCGACGGCTCCGGCCCGCTGCCCACCCGGATGGCGCCGGTGCTGATGCTGCTCGACGCGCTGCCGGTCCGGCTGAAGGAGCGCCTGCTGACGGAGTTCATCGGCTCGCTGTTCCACATCTGAGCCGGAACCGCCGGCGGAAGCGCCCTGACGGCCGCCGCCCCGGACATGCCGCCTAGGCTGCGCACATGAACGCGCACACCTACCTCTCCGAACTCTTCTCGCTGGACGGCCGCACCGCCGTGGTGACCGGCGGCAGTTCCGGCATCGGCCGGGCCATCGCCGGGGCGCTGGCCCGCGCCGGGGCGAGTGTGGTCGTCGTGGCCCGCGGTGAGGAGCAACTCGTCGATTCGGTTGACGAGTTGAAGGCCGACGGCTGCCGGGCGGGGTGGGTCAGCGGCGATCTGAGCACCCGCGACGGGGTGCGGACGGCGGCCGAGGCGGCGGCCGGGGTGTTCGGCGAGCCGGACATCCTCGTCAACTCGGCCGGCATCAACCTGCGCCCGCCGCTGAGCGAGCTGGACGACGACGTCTGGGACACCACCATGGCGGTGAACCTGGAGGCGCCCTTCCTGCTGGGGCAGCGGTTCGGCCCGGGCATGGCCGAGCGCGGCTTCGGCCGGATCATCCACGTCACCTCCCAGCAGGCGCACCGGGCGTTCGTGCAGAGCGGCGCGTACGGCGTCTCCAAGGGCGCGCTGGAGTCGCTGGCCCGCTCCCAGGCCGAGGCGTGGTCGCCGTACGGCGTCACCTGCAACACCCTGGTGCCGGGCTTCGTGATGACGCCGCTCAACGCACGTCTGTCCTCCGACCCCGAGAAGGTGGCGGCGCTGGCCGCACGCACGATGGTCGGCCGCAACGGCCTGGCCGAGGACTTCGCGGGCGCGGCGGTCTGGCTCGCCGGCCGCGCCTCCGCCTACGTCACCGGCCAGTCGATCTTCGTGGACGGCGGGTTCTCCGTGCACTAGATCCGGTCCGGCCGGGCCGTCCTGCGCCCCGCTCGGCGACGGGGCTGCCTGTCCGGCCGCCGAGCGGGGCGGACGCCGACCGGGGCGGACGCCGACCGGTGTCAGGCGCCGAGCGGTTTCAGGCGCCGAGCGGTTTCAGGCGCCGACGTAGGCTGCCAGGTGTTCGCCGGTGAGGGTGGAGCGGGCCGTGACGAGGTCGGCCGGGGTGCCCTCGAAGACGACACGGCCGCCGTCGTGGCCGGCGCCGGGGCCGAGGTCGATGATCCAGTCGGCGTGCGCCATGACCGCCTGGTGGTGCTCGATGACGACGACCGACTTGCCCGAGTCCACCAACCGGTCGAGCAGGCCGAGGAGTTGCTCGACATCGGCGAGGTGGAGACCCGCGGTCGGCTCGTCCAGGACGTAGACGCCGCCCTTCTCCGCCATGTGCGTGGCCAGCTTCAGCCGCTGCCGCTCGCCGCCGGAGAGCGTGGTGAGCGGCTGGCCGAGGGCGAGGTAGCCGAGTCCGACGTCCGCGAGCCGCCCGAGGATGCGGTGCGCGGCGGGCGTACGCGCCTCACCCGCGCCGAAGAACTCCTCGGCCTCCTTCACCGGCATCGCGAGCACCTCGCTGATGTCGCGCCCGCCGAGCCGGTACTCCAGCACCGACGCCTCGAACCGCTTCCCCTCGCACTCCTCGCAGGTGACCGCCACACCGGCCATCATCGCCAGATCGGTGTAGACGACGCCGGCGCCGTTGCAGGTGGGGCAGGCGCCCTCGGAGTTCGCGCTGAACAGGGCCGGCTTGACGCCGTTGGCCTTGGCGAACGCCTTGCGGATCGGCTCCAGCAGCCCGGTGTACGTCGCCGGGTTGCTGCGCCGGGAGCCGCGGATCGGGCTCTGGTCGACCGTCACCACCTCCACCCCGGCGGCCCCGCCGCCCAGCGACCCGTGCACGAGGGAACTCTTGCCGGAGCCGGCCACGCCGGTGACCACGCACAGCACCCCGAGCGGGATGTCCACGTCCACCCCACGCAGGTTGTGGGTGTTCGCGCAGCGGATCTCCAGCGCGCCGGTGGGCTTGCGCACCGTCTCCTTGAGCGCGGCCCGGTCGTCGAAGTGCCGGCCGGTGACGGTGCCGGCGGCCCGCAGCCCCGCGACGTCGCCCTCGAAGCACACCGTGCCGCCCGCCGTGCCCGCCCCGGGACCGAGATCGACCACGTGGTCGGCGATCGCGACGACCTCCGGCTTGTGCTCCACGACGAGCACCGTGTTGCCCTTGTCGCGCAGCCGCAGCAGCAGGTCGTTCATCCGCTGGATGTCGTGCGGGTGCAGGCCGGTGGTGGGCTCGTCGAAGACATAGGTGGTGTCGGTGAGCGAGGAGCCGAGGTGGCGGATCATCTTGACGCGCTGCGCCTCGCCGCCCGACAGGGTGCCCGCGGGCCGGTCGAGCGAGAGATAACCGAGCCCGATCTCCACGAACGAGTCCAGGGTCTGCCGCAGCGTGGCGAGCAGCGGCGCCACGGACGGCTCGTCCAGACCGGCGACCCAGGCGGCCAGGTCGCTGATCTGCAGGGCGCAGGCGTCGGCGATGCTGAGTCCGTCGATCCGCGAGGACCGGGCGGCCTCGCTGAGCCGGGTGCCGCCGCACTCGGGGCAGTCGGTGAAGGTGACGGCACGGTCCACGAACTCGCGGATGTGCGGCTGCATCGCCTCCCGGTCCTTGGCGAGCATCGACTTCTGGATGCGCGGGACGAGTCCTTCGTACGTCATGTTGATGCCCGCGATCTTCATCCTGGTCGGCTCGCGGTGCAGGAAGTCGTGCAGCTCGGTCGCGGTGAAGTCGCGGATCGGCTTGTCGGCGGGGAAGAAGCCGGACTCGCTGTAGAGCCGGTGGTTCCAACCGCCCGCCTTGTAGCCGGGGACGGTGAGCGCGCCCTCGGCGAGCGACTTGGCGGCGTCGTAGAGCTGGGCCGGATCGAGGTCGGTGATCTGGCCCCGGCCTTCGCAGCGCGGGCACATGCCGCCCGTGATGCTGAACTCGCGCCGCTCCTTGACCTTCTTGCCGCCCCGCTCGACGGTGACCGCGCCGGCCCCGCTGATGGAGGGCACGTTGAAGGAGAACGCCTTGGGCGAGCCGATGTGCGGCTTGCCGAGCCGGCTGAACAGGATGCGCAGCATCGCGTTGGCGTCGGTGGCGGTGCCGACGGTGGAGCGGGGGTCGGCGCCCATGCGCTGCTGGTCCACGATGATCGCGGTGGTGAGCCCTTCGAGGACGTCGACCTCGGGGCGGGTCAGCGTGGGCATGAAGCCCTGGACGAAGGCGCTGTAGGTCTCGTTGATCAGCCGCTGCGACTCCGCGGCGATCGTGCCGAACACCAGGGAGCTCTTGCCCGAGCCGGAGACCCCGGTGAACACCGTCAGCCGGCGCTTGGGGATCTCGATGCTGACGTCCTTGAGGTTGTTCACCCGGGCCCCGTGCACACGGATCACGTCGTGGCTGTCGGCGATGTGTCGTGCGGACGGCTGCCCGGGCGTGCGCGTGTCCGTCCTCGGGGCCGTGTTCATCGTCTCTCCATCCGTCGTGGCGGGGGCGGCCCCGACGGAGGGAGCCCTGGCGTCGCGGGCTTGTCGTCGCGGGCTCGTCATCGGTGCCGGACTCGACCTTACTGACCCGCGCCGGATCGTACGTCGGCCGAGCGGCCGCGGTGCCTTCGGTCCGCGGCGGTGACGGTGTCGGCGCTGGCGGTGATCTCGTCCAGTTCCCGCAGGGCGGAGTCCTCCGGCGCGCCGCCGGTGGTGAGGCCGAGCAGGAAGCCGGTGTGCGCGCTGTCGACCGCGACGACGGTCAGCTCCAGGTACGCGGTGTCGCCGTCGCTGGTCGCGACGCGCAGGACGGCGGTGTGGGCGGGCCGGCCGCCGACCGTCGCGGGCCGGGACTCCTGGAGGCTGGCGGGCTGGTCCGGGAAGAAGAACTCGGCGTTGGACCGGGCGGCGGTCTCCGTGGCCGTCTTCAGACCGGCGGGGGCCACCGGCCGCCCGGCCGGACCGGTCATGAAGGCGCTGCTCGGGCCGTCCGCTTCCGCTTTCTTGGTCATCTGGGAGGAGAAGGCGTCGACCAGGTCCTCGTCCTTGGCCGTGTCGTGCCGCCAGCCCTCCGGTACGGCGTAGGAGAGACCGGCCTTGGCGTCGGTCACCCGGGGCCGGCCCGCCAGCGGACCGTCCTCGCCGCGGTTCACCCACCACACGGCGCCCCCGATGAGGGCCAGGACCAGCACGGCGACGAGACCGGCGAGCAGCGCGCGCGAGGACCGGCGCGCGGGCGGAGCGGAAGGCCCGACAGGCCCGGACGGCGGCCCGAAAGCAGGCTGGACCCCCGGCACAGGCGGCGGCCCGAAACCAGGCTGAGCAGGCGGAAAGCCCGGCTGCCGGGGCTGCCCGAAGCCCGACTGGGGGTGCCCGGAACCAGGCTGGGGCTGCCCAGAACCAGGCTGGACCGGCGCCGGTCCCGAGGGCGCGCCGAAGCCGGAGTGGGCCTGCTGGTGACCGCCCTGTGCCGGAGGGGCCCCGGGCTGGGGCGCGGGATGGCCGGGCTCGGGCGGAGGACCGGCGGGCGGAGTGGTCGTCATGCCGGCAACCCTTCCAGTCCGCCCGCTCCCCCGACTGAGTCGTCGTACTCAATCGCACCCCCGGGCGTCCCCCTACGTACTCACCCGGCCCGCCCGGAACGGAACCCGACCCACCCGAAAACGGAGTCGGAGAGGACACCCGAAACGGCGGAGGCGAGCCGCGCTCTCAGGGCGCGATCGGCAGCTGCCGCTTGTGCTCCGTGAGCCGGTACCGCCGCACGATCGCCTCGAAGGCGGCCTCGGCGACCGGCTTCCCCTCCAGGAAGTCGTCGATGTCGTCGTAGGTGACACCGAGCGCGTCCTCGTCGGGCTTGCCCGGGTCCAGCGTCTCCAGGTCGGCGGTCGGCGTCTTGCCCACCAGCTCGGCCGGGGCGCCCAGGGCCTGTGCCACGGCCCGCACCCGCCGCTTGGTCAGACCGGTGAGCGGCACCACGTCGGCCGCGCCGTCGCCGTGCTTGGTGAAGAACCCGGAGACCGCCTCCGCCGCGTGGTCGGTGCCGACGACCAGGCCGTCGTGCGCGCCCGCCACCGCGTACTGGACGATCATGCGCTGGCGGGCCTTGATGTTGCCGTGCAGGAAGTCCTGGTGGTTCGGGTCCCGGAAGACCGCGCCGCCGGCCAGCACCGCGTCCAGGGCGGCGTCGCTCGCCGGCCGCACATCGACGGTGAGGACCCGGTCGGCCCGGATGAAGTCCAGCGCGCGCTGCGCGTCCTTCTCGTCGGCCTGGACGCCGTACGGCAGCCGCATCGCGAAGAACGTCGCCTCCCGCCCGGTGGCCCGCACCCGCTCGACGGCGAGCTGGCACAGCCGTCCCGCGGTCGTGGAGTCCACGCCCCCGCTGATGCCGAGCACCAGCGACCGCAGCCCCGTGGAGGTCAGCCGGTCGGCGAGGAAGGCCACCCGGCGCTCGATCTCCTGCTCGGCGTCGAAGGACGCGCTCACCTGGAGGTCGCGGGCGATCTCCTGCTGCAGGGACATGGACGCCACGTCGGTCACGGTTGCTCCTCGGTCGGGTGCGGGTACGGAAAGTCCGAGCGGGCCGCCGGGCCGGAGCCGGACGGCCGCCCGCGCCCGCGGGTACCCGCCCGCGGCCGCGGTAGCTCGACGAGCATGATGTCACCCCCGCCACCGGCGACGGCGACCGCCGTCCGCGCCGCCCGGGCCGGTCACAGCAGGCGGCGGATGTCCCCGCGGACCCGGTAGAAGCCGCCGGCCGCCGGGTGCAGCGCGTCGACCACGTAGCGGGCGCCCGGCTCGCGTATCGCACGGGGGAACTGGACGTTCCAGGAGGAGTCGTACCCCTCGGACACCACGTGGACGCGCAGGCGGCCGCTGTACTGCACGCACTCGACCACGATCGCCCCCGCGGGAACCTGCGCCACGGTGGCCACCGCGGCGGCGGTCGTGGCCGGCGCGTAGGCGGGCAGGGTCGCGGCGAGCTTGACGTCCCGGGCCACCGGCACCGTGCCCTGCTGGGCGGCGGCGACCGCGGCCTCGCTCGCGTCCACGCACACCAGCGAGCCGTCGGTGGTCACCAGGTACAGCCGCTCGTCGTGGTACTGCATCGACAGGGCGGAGCCGCCGCCGGTGGCCAGCTTCCACAGCCGGGTGCCGTCCTGGTCGAAGCAGTACACGGACGAGGCCGCGTCACCGGCGAAGACGAACCGTCCGCCGGGCGAGGTGGCGCACGAGTAGACCGCGCTGTCGCAGGCGTAGGTGGCCTCGATCGCGCCGGTCGTCTTGGACAGCCGCTGCACCACGCGATGGGCCGTGCCCGCGTACAGGGTGTCGTCCTCCTGCCAGCCGAACAGGACGCCGCCCCGGGTCGGGCTGTGCCACAGCTCGCCGCCGCCGTCGGGCGCGTAGGCGGTCACGCCCCGCTGGTGACCGTGGTAGACGGCCCGGTCGTCGGCGCGGACCATCCAGGCGTGCTCGCCCTGGCTGCGGCGGGCCCACTGGTGCTCGTCCTCGTGGTCGATGACGGTGATCCGTCCGTCGCGGTCCGAGACGTTCAGCACGCCCTCGTGGATGTCCAGCCAGAAGATGTCGACGTCGGCCGCGATGTCGTAGGCCGCGAACGGCAGCTTGGAGGACAGGTCGTAGACCTTGCCGTCGTCGCAGCCGGCGTAGATCCAGAAGTCGTCGGCGACCAGGCACTTCACTCCGTCGGGGAGGCTGAAGCGGGCGAGGACGCCGCCGTCGTGGGCCAGGGTGTAGACGTCGCCCGCCTGGTTGCCGACCCAGCAGTGCTCGTCGTCCACGTGGATCCCGAACGCCGCGGAGCCGGTGGCGAACCGCCACAGCACGGGCGCCACGGCACGCGCCGTGGAGGGCGCGGAGGACACCTGACGGCGGGTCACGGCGCGCGGGGCGCGCTGTCCGGGGACGGCCGGGGCGTACCCCTTGCGGACCTTCTCCCCCACCTTCTTCGCGGCGGCGGCCCGCGCCTTCTCCGCCGAGGGGAACGTCGTGGTCTGAGTCTGCCCGGCGGCGCCGATTCGGCCGTAACGGACCGTCACGACCTGCCCGTCGACGGCGACTTCGTAGAACTTGTGCGCGCCGCCGCCGTCCTGCGACAGCTCCAGATACGTCGTCGAGTTCCCCGCAGACATGGCAGACCCCTCCCCAGGCCGTGGCTCCCCCGGCCGTTCCGGCGAATCCCACTGCTCACACCGTAGAGGCGACCACTGACAATCGCGGGAGACGAGTGGGGGCCTCGCCCCGGCGCCGAAGCGCCGGGGCGAGGCCCCCTTCCTCAACGCCGTTCCTGTGAACGGCCGCGAGGCGCCGTGACCGGTACTACTGTCAGTACAGGTCCCGGTAGGTGTTCCAGCCCGTACCGAGCTTCACCCGGGCCTTGAACTTGCCCGTGCCGGTCGACGAGTAGACGAACAGCTCGCCCTTGGAGTTGGCCGCGACGAGGTCGGCGCGGTTGTCTCCGTCGATGTCGCCGGGCGAGGCCAGCTTGTTGTACTGCTGCCAGCCGTCACCGATCTTCACCTTCGAGGCGAACGGCGCGGACGAGTTGCCCGTACCGCGGTACAGGTAGAGCGTGCCCGAGGGCGTACGCGCGACGATGTCGGTACGGCCGTCGCCGGTGAGGTCGCCCCCGCCGACGATCTTGTCGTACGCGTTCCAGCCGGCGCCGACCTTCACCGCGGAGACACCGGTGCCGGCGCCATTGCCGCGCTCCAGGTACAGGACGCCGGAGCTGTCCCGGGCCAGGAGGTCGCCCTTGCCGTCGTCGTTCAGGTCGCCCGGACCGAGGAACAGGTTGACCTTGCCCCAGCCACTGGCCATGGAGTCGTTGTTGTACAGGACTCCGTCGTACACCTCCAGCAGATCGGCGTACCCGTCCGGGTCGAGCGAGGAGGCGTAGGCGATCTTCGCGCCCAGCCAGCCGCCCGTGTCGCTGATCTGCTCGCGGGCCGACAGCTTGCCGTTGTTCTGCACTCCGTACCAGAACAGCGTGCCCTTGGTGTCCATGCCGATCAGCGACGTCTTGCCGAACCGCGGGTTGGCCCCGCTGCCCACCAGGAGGTCGATGCCGTTGAACCCGCTGCCGACCCTCTGCCGCGGCAGGAACTTGCCCTTGCCGTCGGACAGGTAGAAGTACATGTCGCCCGAAGTGGTCCGGGCGACCAGGTCGTTCTGGCCGTCGCTGTTCCAGTCGTACGCGGCGGCGATCTGGTTGTACGTGTTCCAGCCGCCGCCGATCAGCACCTTGCCCGCGAGCGGGGCGGTGGTGCTGCCCTTGCCCGCGTAGTAGTACAGGTCGCCGTTGGCGTTGCGGGCCACGACGTCGCCGAGCCCGTCCTTGTTCATGTCGCCGACGCCGACCAGCTGGTCGTAGGCCCCCCAGCCGCCGCCGACCTTGACCCGGCCGCGGAACGGGGCGCTCTCGCTGCCCGTGCCCGCGTACAGGTACAGGTCACCGGCGTACGTGCGCGCCAGCAGGTCCGGCTTGCCGTCGCCGGTGACGTCGCCCGGGGCGAAGACCTTGTTGTAGATCTGCCAGCCGCCGCCGCTCCAGACGGCGTACCCCGTGCCGGTCGTACCCGCGCTGTGGTACAAGGACAGGGTGCCCGTCGTGGACAGGGTGAGGACGTCAGGACCACCGGTACCGTCGAGGTCTCCGGGGGTGATGATGTCCTTCTGCCGGACCGACGGGTCGTCGGCGCCGATGGTGTACGTCGAGAACGCGCCGCCCTCGGTGCTCAGCCAGACGCCGGTCGTGCCGTCCATGAGCCGGACGAGGGTCTCGTCGATGCCGTCGCCGTCCAGGTCGAACTGCGGGTTGGCACCTGCCTTGATGGCCGGGCGCGCCCGAAGCCCCTGCTGCGGTGCCGGACGCTCGAGCTTGGGCACCGAGGACTTCGGAGTCGGCACGCTCACGTCCCCGGACGGCCGGTCGGCCGCGAGGGCGGGCGTGCTCAGGAACATGCCTGCCGCCACCGCGAGGGCGGTGCAGCCAAGCAGTCGGGAACGACGTGCTTTGCCGTACAGGCTTGATATGGACAAAAGCCCCCCACTGAATGTGTAGAAGTTCTGGCCGACTTCTGAAGATCCGTCAAAGCCAGTGATCGCGGATTGTATGGCATGTCTATGACTGCCAGAGAACGCGGGGCCCGGAAATCGGCCCGGCGGTCAGCGGGGAACGGCGGTCGGAGGGCTTCCGCGCTACGCGGGGCCCGGAGCCGTGAGGTGTGTGCGTGCCAGCTTGCGGAAGTCCGCGACGAGCGGGCTGTGGCCCTCGGCGCGGGTGGCCAGGACGACATGGCTCGGCTCGACGCCGTCGAGCGGCACGGTGGTGAGATCGGGGCGGAAGCCGTGGCCGTGGACGCCCGCCGTGATGGCCACCGCCTCCCCCGCAGCGATCACCTCGAACTTGTCCTCGACCGCGTCGACCAGGGGACCGTCCGGCGCCGGGCGGCCGTCGGGTCGCGGGTCGATGCGCCAGTAGGCGCTCCAGGCCGGGTCGGAACGCCGGATGCGGGGCAGGGGCTCGTCGGCGATGTCGTCCAGGGTGACGGACTCCTTGCCGGCCAGCCGGTGGTCGAGCGGCACGACCAGGACCCTGGGTTCGTCGTACAGGACGGTCACGTTCAGCCGGTCGGCGGCCAGCGGCAGCCGGGTCACCACCGCGTCCACCCGGTGGTCGAGGAGGGCCGTCCGCGCGTCGTCATAGCGCAGGTGCAGGGTCTGCACCTCGGCGTCCGGGTGGCGGCTGCGCAGCCGGCGCACCGCCGGGGTGACGATGAGGCCCGCCGTGTAGCCGATGGTGATCCGGTCGGGGCGCGCGGCGGCCCGGGTGAGGGTCGCGGCCTGCGCGGCGGCGCGCAGCAGCGCCTTCGCCCGGGGCAGGAACACCTCCCCCGCCTCGGTGAGACGGGCGCCCTGCGGGGTTCGGTCCAGCAGCCGGGCGCCCAGCAGCTGTTCCAGGCGGCGGATCTGCCGGCTCAGCGACGGCTGGGTGATGTGCAGGGCCTCGGCGGCACGTCCGAAGTGCCGGTGCTCGGCGACCGCGGTGAAGTACCGCACCAGCCGCAGATCGAGATCCGGGCCGGAAGCGGGGGCGACGGAGGCCTGGCCGGGCATACCGGCAGCGTACCGCGACGCGGCCGGTATGCACCGGGTGTTCCTGCCGCGCAATCCCGGCTGATCTGCGGTGATGCCCGAGGCGTATTGCGGGATGCAGAACAAGCTTTGGACGCGGTGCCGGATCGGTCCGGACGATGGAGACAGCCCAGGGCCACCTCGTCACCTCCGTTTCCCCACTTCTTCCAAGGACCGCACCATGCGTGTATTCGTCACCGGCGCGACGGGCCACATCGGCTCCGCCGTCGTCTCCGAACTCCTCGAGGCCGGGCACCAGGTCGTCGGCCTGGCCCGCTCGGACCGGTCCGCCGCCGCGCTGACGGCGGCCGGCGCCGAGGCGTACCGGGGCTCCCTCGACGACCCGGACGGGCTGCGCGAGGCCGCCGCGGCGGCCGACGGCGTCATCCATCTGGCCTTCAAGCACGACTTCTCGGACTACCAGGGGGCGGTGGCCTCCGATCTGCGTGCCGTCGAGGCGATGGGCGCCGGGTTGGCGGGCTCCGGGAAGCCCTTCGTGGTCACCTCCGGCACGCTGATGCTCGCGTTCGCGCTGCCGCCGGGACAGCTCGGCACGGAGGCGGACGTGGCCGCGCCGCCGGTTCCCCGCGTCGAGGCGGAGAACGCCGCGATCGCGCTGGCGGAGAGCGGAGTGCGCTCGTCCGTCGTACGGCTGCCGCCGTCCGTGCACAGCTCGCTCGACCGGCACGGCTTCGTCCCGCGCCTCGTCGCGACCGCCCGGGAGAAGGGGGTGTCCGCCTACGTCGGGGACGGCGCGAACCGCTGGCCCGCCGTGCATACGCTGGACGCGGCCCGGCTGTTCCGGCTGGCGCTGGAGAAGGCGCCGGCCGGGACGCGGCTGCACGGCGTCGCCGACGAGGGGGTGCCCTTCCGGGACATCGCCGAGGCCATCGGCCGCCATGTGGGCGTACCGGTGGCGAGCGTGGCCCGCGAGGAGGCCGACGCCCACTTCGGCTTCCTCGGCGTGATGGCCGCGCTGGACAACCCGACCTCCGCCGACCGGACCCGGGAACTCCTCCAGTGGCGGCCGGAGCGGGCGGATCTGCTCGCGGACATCGAGGCCGGCCACTACTTCGACACGGCCGACCGCGCGTCCTGAGGATCAGACCGGCGTCCGACGAGGGTGAGTCCCTGGTCTGACGCCCCGCTCCCTTTCTTACGCCCGCGGGCTGACCCTCGCCGATCCCGTGGTCGGATGTGGCCGAAGACGGCGCGTGGGAGCCTCCAGAAGTCCCAACTCCCCTACTTCTGGAGGCTCTTATGCCCATGCCCATGCGTACAGCGCCGCCCGATGCCCCCGCGCGTCCGACGACCGCCTCGCCCGTCCCCCCGTGGGCGCGGCGCGCGGCGGCCGCGGCCTTATGGACGTCGCTGCCGTCGGCACTGTGGCGGTTCGCGGTGGTGGCCGGCCTCCCGCTCGGTCTCGCCCGGTCCGAGTACGACGCGATGCTGATCCCCGGCTGGGGCTATATCGTCGTGCCGGCGCTGTCCGTGCTGCAAGAAGCCCTGGCCTTCCTCACCCTGGGGCTGGTGCGGCCGTGGGGCGAGGTGTGGCCGCGGTGGATTCCGCGTCTGGGCGGCCGGCCCGTACCGGTGCCGGCCGCCGTCGTGCCCGCCGCACTGGGCGCGCTCTGCTGCACGGTCTACGGCGTGCTGTTCGTCTGGACCACGCTGCACGCCGACATGGAGATCACCCGGTGGGGAGCGTGGGTGATGAACGCCTGCTACGTGCCGCTGGTGGCGTGGGGGCCGCTGCTGGCCGTCGTCACCGTGCACTACTACCGGCGCCGCGGGTACGGCGCTCCCGGCCCCGCCACGACGCCCGCCGCTGAGTTTGGCGCGGCCGGGCCGAAGTAGCGCGGCCGGACCGACCCGGAGCGGACCGACCCGAAGCGGACCGACACGGAGTGAGCCGACACGGAGTGAACCGCCGTGGAGCGAGGTGGGAGCGCCTGCGCGCGGCCGGTCAGGTCAGCGTGGGTTCCGCTGCGACACGGTCGGTGTTCTCCCCGGGGCCCGACGGCGGCTCGGGCACCACCGGGTCCGGGCCGGAGCCGCGCCGCCCCGGAATCATCAGAGCGGCGACCGCGGCGAGGGCCACCACCGCGGCGCCGACCACGAGGGCGGGCCGCAGACCGTCGACGAAGCTCTGTGCGCTCTCGTAGCCGCCCTGCGCGGCGAAGATCGAGGCCATCACCGCGATGCCGAGCGCGCCGCCCACCTCGCGCAGGGCGTTGTTGGCGCCGGAGGCGATGCCCTGCTGCTCCGGGCGGACGCTGGACATCACCAGGTTGGCGGCCGGGGCGAAGTACAGGGCCATGCCCACACCGCTGATGATCAGGCCGGGCAGCTGGACGCCGTAGGAGACGTCTGTGGTGACCACGTAGGCCAGGTAGCCGAGGCCCGCCGCCTGGAGGAAGAGACCCGCGGCGACGACCGGACGGCCGCCGACACGGTCGGAGAGGATGCCGGCGATCGGCGCGACGAGCATCGGCATTCCGGTCCAGGGCAGCATCCGCAGACCGGCATCGGTGGGCGAGTAGCCCAGCACGCCCTGCATGTACTGGCTCAGCAGGAAGATCGAGCCGAACATGCCCAGGAACATCAGCAGGCTCGCCGCGTTGATTCCGGAGAAGGCGCGGGAGCGGAACAGCCGCATCGGCAGCATGGGGTTCTTGGCCCGGGCGCCGTGCAGGACGAAGCCCATCAGGAGTGCGGTGCCCGCGAACAGCCCGGTCAGCACCAGGGAACTGGTCCATCCGTCGGAAGGCCCGCGCACCAGGCCGTAGACGATGCCGAAGAGGCCGCCGCTGGCGAGGAGGGTGCCGGGGATGTCGAGGGGCGCACCGGTGCCGTAGGACTCGGCCAGGCGCAGCCGGGCGAGCGGCATGACGGCGAGGCCGAGCGGGACGTTCAGCCAGAAGATCCAGTGCCAGGAGACGTGTTCGGTGAGGCTGCCGCCGATCAGCGGGCCGGAGGCGACGGCGAGGCCGTTCACGGCGCCCCAGATCCCGTACGCCGTACCGCGCTTGGCGGGCGGCACCGCGGCGGTGAGCAGGGTCAGGGTGAGCGGCATCATCACAGCCGCACCGACCCCTTGGACCGCGCGGGCGGCGATGAGGGAGTCGATGCCCGGCGACAGGGCAGCGGCGGCGGAGGCGCCGGTGAAGACGGCGAGCCCGGCGATGAAGAGCCGCCGACGGCCGAAGCGGTCGCCGAGGGCGGCGCCGAACATCAGCAGGACGGCGAAGGTGAGCGTGTAGGCGCTCACGGTCCATTCGAGGTCGTCCAGCGCTCCCCCGAGATCCTTGCGGATGGAGGGCAGGGCGGTGGTGACGACGAGATTGTCGAGGGCCGCCATGAATCCGGCGACACCGGTGATGATCAGGGCCCAGGCTATGGCCCCACGGCGTGGAGCGTTCTCCAGTGCCATCTCTCCCCCAGCGATGCAGTGATCGTCTGCGCGATCTCTGATTAGTTGTTGATGACTGACTTCCAGGCCCCGGAACGGCCCTGGCACGTCTGCCGTGGCAGACGTGCCACTCCCCCTGCTCTGATGCTCTGTTCTGCCGCGCCTCAGGTTTCGTCGGCTTGGCCGACCGGTTCCGCTTTCGGCAGCCGGCCCTTGACGCGGGCGAACGACGAGAGTCCCTCCCACACCCGGTGCCCGGGCGGGAAGCCCATCGCCAGCAACGCGTTGATGAGCATGCCGCACGCCAGGAAGGACGTCGTCTCGTCGACGTCCCCACCCAGTGGGAGGTGCACGGCCTCCCACATCCGCATCCAGCCGGCTCGGACGGCCTCGCCGAAGTCCCGGTCGCCCTCGGCCTCGGCGGCGGCCACCGCCACATACGTCTGCATCTGCAGCGTGAGCAGCTCCGGCCGCTCGACGATGACCTTGCTGTACGCGGCTGCCATGGACCGCAGGGCTTCCTCGCCCTCCAGTCCCTCCGAGGCCTCCTGGAAGATCCGGATCAGATCCTCCGTGCAGCGGTCGACCGCGGCGAGGAAGATCGCCTTCTTGCCCGGGAAGAGCCGGAAGAGATAGGGCTGCGAGACCCCGACCCGTCGGGCGATCGCCTCGGTGGAGGTGCCGTGGTAGCCGCCGCGGGCGAACTCACTCGTCGCCGCACAGATCACGCTCTCCCGCCGGGCCTGCGCGCTCATCCTGACCATGGAAGTAAGTTAGCAATCAATTACTAAGTGCTTCAACATTTCAGGGAACGGACCGCTGAACAGGGTCCGAAGGGTCTGAAGGGCCTCAAAATCAGAAGATGGTCGCTGAAAGAGTGGTCGGACCATCTGGGCAGGGGGGTGGACCGGCTATTACGCCGTAATAATCCGACGGGCGCGCGGCCGTACGGTGACGCCTCAAGAGAGGCCCCGGTGGGAGGCGGCGAGGGGCCGCGAGGACGGAGGGCTCCGCCGGGAGGGGGCAGCGGGCTCGGCGGAGGACGGCTCAAGGTCTCCCCCACACCGCCCGCTCACACCGCGGGTTATTACGGCGTAATAGATCTGAGGCTCAGGAGCGGGCCGAGGAAGCCTGCTCGGCCTGGAGGGCGGCTGCGGCCAGGTAGGCCGCATGCGCCTCCTGTGTCGTGGTGACGGGTGAGGCCGTGCGCTGTTCGAGCTTGCGCAGGGACCGTACGGCGGCGGCGAGATAGCGGTTGAGACTGAGCATCTGGGTGGGAGTGACGCAGTCGGGAAGTACCGCCGAGATCTCGTCCAGCCAGTACTCCGCATCCTCGTCCAGCACCAGGGCCTCACGCTGCTCGACAAGCCGGCGGGCGACGGGGAGCAACAACCGATGAGAACGTTCGGCAGCCTCCTGCCGCCGCCTCTCCGCTTCCGCCTCCAACGCCCGGCGACGCTCAGCTTCGAGAACCGCTTCAGGCGTCCGGCGGACCGGGCGGCCGTCCGGAGTGTCATCGGTCAGCGTGACGGCCTGCAAGCGCTTCGTCTTGTTGTACGCCGCGCTCGGCGCCGCCACGGCCAGGGCGGGCGCGAGCTGCGCCCAAGGGACTCCCGCACTCCGGGCGTCGGTCACTGCGCGAAGCTGATGCAGATCGGTCTGTTCCCTGAGGTACTCCCACAGGTGCACGCGCTTGAGCGCGGCGGACTGCTGGACCTCGGCCGCACAGTGCCGAAGTGCGGACGCGTGCTTCTCGGTGTAGAGGAGCGCGGCGTAGATCTCTTCGTCCCCCGGCATACGCTCGATGTCCGGGTCGCCGGCGGCCTCATGCAGCTGCCGCAACTCCGCGACCACTGCGCCCGCATCCAGGGAGCCGATTCGGATCGGCGGCTTGACCAGCGGTTTTGTGGGTCTGGCCGCTGCTTGTCTGCGCTTCGCCATACAGAGAAGTCTGCCCGAGAACGATGGATTCACATAATGTGAAACCTTGTTGGAGCTGAGAGAAGGTCAGGAGCCTTCGTAGCAGGGCTTTGTCGGCGCGTGAGTATTACGGCGTAATAGCTGTGGCGATTCGGACTGCCCGTCAGAGAGCGCACGCGGGGCGGCAGTCGCACCGCCCCGCATCGCTCGCACCCGTCAGGACCGTCGGACCTGACTGCGGGGCGGAGGGACCGAAGTGACTCGAATCCCGGTTCGGGCGGCGCGGGCAGAACGAGCACATAGACCGCCAGGCGGCGCGGCCGGTGACCGGTCCGGTGACGGTGCCGGGCACTGGGGCGGGGCGGGAGCGTTTTCAGTCCCTAGGGACTGACGTTTCTCCGGGAACGGGCTCAGGGACTGAAGGCATCAGGGACCAAACCTCTCAGGGATTGGCCTGTGTGGGCGGCAGGGACCCAGGCTTCCGGCGCGGCTGCGCGGCGCGGGCTGCGCATCGAGGGACCCTCAGAGACCAGGGACCAAAACGGAGGGCCTGACAGTGTCTGGGTCCACATTCGGTCCCTGTCACGTTTCCGCAGGTCAGAGGGCTTTTCGCTAGGGACTGAGGGACTGTAGGGACCCAACCCGCTAATTATGAGCTGAATCTTGTTTGTGTGTTCATATGCGCGCGCGCATACAAGCAAGTAGTTGAGCACGTCATAATTAGCGATTTTGGTCCCTCCGGTCCCTCTGGAGGGCTTCGCAAGCCTCTGACCTGCAGAAATACCAGGGACTAAGGCTCAGGGACCAAAAAGCTGCAGACCCTGTTTCCGACCCTGCGCTGGGTCCCTCGCGGTGTTGGTCCCTGGAGGGAGCCGTTCCCCGCCCAAGGGACCAGGGACCAAACGCCAGGGACCAGGGCTGCCAACCCAGGTTCAGGGACCGAGCGGCTGAGGCCCGAGGGGCCAGGGACTGAGAGGAAGCGCTCTAGGGGGAGAGTGCCGAGGACTGAGCAGGGACTCAAGCCGCCGTGCCCAGCGCGGCCCGGCTGATCCCTCCAGCGGTCCAAGCTATTACGCCGTAATAGGAAACGGCCGAGCCTCCCCGCCCCCGGCCGGTTCCCCTTGAACTCAGGCCGATCTTCGGTCCCTACAGTCCCCGGGCGGTGTGCTGCCGAGCCGGCCGCTACCCGGTCCCACCCCCGCAGCCGCGCCTCGGGCTATTACGCCGTAATAGCCCGAGGCGTCGAGACGCCCCGTCTGACCCCCCTCTTTGCATGACCATGCGAGATACTGCATAATCTTCCTATGTCCAAGGTCCTAACCTCCCTCCCCGCCGGCGAGCGCGTCGGCATCGCCTTCTCGGGCGGCCTCGACACCTCGGTCGCGGTCGCGTGGATGCGTGACAAGGGCGCCATCCCCTGCACCTACACCGCCGACATCGGCCAGTACGACGAGCCCGACATCGCCTCGGTGCCCGGCCGTGCCAAGACCTACGGTGCCGAGATCGCGCGCCTGGTCGACTGCCGGGCGGCGCTCGTCGAGGAAGGTCTGGCCGCGCTCACCTGCGGGGCGTTCCACATCCGCTCGGGCGGGCGGGCCTACTTCAACACCACCCCGCTCGGCCGCGCCGTCACCGGCACGCTCCTGGTCCGCGCGATGCTCGAGGACGACGTCCAGATTTGGGGCGACGGTTCGACCTTCAAGGGCAACGACATCGAGCGGTTCTACCGCTACGGGCTGCTGGCCAACCCGCAGCTGCGGATCTACAAGCCCTGGCTCGACGCGGACTTCGTGACCGAGCTGGGTGGCCGCAAGGAGATGTCGGAGTGGCTTCTCGCCCACGACCTCCCGTACCGCGACAGCACGGAGAAGGCGTACTCCACCGACGCCAACATCTGGGGCGCCACCCACGAGGCCAAGACCTTGGAGCACCTGGACAACGGTGTGGAGACGGTCGAGCCGATCATGGGCGTGCGGTTCTGGGACCCCGAGGTCGAGATCGCCACCGAGGACGTGACCCTCGGCTTCGAGCAGGGCCGTCCGGTGACGATCAACGGCAAGGAGTTCGCCTCGCCCGTCGACCTGGTCGTCGAGGCGAACGCCATCGGCGGTCGGCACGGCATGGGCATGTCCGACCAGATCGAGAACCGGATCATCGAGGCCAAGAGCCGGGGCATCTACGAGGCGCCCGGTATGGCCCTGCTGCACGCGGCCTACGAGCGTCTGGTCAACGCGATCCACAACGAGGACACGCTCGCCCAGTACCACAACGAGGGCCGTCGGCTCGGTCGGCTGATGTACGAGGGCCGCTGGCTCGACCCGCAGGCCCTGATGGTCCGGGAGTCGCTCCAGCGCTGGGTCGGCGCGGCCGTCACCGGCGAGGTGACGCTGCGGCTGCGGCGCGGTGAGGACTACTCGATCCTCGACACCACCGGCCCGGCCTTCAGCTACCACCCGGACAAGCTGTCCATGGAGCGCACCGAGGACTCCGCCTTCGGCCCGGTGGACCGGATCGGTCAGCTCACCATGCGCAACCTCGACATCGCCGACTCGCGCGCCAAGCTGGAGCAGTACGCCGCGATCGGTCTCATCGGGACCGCTAACCCCGCCATCGGTGCGGCCCAGGCCGCCGCGACCGGGCTGATCGGCACCATGCCGGAGGGCGGCGCTGAGGCCATCGCCTCCCGTGGCGAGGTCTCCGACGAGGACGAGATGCTGGACCGTGCCGCGATGGAGTTCGGCACCGACTGAGCAGTTTCCGGGCGGCAGTCGTCAGTGGGGGAGTGGGGCGGAGCAGGTCCCTGACGACTGCCCCACCGGGAAGGGCCCTGGTCGACACCTTCGGTGCGGTGTCGACCAGGGCCCCTTTCTTGTTCTCCGGCCTTCCTGTGCCCTCCCTGCCGTCCCTGACCCGCCTCCCCCCGTTGTCGTCGTCCGGTGGGGGAGTGGTCAGCGGCAGGTGCTCAGAAGCCGGTGAGGGTGATCTTGCCGATGGCCGAGCCGGACTCCAGGATGCGGTGTGCCTCGCGGAGGTTGGCCGCGTTGACCGGCCCGAGATCCCGGGTGGCGGTGGAGGTGAGGACGCCGGCGTCCACCAGCCGGGCGACCTGGGACAGGATGTGCCCCTGCCTGGAGCGGTCGGGGGTGCGGAACAGGGAGCGGGTGAACATGAACTCCCAGTGGAACGAAATGCTCTTGGGCTTCAGCACGCCGACCGGCAGGGAGTCGAAGTCGTCGATGGCGACGATCCGGCCGAAGGGCTGGAGTGCCTCCGCGTAGTCGGCCAGATTGCGGTCGGTGTGCGCCGTGCTGAACACATGGGTGAGCCGGTCCGCGGCCACCTCGGCGAGCTGGGGGACCAGTGGCTTGTGGTGGTCGACGACATGCTGCACGCCCATCCGGGTGGCGAACTCGACGGTCTCCGGACGGGAGGCGGTCCCGATGACGGTCAGGCTGGTCAGGGACCGGGCCAGCTGCGCCGTGATGGACCCGACGCCGCCGGCCGCCGCGGTGATCAGCAGTGCGCCGTCCTGGTTCAGACCCCCGTCCTCCAGACCCAGCCGCTCGAACAGCCCCTCCCAGGCGGTGAGCGAGGTCAGGGGGAGCGCGGCGGCCTCGGTGAAGGACAGCTTGGTCGGCTTCAGGGCGACGAGACGTTCGTCGACGACGTGGTACTCGGAGTTCGCTCCCGCCCGGTCCACGGCACCGGCGTAGTACACCTCGTCACCGGCCTTGAACCCCTCCACCTGCTCGCCGACCGTGACGACCGTGCCCGCCGCGTCCCAGCCGAGTACCTTCGGCTCCCCACCGGGATCGGTGCTCTGCCGGATCTTGTAGTCCACGGGGTTCACGGCGACCGCGGCCACCTCCACCAGCAGATCGTGCGGGCCCGGCTCCGGGAGGGGCAGTTCCAGGTCGATCAGACTGTCCTCGTCGCCGATCGGCAGGCTCTTGCGGTAGCCGACGGCTTGCATGGTGCTGTTGCTCATGGGGGACGGGTGCCCATTCCCGGCCGGCGTTCATGCGGTGTCAGAGGTTTTCGCCCAGCCGTTCCAGCAGGGGCGCGGCCGCCGCCAGGGTCTGCAGTTCGGCGGGGGTGAACCGCTCGGTGAGCACCGTGGCCAGCTGGCGGCCGCGTGCCTCGCGCTTGCGCCGCAGTACCCCCTCGCCGGCCTCGGTGAGCGACACGATGATCCGCCTGCCGTCGTGCGGGTCGGGCCGGCGCTCGACGAAGCCGCGCGTCTCCAGCCCGTTCACGACGGTGCCCATGGCCTGTGCGGTGACCTGCTCGGCCCGTGCCAGCTCGGCCGCCGAGGCCGGTCCCGCGCCGGCCAGCCGCGACAGGGCCGAGCGCTCGGGCAGCGACAGCTCGCCGGGGGCCCTGCTGTGCCGGAGCCGCCGCGCGACGAGACCGATGGCGTCGTACAGCGCGCCTCCGAGGTCGTACGGGTCCGCCGTTTCCGGGGGACTGTGACGTTCGGATCGCGTGGACTCGGGCCCATCGCTGTCGTCGGGGCGGTCCGGAGGGGCGGGCTGCTGGGTCACGTCTCCAGGCTAGGCGGGCCGGAACACACGGTGAAGTCGTCCCGCGCCCCGGGCATGGCTGCCGGGGGAGGGGAGGGCCAAGGCCGGGAAGCGGGGCGGGGGAGTGGAGTGGGGGGCGGAGCTGGCAGGGCGGGGGAGGGGGCGCACCGCGCGAACCGCCGAGGTTCCGGTGTCCGCGACCGTCGCCGCCCCCCGTCCTCGCGTCGGCTCAGCGCGGGGTGAAGTGCACCAGCACCCGCCCGGTGTTGGCCTCGCTGACCTCGACCCGGTCGTAGAGCTTTTTGATGTGCTTCTGGCCGAGGAAGGCGAGTACCCGGTTGCGGAGCTGTCCCGTGCCCTTGCCGGGGATGATCTCGGCGACCGGCTCGCCCGACCGGTGCGCCCGGAAGACGAACTGACGCAGTGCCAGTTCGATGTCGCGGTTGTTGCGGAACAGTGGATGCAGATCCAGGCTCAGCAAGGCGTCTTCTCCTCGGTGCACGGACGGGGCGGGCATGCGGAAAACGCCGTCCTCGGGCGACGGCCCGCGTCCCCTCGTTTTCAGCTCATGGCCTCATCCGTCGATCCTGACCACCGCACCGCCGGGACGCGGCCGCCGCCGGTGCCCCGCCCGCTGCTCTTGCTGCGCCTGGTGACGGTCGTCGGCTCTCGGCGAGGTTCCCTCTGGGCCCTCAGATGTCCGTGGCCAGCCGGGCGTGGAGTTCGACGTCGTAGCGGACGCCGTCGTACTCCAGCTTCCGGCGCTGGAGTCCCTCGACGGCGAAGCCGGCGGCCCTGGCCACGCGGCAGGAGGCCGGGTTGTTGACCCGATGCCCCAACTCCAGCCGGAACAGGCCGACTTCCTCGAAGGACCAGCCGGCCAGCGCCCGGCAGGCGCGGGACGCGACGCCCCGGCCGCGGGCCGCCGCCAGGGTCCAGTACGACACCCATCCCGTCCGGTGGCGCCGGTCCACGGCCCCCACCGCGACGTTGCCGAGCACCGTGTCCGCTTCGTCGGTCACGGCGAAGGCGAAACGGGCGCCGGAGTCCCACTGCGCCGCCTCGGCCGCGAGCCAGCGCCGGGCCTCGGCCGGTGACGAGACGGGTTCGGCGGTCTGCCACGCCATCGACGGCTCGGCGAACGCGGTCAGCACCGCCGGTACGTCCGCGGCCTGCCAGCGGCGCAGCCGCAGGCCCTCGGCCGTGTCCACATGATCACGCATCCTCCGGAGTCTGCCGCAGCCGAGTCCGGCTGCCAACGCCCCGGAGCGGGGGAGGGGTGGTAATCGGCTGGTGGGCCGTTCCGGGAGGAGCGTATGATCATCTTCAAGGGCGGGGTCGTAGCACAGAGGTAGTGCGCCGCGACAGCATCTCGGAGGACGCCGTTTCGAATCCGGCCGCCCCGCCCCCTTCTCAAACTCTGCTTCCCGAACTCCGCCCCGCGGAACAGCGGCCGGGAAACGGCGAGTTGGGCCCCTGCGACAGCGGCGGCCACCGGCCCGCACGCGGAGAGCCGGTGACCGCCGGTCGTCAGTTCTTCCAAGCCCCTCCGGGCCTCTGTACGGCCCTCAGGGCTACGTCGAGGCCCGTCTAGCCCCCTGATCCCGTACGGGCCCTAGGGGGGCCGGGGGAGGCCCCGTAGGGCCTTGCCAGGCCGCGCAACGGCCTTACGGCGTGGAGGACGCCATCGCCACGGGACCCCGCTGCGAGCGGGGCGTCTTCGCGCCGGGCTTGCCGGGTTCGATGGTGCGCGGGTCGATGGCCTCGCCCGGGGCGCCCTCGCGGTAGAGGCCGTCCGGCAGGCTGTCCCGGTCGTGCGGCAGCAGGAAGAAGACCCGCCGCTTGTACAGACCGCTGTCCGGGTCGGGGGCGGCCTGGTCGTCGAGCAGGGCGTAGCCGACCATGCGGCCGTCGCGGGCGTAGGGCGGCTTGGTGTTGCGGCGCTTGGTCTTGTCGAGCGCCTGACGGACGTAGTCGAGGTTTTCCGGGTTCTCCAGCCACACCACCTCTTCCTCGTGGATGAGGTCGCTCTCGGTCAACAGCGAGCTCATGGCTGCAGCCCCTCCTTCATCGGCTCGGTCCCCACCTTGGGGGACGTGGCCCGGCATGTGTGCATGTGCGCTCCACGGTGGCCTGCGCACCGGCCAGTGGCGGGCCGCTGTGTGGCGGTCGCCGTGTGCGGGGCCCGGTCACCATGGTAGAGCGCATGCGGACGGCGGTGTAGGCCGCATGCTAGGGAGTGCCCGAAAGCGACTGTCATCATGCCTGTTCCAGCAGTGCGATACCGGGGTAGTACTTGCGTCCGTTGGACTTGATCATGTCGGCCGGCGAGGCCACTCCGACCTCCTGCCGGACGCGGTTGGCGAAGGCGCGCGGGGTGGCGGGCCGGATCCCCTCGCCCGCGTGGCACCAGGAGCTGTACTCCGTGTAGAGCAGCCCCTGCTCGACCCGCAGGTCACGTGCGTTCTCGCCGTCACGGGTGCAGCACTCGGCCAGGAACCGGCCGATGTGGTCCTCCGTCGAGGCGTAGGCGGAGGTCGCGATGCGCACCCGGTCGGGGCCCTCCAGCGGGTCCCGGGTGGCGAGGTAGCGCTGAGCGCCCTCGATCAGCCACTGCAGGATACCGGGTCCCTCGTCGCGGACCAGTTCGAAGGCCAGATTGTCGATCCGGCGTTCGGCCGGGACGGTCCGGGTGAAGGGCAGCAGGCGGATACGGCGCCAGAAGGCGAACCCGCCCGTGGACACCTCGGGCCGGTGGTTGCCGAGCAGCCACAGGTGGTGGGTGGGCGTGAAGGAGAAGTAGTCCTGCCGCATCCGGCGCGCCTTGATCTTGTCGCCGCCGGTCAGCAGCCGCACCCGGGCCTCGTCGAACTTGTCGTTGGGCTTCAGCTCGCTGCACACCACCAGCCGCCGCCCGTGCAGTTCGGTCAGCTCCGTGGAGTGCTCGGAGAAGGCGCCGCGGTCCATCAGGAAGCCGGGCGGGGCGGCGTCGGCGTAGTCGCCGAGGATCTGGATCATCGTGTCCAGCAGCACCGACTTGCCGTTCTTGCCCTCACCGTGCAGGAACGGCAGCACCTGCGCGCCCACGTCGCCGGTGATGGAGTAGCCCAGCATCAGGTGCAGGAAGTCGATCATCTCCCGGCCCTCGGCGTCGTCGCCGAAGGTGTCCGCGAGGAACCGGTGCCAGCGGGGCGTCTCCATGCGCTGCGGGGCCACACTGGTGGCGCGCGAGTGGAAGTCGCGGGTCGGGTCCGCCTTGCGGATGTGGCCGTTGTGCAGGTCGACCACGCCGGCGGGCGTGCACAGCGCGTACGGGTCGCCGTCCAGGTCGTCGGGGTCCACGGACAGGTCGGGGGAGGCCTTCGCCTGGGTCAGCAGCGCCTTCATGCCGGCCGTGGACAGGGTGCGCCGCTTGTGGTGGGCGATCTCCCGCTCGCTGAACACACCGCGCGGATCGCTGTCGGGCATGTCCTCGGCCATCTCGCCCGCCGCCCACAGCGCGGCCTTCTCGCCGCCGCCGCGCTTCCACCGGTAGCCGTCCCACACGAACCAGCCGAGGCCCTCCACGTGCCGGAACTGGTCGCGGTGCAGCCGCACGAACAGCCGCGCGTTGCCGCGATCGGTCAGCGAGGGCGGCAGGGGAGCGGTCGGCATGCCCGTGCCCACGGGGCGGGGCGCGGTCGCGGCGGCGTCCGGGTAGGCCTGCGGGGGCACCAGGGCGGGCGAGGACTGTTCGACCGGCTGCTCCAGCATCTGCAGGTCGAGCATCTGCTGCGCGGCGGCCTGTGGGTCGAACCGCGGCGTGCTCTCGGCGCTGCTCATGAACGTCCTTCGAGGTGGAGCGGACGGGCGGACCCCACGGCGAGGGCATCGTCGACGATCGCCTCGTTGCGCGCCTGCTGCCACGGCCTGGCGTGCTGGGCGACCCGGACGAGCCGGTCCCGGACCACGGTGTGGTCCAGGTGCCCGGCCGCGATCAGTCCGCCCGCGGTGTAGGCGGCCCGGTTGAGCTTCTCCGTGAACGCGGTGCCCTCGCGCGCCTCGGCGCAGCGGGCCACCTGGGCGATCAGCGGATCGAGGATCCGGTGCGCCGCGCCGGTCCGCGCGGCCCGGCGGGCCGGGGGCACCTGACCGGAGCGGGTGGGCCGCCGGGCGGCCGTACCGTCCGGGGCGCCGCCCGTCCCGGCGTGCGCCGCGCCCTTCACAGGCCCGGCGCCCTCCGCCGGCCCCGCGCCCTCCGCAGGGGCCGTCAGCGGCCCGTCCGGAGGCTCGGACGGCGCCGGGGCGACGAGGTGGCCGGTGCGGACGAGTTCGTCGCGCAGCCAGTCCGGCAGCGGCGCCGGGAGGCGCGTCGAGCCGACCGGCCGGTACACGCCCTGTGCCGTGCGGGTGGTGGGCGCCACGATGTAGCCGCCGTCGGCGCGGACGTCCACCTGCCAGGCCAGGGCGGCCCTGCTGCCCGAGCCGGTGGAGCAGCGCAGCCGGGTGTCCGGATCGGGGTTGCGGTACCACACGTGCAGACCGCCGGAGGGCGTACGGACCCTGAGGGTGTCCTCGTCGGCGGCCGGGTCGGGGCGGCCGCGGTAGGCGGCCAGCAGGGCGAGGGTGTCGAAACCGGAGGCCAGCCCGGCGAGGCTCACCTGCTCGGGGATGGCGATGCCGGGCAGCAGCCGGGCGCGGTCGGGCACCTCGGCCGCGTGGGCGTCGATGTCGATGACGACCAGCCCGGCGGGGCCGCAGGCGACACCCACGCCCGCCGACGGGGCGGCGGTCCACCACGCGTCGATGCGCCCGGGGTCGGTCGTGGCCGCGTGGAAACCGTGGCAGGGACGCCCGGCGGGCAGACAGGGGCAGTCCGCCGGGGTGTGCCGGCGAGCGCGGCACTCCGGGCAGTTGGCCGCGGGTGTCTTCCGTCCCGGGGCCAGCGGATGAACCGGCCAGCCCTGGGCGGCGCACCACCGCGCGACCGAGCGCGGCGGCACGGGGCCGCCCGCAGCGGTGCGTTCGCTGATCTCACCATGGCGCGGCACGCGAATCGTCCTTGTCACATCTCGTCTTCGGTCACTCCACGGCGGCCCGGTCGGGAGGTGACGCCCTGTCAGGGACCGAAGGGACTGTAATCCAGAAAGAGTGTAGGGCTCACCGGCCCAAAGGATCCCGCAGCCCCCCCGCGTGCCGTTTCTATCAGTTTTCTCGGTCCCTTGAGTCCCTTGGTCCCTGGGTGGGAGTCACCATGCGGGTGAATTGCCCGCACTTGACCCTGCTGAGGGGTGTCCGGCACCCTGCCTCCCGGTGTCACGGAGCCGTCCGGAACGGCGGTCTCCCTATCGGGCTCTCTTTCAGGACCGGGTCCCTCCGGTCCCTGGACACACCTGTCCTGGGCCCCTGACCGGCGCGAACGACGCACGGACAGCGGCCCCGTCGGGCAGGGACGCAGGGTTTTCGGTCCCTGGTTCCCCGTCCGCCTCGGCTCAGGCACTGTCCTGACGCGCCGCGTCACGCTGCCGCTGGTGCTCGTTGAGCAGCTCCAGCATCCTGTCGAACGCGGTGTCCGGCATCTTGCGGATCAGATGGTGGGCGAGGAAGACCCCGTCGTCGTAGGGAAGCCGGGGCGGGAGGGCCGCGTCGGGGCCCGCGTGGTCGCCGTTCACCCGCTCCTCCTGCGGGTGTTCGCTCTCCGCGTGATCGCCGTCCGCGTCCGTCCCTGCGCCCCGGGGCTCCGGGACGCCGTCCACGGAAGCGGTGGACGCCGGGGCGGCGAGGGCCGACGAGGGACCGGAGGGACCCGCGGCGGGAACCGGGGTGAGGTGTGCCGGGGACACCGGACGCTGCTCGCCGTTGTCCTGGGACTCCGCGGGACCAGGGACCGCCGATGCGGCCGGCCCCGACCGCTCCGTCTGCTCCGTCCGCCCCGTCTGTTCCGTCCGCCCCGTCGCACGCGCCGGCTGCGTCGCCTCGGCCGATACGGCGGGCGGCTGCACGCCCTCGGCTTCGGCTTCGGCGTCGGCCCCGTGCTCGGTCTCGGTCTCGGTCTCGGCGCGCGCCTCGTCCGCGTCGGACGGTGCCTGCCCCTCCCCTCCCCCGGCCTCCGGCTGTCGCGGCTCCTCCCCTCCCCCGGACGAAGGAGCCTGCGAAAAACCGTGCGAGGAAGAAGAGAAGTCGTCCGCACGGCCGGGCGTGTCGCCCCGGTCCGACGCCTGCCCGGTGGCCTCGGCGTCCTCGCTGACCGGGGCGGCCTCAGCGGTGGGGGAGGGGTCGGCCGCCGTGGCCTGGTGGGCCGCTGCGGGCTGGTCGGCGTCGGCGGGCTCCTCGACGGCCGCGGCCTGCCGCTCCCTGCGCCGCTCCGCCTTCTCCGCCTCCGCGCGCGCCTGCTCGCGCTTGAGCGCCTCCAGGGCGGCCTCCTGCTCCTCCGGGGGCTTGTTGCCCACGGCGCGCAGCAGATCGATGCGCTCCTCGCCGATGCGCTCCTGCAGTTCGGGGGCGAGGTTCAGGAGGGCCAGCCGCTGCGACACCCAGCCCTGCGACTTGTGCAGCCGCTTCGCCAGCTTCGTCTGCGTGCCGTGGATGGCGAGCAGCCGCTGCAGCGCCCTGGCCTCGTCCAGGGGCTCCAGCTCCTGGCGGTGCACGTTGGCGACGAGGGCGGACTCCAGGATGGCCTCGGAGTCGGCTCCCTGGTCGTCGTCCACCATCACGTTCAGATGGGTCAGTCCCGCCTCGCGGGCCGCCGCCAGCCGGCTGCTGCCGTCCACGACGACATGGGTGGCGTCGGGGGCCAGTTCGGCTTCACGCTCGGGGTTGGCCTTGACGTAGGCGTCGCGGTTCATCACCGTGATGGCCTGCTTCTGGCCGTGTTCGCGCAGGCTGCCGGTGAGTTCGGTCAGGTCGCCCAGGCTGGTGCGCGGGTTGTCCGGGTTGGGGCTGATGCGGTCCAGGGGGAGCCGGGTGGGCGGGGCGACGCCCTCCGTGGGAACTCCGGTCGCCGCGCCGATCGCCGCCCGGCGTGCGCTGACCGGTCGTGCGGTGGCGCCGAAGCGGCCCGTTCCGAGCTGGTCGGCCTTGCTCATGAGATCTCCCGTGCGAGGGCCCGCATGCCCACCGCCTGCTGCGAGGAGGGGGCGTACGACAGAAGGGGCTGCTTCATGCGTACGGCCTCCTTCTGTTCCTTGAGGTCGCTGATGAGTCCGACCACCCGGGGGTCCTTTATGTCGACCCAGCCCTGGAGGGAGGACGTGGCGATGTAACCCCGGCGGCCGTCGTAGAGGTTGACGACGATGCCCAGGTAGTCCAGGTCCAGGGCGAGGTCGCCGCGCAGGTCCTCGATCTGGTTGGTGAGCAGGTCGTAGGCGTCGGCCGAGCTGTCCTCCGCCTGGACCACGATCAGGGCGCCGGACTGGCCGGGGCGCTCGCCCTCGCGGCGCCGGCCGTAGTAGGCGGCGGCGTCCATGCTCAGGCCGAGGCTCGGCGGGCAGTCGACGAGGATGACGTCGTAGTCGCTCTCCAGCGGCAGCAGCGCCCGCTCCAGCGCCGCCTCCCGGGCCCGTACGGCCGACAGGCGCACGTCGAGCAGGAAGGCGTCGTGGCAGGCGGGCAGCAGATGGAGCCGGCCGCCGAAGGTGTCCTCGTCGATGGAGACGATCAGGTCGCGCAGATCGCCCTTGGGGTCGCCCGCCATGTGGTTGGTGAGGCTGTCGCCGTTCATCGGCAGCGGGGTGGCGCCGAGTTGGTTGGTCAGGTGGCACTGCGGGTCGAAGTCCACCAGGAGCACCCGCAGCCCGAGACCGGGCAGGCTCTCCACGTCCAGGGGGTCGCTGTCCGCGCCGTCGGCGATCTGGTCGCTGGCGCGCAGGGCCGTGGAGAGCGCCTTGGCCACCCGCACCGGGTGCAGCTTGCCCGGGTCCTCCGCCAGGGCCTCGCCGACACCGGCCGCGATGGCGGTCTTGCCGACGCCGCCCTTCTGGTTGCAGACGATGATGCGGCGGGTGACGGCCGGCCGCTCGATGTCCGGCGCCGGGGTGGTGTCGAGCCACAACTGCACCGACTGCGCCAGACCCTGGATGAGGGAGACCCGCCGGTCGGCGGCCACGTCGCGGAACCTCTCCCACTGACCCTCGGGCAGGAAGGTGGAGAAGGAGTCGGCCCCTGCGGTGTCGACGGTGGCGGGTGTCGAGGCGAGGGCGAGCCATGCGTCGATGCCCTGTTCCACGGCCGTCTGGATCTCGACGCCGTGCTGGGCGGCCCTTACCTTGAGGTTCTGCCGGAGCCATCCCGGCAGTTTGGACACGACCTTCTCGCGGTCGCTGGAGGTGGCTGGCGAACTCATGGGGGACACCTTACTAACGTGCTTGATCATTCGCCGCAGCGACACGTTAGAAAGCAAAAAGAGACGATGAGTTACTCCTCATTTGTCCCCATTGCCCCATCAACAGGCCGCCTCTGAACGGGAATCAGGTGTCTCGGGAGGAGCCGGGCGGGGGGAACGCCGCTGACCTCGGACGGCGTGTCGGCCGACGCGGAGGACCGGGCGCGGACCGACTCCGGGCGCGGTGCCGGACGACCCCCGGCGCGATGTCGGAGACACCCGGTGGGACAGTTCGGGTGCGTACGGATACTCGAAGAGGGAACGGGGCGCGGGGAGCGAGACGTTCCGTTCCGCGTCCGCGTCCATTGTGATCGCGGACCGCGTCAGGCTCCGCCGAGAGGTGGCGCAGGCGCTTGGGAGAGAGGGTGCGCGGGGCGGTCAAAGGGAGCAGTCACTCCTCGCCACTCTCAACGTATAGCGCACAGGGGGGCTTGCGGCAAGGCCCCGGTCATGGCGCAGAATCGCACGCCTGGCCCACCCACCTGCGGAAACGAGGGACTCACCGAGTGCACTCCCTGTCATCACCGGGCAGCGCGGACCATGCGGGCGGAACTCTGAGCGGAGCAGCTGACATGACCTCCTTGACCACCAGCGTGTTCGACCTGCCCGACCGCCTCGCCGCCAAGGCGGACCCCGGGCTGATCGCCGGCGACGAGCGGCACTTCGCGGCCATCGCGACCACCCTCGAACAGACGATCGTCGAACTGTCCGCACAGCTCGACGCCGAACTGCGGGCGCCGGGCGGCGTCGGCCGGCACGCGATGGACCGGGACGCGGAGGTGCACCGGCTCACCGCCCGGCTGCGCACCCTGCGCCGCTTCGGCGTGGACCTGTGCCTGGGGCACATGGCCGGCGCCGACGACGCCGAACCGGTGTACGTCGGACGGCTCGGCCTCACCGACAGCACCGGCCGCCGGCTGCTGGTCGACTGGCGCTCCCCCGCGGCCGAACCCTTCTTCGGCGCCACCCACGCCCACCCCATGGGCCTGGCGAGCCGCCGCAGATACCGCTGGACCCGCGGCCGGATCACCGACTACTGGGACGAGGTGTTCACCGCCGACGGGCTCCGGCGGCGCGCCGCCCTCGACGACCAGTCCGCGTTCATCGTCAGCCTGGGGAGCACCAGGTCGGCGAAGATGCGCGATGTGCTCGGCACCATCCAGGCCGACCAGGACGCGGTCATCCGCGCCGGATCGCGCGGCGCCCTCGTCGTGGACGGCGGCCCGGGCACCGGCAAGACGGTGGTCGCCCTGCACCGCTCCGCCTACCTCCTGTACTCCGACCCGCGCCTCGGCCACCGCCGCGGCGGTGTGCTGTTCGTCGGCCCGCACCGCCCCTACCTGGCCTACGTCGCCGATGTGCTGCCGAGTCTGGGCGAGGAGGGTGTGCAGACCTGCGTCCTGCGGGACCTGGTCGCCGAAGGAGCCACGGCGGTGGAGGAGACGGACCCGGAGGTGGCCCGCCTGAAGTCGTCGGCGGACCTGGTGAAGGCGATCGAGAAGGCCGTCAGGTTCTACGAGGAGCCGCCCACCGAGCCGATGACGGTCACCACGCCCTGGGCCGACGTCCGGCTCACCGCCGACGACTGGGCCGAGGCCTTCGGGGCGGCGGAGCCGGGCACACCGCACAACGAGGCCCGCGAGCACATCTGGGAGGCCCTGCTCACCATCGTGGCGGACAAGCACGACGCCGAGGTGTCGCCCCGGCTGCTGCGCCGGGCGCTGGCGCACGACGAGGAGCTGACGGGGGCCCTCTCCCGCGCGTGGCCGCTGCTCGAAGCGGCCGACCTGGTCTCGGACCTGTGGTCGGTGCCCGCGTATCTGCGTATGTGCGCGCCCTGGCTGAGCCGCGAGGAGGTGCGCACCCTGCAACGCGCCGACGCCAAGGCCTGGACGGTGTCCGACCTGCCGCTGCTCGACGCGGCCCGGCAACGCCTCGGCGACCCGGCGGCGGCCCGGCGCACCCGCCGGCGCAAGGCCGCCCTCGCCGCCGAACGCGAGCGGATGGCCGCCGTCATCGACACCGTGCTCGCCGCCGACGACGACGGTGAGGGCGCGGTGACGATGCTGCACGGGGAGGACCTGCGGAACAGCCTGGTCGACGAGGGCGCGCTGCCGCCCGCCGAACCCGACCTGCTCGCCGGGCCGTTCGCACACGTCGTCGTGGACGAGGCGCAGGAACTGACCGACGCGGAGTGGCAGATGCTGCTGCTGCGCTGCCCGTCCCGGAGCTTCACCGTCGTGGGCGACCGTGCCCAGGCCCGGCACGGGTTCACCGAGTCGTGGCGGGAGCGGCTGGAACGGGTCGGGTTCGACCGGATCGACATCGCCTCGCTGAGCGTCAACTACCGCACCCCGCAGGAGGTCATGGCCGAGGCCGAGCCGGTCGTCCGGGCCGCCCTGCCGGACGCCAACGTGCCGACGTCCGTCCGCGCCGCCGGCATCCCCGTCCGCCACGGGTCGGTCACGGAACTGGAGTCGGTGCTCGACACGTGGCTCGCCCGGAACGCGGACGGGACCGCCTGCGTCATCGGTGCCCCCGCGTTCCGGGAGAGGCCCCGAGTCAGGTCGCTGACACCGCGGTTGGCGAAGGGACTGGAGTTCGACCTGGTCGTCCTGGTCGATCCGGAGGAGTTCGGCGAGGGTGTCGAGGGAGCGGTCGACCGCTATGTCGCGATGACGCGGGCGACCCGGGAACTCGTCGTGCTCACCAGCTCCTGAGCGAAGATCCGGCGAGGTGTGCCGGGGGTGTGCTGAGGGGTGTGCAGGCGGTGCGCCGGGGCGGGGGCCGTGCCTCTGCGGACGGCCCACGCCCGGCCCCACGTGTGTGCACGAAGGTGTCGGCACGGGTCGGGTGTGGCCTGCGACGGCGGACGGCGACGGGGTGCGGCCGCCGGCGGCCGGGGCCACATGTGCCCGCGCCGCCGGATCAGGCGGCGCCGGCCTGCGCCCCGTCCTTCTCCTGTCCCACCACGGTGTACATGACCGAACGGCCCTGCTTGTGCCGCTGGATGCGCCCCTTGGCGACCAGCGCCTCCAGGGTGTTGCGGACGACCTGCGGGGTGGGCTCGCGGTCCGGGTGCTTGGCCAGCAGCTCCTCGCGCAGCTCGGCGGCCAGCCGCGGCTCGCTGTGCCCGCCGAGCAGGTCCAGCAGCAGGTCGCGCAGGAGGATCTGGGACTCGTCCTTCTTCGCGGCGGCCTTGCCGGTGCTCTTGGCGGCGGTCTTCGCGGCGCCCTTCGGGGCGCTCTTCGCCGTGCCCTTCGCGGCGGGCTTGGCGGTGTTCTTCGCGGCCCGCTTCTTCGCGGGGCTCTTGGGGGCGGCCTTGGCAGCGGCCTTGGGGGCCTTCGCGTCCTCGGCGGCGTCCTCGCTCTCGGCGGGCGCGGGCCGGCCGGCCGGGGCGCCCTCGGCGGAGGTGTCCGGTGCGGCCGCGGCCGGCTCCGGGACGGACGGCGCCTGCCGGGGGGCGGGCTCCGGCTCGTTGCGGGCCTGCTGCGGCACGTGTGCCGCGTCGGCGGCGGGGTGTCCCGCGAGGCTCAGGATGTCCAGCAGCAGGGTCTCCTCCTGCTGGAGGGTTTCCAACTGACGTGTCAGCTCTTGCTGCTGACGGCGGTTCTCCGCGAGATCCGACGCCGCTTGCTCGGCATACCGCGACCGGACCGTGGCGGTGGCTGATTTGGTGGGCACAGCCGTTCACTCCCTTTGTGTGGATGACGCTGCGCATGCTACTGGGGTGTACGGGCCGTGCCGAGGGCCGGGGACGAAGCGGGGTGCGCGGCGCGGGCCCGCGACACCCCCGGCCACATGGGCCGACGAGGTGTGTCCGGCCGGTTCGGGGCGGTGGGAGCGCCGCCGGAAAACCGCCGTATCGAGTGGCGTCCGCGCTTTGACGGGACGGGTTGCGCGCCCTGAGGCTCCGGCCCGCCGGCCGGGCGCGTTGGGGCTGGGGGTGTTCACCGGCCAACCCCGCGGCCGGGGGCCGGAGTTCGATGAACGTAGCATCGTTGAAATCTTTGCGAAAGGTCTTGCACCGGGTCGGCTCGGTTGTTGCCTGCTGAACTGTCGTTTCTACGCGAGGGGTTGACCGCCGGTGCACCGCGCCGTACGGTCTCGGCCGCAATCTCTTGCAGCAAGAACCAGCCCGCGGCAAGGGACGGCACACGGCCTTCTCCGGCACGGCGCGTTGCCTTCGAGGCTGCTGCTCCGGTACACCCCACTTCACCACTGGAGAAACCATGGCCAGAAAGACCGTGGCCGCTGCACTCGCCGTACTGGCGGGAGCCGCTGCGGCCGTCACGGCACCCACGCCGGCGCAGGCGAGCGCGCCCGGCGGCAAGGACGTCACCGCGGTGATGTTCGAGTGGAACTTCGCCTCCGTCGCCAAGGCCTGCACCGACGAACTCGGCCCCGACGGCTACGGCTACGTCCAGGTCTCCCCGCCCAACGAGCACATCCAGGGCAGCACCTGGTGGACGGCCTACCAGCCGGTCAGCTACAAGATAGGCACCAAGCTCGGCGACCGCGCCGCTTTCAAGAACATGGTCGACACCTGCCACGCGGCGGGCGTCAAGGTGGTCGCCGACGCCGTGATCAACCACATGGCGAACGCCTCCGGCACGGGCACCGCGGGCTCGTCGTTCTCCAAGTACGACTACCCCGGCCTCTACTCGGCGGCCGACATGGACGACTGCACGTCGGTCATCAGCAACTACGCGGACCGCTGGAACGTGCAGCACTGCGAACTGGTGGGCCTGCCCGACCTCGACACCAACGAGGAATACGTCCGCAGGACCATCGCGGGCTACCTCAACGACCTGCTCTCCCTCGGCGTCGACGGCTTCCGCATCGACGCCGCCAAGCACATCGCCGAGGACGACCTCGCGAACATCAAGTCCCGGCTCACCGACCCTGGCGTCTACTGGAAGCAGGAGACCATCGGCGCCGCCGGGGAGGCCGTCCAGCCCTCCGAGTACTACAACACCGGCGACGTCCAGGAGTTCCACTACGCCTACGACCTCAAGCGGGTCTTCACCGGCGAGAAGCTCGCCGAGCTGAAGAACTTCGGCGAGGCCTGGGGCTACGTGCCCAGCGGCAAGGCGTCGGTGTTCGTCACCAACCACGACACCGAACGCAACGGCGCCACCCTCACCTACAAGAACGGCGCCGCCTACACCCTCGCCCATGTCTTCATGCTGGCCTGGCCCTACGGCTCCCCCGACGTGCACTCCGGCTACGAGTTCACCGACAACGACGCCGCCGGACCGGACAACGGACAGGTGGGCGCCTGCTACACCGACGGCTGGAAGTGCCAGCACGCCTGGCGCGAGATCGCGAGCATGGTCAAGTTCCGCAACACCGCCGCCGGGACCGCGGTCACCGACTGGTGGGACAACGGCGGCAACCAGATCGCCTTCGGCCGCGGCGACAAGGCGTACGTCGCCATCAACCACGAGGGCTCCTCGCTGACCCGCACCTTCCAGACCTCGCTGCCCGCGGGCGACTACTGCGACGTGCAGAGCGGCAAGGGCGTCACGGTGAACTCCGCGGGCCAGTTCACCGCCACCCTCGGCGCCGACACGGCCCTCGCCCTGCATGTGGGCGCGAAGACCTGCGGCGGCGGCACGAGCGGCGGCGACGGCGGCGGGAGCACGGCCACCGGCGCGTCGTTCAACGTCAACGCGACGACCCAGTGGGGCGAGAACATCTACGTCACCGGGAACAACGCCGCCCTCGGCAACTGGAACACCGCGAGCGCCCTCAAGCTGGACCCGGCGGGCTACCCCGTCTGGAAGCTGGCGGTGTCCCTGCCCGCCGGCACGTCCTTCGAGTACAAGTACCTGCGCAAGGACGCGAGCGGCAACGTCACCTGGGAGAGCGGCGCCAACCGCACGGCCACCGTCGGCTCCGGCGGCCTGGTCACGCTGAACGACACCTGGCGCGGCTGACACCCGTCGCCGCCCGCGGCCGACGCGCGCCGCCGCCCCGAGTGGGCCGGGGCGGCGGCGCGTACGCACGGCCGAGGGGTTCGGACCCCATCAGCGGGTCCGAACCCCTCAGGAGCGTTCCGGCCGGCCGCCGTCATGGACGCCGGCCCGCCGGGGCTCGCGATAACAAGCGATCAGGCGCAGGTTATGCCGATGCAGATGGTGTTCAGCGCCGTCAGCAGACCGACGCAGGCACACGTGCCGCCGTACGAGGCGCCGTCCATCTCGACGGGCTCCGTCTCGGGGAGGGCGTGCAGCTCGGCCAGCAGTTCAAGGTCCAGGTTTTCCATGGGTGTTCCTTTCTGTGGGGGAAGGGTGAGCGGCGAAGGGACGCTGCTCAGGGTGAGGCGACCGGATGGAGCGGTGCACGCACCACCCGGGGGTCTGAGGGGCCGCGGTCGGCCCGGACCGGCGGCGGGACCGTCCAGAGCCGGGGGGAGGCGTGCCGCAGCCGCAGCAGGAAGGCGAGGATCCCGGCGGACCCGTCGCTCCAGCTGGTCGAGACGTCCCCGTACTCGTTGGGGAAGACGAGGTGGCCGTGCCGGTGGGCGCGCTGGGTCAGCAGCAGGCGGGCCAGCTCCTCGGCCAGCGCCCGGTGGGTGTCGTCCCGGGTGGCGTCGGCCATGTCGAGCAGGAAGTCCCCGTTGCCCGCGAGCCCGTGGCACTGGGTGAGCGGGGCGCGCGAGGCGTACTCGGCCACGGCACGGGTGGCGCGGTGCGCGTAGTCGCCGAAACGGTCGTCGCCGGTGGCCTGGTACAGCCGGACCAGGAAGGCGCCGATCCCGGCGGAACCGTGGCACCAGTACGGGGTCGTGGGCTCGTTCGCGGCCTGCGCCGGCCAGTGCGCGGCCTCGCCGATGAGGACGGCGTTGGCCGTCAGGTGCTCGCCCGCGTCCACGGCCAGGTCCAGCAGGTCGGACCGCCGGGTGGCCAGCGCGGTCGACAGGAGGAAGCTGCCGATGCCCGCGACGCCGTGCGCGAAGCCGAGGTACCGCTTGCCGGCCAGCCGGGAGACGGCCTCGGCGGGCGCCGCCCAGCTCACCCCGGTGGGCTCCGGCTCGGCCGCGGCGGCCAGTTCCTCGGCGGCGGCGGTGGCCAGCTCCAGGAAGCGGGCGTCGCCGGTGCGGTTCCACAGGTGCAGGGCGGCCAGCCCGCTGCCCGCGCTGCCGTGGGTGATGTCGTGGCTGGGGGTGTTCTCGAGCGGCGCGAGGGCCAGCGCGAGGGCGTGGTCGGTGAGCCGGGGATCGTCCACGGCACGGCCCGCGTCGTACAGCGCCCACGCGGTGCCGCGGTCGCCGAAGTGCAGTCCGGGGCGCGCCCGCCGCGTGTCGGTGTGCCGGGTGATCCAGTGGCCCGCGGTGGAGATCACCTCGGGCAGACGCGGATCGCCGGTCAGCTCGAAGTACCGGGTGAGGACGGCCAGTACACCGGCCGCGCCCTGCTGCACGGTACAGGGGGCGGTCTCCCCCGCGGTGGTGGAGACGGGCCACAGCCGTCCGTTCTCGCCCGGTGTCATGGTGGCGATCAGGTGGTCCACGATCCCGGCCACCGGGTCCTGCTCGCCGTCCGGCGCGGGCGGCCGGACGGCGCGGGCGGCGTCGGCCGGGGTGTGCGGGTGTGCGGGCGGGGCCGCGGCGACGATGCGCAGGGCCGTCCGGGCCCGGGGCAGGTCCCAGCGGGCGGCGGGCTCGTCCCGCATCAGCCCGAGCAGCATCGCCACCAGGCCGTCGGCCAGCCCGAGCCGGACCGCGCAGGCGGTCAGCCAAGAGGCGAGCCGCTGTTCCACGGGCTTGGCGGCGGGCTCGTCGTCCAGCAGGATCGGCACCCGGCCCACCAGGACGAAGCAGGCGGTGGCGCCGACGCTGTAGTAGTCGGCCGTCCGGGACACGGGCGCGTCGACCAGACGCTCGGGCGCGCTGAAGCCGGGGGTGCCGAGCCGGGTCGGCGGGGCGGACTCCTCGTCCAGGACGGTGAGTTCGAGGTCGATCAGGCGCAGACTGCCGTCCGGGCGGACCATGACGTTGCCGGGGGTGAGGTCCCGCAGCACACAGCCCTGCGCGTGGGCCGCCGCCACCAGATCCACCAACTGCCCGACCAGGGCGAGTGCGTCGGCCCGGTAGCGGTCCGCGCCGAGGCGGCGGAACTGCTCCGACACCCAGGTGCGCAGCGTGACCCCGGGCACCTCCTCCTCGGCGAGGAACAGGTGCCGGCCGTGCTCGAACAGGGCCAGCGGAGCCGGGGCCAGTCCGAGTCCGTCGAGCCGCTCCAGCGCGCGGGCCTCGTCGCGCAGCCAGTCCTGTACGTCGCGGCCGGCGGCGTCCTCCTCCACGTGCGGCCGGGCCTCCTTGATGACCACCGGGCGGCCCGTACGGAGGTCGGTGCCGCGGTAGACGCCGCCCTTGTTGGTGTGCCGGATCGCCTCCCGCACGGTGAAGCGGCCGCCGAGGGTCAGGGGGCCCGCGGCGCGGGCGGGCTCGCCGGGGGCTGCTGCGGGCGGGGCGGGGGCCTGCACGTCCGGGGCGGAGGCTTGCTCGGCCGGGGTGGCAGCCTGCTCGTCCGGGGTGGGGGAGGCGGACTGCCGGTCGGCGGCGGGCGCGGCGGGAGCGGTGGGTACGGCGGGCGCGGTGGGGAAGGGGCAGACCGCCCAGGACGGGGGCAGGTACCGGCCGGTCCGGCGGTCCTCCACCGGGTTGCCGTCGGGGTCCTTGATGTACGTCACCAGCAGGCCCTCGTCCGACAGCCGCCGCCGGGCGACGAACGCCCCGTAGCGGTAGTGCACCACGCTGCCCGGCGCGTACGCCCGGTCGGAGAGGATCTGCGGTCCGGCGAGTCCGGCCGTGGCCCGGTGGAGTTCCTCCGCGATACGGACCGCGGCGGCGTCGTCCTTCGGGTAGACGGTGAGGAACTTCCCCGAGCTGCCCCGGGGCGTGCTGCGGGAGTTGAGTACGCTCACCTTCTCCCGCGACCGGGCGAACTTGAACGCGGAGTCCTCCGCGAGGAGCACGCCCAGCGCCTGGGTGAGGATCGCCGGGGCGGAGGCGACCGTCGCCGACACGTGGAGCTTCCAGCCCTGTTCGGGCGTCGTCCCGGTGACCGGAGTGACGTGGCACCACGTCTCGTCGGCGACGCTCCGCCAGCGCGCGACGGTCGCGGTGGCGCGGAGTGCTTCGCCAAGGAGGCGCTCGAGGTCGCCTGCCGTGTCGAGGTGCCCGGTCATCTCAGTCCCTTCCACCCGGCCGGGAGGTGTTTCCCGTCCTGCGGTCATGACCAAGGTGCGCACACCTGCGAGCGGTTGGCGCGCGGTGCCGCGCAGACGGGTGACGATCTCACACGAGAGGCGGAGGGCCGGGGTGTGGGAGCGCGGGCGGAGAGGCGGGGTGTGCGCCCCGCCGCCTCGGGGACGAGGTCCGGCAGTCCGGTTCGGCCATGCCCAACTCCATTGGCCGGGCCGCTGTTTCGTCCGGGGCGTCGGTCTCGAAGGGAGGGCCGACAGCCGGGATGAGAGGGACTGCCGTGGGGCCACCGTGAGCACCCCGCCTGCCGCCTGCCGCCCACCGTCCGCGGGCACCGACCCGGCGGGCGTCGGCAGCGGGCCGACCGAGAACAGGCCGACCGGGGACAGTCCTCTGCGGGATCGGGGACAGCCCTCTTCAGGAACAGGGCCGATCGGCCCTGGCCTTTCGGCCCCGGTTCGGGGAAGGATGCCAGGGTAGGCAGAACTCATCACAAGGAGTGACCGATGGCGGACCGCGAGCAGGCAGACCCCGACACCCCGATCCGGGTCTTCCTCCTCGACGACCACGAGGTGGTACGCCGTGGGGTGCACGACCTGCTGAACGACGAGGCGGACATCGAGGTCGTCGGCGAGGCCGGCACCGTGGAGCAGGCCCTCGTACGCGTCCCCGCCCTGCGCCCGGACGTGGCGGTGCTCGACGTGCGGCTGCCGGACGGCGACGGGGTGACCGTCTGCCGCGAGCTGCGCTCCCGCCTGCCGGAACTGGCCTGTCTGATGCTGACCTCGTTCGACGACGAGGAAGCGCTGCTGGACTCGATCATGGCGGGCGCCTCCGGCTATGTGCTGAAGCAGATCCAGGGCTCGGACCTGGTCTCGGCGGTGCGCACCGTCGCCCGCGGCCAGTCGCTGCTCGACCCCAGCGCCACCACCAAGCTGATGGCCCGGCTGCGCGGCGGACAGCAGCAGGAGGAGCAGCCGGACGCACTGCCCGGCCTGACCGAGCGGGAGCGGGAGATCCTGGCCCTGATCGGCGAGGGCCTCACCAACCGCCAGATCGGCCAGCGCCTCTACCTCGCCGAGAAGACGGTCAAGAACCACATCTCCCGCCTCCTCGCCAAGCTCGGCGTGGAACGCCGGATCCAGGCCGCCGTCATCGCCACCCAGGCCCGGGACCGGCTGCGCGGCGACAACCGCTGACGTATCACCGCACAACCGCCGGATCCCGATCTGTCCGGACCCGTCCCGTCCGCCGCCGCGCACGCCGCCGGCCGTTTCCGCGCGGTGTCCCATCGCTGTGCCCTTCCGCGGCGCCACCCGCTACTGTGACCCGAGAGCAGTACGTTCTCGGCACGTCGTGGGCATGGAGGAACAGCGGTGGGAAGCTCCGAGGAGGCCGCCCGCGTCCGCCTGCCGCAGCTGCGGCTGGACGAGCTGCTGGAGGAACTCCAGGCCCGTCTGGACGCGGCGCGCGGCACCCGGGACCGGGTGCACAGCCTGCTGGAGGCGGTGCTGTCCGTCGGCCGCGAGCTGGACCTCGAACCGGTCCTGCACAGCATCGTCGAAGCGGCGGCGACGCTCGTGGACGCCGAGTACGCGGCGCTGGGTGTGATCGGTCCGGACGGCAGGCGCCTGTCCGCGTTCCACACCATCGGCGTCAGCGACGAGCAGATCGCCAGGATCGGTCCGTTCCCGGAAGGGCATGGGATTCTGGGGGAGTTGATCCGGCATCCGGAGCCGTTGCGGTTGGCGAAGCTGTCGGAGCATCCGGCGTCGTACGGTTTTCCGGCGCATCATCCGCCGATGAACACGTTTCTGGGTGTGCCGATCCGGGTGCGGGACCAGGTGTTCGGCAACCTGTATCTGACCGAGAAGCGGGGTGGGGCGGAGTTCGACGAGGAGGACGAGTCGGTCCTGTCGACGCTGGCGGTGGCCGCGGGTGTGGCGATCGACAACGCGCGGTTGTACGAGGAGTCCCGGCTGCGGGAGCGGTGGCTGCGGGCCAACGCGGAGATCACCCGCAGCCTCATGTCCGGCGCCGCCCAGACGGACGTGCTCAAACTCATCGCCGAACGCGCCCGCGAGATCACCGGCGCGGCCCTGGCCGCCATGTCCACCCCGGTGAAGGGCACCGACACCCTCACCGTGGAAGTCGCCATAGGCCGGCAGGCGGAGGCCCACCGCGGCCTGGTGCTCTCCGTCGAGGGCACGCTGACCGGCAAGGCGTTCGCCGACGGCGCCCCCGTGCGCAGCGCGGACGTCGCGCACGACGAACGCGTCACGTCCGGACCGCCCCGGTTCACCGGCCTCGGACCGGCCGTGGCCGTCCCGATCCGCGCCGGCGACCACATCCGGGGCGTGGTGCTGCTCGCCCGGGAGGCCGGCTCCACCGACTTCTCCGACAAGGAGCTGGAACCCCTCAAGAGCTTCGCGGGGCAGGCCGCGCTGGCGATGGAGCTGGCCGAGCGGCGGCAGGACGCGGAGCAGATCGCGTTGCTGGAGGACCGCGACCGGATCGCCCGTGACCTGCACGACCTGGCCATCCAGCGACTGTTCGCCACCGGGATGACCCTGCAGAGCGCGGGCCGGTTCATCGACCACGAGGGCGCCAAGGAGCGGGTGCTGCGGGCGGTGGACGACCTGGACGAGACGATCAAGATCGTCCGCTCGACCATCTTCGGCCTGCGGGCCCGTGACGGCGACGCGGCGCCCGGCCTGCGCGCCCGGGTCGTACGAGTGGTGGGCGAGGTGGCGCCCGCGCTGGGTTTCGCACCCAGCCTGCGCATGGAGGGGCTGCTCGACACCCATGTGGCCAGGGAGACCGCCGACCACGTCGTGGCGGTGCTGTCCGAGGCGCTGACGAACGTCGCCCGGCACGCGCACGCCACCCGCGCGGAGGTGGTGCTGGAGACGGACGGCAAGACCGTGCAGCTCACGGTCACCGACAACGGCGTGGGCATCCCCGCCGAAGGCCGCCGCAGCGGGCTGGCCAACATGGCCGAACGCGCCCGGCAGCTCGGCGGCGACCTGGAGTGGACCACACCCGACGACGGCGGGACGAGACTCTTCTGGCACGCGCCGGTGGGCGGCGCACCGAGCGCGTAGGGCGAGCGCGAGCGCGCACCGAGCGGCAGAAGCTCACGCAGCGAGCGCGCAGCGAGCGCCCAGGGCGCGCGCCGGGGGTGCGCCGAGCGCCCGGAATGCGCGCCGAGCGCCCAGGGCCCGTGCCGAGCGCGCCGGGGGGTGCGCCGGGGTGCGCCGCCTCCGGGCCACGCCCCCCGCTCCGCCTCACCCGGTCTTCTGGTCCCACCGGGGCCCGACCAGCTCCCACTCCGCGGCCCACCGCTGCGAGCGGCGCCGGTCGAGGCGGCGGCGCGGAAGGGCGGCGGCGCCGTGGACGAGCGCGGCCAGCGCCAGCGCGGCCGACGCGCCGAAGAAGACCGACCCGGCGCGCGCCTCGCCCGTACCGGCCGGCTCGGTGGTGAGCGCACCCGTCCCGTCCTGCCAGACGGTGACCGTCGCCCCGGCCTTCGGGCCAGGGGTGAGCAGCGTACGGCCGGTGCGGACCGCGCCGTCGGGCGCGGTCCAGCGGACCTTCGCCAGGGCGCGGTAGACGTCGTTGCCGGTCGAGGTGGTGCGGGGCACGTCGGCGAGCAGGACGGCCCGCACCGGGCGACGGTCGGCGCGCTGCGCGGCGAAGTCGCGGTCCACGGCGCGGCCGACCACCGTCCCGACGAGCGCGCCGCCGACCACGATCACCGTCCACATCGCGAGCACGATCCATGCCTCGACGATGTCGTCGCGGCGGCGCAGCGGGTTCCTACGCCACCGCCACAGCAGCCGCCGCGCCACCGCCGCCCGCCCCGCAAAGACCCCGCCGGACCCCTTGCCGGTCTGCGCACCCTTGCCGGACCTCGCGCTTCGGCCCGTTCCCGCGCCTTTGCCCGACCTCGCACCCCTGCCGGTCCTCGCGCCCCTGATGCCGCGCACGACCCCCACCTCCTTGATCCCTGCCTTCGAAACTGCCAGCGGCCGGTCCGGGGCGACAGGGGCCGGACGGCCCTGTTCCGCCGGGACCACCGGCCGCGCCCGGCCGGGGAGGCCGCCGCACCCGGGCCGTTCTCCGCGTCGGCCGGGACTCACGGCCCTCCCCCGGCGGGCCGGGGCCGCCGACGATGGGACGACAGGGCGAAACGGCCGTGGCGGCCGTACGAGTGGAGAGACGGACCCGCTGATGGACCGTAACGACGGATTCCGCGAACTCGAACGACAGGAGTGCCTGCGGCTGCTGGCCAAGGCGCCGGTGGGCCGGGTGGTCCACACGCGCCACGCCCTGCCCGCCGTGCTCCCGGTCAACTTCTGGCTGGACGGCGACGGCGCGGTGCTGCTGCGCACCGCGGCCGACTCCGGGCTGGTGCGTTCGATCGACGGCGCGATCGTCGCCTTCGAGGCCGACGAGGTGGACGCGGGCGCCCACTCCGGGTGGAGCGTCGTGGTCACCGGCACCGCCTCGGTGGTGACCGACCCCGCCGAGCTGCGCCGCCTGGACCGCGACGGCCCGCGCTCCTGGGCGCCCTCGCCCTGCGAGGTCATCGTCCGGATCGAGCCCGAACTCGTCACGGGCCGCGAACTCGTCGGCGGCCTCACCGCGTACGGCCTCGAACGCTTCTTCTGACCCGCCCCGGCCACCCTCCGGCCCCCGCCCCGCTCCGCCGGGGCAGGTGTGGGGCGTCCGGAGCGGGCGGCTACCGTGACAGGGGACGACGGCGGCCGGCCGTTCGTACGTCGTGAGGGGCTTTGGAGGATCGGTGGAAGGCTCCGAGGGGCCCGGTGAGGCCCGGATGCGGCTGCCGCAGCTGCGGCTGGACGAGCTGCTGGAGGAGCTTCAAGCCCGGGTCGACGCGGCGCGCGGCACCCGGGACCGGGTGCACAGCCTGCTGGAGGCCGTGCTCTCCGTCGGCCGGGAACTGGATCTGGAACAGGCGCTGCGCCGCATCGTCGAGGCCGCCGCGACCCTGGTCGACGCCCAGTACGCGGCGCTGGGTGTGATCGGCCCGAACGGCAGGATCCTGTCGGACTTCCTGACGGTGGGGATGAGTGAGGAGCAGATCGCGAAGATCGGTCCGTTTCCCGAAGGGCATGGGATTCTGGGGGAGTTGATCCGGCATCCGGAGCCGTTGCGGTTGGCGAAGCTGTCGGAGCATCCGGCGTCGTACGGTTTTCCGGCGCATCATCCGCCGATGAACACGTTTCTGGGTGTGCCGATCCGGGTGCGGGACCAGGTGTTCGGCAACCTGTACCTGACGGAGAAGCGGGGTGGGGCGGAGTTCGACGAGGAGGACGAGTCGGTCCTGTCGACGCTGGCGGTGGCCGCGGGTGTGGCGATCGACAACGCGCGGTTGTACGAGGAGTCGCGGCTGCGGGAGCGGTGGCTGCGGGCCAACGCGGAGATCACCCACGGTCTGATGTCGGGCAGCGCCCGGGGCGAGGCGCTGGGGCTGATCGCCGAACGCGCCCGCGAGATCACCGGCGCGGCGCTCGCCGTGGTCGCCGTCCCGATGGCGGACACCGACGCCCTCACCGTGGAACTCGCCATCGGGCCCGAGGCCCAGGCGCACCGCGGTCTGGTGCTGCCCCCGGACGACAGTCTGATCGGGCTCTCCTTCTCCACCGGCGCACCCGTCACCAGCCCGGACATCTCGCGCGACGACCGGGTCTCGCCCGGGCCGCCGCGGTTCGCCGGGCTGGGACCGGCGGTCGCCGTGCCCGTCGGCGCGGGCGAGCGGGTGCGCGGCGTGGTCCTGCTGGTCCGGGAGAACGGGCGCAGCCCGTTCTCGGAGGAGGAGACGGAACCGCTCAAGAGCTTCGCCGCGCAGGCCGCGCTGGCGATGGAGCTGGCCGAGCGGCGGCGGGACGCGGAGCAGATCGCGCTGCTGGAGGACCGCGACCGGATCGCCCGTGACCTGCACGACCTGGCCATCCAACGGCTCTTCGCCACCGGGATGACCCTGCAGAGCGCCGGCCGGTTCATCGACCACGCGAACGCGAAGGAACGCGTGCTGCGCGCCGTGGACGACCTGGACGAGACCATCAAGATCATCCGCTCGACCATCTTCGGCCTGCGTACCCGCGACGACGACGCCGCCCCCGGCCTGCGCGCCCGGATCGTGCGCGTGGCGGGCGAGGTGGCCCCCGCCCTGGGTTTCGCGCCCAGCCTGCGCATGGAAGGCCTGCTCGACACCGAGGTCCCCGACGAGGTCGCCGAACACCTGGTGGCGGTCGCCTCGGAGGCGCTGACGAACGTCGCCCGGCACGCGCACGCCGACCGTGTCGAGGTGGTGCTGGAGACGGACGGCGAGGCGGTACGCCTCGCGGTGACCGACGACGGCGTGGGCATCCCCGCTGAGGGCCGCCGCAGCGGGCTGGCCAACATGGCGGAGCGCGCCCGCCGGCTCGGCGGCGACCTGGAGTGGACCACACCCGACGACGGCGGCACCGCACTGGTGTGGCGGGTACCGCTGAAAGCCGCCTGAGCCGCCTTGAGACATCTGGCACACCTGGCACCTGACACAGACACACCTGACACAGACACACCTGACACGCAGGGCCTCCTGAGACACCGGGGCGGCCGGGCCCACGCCCCGGCCGCCCCGCTCTGTCCCAGGAAGACCCCCACGCCCCGGCTCGTCGGCTCACCCCCTCACCCTCACACCAGGCTGCTCCAGTACGCCCAGAACCGGGTCAGGACCAGCATCGCGATCAGCCCGTACCAGGCGCCCAGCAGCAGCCACTGCGTCTCCAGCACCAGACGCAGCGCGCCCCGGGCGCGGTCCGGCACCCGGATGACGCCGTGCCGCAGGTTGTGCAGGGTCACGTACCAGAACAGCGCGACGGTCACGACCCACACGGCGGCGCAGTAGGGGCAGATCCGGTTCAGGACGTACAGGGACTGGACGATCAGCCAGTGCACGAACACCACCCCGGCCAGCGCCCCCGCGTTCAGCGCCAGCCACAGCCGCCGGTGCAGTCGGGCTCCGGCGGCCACGGCCACGCCCAGGGCGGCGACCGCCGCGAACGCGCCGAGGCCGAGCAGCATGTTGGGGAAGCCGAGCAGGTGTCCCTGCGCGCTCGCCATGGCGCTGCCGCAGCCGATGACCGGGCTGATGTCGCACGACAGCGGGTGTGCGGGGTCCTTCAGCACCCGCCAGTCCTCGACGGTGAGGGCGAAGGAGGCCAGCCAGCCGAGGACGCCGGTCACCGCGAGCACCAGGCCCACGGGCCGGTCGGCCGGCACGCCGGGCGCCGCCGCCCGTCGTGCCGCGTCGGCCCGCACCCCGCCCGGGGCGCTCACGCGGCCCGCCGACCGCGCGGACCGGTCGCCGGCCGGCCGCGCAGCGGGACGGGGGCGGTGGCGCGGCTGCGGCAGATCAGGTATCTCCATGGCCGGGAACCTAGGGCGCGGCGAGCGGCGGATCGTTGGGCCGAAGGCCCCGCGTCCACCGGCCGACGGCCCCGCCCGGACCCCCGGACCAGGGACCAACGGCCCTGCGACCGGGGCCGCTCGGCGCTGGGGGAAGACCACCCGCGTGATCCATGCTGACGGTGATCGAATCGGAGGCAGCGCATGGACCACCGCACCCCCTGCCGGCCCGGCCGCATCCCCCGTCCCAGGCCGAGGCGGGCGCGGGGTACGGACTGCGTCGTCCTCCGGTTCGGTCACCGTCCGGCCGTCGGCGGCCACGTCTGCCCTGACTCCCGCCCGGCCGGACGCACACTCGGCGGACGGTGGTCGTGAACGATGCCGGCGACTCGCCCTGTCCCGACGGCCGCAGAGGACTCCCGCTCTTCGAACCTGGGAACAGCCCCGCGCTGCATACCCGGGCCCTGCGGCTCTGCGGCCTGCGGTCCGCGAAAGGCACCCGGGCCGTGCGGCCCTGCGGTCCGTGAGAGGCACCCGGGACCTGCGGCCCTGCGGAAGGACCGCTGAGCCCTCGCCCCGCGCCGGCGCGACGGCGCAGGGTGGACGGGAAGAGACGGTCTCGTGGAGTGTGTGGAGGAGCCGGCATGCGGACACCGGAAGTCGACGCGACGGCCGTGGAGAGCCTGCTCCACGCGGCCGTCGCCGCGCCGTCGATGCACAACACCCAGCCCTGGCGGTTCGGGATGGAGGCGGACACCGGCGCGATCCACGTCCGCGCGGACCGCGCACGGCGGTTGCCCCACTGCGATCCGCAACTGCGCGCACAGCACCTGTCGGTGGGCGCGGCCGTCTTCAACCTCCGGGTCGCGGCGGCGCACTTGGGCTGGGAGCCCGACGTACGGCTGCTGCCCGACCCCGGCGACCCCGACCTGCTGGCCACCGTCCGGCTCACCGTCGCGACGGGCGGCACGCTGCCGTCGTACGGCGACCTGTACGACGCCGTGGCCCGGCGGCACACCAGCCGGATGCCGTTCACCGGCCGGCCGGTACCGGACCACATCGTGGCCGAGATGCTCACGGCGGCGCGCACCGAGGGCGGGCACCTCGACGTGCCCGGCGTCGTGGGCACCCGCGCACTGCTGCGGCTGACCGCGCTCGGCGAGGCGCGCAACGCCGCCGACCCGGACCGCGCCGCCGAGGCCCGGCACTGGATCACACCCCCGAACACACGCGCCCCGTACGGGATTCCGCTCACCTCGCTCGGCCCCAGGGATCTGGGCCGCCGGATGCCGATGCGGGACTTCACCGGCCCGCTGCCGGGACTTCCCCTGCCCGCGCTGCGCTTCGAACGGCACGCGCAGGTCGGCCTGTTGTGGACGGCGCACGACCGGCCGGCGGACTGGCTGCGGGCGGGACAGGCCCTGGAACGGGCCCTGCTGGTGGCCACCCGGCACGGGGTGCGCACCTCGATGCTGCACCAGGCGATGGAGTGGCCGGACCTGCGGGCGGCGATGAGCGGCACCCGGCAACGGTGCCACCCCCACCTGCTGATCCGCTTCGGCTACGGCCCGGACGGCGGCCCCACCCCCCGCGCGAGCACCCCGGCACGCCTTCCCGGGCAGGCAACGGGTGACCACGACGGGGTGACCGGCGAGCAGGCGACGCGCTGACCGGGGCGTCCGGGCGCGTGCGGCGGCACCCGTACGGTTCCGCCGCACGCACCCGCGCAAGGCACCGGACCCGTACGGTTCCGCCGCACGCACCCGCGCAAGGCACTGACGGGCAGCGAGGCGCCGGCGGGCAGCGAGGCACCGCCTGGTCAGCCCGAGGACGCCGCCGGAGACGTGGCCCGGAGGCGTGGCCCGGCGGCGTCCTCAGCCCGTCACGGCCCGGAGGTCCGCGAGCGCGCGTCCGGTGACCATCGTGGACTCGATCCTGATGAAGACGTCGTCACGGATGGGCATCCAGGAGTCGGGGCCCGTCCGCAGCAGCCGCTCGTGCTCGGCCGGATCGGTGACGACGGTGGCCTGCCCGGTGACGACCACGCTCCAGCCCGACCGGCTCGCCGGGTCGAACTCGTCCGCCTCGAAGGCGACCACGACGCCGTCGACCGCGCGGACGAGATCGGAGCCGGCCGAGGTGCGCAGCAGCACGGACGAGTCCGGGCCGAGGACGAAGTTCACCGGCAGTACGGCGGGCAGCGCCTGCCTGGTGTACACCACCCGGCCGACCGGCACCTCGGCCAGCAGACGCAGGCACTCCGGACGGTCCAGAGAGCGAAAGCCGTCGTTCTTCAGCATCCCTCCATCGTCCCCAGCCGCCGCCTCGATGGTTAGGGCCGATCGGCCCCCATTCGCGAACCGGGACCACCGGGCCCCGGAAGCGGGTCGGTCTTCCCGCTGGCCGGGACCAGCGGCCACTGCCCCGGCGCTTCGCGGCGGCGGAGAGTGGCCGTGGGCCACCGGTCGCGAAGACCGGAGTGCCGGGAAGCGAGGGTGATCCCGGTGCGGTACGAGAGGAAGAAGGAACACCCCCATGTGCGAGTACTGCGGCTGCCAGGCCCTGGAGTCGATCGACCAACTGACCAGCGAGCACGACACGGTGGTGAACCTCATCGGCCTGGTGCGCGACGCCCACCGGGACGGCGACACCACCCGCATGGCCGAACTGGCCCGCCGGATCAGCGCCGTTCTCGGACCGCACACCGAGGTGGAGGAGCACGGTCTGTTCCCCGCGCTGACCGACGACTTCCCCGAGAAGATCGCCGTACTGGAGTCCGAGCACCGGCGCGTCGAGGCGGTTCTCGCCGAGGCGGCGGACGGCGTCCCGGCGGACCCCGGCTGGCCGGCCCGGCTGATGGACGCGCTCACCCTGCTGCGGGACCACATCCTCAAGGAGCAGGACGGCGTCTTCCCCGCCGCGCTGGCCTTCCTGAGCATCGAGCAGTGGGAGGCCGTCGAGGCGGTCCGCATCCGCGTGAGCGGCGGGGCCACGCAGCCGTCACGCTGACCGCCCCGCCTCTCGGCACCGCCCCGCCTCTCGGCACCGCCCCGCCTCTCGGCACCGCCCGGCGCATCGGTGACGCGCCGGGCGGTATGTGTGCGCACGCGAGGCCCGCAGAGGGAGGACGGCGATGGGGCGGGGGCGATACGTGTGCGCGGCGGGGCGGCGGATGCGAGGCTGGAGGAATGGACGACGGCCGCGATCCCGCCCCCGGGCGGCCCCGCGTACGCGGGATCGATCACGTCGGCGTCACCGTCCCGGACATCGAGGCCGCGACCGCCTTCTTCGTCCGGGCGCTGGACGCCGAGGTGCTCTACGACACGTTGCGCCGGACGGACGGGCCGAAGAGAGGTCCCGCGACGGAACGGCGGCTGGGCGTGCCGCCGGGCAGCGCGGAACGGGCCGTCCGGATGCTCGCCCTGCCGCACGGCCCCGGCCTCGAACTGTTCGAGTTCGACGCCCCGGAGCAGCGGCCGGCGGCCCTCCCGTGCGACTTCGGCTGGCAGCACCTCGCCGTCTACGTCGACGACCTCGACCGCGCCGTCGCCCGCGTCGAGGAGGCGGGCGGCCGCGCCCTGTCCGACCCCGGCCCGCTGCCCGGACCGGAGGCGGGCCCGCGCAACCGCATGGTCTACACGCACACCCCGTGGGGCAGCACCCTGGAACTGATCACCTACCCCGACCCCCAGCCCTACGAGCACCACACCCCCCGCCGCCGCTGGCGCCCCTGAGCCGCGGACGGGCGGCCCCGGGCCGGGCGCGCGCCGCGTACCGAGGCCGTACCTCTCGGGGATGACGTGAGCGGTCGGGGAGTTACCTCCGCGGGTGGATGAGCCGGCGCGGGGCCGGTGTGAGGGTGGAGGAAGGGGGGCGACGACACACCGGGGGAACGCGTGGAGCGATGGGATCGGGTGGGCCGGACCGCCGCGTATGGGGCGGCGCTCGCCCTGACGCCGTACGTGTGCATCAAGGCATCGTGGGTGGTCGGCTCGCTGCTGGGGGTGGTGCCCGTCGGCGCCGGGTTCAGCACGGCGGGCTGGGTGCTGCTCAACACGGTCACGATCGGCATGGCGGGCGCCGGGATCGGGGTGGCGCTCGCGCTGGTGCGGCCGTGGGGGTTACGGGTGCCGGGACCGCCGCTGGCCTTCTGCGCCTGGGTGGCGGTCGGCTTCCTCGTCCCGCTCCTGCCGTACGCCGTGCTCGCTTCGCTGTTCGGCCCCGACGAGGTCGAGGCGAAGGGCGGCGACGATCCGGTGATGCCGGGCTGGGAGGCGGCGCTCGTCCAGATCGGCTTCGTGGGCATGGGGCTCGGCCTGGCCCTCGGGCTCCCCGCCTATCTGCGCCGCCGCTGGCCCGGCGCGTTCGCCGGCCGCCTGGAGGGGCGGCCCCTCTTGTCGAGGGGCGCGGCCGTCGGCGCCGGCGTCGTGGGCCTGGTCTGGCTCTCCTGGGCCGCGGGCGCCACCGCCGGTGTGGCCCGCCTCGGCGAACGCGACGTCAACTGGCGGGTGCTGAACGGGGTTTCCGGGACGTGGGCGCTGATCACGGCCATCGCCGCGTACGTCCTCCAGCGGCAGGAACCCGCCACACCTGCCAGGCTGCCCCGCTGGGTGCCCGTCTCGGCGCTCTGGATCGGCACGGGGTCGCTCTTCGCCTGGAGCGGCTGGAAACTGGCCTTCACGCTCTATCTGCTGCTCGCCCGCCCCGCCGACGCCGCCCTGCCGGAAGACCTCACCACGGCGGCGGTCCTGCACACGGTGGCCGCGACAGCGGGCGCGACCCTGGCCCGCTCACTCACCCGGGGCACGAGGCCGCGCGACCCGGACCGGTGAGCCGACGGCGGGCGGACTCCCAGACCGCCTCGAACTCGGCGGAGGTCAGGTACACGGGGTCATGGCCCTCCCACTCCCCGACGGGGGGCTCGGCAGTGGCCCCGAACCTGGCTTCGTACGCGCCGACTCGGCTCGCGTCATGCGCCCGCTGCCACTCCTCAAGGGAGGCGGCTGCGATCGGGGTCAGTTCCGGCCCTCGAAGTTCGACCTGCCGGATCACCACGCCTTCGGCATCGACCTCGAAATAGAACCAGACGTCTTCGTCGTCCCAGTAGCACCGCATCCACGTCCTCATCCGCCCATGATGAGGCCACGCCCACGGCATCGATGCCCGATCGGACAGCGCTACGGCACCTCGGTGGAGCCGTCCGGGTCCTGTCGGCGTGGGTCGACGCGGATGTCGCCCTGGGTGCGGACGTCGGTCAGTCGCTCGCCGCATTCCCGTACCGGTATCGCCGCCACTTGTGGATCGGACATCAGCACGACGGTCATTCCTGCTCCCAGTCCCAGGTGTCGAAGTAGGCTGCCACACCCGTCCGGCGGGCCTCCAGCACCGCTTCCAGCCGTTCGAAGTCGCGCGGCGGCATCAACGGCCTCCACTCCCGCAACGACAGGACCCGCACCTCGTCGTGCTCCTCGGGGTCCAGGACGATGCCGCGGATCTGGTCCTCGGTGAGCCGGCCGCCGTCGAAGACCGTGCCCATCGTGCTGTACGGCCACTCCGCGCCGGGCAGCCCGAACACCGTCGCGAGGAGCCGCGGCGGCCCCTCCACCGTGAGGCCGGTCTCCTCCCGGCACTCCCGGACGGCCGTCTGCCACGGACGCTCGCCGGGGTCCATGGTGCCGCCCGCCAACTGCCACGGATGCGTCGGGCTGTAGACGGAGTGCAGCTGCACGGGCCGGTCCTGCTCGTCGGTGAGGAGGACCGCGGCGAAGCCGGTCGCCTTCATCACCGTCTTCGCGTACTCCTCTGGCGGCAGCCAGACCCGCCCGCCGCGGGGCGGACACGACCCGACGGCCGCTGCAGTCGCCGTCATCGGCTCACCGGTCGTCGCCATGGCGCTCACCAGCCCATCTCGGAGTACAGCCGGCCCACCCCGATGCCGTCGATCGCCGCGCGGGCGTACGGGACGATCGGTTCGGGCAGTTCCTCCCGCGGCCACCAGCGCCAGGCCAGGCACTTGTCGGGTTCCCGCACCTGCGGTTCGCCCTGCCACCGCCGGGCGCGGAAGACCAGTTGCAGCCGTGGCTGACCGCCGGGCCGGTGGATCAGGTGCACGGCGTGGGCGAACTCGACGTCCTCCGGGCGGATCAGCAGTCCCGCCTCCTCCTCCGCCTCCCGGACGAGACACGCGACGGCGCTCTCCTGCTCGCAGTGCCCGGCGAGGAAGTGCCAGAGGCCGCCGGCGAAGGGGGAGTCGGGATGGCGTCGGCCGAGCAGGATCTCGCCCGCGGGGTTCTCCAGATAGAGGTGCACGCCGAGCACGTTCTTGACGCCCCGGGACACGCCGTCCGTAGAGGCCGCAGCGGCGGTGGTGGTGGCGGCCGGGGTGGCGGAGGCGGTGCCGGGCGGTGCGGACGGCTGTCGGGGTACGGCGCCGTCCGCGGCCGGCTCGGTCCCGCCACCGGACGGTACGCCGCCACCGGGCCGGACGCTGCCACCGGGCCGGACGCTGCCACCGGACCGTACTCCGTCGGCCGGCGCGGCCCCGCCCGCGGACGGGACGGCGCGCTCGTCGCCCGACGCCTGTGAGCGGTGCGCGAGGATCGCCTCGTACGCCCAGTCGCACATGGTCAGTTGCGCCATCGTGGCGACGTCGAACCAGGCGAACATGATGCCCTCGGTGACCGGCAGGGTGTGCGCGTCGCCGTCCCAGTGGGCGACGAACACCTTGATCTGCCCCTCGGTCACGTACGGGCCGTGGGCCTCCGCCCTGGTGAAGGGCGTGACCTCGTCCAGCACGAGCCCGGTCTCCTCGCGGAGTTCGCGGACGATCGCCTCGTGCGGAGTCTCGCCGTCCTCGGACCCGCCGCCGACCAGCGACCAAGTGCCGGGAGCACGAATCGGCTTGTGGGCGTCACGCAGGTGCAGCAGGTACTGCCCCCGGCTGTTGACGATCAGTACGGCGGTGCTGTGGGCCGCGCTCGCCTCGCCGGGCACGGCGGACGGAACGGCAGCAGTGCGGGACGAAGGGGGCATGCTGCTCCCGGAGGGTGTGCGCTGCGGACAGGTGACAGGTGACAGGGACAGGTAATAGGAACAACGCAGGTCACCCTAGGTCCGTCACGGCCCCTGACGAGTGGAATCGAGGGAATCCAGCCAGGCGAGGAGCCGGGCGCCCTCGCGGCTCATGACCTCCGGGTCGCGCAGGGCGTTGGCCAGCAGCGACATGCCCTGGTAGCCGGAGACCAGGGTGAGCGCGAGGCCGTCCGGGTCGGGCAGGCCCAGCGCGCGGAACTGGTCCGCGGCCCAGTCCAGCAGCCGCCGGATCACCGCCCCGGCCGCCATGTCGAGATCGCCGTCGGCCCGCTTGTCCAGCTCGACGGCGAGGGTGCCGGTGGGGCAGCCGTGTTGCGCGGCGAGATCCCGTTGCCCGACCCATGCCTCGACCAGCGCCTTGAGCCGGTCCCGCGGGTCGGGCAACCGGTCCAGCCGGCCGGTGAGTTCGTCCAGGTGCGCGCTGTGCTGGGACAGCGCCGCCCGGACCAGGTCGTCCTTCGTCTTGAAGTAGTAGTACACGTTCCCGACAGGGACGTCGGCCGCGCGTGCGATGTCGGCGAGGGTGGTGCGCTCGACGCCCTGTTCGTGCAGGACGCGGGCGGCCTCGGTCACGAGCCGCCGCCGCTTGTCCGCCGCCGCCCGTGCTCGGGGCGTCACTGAGTCAGTCACCCGACTGACTATAGACAACCGCGACGGCGGCGTACTACGGTCCTCCACGTTAGTCAGTCGACTAACTAACTCCTTCACCGAGTTCAGGAGGCCGCGATGATAGTGGTGACAGGTGCGACGGGCAACATCGGACGGACGCTGGTGCCCCTGCTGGCCGCCGCGGGCGAGGACGTGGCGGCCGTCTCGCGCGGCCTCCGGCCCGCCGAGCCGGCCGGAGCCGAGCCAGTCGGGGCCGAGTCGACCGGTGCCGAGCACGCCGGGGCCGACGAGGGCGTACGCCGGGCGCGGGCCGCCGGAAGAGTCCGCCATGTCCAGGCCGACGTGGGGGACGCCACGACCCTGCGCCCGGTCCTCGACGGCGCGGACGCCCTCTTCGTGCTGCTGGGCGGCGAGCTGAACAGCCACGGGGAGAGCCCGCACGCCCTGCCGACGGCGGCCGCGGACGCCGGGGTGAAGCGGATCGTCCTGCTCTCCTCGCAGGGCAGCGCCACCCGGCCCGACGCCCCCTCGCACACCCGGTTGCGCGCGTTCGAGGCGGCCGTGCGCGCGGCCGGACCGGACTTCACGATCCTGCGCCCGGGCGCCTTCGCCTCCAACGCCTTCGCCTGGGCCGAGTCGGTGCGCACGCGGCGCACGGTGCACGCCCCGTTCGGCGACGTGGCGCTGCCGGTGATCGACCCGGCGGACATCGCGGAGGTCGCGGCGGCGGCGCTGCGCGAGGGCGGCCACGCGGGCCGTACGTACGAACTGACCGGTCCGGAGGCCATCAGTCCGCGCGAGCAGGTCGCCGTGCTGTCCGCGGCCCTGGGCGAGGAGGTGGCCTTCGCCGAACTCACCCGCGAGGAGGCCCGCGCCCGCATGACACACTTCATGCCGGAGGAGGTCGCCGACGGCACCCTGGACATCCTCGGCGCCCCACTGCCGTCCGAACAGAGGGTCAGCCCCGACGTACGCGACGTCCTGGGCCGCCCGGCCCGCCCCTTCGCACAGTGGGTGGCGCGCAATCTGCCGGCCTTCCGGTAGCGCCCGCGACGGGCGGGTGTGCGGCGGCGTCGGCTGCGGACGGGGCAGCGGTCGTGACCGGAGCGTGGGGCCTACGTCAGTCCACGGCCGTCAGTCCACCGGCCACGTGTGCACCGGGGCGTTGAGGTGCATGTACTCGATGTACTGCTCCGTCATCCGGCGCAGCGACTCGTGGCGGCCGGAGCGGGTGGTGGCCTCCAGGCGGTGGAACATCTCCTTCTGCCAGACCGCGCCGTTGCGGCCGGTGACGCAGCGCTGTTCGATCACGCCGAGCAGCGGTTCCCGCCAGGCCTCGTCCATGCCGGACAGCTCAAGACCGCGGTGCGCCATCGGCAGCAGGCGCCGCAGGACGAGTTCGGCGACCGGCACCTCGCCCATGCCGGGCCAGTACAGGCGTCCCTCGATGCCGTGCCGGGCCGCCGTGTGCAGGTTGTCCTCGGCGGCCGAGAAGGACATCCGCGACCACACCGGCCGGTCCTCCTCCACCAGGGCGCGGGTGATCCCGTAGTAGAACGCGCCGTTGGCGAGGGTGTCGGCGACGGTCGGGCCGGCGGGCAGCACCCGGTTCTCCACCCTGAGGTGCGGTTTGTCCTGGGCGATGGCGTAGACCGGCCGGTTCCAGCGGTAGATGGTGCCGTTGTGCAGGGTCAGCTCACCGAGTTCGGGGACGTCGCCGCGGTCCAGGGTCTCCCCGGGGTCCTGGTCGTCGCAGAGCGGGAGCAGGGCCGGGAAGTAGCGCAGGTTCTCCTCGAAGAGGTCGAAGACGCTGTTGATCCACCGCTCCCCGAACCACACCCGGGGCCGCACCCCCTGCACCTTGATCTCCTCGGGGCGGGTGTCCGTGGCCTGCTCGAACAGGGGGACACGTGTCTCGTGCCACAGCTCCTTGCCGAACAGGAACGGCGAGTTGGCCGCCAGCGCCACCTGGACGCCGGCGACCGCCTGCGCCGCGTTCCAGTAGCCGGCGAACTCCTCGGGGGAGACCTGGAGATGGAACTGGGTGCTGGTGCACGCCGCCTCGGGCGTGATCGTGTCCGCGTACGTCCGCAGCCGGTCCACGCCGTCCACCTCGATGTGCAGGTCCTCGCCCCGGGCGGCGAAGACCTGGTCGTTGAGCAGCCGGTAGCGCGGGTTCTCCGAGAGCGCGGCGTGGCCGGCGTCCTCCTGGCGCAGCGTCGGCAGGATGCCGATCATGATCAGATGGGCGCCGACCGTCCTGGCCCGGCGGTCCGCGTGGTTGAGCGCGGCCCGGATCTCGGACTCCCAGGCGTCGGGGCCGCCGGCCGTCAGCCGGCGCGGCGGGATGTTGGTCTCCAGGTTGAACCGACCCAGCTCGGTGGACCAGGCGGGGTCCGCGATCGCCTCCAGCACGTCGCTGTTGCGCATCGTCGGCTCCGCCCGGTCGTCCACCAGGTTCAGCTCGATCTCCAGCCCGACCTGCGGCCGCTCGGACTCGAACCGGGCGTCGCGCAGCATCTGCGCGAGCGCGTCGAGGCACTCCTGCATCTTGATCCGGTAGCGGCGGCGGTCCTCACGGGTGAACACCAGCGCCGGGACGTCCCGTCCCATCGGGCCTCCCGGGGGCCTCTCGACGCACATCCTCCACACCTCAGCGTCCCACCACCTCGGGACCTCGACCACGCGGCGGGACGGGCCCAGGCGCCGCCGAGGAGATCTCCCTTGGCGTGCTCGGTGCGGCGACTGAATTCGTCGTCGTGGACAGTCGCAACGACGTTTTACGTAAATGTGTGGTGCTGGTGCGATGGAATCAGTAGGGTTTCCGTCGCTGTCCCCGTCGTGTGCGCGGGTGGCCCGGCCGTGGCGGTCCCGGCGGCCGGACCGGCTGCGTCGGTCGTGTCCGCTGCGTCGGCCGTATCGGCCGTGCCCCAGAGAGGTGCCCCATGGACTCCGGTTCCCCGGAACGGCGGCTGCCGGTCACCGAGCGGACGCGGCACCGCCGGCTGCGGCAGCAGGGCAGCCTGGACCGCGACCGGCTGGACGCGATCCTCGCCGCCGGCTTCGTCTGCCACCTGGGCGTCACCGTCGACGGCGCCCAGCTCGTGGTGCCCACCGTGTACGGCTCCGACGGCTCCACCCTGTACTTCCACGGCTCGGTCGCCAGCCGCAGCCTGGTCGCGTCACCCGAGGCCACGGTCTGCGTCACGGTCACCCACGTCGACGGTCTCGTCCTGGCCCGCTCGGTCTTCGAGCACGGGGTCAACTACCGCAGCGCCATGATCTTCGGCGTCCCCCGCGCGGTCACGGACCCCGAGGAGAAGCTCGCCGGTCTGCGCTGCCTGACCGAGCAGGCCGCGCCCGGCCAGTGGGACTACGCCCGCCGCCCCACCGCCAGGGAACTCGCCGCGACGGCCCTGCTCGCCCTCCCGCTGGACGAGGCGTCCGTCAAGATACGTACCGGCGCCCCGGAGGACGGCGACGGCGAGGACGCCCGGCTGGGCCTGTGGGCGGGCGTCCTGCCGTTGCGTACGACATGGGGCGAGCCGGAGCCGGACCCGCTGCTGCCCGAGGGCGCCGAGGTCCCCGCCCATCTCGCGAAGCGGGCCGGCGCTCCGGCCGGCTGACCGGGCAGGCCCGCCCGGTGCGCGTCCGGGTCCGCGTCGGGTCCGGGTTCCGGTCCGCGTCGGGTCCCGGTCCGCGACCGGGGTCCGGGTTCGGGGCCGGGTCCGGGTCAGTGGGACGTGGGACGCAGGTGTACGGGGAGGGTCTGGTGGCCGTTGCTGATGAGTGAGGGGTAGGGCCGCAACGTCTCGGCGGGCACGGCGAGTTCGAGGTGCGGGAAGCGGTCGAAGAGCAGCCGCAGGGCGGTGGTGACCTCGATGCGGGCGAGGGGCGCGCCGAGGCAGAAGTGGACGCCGTGACCGAAGGCGAGGTGGTCCTTCGACGCCCTGGTCGTGTCGAAGACGTCGGCGGTCGGGCCGTGCCAGTCCGGGTGCCGGTTGGCGGCGGCGTAGGAGGCCAGGATGGCTTCGCCGCGGGCGATGACCTGTCCGTCGGGCAGCGGGATGTCGGTGAGGGCGTAGCGCAGCGGGAGGTGTTTGACGGCCGGCTCGTGCCGCAGCGTCTCCTCGACCACGTCCGTCCAGCTCGTGCGCCCGGTCCGGAGGTGGGCCAGGTGTGCGGGGTCGGTGAGCAGGGCGGTGACGGCCTGGTCGATGACGTTGACGGTCGTCTCGTAGCCGGCGCTGATCATCAGCAGCAGGGTGTCGCGCAGTTCGGCGGCGGACAGGGTGCCGCCGTCGCCCTCCTCGTCGCGGGCGGCCAGGAGCAGGCTCGTCATGTCGTCGCCGGGGGCGCGGCGCTTGGCGGCGATGAGCAGGTCCAGCGCCGTGTAGAGGGCGGCGGTGTTGGCCTCGGCCTGCGCGACGGTGAGCGTGGTGGTGAAGACCCCGTCGACCAGTGCGCGGAAGTCCTGGCGCTGGTCGTGCGGTACGCCCATGAGCCCGCCGATCACGGCGATCGGCAGCGGGCGGGCGAGGTGTTCGCGCAGGTCGACCGGTTCCGTGGCGGGCAGGGCGGCGAGCCGGTCGAGGAGCGAGGTCACGGTCGCCTCGACCACGGGGCGCAAGGCCTCGATGCGGCGGGCGCTGAAGGCCGGCGCGATCATCCGGCGCAGCCTGCGGTGGTCGGGGCCGTAGGCCGTGAACATGTTTCTGGCCGTCACCCAGAGGGCGAGCGGCCAGCTGGCGACCGCCTCGGCGTAGGCCGGCCAGTGCGCCGCGGCGTCCTTGGAGACCTCCGGGCTGGTCAACAGGCTTTTGAGCAGGGCGGGTTCGGTGACGGCCCAGGCGGTCACGCCGAGGATGTCCACGCGGGCGGCCGGACCGCGGGCGCGCAGGGCCCGGTGCTCGGCGTGGTGGCCGGAGCCGGTGGGGTCGAGGACGTACGGCGACCGGGATGACGGCTGGTACGGCGACTCGGATGACGGATCGGGCAACGGCTGGGGTGACGGCTGGTACGGCGCTGGCTGCTCGGTCACGAGTGCGGTCTCCTTCGGCGGGCGACTGCGTACCGGGCCGCGACGGGAGGGGGTGGGGGCGCGTCCCAGCGGATGGCTACCCCGACGGGCGACCGGAGCAATCGACTCCGAGTGGAGGGAAACCGGACAATCTGTACCTCGTGTCGCCGGCCGGCGGTCGCCCCGGCCCGGCGGGGGGGGGGCGGGGCTACCGCGATCGCGCCGTACCGGCCCGGCTCCTGTACGGAACCGGGCCGGAACCGAGCCCGAGGAAGCCGGTCGGCTACGCGGACAGTGTCCACACCGCGTACGCCATCGCGTCCGCGTTGCGGTTCAGCGCCGTGTCGTCGATGTTGGCCGAGGTGTCACAGGACGAGTGGTAGCAGCGGTCGAACGCCACACCGGCCGTACCGCCCCATTTCGCGGCCTGCGCCGAGGTCTTGATGTAGTCCGCGCCGCTGAAGACGCCGCCCACCGGTATGCCCGCGTTCTTGAAGGGCGCGTGGTCGGAGCGGCCGTCGCCCTCGGTCTCCGGCTCGGTCGCGATGCCGAGTCCGGTGTAGTAGTCCTTGAGCGTCTTCTCGATCGTGGGGTCGTCGTCGTAGACGAAGTAGCCGGGGTTGGGCGAGCCGATCATGTCGAAGTTGAGGTAGCCCTTGATCTTGGCCCGGTTCGTGGTGGACAGGCCGCTGACGTAGTTCCGCGAGCCGACCATGCCCAACTCCTCCGCGCCCCACCAGGCGAACCTGAGGTGTTTGGCGGGCTGGTAGCCGGTGCGGGACACGGCCAGCGCGACCTCCAGGAGCGCCGCCGAACCGGAGCCGTTGTCGTTGATCCCGGGCCCCGCGGCGACGCTGTCGAGGTGGGCGCCCGCCATGATGACCCGGTTGGCGTCGCCGCCGGGCCAGTCGGCGACGAGGTTGTAGCCGGTGCGGCCCGAGGCGGTGAACTGCTGGACGGTGGTGGTGAAGCCGGCCGCCTTCAGCTTGTTCTGCACAGAGGTGAGGGAGGCCTGGTAGCCGGCGCGCCCGTGGGCGCGGTTGCCGCCGTTGGCGGTCGCGATCGACTGCAGTTGCGCCAGGTCGGCCTTGACGTCGGCCACGGCGATGTCGGGCGCGGCGGCCGCCGCCCGGGGCGCCGGGGCCGCGGCCCCGGTCGTGGCGCCGCCGGCCAGCAGCACGGCGGTCGCGGCGGCGACGGCGCAGGCGGGCCTGCGGAGGCGAACGGAGTGTGTCATGTGGGGCTCCGTCTGTTCGAGGTGGAGGCATGCAGCAGGCGGGACCGGCGGGGAGTGCCGGAACCCTGGTGCATGACATGTCCACGATCTATGTGGGGTGCCTGGGATCGTGGCGGGGCCACCGGTCCCCGGTCAAGAGCGGAAACCGGACATGCGTGTCCGCATAGCGATCCCGGTGGCCGCCCCGCACGCCCCGCCCCAGATCGGCCGGGACGCGGATCCCGGCCCGGTTTCGGACACGGAGTGGTAAAGCCCCGTCTGCCGGGTACTCGCGGCACTGCCGAGAGCCGATCGGCGGGCCTCTGGTCCGCCGCGGCCGATCGACGAAACTGGAGGCACCTGTTCATGAGCACGGTCAAGGAAACGGTCGAAGTCGACGTCCCCGTCCGCATCGCGTACAACCAGTGGACGCAGTTCGAGTCCTTCCCGAACTTCATGGAGGGGGTCGAGGAGATCAGGCAGCTGGACGACCGCCACAACCACTGGGTGACGAAGGTCTCCGGCGTCAAGCGGGAGTTCGACACCGAGATCGTCGACCAGCTCCCCGACGAGCGGATCACCTGGCGCACGACCAGCGGCGACACCCAGCAGAGGGGCACGGTCCGCTTCGAGCGGGTGGACGACGGGCACACCCGCGTCGAGCTCGCGATGGACATCGAGCCCAGCGGCATGGCGGAGAAGGCCGGCGATCTGCTGGGGATCACGGACCGGCAGATCAAGGGCGACATGAAGCGCTTCAAGGAGTACATCGAGAAGCGCGGCGGCGAGTCCGGCGCCTGGCGCGGCCGGATCACACCGGGCGAGGCGGACGCCGGCGGGACGTCCGGCGGGTTCTCCGGTGGAGGCTTCTGAGTCCCCCGACGTGTGTGACTGACGGCTCGTCAAGTCCGGGGTCTACGCTCCCGGCTTGACGGGCCGCTTCGCGCGGCGAGGTGACGGGTGGGCGGGTGCCGCGAGGCGTCCGCGGCGGGGCAGAGCGAGGCGTCCGCGGCGGGGCAAGCGAAGCGTCTGCGGCGGGGCCGCCCTCAGCGGGAGGCGTCGTCCCGCTGCCAGGCGCCGACGCCCAACTTCCCCGTCGTGCCCAGGTCCAGCTCCGGCGTCACCGTCACCGCGGCGGCGCCGGGCTTCGCCACCACCCGCACATAGGGCGCGTTGACGGGCTCGCCCATCTCCGTGGTGTTGCGCCACACCAGCCCGGCGTGCGCCCCCTCCCCGGGCCGCAGCGCCAGGGGCCGGGGCGTGTCGTCGGCCCCGGTGCCGAGGGCGATGGCCCCGCCCCCGTGCAGGATCCGTACGCCCTCGACCGGCTTGTGCTCCTCGTCGAACAGCTGGAGCTGCGGATAGCCGTCGAGGTGATACGTGTGCGTGCCGCAGTTCACCAGGTGCAGTCCGACGACGCGCAGCCCCATCGCGGCGTCGCCCCGGTCGGCGTACACGCGCACCCCCGACGCCGGACAGGGTCCCGTCTCGCTGGGCGCCTCGGCGGAGGGGACGCTCCTGACCTTGACGATCCGCACCTTCGTCGGCTTTCCGGCGTCTCCGGGCAGCGTGCCGACGTCCGTCAGCGAGACGGCGCGCCGTACGGTCCGGCCGGGTTCGACGGACGCCACCGTCGTCTGGGCACTCGTCAGCGCGGTACCGGTGTCCGACAGCAGGAAGTAGGTGACCGTGTAAGTGGCCGTTCCGGCCGTGTGGTTGGTGATCTCGAGGACCGGGCAGCCGGCCGGGCCGACGAGTTCGACGCCCTCCCTCGCCGTCGCCGTACCGCCGGAGGAGGCGTCCGGCGCCGCTTGCCCGGGTGTTGAGGTGTCGGGCCCGGTGTCGTCGGTCGCCGACCGGCCGGCGGGTGTCGCGGAGGCGCCGCAGGATTCGCCCGAGGTCGCGGACGCGTGCGGCGACGCCGGGCCGGGGTCCTGTGCGCCGGCGCGCTGCGTACCGCACGCCGTGAGGAGCAGTGCGCCCGCGAGGGCGACGGCGGCGGGCAGGGCCAGGGGGAGAGGGGCGCGGCGCATGGGGTCAGTCGATCAGGCGGGGACCGCCTCGGCTGTGACCTGGGTCATACCCGCCGTCACAGGGCTGTCACAGCCGGGTGCGGCGCGCTCGGCGGTCGCTACCGGGGCGTACCGCGTTTACATCGGTCTGCGGGGTCGCTACCGTGATGCTCGATGGGAGCGCTCCCAAGGCTTCCTCTGCTTGTCATGCTCTGATCATTCAGTGGTGCAGAAGGAGAGCGGACGGTGACGAGGACGGTTCGGCCGCCGGGCAGGCGGGAGTTACGGGTGGCGGCGCTGCTGGCCGTGGTGGGCGCGCTGCTGGCGGGCCTCGCCGGCTACGGCGTGCGCGGCACCGCTCAGGCGGCGGACGGCGGTGCGGCGTGCCGGGTGTCGTGGACGGCCGACCAGTGGGCGGGCGGCTTCACCGCGCAGGTGTCCGTCACCAATCTCGGCCCTGCGGTGAGCGGTTGGGAACTGCGGTGGACGTTCGACGCCGGTCAGCGGGTGACCTCCGCGTGGAACGCCCGGGTGAGCCAGAGCGGTACGGCGGTCACCGCCGCGAACCTCGACTACAACGGGTCGCTGGCGACCGGCGCCGCCGCGAGTTTCGGCCTCCAGGGCACCTGGTCCGGCGCCCATCCCGTACCGGGTGACTTCACCTTCAACGGCGTTCCGTGCGACGGGGGTTCGGGGGCGAGTCCGACGCCGTCGGGACCGTCCGGGAGTCCCTCGCCCACACCGTCGGGGCCGCCGTCCGGGAGTCCCACGCCGCCGCCCTCGGGCAGCCCCGCTCCGGGATGCGGCGACGCGGCGGTGTGCTCCGGTTTCGAGGACCAGACCGGGAGCGCGCCCTCGGGCGCCTGGACGGTCGTGTCGCCCGACTGCGACGGCTCCGGCAAGGCGACGGTGGACACCTCGGTCGCCCACACCGGAAGCCGCTCGGTGCGGGTGGACGGAGCCGCCGGTTACTGCAACCACGTCTTCGTGGCCACCACGAAGGACGTGTCCACGGTGGGGCCCGTGGTGTACGGCCGGGTGTGGGTGCGCCACACCACGCCGCTGCCCGCCGCGCACATCGCCATGATCACCCTGGCCGACGCGCGCGACGGCGGACGCGACCTGAGGATGGGCGGCCAGAACGGCGCGCTCCAGTGGAACCGCCAGTCCGACGACGCGACCCTGCCCGCGCAGAGCCCGGCGGGCGTGGCGCTGAGCACGGAACTGCCGACCGGGCGCTGGGTGTGCCTGCGGTTCGCCGTCGACACCACCCGGCAGGCCATGGACACCTGGCTGGACGACCGGCAGATCGCCGGACTGCACGTGGACGGCGTCCCCACGCAGGACATCGACGCGCAGTGGCTCAGCCGCACCACGGCTCCCCGGCCCACCACCTTCCGGCTGGGGTGGGAGAGCTACGGCACAGGCGACGACACCCTCTGGTACGACGACGTGGCGCTCGGCTCGACACCACAGAGCTGCTGAGCGTGGCGGCTGTTCGCCGTCGGTGTCGTCATGGCCGGCCGGCTCCCGGTGCGCGGGGGCCGGCCGGCCTGGCCTGTCCGGGGCCGCCGGTCGGTCGCGGGTCCGGGGGCGTCAGCTCGCCGCGGCGATGGCGCCGAGGGAGGCCAGGGTCGCGGTGACCGTCCGGTACAGCGCCTCCGGGTCGGCTCCGGAGCGGGAGCGCAGGTTGACGCCGTAGGCGAGCAGGGCCAACAGCTCGGCCGCGCACTGGAGTTCGGCGTCCCGGGGGAGCTGGCCGCGGGACTGCGCGGACAGGAGCGCGGCGTGCAGGGCGCCCAGCAGGTGCTGGTGGTGCCCGTCGAGGAGGCGCAGGACCTCCGGGTCGTCGTTCTCGGTGCGGGCGGCGTGCGCGTTGGTGATCATGCAGCCCCAGCGTGCGTACTCGCCCGAGCAGCGGACCTCGATCAGTCCGGCGAAGAAGTCGGCGACGGCGGGCAGTCCGCGCCCGTCCTGGGTCAGGCGCTCGAAGGCCGGTTCGGAGTGGGTCCGGACGTAGCGCCGCAGCGCGGCGAGGTACAGGTCCTGTTTGCCGCCGAACGTGGCGTACAGGCTGGAGCGGTTGAGGCCGGTGGCCGTCACCACGTCCTGGATGCCGGTCGAGGCCGCGCCCTGCCGCCAGAACAGCCGCACCGCCGTGTCCAGGGCGGCCTGCGGGTCGAAGTGCTTGATGTCCGGCACGCGCCCCTCCCATCTTGAAACGAGGGTTCCAAGATAGCGCGCCCGACCGCTACGCTGACAGCAATCTTGGAACGGTCGTTCCGAGATCCGGTTTTCGCTGCCCTGCCACACCCGTGCCCCGACCCGCCGGAGGATGCCCCGATGAGCCTCGAAGCCGAACTGCGCGCCTTCTCCACCGCCCGCCGGCCTCAACTGCCGCCCGAGGCGAGGGAGATCATGGACCGCGCCGGGCGGGACCTGGCCGCCTCCGGACAGGCCGGCCGGGCCTTGACCGTGGGCGCCCGGGCCCCGCGCTTCACCCTGCCGTCCGCGACCGGGCACCCGGTGGCCCTGGACGGCCTGCTCGCCGAAGGCCCGGTCGTGCTCACCTTCTACCGCGGCGCCTGGTGCCCGTACTGCAACCTCGCTCTGCGCGCCCTGCAGCAGCGCCACGGGGAGTTCGCCGAGCGCGGCGCGCGTCTGGTCGCCGTCTCACCGCAGGTCCCCGACGAATCGCTGAGCCTCGCCGAGAAGCACGCCCTCGCCTTCGACGTCCTCAGCGACCTCGGCTCCGACACGGCCGGGCAGTACGGCCTCGCCTTCGACCTGCCGGACGACCTGGCCGCCGTCTACGACCGGTTCGGCTTCGACCTCCAGCGCGTCAACGGCGGCCACGCACGTACGCTCCCGCTGCCCGCGACCTACGTCATCGACCGCGCCGGAACCATCCGCTGGGCCTTCGTCGACCCCGACTACACCCAGCGCGCGGAACCCGCCGACATCCTCGACGCGCTCGACGCGCTCGAAGCGCGCCACTCCCTCGACTGATGCCCGACACCCCGCGGGCCGTGCCTCAACAGGCCGTGCCCCGACGGGCCGTCCTCAGCGCGCGGTGCCGAAGTCCTGCGTCCAGTAGGAGCCGGGCTGCGCCAGGCCGACGCCGATCTCCTTGAAGGAGCAGTTGAGGATGTTCGCCTTGTGGCCGGGGCTGCCCATCCAGCCCGCCATGACCTGCTCCGGAGTGGCGTAGCCGTAGGCGACGTTCTCGCCGTAGCTGCTCCACACGTAGCCCGCGCCGGTGATCCGGTCGCCCGGGGCGGAGCCGTCGGAACCGGTGTGCGACATGTTCTGGTGCGCGGCCATGTCCTCGCTGTGCGCCTGCGCCGCCTTGGTGAGCGACGCGTTCACCGTCAGGGGCGAGCAACCGACCTTCGCGCGCTCGGCGTTGACGAGCTGCACGACCTGCGCGACGGCACCGGAGGCCGGGGCCTGAGACGCCGGCGAACTCGGCGCGGCGGCGGTCGCGGAGGGAGTGGCGGACGGGGCCGCGCTGGTGGCCGTCGCGGCGGGCGCGGCCGGGGTGGCCGCGGCGGTGGCCGTCGCGGCGGGCTTCGGCGCGCTGGGGGAGGCGCTCGGCCGGGGCTTGGCCTTGGGGTGGGGAGCCGACGGGTGCCGCTTGTGCGCCGGTGCGGCCGCCTTGGCCTTCGGCGCGGTGGCGTGCGGCACGGCGGCGTGCGGCGCGCTCGCGACGGCGCCCGGCGTCCGCGGCGCGGCCGGGACGGTCGGCACCGGTGCGCCCGGCACGGCCGGCGGCGCCGGTACGGCGGGAGAAACCGGCACGGTGGCCGAAGTCATCGCGGTGGGCGCCGTGCTCGCGCTCACGTTGCTCTGGCGACTCAGCGCGGCCTGCGCCCACCAGGCCGCCCCGCTCTCCCGGTCGGTGAGCTGCGACCCCGCGGGGGCCGCCTGGTCCGTCGTGCCGCCCGGCCAGTCGCCGCAGGCCAGGGCGACGGACGGGATGCCGACGGCGCCGACCGTGGCGACGGCGATGGCTATCCGCCGGTAGTACTGCTTCTTACGGTGCTTGCCCATGCGTGACCTCACTCGGTGGTCGCCGCACGCCCGCATACGGCTCGCTCGTATGCAATGGCTTGTGAACTGCGGCGATGCCTTGTGGGTCGTCATTCTTAAGACGCCTTCACACGCAGCGCAAAGGGCCCGGCTACTACCGCCCCTCGTAGACCGGCACGGCCCTTGCGGAGGCCGGGCGGCCCGTGCTGCCCCGGTTCCCGCGCCTCGCGCACCGCCCTGGCTACCCGTCAGGAAGCCGCCATGGTTTGCAGAAGCGATGACTTCGCCGAGGGTGCGGAACGTCCCGGTCGCATACCCGGCGCGCGTCCGGATCAAGCCGGACAAGTCCCCCATGTCGGCAGTGCGGCCACTACTACTCCGAGGGCATAGATCGCGGAACCGCTGTGACTCATGTCACGGAACGCAGGGGGTCCGGTGAGGCATCGTCCGTCTGGCGGAGTTCGGCGAGGAGTTCGGTGCGGCCCACCAGCAGCTCGGTGAGGATGCGGCGGGCCGCGCGCAGCAGTTCGGCGACGTCGCCGCCGGCCAGCTCGTAGCGGACCGTGGACCCCTCCCGGGTGGACACGACGATGCCGGAGCGCCGCAGCACGGCCAACTGCTGGGACAGGCTGGACGGTTCGATCTCGATGTCGGCCAGCAGATCCCGCACCGGCACCGGGCCGTGCTGGAGCAGTTCCAGGACCCGGATGCGCACGGGGTGCCCGAGCATGCGGAAGAACTCGGCCTTGGCCTGGTAGAGGGGGACCTGCATGAGTGCTCGCTCCCTGCCGCGTCGCGACGGTCCGGATCAGGGGCGGCGCCCCGGAGGGCGCCGCCGCGGAAAGTGCCCCGCACAGCCCATCCTTCTCGGCCCCGGCCGGGCGCATCCACGAGTTGGGATCATGCTGATGTGGTGACTTGAAGAAGTCTTCACATCATGGGCGCGCGTCGGCCGGGCCCCGGAAGGGCGCTAGATCTCCAGCTGCTCCTCGACCCGCTTGAGCTGGTGGCGGGCCATCGCGAGGTTCGAGCGCGACTTGTCGAGGACGAGATAGAGGAACAGGCCGTTGCCGTTGCGCCCGGTCACCAGGCGGATCAGGTGGTACTGCGCACCGAGGGTGATCAGCACGTCCTCGATCTGGCTCTGCAGGCCGAGCTGCTCCATGGTGCGCACCTTGGCGCGGATCACGTCCGTGTTCCCCGCCGCGGCGATGGTCAGGTCCAGGTCCTTGCCCCCGCCCAGGGTGCCCAGCGCCATCCCGCTGGTGTAGTCGACGACCGCCGCGCCCAGCGCCCCCTCGACCGCGGTCATCATCTCCTTCAGCGACACTTCCACACTCGCCATGGTGCCTCCCCTTGATCGTCGACTGGTCGCCGGAGGGGACGGGCGCTGCCGCTCCGTCCCCGGGGACGGCCGACGCCGTCCCGACCGGTGACCGCACCGTAGGCTTGTCCGACCGGCGTTCGAGTGACGGTCTTCGGTAATGACCTGTGTTGATCGGAGAGCATCGAGAGGAGATCGGTCTGCGACCGCAAGTGACGCCTGGTGTCACTCCCGTACGCCCGCGAGGTCTACCGCCCGGCGGCGCAGGACGAGCGCGGCGGGGACGACCGAGGAGACCACCGCGAGCACCGCGCAGGCGGCGACGGCCTCGCCGACCGCGGCCCACGGCAGCTCGATCGCGCTCCGCACGGACAGCAGCCGCAGCGCACCCCACATACCCGCCAGATTCAGCCAGGCGACCGCCAGCCCGAGCGACGCACCCACCGCGACCACCGTCAGCGCCTCGGCGCCCACCAGTCGCAGCACCTGCCGGCGGGTGGCCCCGGCCAGCCGCAGCACGGCCAGGTCGCGCACCCGGTCGGAGGTCGCCATGACCATCGTGGTGGCCAGGGAGACACCCGTGTAGAGGAGGGCGATGCCGAGGACCAGCAGGAAACCGAGCCGGGTCGTACGGTCGGCGTGCGGGCGCGTGGCCCGCAGCCACTGGGACTCGGTGCGCACCTGACCGCCCGCGGCGCGCACCGCCGCGCGCAGACCGGCGGCCACCGCGTCCGGGTCGGCGCCGTCGGCGAGGGCCACGTCGACCCGGTCGACACCCGCGCCGGGAGCGTTGCGCGGGGTGACGTAGACACCGTTGCCGCCGGTGCCGGTGGTCATCACCGCGGCGATCCGCAGCGTCCGCTCGGCGCCGTCGCCGAGCCACACCCGCACCCGCTGCCCCACCGTGTGCCGCTGCCACTCCTCGTTGACGATGATCGAGCCGTCGTCCAGGTCGCCGGCCTTCCCGGCGGCCAGCGGCAGCCGGGCGGTGGCCGCGAGCGGGCCGGGCTCGGCCGCGCGCGCCTCGGACCGCACGAGCGCCACCCCGTCCTCCAGCACGTAGACGGCCCCGGCCGAGGTCGGCGACACTGTCGCACCGGGCACCTCGCGCAGCCGCGCCACGGTCGCCGCGTCGAAGGCCGCGCCGCCCCGCGGGGTGACGACGAAGTCGGCGGTCGTCCGCGCCCGTGCCTCGGCGGCCTTCGCCCCGTTCAGCGTGGCGGTCGCCCCCAGCAGCGATCCGGTGAGGGCGACGGTGACCAGGACGGGCGCCGCGACGGCCGCGGTGCGCCGGACCGCCGCGGCGGCGTTCTCGCGCACCAACATGCCCACGGCTCCGGGCAGTCGGGCCGGCAGCCAGGCCAGCAGCCGGGTCAGCGGGCGCACCACCAGCGGGGCGAGCAGCGCCACCGCCGTGATCAGCAGCATGGGGCGGCTGGTGGAGGACTTGCGGTGCAGCAGGTCGCCCGGGTCGCCCGCCAGCGCCAGACACAGGGTGACCGCGGCGGTCAGCAGCAGCGCCGCACCGGCCAGCAGACGTCCCGGCGTCATCGTCCGGCTGTCCACGGACGCCTCGCGCAACGCCTCGGCGGGACCGGTCCGCCCGGCCCGCCGGGAGGCGGCGACCACACCGCCGAGGGCCGCCGACAGACCGGTCCAGAAGGCCAGTTGGTACGGCCAGGTGTGAGCGCCCACGGTGAACCAGCCGGGCGCGAGTCCGGCCTCGACCACCCGGGCGGCCAGCAGCGGCGCGCCGTAGGAGCCGAGCAGACAGCCGGCGGCCGAGGCGAGGACGCCCACCCCCAGCGCCTCGGCGACCACCATCCGGCGCAGCTGCCCGGGAGTCGCCCCGACGGTGCGCAACAACCCGAACTCACGCCGCCGTTGCGCCACGGCGAACGCGAAGGTCGACGCCACCACGAACACCGACACGAAGGCGCTGACGCCACCGGCCGTGCCGAACAGGGCGTTCATCGCGGCGACCGCCTCGGCGTCGCGGTCCGGATCGGCGTCGGCCTCGCGGCGCGCGTCACCGGTGAGCACCTGCACACCGTCTACGCCGCGCACCGCCCGCCGTACCGCCGCCGGATCGGCGACCACGACCAACTGCAGTACAGAGGGGGCGAGTTGCGCGGCACGTGCGTCGGTGCAGAAGACGGCGTCCTCGAAGCCTCGGGAGCCGGCGCTCCCCGAGGCGCTGGCGCTGCGCACCGTCCCCACCACCCGCAGCACCCCCCGGTCGGTCCGCACCGCCTCGCCCACCCGCGCCCAGTCCCCGCTGATCGCCACCTCGTCGGGCGCCGTCGGCGCACGCCCCGCGGTGAGGCGGTACGGGGCGAACGCCGCGACGGACCAGGGGTGGCCCACCAGATCGCCGGGCCCGCCGTCCGCCACCCGCACCGGGAACGTCCGGTCCACCACCACGGGACCGAGCCGCCCGAGCCTCGCCACGGCCCCGGCGGTCAGGGCACGCGGCTCCGCGAGCTTCTGGGTGCGCACACCCGCCGGAGTGCGCACCCGCAGGGTGTCCGCCCCCTTCACGACGACCGGCGCCGCCGCGAACCGCTCGGGCCCCCGGCGGGGCGCGTCCAGCGAGGACGCCAGCACCAGTCCCGTCACGGTGAGCAGCGCGACGCCGAGCGACAGCGCGACGAACGCGCCGGTGAAGGTGGTCCAGCGGGTGCGCAGGGTGCGCAGCGCGACGCTCAGCACGGCAGCGCCTCCAGCCGGGTCATGCGCGCGGCGATGCGGTCGGCGTCCGCCCCGGCCAACTCGCCCTCGACACGCCCGTCGACGAGGAAGACCACGCGGTCGGCCCAGGCCGCGGCCACCGGATCGTGGGTCACCATGACGATCGTCAGGCCCTCGCGGTCCACCATCGCGCGCAGCAGCGCCAGCACCTCACGCCCGGTGCGCGAGTCCAGGGCGCCGGTCGGCTCGTCGGCGAACAGCACCTCGGGCCGGGTGATCAGGGCGCGGGCGAGCGCCACACGTTGCTGCTGGCCGCCGGACATCTCCGTCGGCCGGTGCCGCGCCCGCTCGCCGAGCCCGACCTGCTCCAGCACCTCGCGCACCCTGGCCCGCGCGGGACGGCGGCCGGCCAGCCGCAGGGGCAGCGCCACGTTCTGCTCGGCGGTCAGCGACGGCAGCAGGTTGAACGCCTGGAAGACGAAGCCGATGCGGTCCCGGCGCAACAGGGTCAGTCTCGTCTCGCCGAGTTCCGTCAGCTCGGTCCCGCCGACGACGACCGAGCCGGAGGTCGGCCGGTCGAGTCCCGCCGCGCACTGCAACAGCGTCGACTTGCCCGAGCCGGACGGCCCCATGACGGCGGTGAACGTCCCCCGCGCGAAGGCGAGCGACACCTCCGCCAGGGCCGTCACGGCGCCCTCGCCCGTCCCGTACCGCCTGCTCACGGAGCCCAGCCGGATCGCGTCGTCGCTCATCTTCCCTCACTCATGTGTGCGTTCGCCGACGCCTCCCAGCGAACCGCCCGAGGGCGCCCCGGCGCAGTGCGGCAGGACCGAGAACCGGAGGACGGGCAGGACGGAGGAGGGAGGTACCGCGCACCCGAGCACCGGGATACGGCAGGACCGACGAGCGGGGTGGGGGCGGGACCGAGGCCGGGGGTATGGCCTGCCCCACCCCCTTCCTCCCCTTGGACCCATGGCCTCGCCCCCGCCCCGCCTCCTACGGTGATCCCCATGCAACCGGCGATCCCCGCGCACCCCCGTACCGTCTGGCAGGCCATGCGCCGCCCCGGCTTCGTGCTGTCGTCGTGGCCGTGGCGCTCGGCGGCCTACCTGCTCACCGGCGCGGTGATGGGCGCCCTCGCCCTGGTGGGGATCGTGACCGCCGCGGCGGCCGGCGCGGTGCTCGCCGTCGTCCTGGTGGGACTGCCGCTGCTCCTCCTCACCGTCCTCGCCGGTCTTCCGCTGGCCTGGGCGGAACGGCGCCGGCTCCGCCTGGTGGACCTCGACCCGGCACCCGACCGGCACACCCCGCCCGCCGGCGCCGGACTACGGGCCTGGCTCTCCACGCGGCTGCGCGAGCAGGCGACCTGGCGGGAACTGGGGCACGCCCTGCTCTTCGCGGTCCTGCTGTGGCCGGTCGACGCCCTGGCGGTCACGGTCGCGCTGCTGTGCCCGCTGTCCCTGGTCGCAACCCCCTTGCTGCTGGCCACGGTCGGCGACGGCCGGGAGACGAAGGTGCTCAAGGCGTGGCCGGTCGACACCTGGCCGGCCGCCCTCGGCATCGCGGCCCTCGGACTGGTCCTCCTGGCCGTCGGCGTGTACGTCCTCGGCGTCGCGGCCGGCGCCCGCGCCGAGCTGACCCGGCTGCTGATCGCCCCGCGCGGCGGCGACCTGGACGCGCGGGTGGTCGAACTCACCCGCTCCCGCGTGCGGTTGGTGGACGCCTTCGAGGCGGAGCGGCGGCGTATCGAGCGCGATCTGCACGACGGCGCCCAACAACGCCTGGTCGCCCTGACGATGAACCTCGGACTGGCCCGGCTGGACGCACCGCCCGGCCCCCTCGCCGACCGGCTCGCCCAGGCACACGGCGAGGCGGGGCGGGCGCTGGCCGAACTGCGCGAGCTGATCCACGGAATCCACCCCAAGGTGCTGGCCGACTACGGGCTCGAGGCCGCCGTCGCCGACGCCGCGGACCGCTCCCCGGTGCCCGTCGACCTCGACCTCCAACTGCCCGCCAGATTCCCGGAGTCCGTGGAGGCGGCGGCGTACTTCGTGGTCCGTGAAGCGCTCGCCAACGTCGCCCGGCACAGCGGGGCGAGCCGCGCCCGGGTCAGCGGCGGCCACCGCGACGGGCGGCTGGTCCTGCGGGTCGGCGACGACGGCCGGGGCGGCGCGGACGTCTCGGCCGGAACCGGTCTCACCGGGCTCGCGGACCGGGTGTCGGTCCTGGATGGCAGACTCTCCCTGTCCAGCCCGCCCGGCGGACCGACCCTGCTGACTGTGGAGTTTCCTTGCGAACCCTGCGAGCCGAGCGAACCCCGCGAGCCGACCGGCCGCTGCGCGTAGTGCTGGCCGAGGACAGCGTCCTGCTGCGGGAGGGGCTGACCGGTCTCCTCGACCGCTGCGGCCACCGGGTCGTCGCGGCCGTCGGCGACGCCGGGGCGCTGGTCGCCGCCGTCGAGGAACACGCACCGGACATCGTCGTGACGGACGTCCGGATGCCGCCCGGCTTCCAGGACGAGGGCCTGCACGCGGCGGTCCGCCTGCGCGAACGCACCCCCGCCCTGCCCGTGCTGGTCCTCAGCCAGTACGTGCAGCGGGCCTACGCCGCCGAACTCCTCGACTCCGGCGACGGATCGGGCGTCGGCTATCTGCTCAAGGACCGGGTCGGGCAGGTCGAGGAGTTCGTGGCCGCGCTGTGCGAGGTGGCGGCCGGCGGCACGGTCGTGGACCCCGAGGTCGTACGGCACCTGCTGCGCCGCCGCCGCGACCCGCTGGAACGGCTCACGCCGCGCGAGCGCGAAGTCCTCGCCCTGGTCGCCGAGGGCAGGTCGAACGGCGCGATCGCCCGCGAACTCGTCGTCTCCGAGGCGGCGGTGGGCAAGCACATCGGCTCCATCCTCACCAAGCTGGACCTGCCCCCGGCCGACGACACCCACCGCCGGGTGCTGGCCGTGCTGGCCTATCTACGGGCCTGAGTCACGCGGTGAGTCCGTAGTCGAACCGGACGCGGTGGGTGTGAGCGAAGCCGAAGGCGACGCACCCTAAACCCCCGAGCCCCAGCGCGAGCCCGGACCCGGACCCGCACTCGGACCCGCGTCGGGACCCGCGTCCCGACCCGCCAGCCCCCCGCCCCCCGGCCGCCGGGACTCCCGCAGCCACGCCGTGCCCGCGCGCACCGCCCAGAAGAACACCGCGAACGCCGACGCCGCCACCGCCAGCGAGTCCCACGGCGCCGGCAGCCGCCCGGAGCCGCCGAACGAACCGAGCCAGGACAGCACGGTGAGCAGGACCAGGAACACCACCAGCCAGGCCCCCGTGCGCAGTTCGGCGGCGAGCGGCCGGCCGGCCATGGCGGTGCGGTGCATCCCGAGGAACACCAGCAGCCCGACCAGCACCAGCGGCAGCGCCAGCCGCAGATCGTGCCAGCCCGACCAGTACACGAACTCCGCCGCCACCACGAAGCTCACCGGCGCGATCCAGCGCAGCCCCGGCACCCAGCCCGCCGTGCCGCTGTCCGGATCGGCCAGGAACACCGCCGCCGCCACCGCCGAGGCCGCGTAGATCAGCAGATACATGTCGCCCATCACGCTCACGATGTCCTGCCAGCCGCCGAACGGCAGCAGGAACACCACGATCACCAGCAGGTTCAGCACCAGCGCCCGGCGCGGAATGCCCGAGCGCGCCTCCACCGCCATGAACCAGCGGGGCAGGGTGCCGTTCTTCGCCAGCGCGTAGGTGTGCCGGGCGTCCAGCGCCACCCCGACGTACGCCGAGCCGCCGGGCGAGACGACCGCGTCCGCGTACAGCAGCGCCGAGAGCCAGTGCAGGTTGAGCAGCAACGCCAGCTGCCCGAACGGGGAATCGAAGTCGACGCCGTGCCAGCCGTGTCCGAGCAGGCTCTCGGGCACCGTGAACAGGAACGCGACCTGGAGCGCGAGATACATCAGCACCGCCAGACCGATGCCGGCCAGCACCGACGCGGGGACGGTGCGCCGGGGATCGCGGGTCTCGCCGGAGAAGTCCAGGGGCGCCTGGAAGCCGTTCACCGAGTACACGATGCCCCCGCCGGCCAGCGCCGACAGACAGGCGGCGTACCCGTACGGCGCGAACCCGCCGTGGTCGGTGAGGCGTCCGGAGTGCCAGCCGGACGCCAGCAGCGCCACCACCGTGACGACCGGCACCGCGATCTTGAACACGGACAGCAGGTTGTTCAGCCGCGCGAACAGCCGCACCGCGAACCAGTTCAGCGTCGTCAACAGCACACTCAGCGCCGTCGCCACCCCCAGCCCGGTGGCGGTGAGCGAACCGCCGCGGTAGATGCCGGGCAGATAGTGCCCCGCGTACTGCATGATCGCGCTGATCTCCGCCGCGGTGCCGCCCACCGACAGCAGCACCGACCAGCCCACCAGCGTGCCCACCAGCCGCCCCGAGGCGTACAGGGGCCAGCGCACCGTGCCGCCGCCCTCGGGCCGGGACGCGCCCAGCTCGATCATCACCAGCGCCACCAGGACGCACAGCAGCCCCGCGGCCACCCACGACAGCAGCGACGCCGGGCCCGCCGTCTGCGCCGCGTACATCGCCGCGAACAGCCATCCCGAGCCCACGATGTTGGAGAACGCGATCGCCGTCAGCGCCCAGAAACCCAGGTCCCGGCGGAGCCGGTGCTCCTGCGTCAGGGCCGCCGTGATCGCGCCCTCGCCGGCCGGCAGGTCCTGCGGCACGCCACCGCCTCCTCAGCGTCGTCGTACGTCCGCACGAGACTAACGGGCGGGACGGGACGCACGGCGGTGCGGCGCGACGGCTGTACAGCGGTGCTACGCGACGGCTGTGCGACCGCGCGGCGCGACGGCTGTACGACCGCGCGGCGCGACAGCCGTACGACCGCGCGGCGCGACGGGCCGTACGCGCCGAGGCGGCCCCCACGGCCGCACGGGAGGCGGCCCCCGGCGTTTCCCGGCCGGGCGTCACCGGGCACACCCACCCATGGCGGCGCGAGCCGAAGTGCCGCGCGCCGCGCCGGGGCGGGACTCGGGGGAAGAGGGCGCGATGGGCGCATGGCACGGGCGACTGCCGGCCTGGCTGCGGATCCTGGTGCTCGCGGCCGCGGTGACCGGACTGATCGGCTGCGCGCGGTGGGCGGGCGAAGCGTACGACGGCGCCGTGGCCTACCGCCGCGCACCCCTGTGCACCGGCGCGCCCGGCCCCGACTGCGTGGCGCGGGTGACGGGGACGGTGATCGACACGGCAACCGGCGAGTCCTGCACCACGGACTCCGACGGCGTCCGGTCCTGCACACCGTACTACCGGCTCCGGGTCCGCTACGGCGACCGGACGGCGTGGCGCGACGTCGGCCACGGCACCTACGAGGACACGCACCGCGGCGATCCGGCGCGGCTGCGCACCTGGCACGGCGCGGTGGTGCGCCTGGAGGTGCGCGGGCACACCGAGACCTACCTCTCGCCGGCCGACCAATCCCTGGCTCTGCGGCTGGCCGCCACCTGGCCGGTCTTCGGCGTGGTGCTGTGGGCCGTGGTGAGCGGCCGCCTGTCGGGGCTGATCGCGTTCCCGAACCTCGGCTGGCTGGGACTGTCCCTGCCGGTGGCCGGGCTGGTGCACGGCGCGCTGTTCGGGGCGAGCATCCTGGAGTGGGTGATGACGGGGATGCTCGCCGCCTTCTTCACCGCGTGGACGGCCATCGGGTGGCGCATGGAGTGGCGGTGGCGGCGGTGGTGAACGCCCCGGACCGCCGCCGAGACCGCTACCGCAGCGCGTACACGCGGATGCTCACCTCGTCCTCCCGCTCCGATCGGGCGAGCCCCACGAAGACTGTCTCGGCGAGCCAGCGGTGGGCGGGCGCGTCCGTGCGGAAGACGGGGGAGGTGCGGTAGTACACACCGGCCCGGGACACCTGGAGGCCGTCGTCGTCCTGGTTCGGGCAGTCCGAACCCTCGTGGTAGTAGCCGCGGTTGACGATGTCGACGACCGCGCCGTCCTCGGCCCGGACGAGGTAGCGCGCCTCCAGTTGGCAGACGCGACCGCGGGTGCTGCTCCAGTCGCCGCCGCCGGCGAGGACCTCGCCGCGCAGCAGGGGACCGGTGACGCTGCCGCCGGTGATCGGCGTGAACTCGGTGATTTCGCCGTCGCCGTGCCCGATGTGCAGGGACGGGGCCAACTCGGCGCGGATCTCGAAGGCGTAGGTCAGGGCGGGAGCGAAGGGCATGGTCATTCCTCCTCTTGACGGGGGCGATCGCGGTCGCGGCGGCGGGGCTTCCAGCCGCGGCGGGGCACGGAGTCGATCAGGCGGCGGGTGTACGGCTCCTGGGGGTCGCCGAGCACGGCGGCGGTCGGGCCGCGCTCCACGATCCGGCCCCGGTGCATGACCACCGTCTCCTCGCACACGTGCCGCACGATCCCGAGGTCGTGGGTGATGAACAGGTAGGCGACCCGCGTCTGTTCGCGGATCTCGCGCAGCAGGGCGACGATCTGCGCCTGGACGGAGACGTCGAGCGCGGCGACGGCCTCGTCCAGCACCAGGACGCGCGGTCGTACGGCCAACGCGCGGGCGATGGCGACCCGTTGGCGCTGGCCGCCGGACAGGGCGCGGGGCAGCGAGCGGGCCTGCCGCGCGTCCAGGCCGACCTGGTCGAGGAGTTCGGCCACGCGCCGCTCCAGCGCGGCCCCGCGCAGCTCGGTGTGCAGGGCCAGCGCCTCGCCGACGCAGTCGCCGACCCGCTGCCGCCGGTCCAGCGAGGAGTAGGGGTCCTGGTAGACCATCTGGACCTCGCGGGCCTGCCGTCGGCGCTCGGCCGCCCGTACCCGGCCGGGCGGCCGGGCGCGCCCGCCCCACCGGACGGTGCCGGCGGTGGGCGTCTCCAGTCCGGCGATCATGCGGGCCGTGGTGGTCTTGCCCGAGCCGGACTCGCCGACCACGGCCAGCGAGGCGCCCGCCGTCAGCACCAGGCTGACGTCGTCCACGGCGGTGAAGTCGCCGAAGCACTTGCGCAGCCCGCTGACCTCCAGGACCGGCGGGCCGGTGTCGGGCTCCCGGACGGGCGGGCGGGTGCCGGGTGCGTCAGACATCGTGCGCGCTCCTGTCCGCGACGCTCGCCGCCGCGCGGGTGTCATGGGGGAAGTGGCAGGCGGCGACGCCGTCGCCGACG
>NZ_JAIOAB010000022.1 GCF_019890635.1 Streptomyces sennicomposti
GGAACGCAGACGCACGGCCGGCCGGACCCCGACCTTTTCGGAACGATCGGATTCTTCTCCAATACGGTGGCGCTGCGCTGCCGGGTGGATTCGGCACTGACCTTCGACCAGTTTCTCGGTCTCGTGAGCGAAACGGTCCACGACGCACTGGACTACCAGGACGTTCCGTTCGAGGTGGTGGTGGGCGCACTGGCTCCCGACCGTGCCGCCGACCGGAATCCCCTGTTCCAGGCTGCCATCACCTATGGCATGACCGATCTGAGCGACGTATGGGCGCTGGAAGGTCTCCAGGTCACGCTCCTGCCGGACCCCGCGGAATTGTCGGGGCTCCAGTTCGACCTGTCGCTGGACGTACAGCGGCTGGCGGGCGAAGTCTCGCTCGACGTCGAATTCAACCGCCGGCGGTTCTCCGACGCGGCCATGCGGCGGTTCGCCAAGGCCTACGGCGACCTGCTGGGCGCACTCACCCGGCAGCCCGATGTCGCGCTCGGCGGCATTCCGCTGCTCGACCAGGCCGCACTGACGGAAACGCTGGCGCTCGGCGCGAGCGGTGAACCGGAGGGCGGCCGTACTCCCTCGGACCCCACGTCCGCATGGGACCTTTTCGAACTGACGGCGGCCACCGTGCCCGAACGGGAGGCAGTCGTCGCGGACGGCACGCGGCTCACCTTCGCCGAACTGGCCGGCCGGGCGCGGACGATGGCCGCGGGCCTCGGGGCTCGCGGCGTGCGCACCGGCACCGTGGTGGGGATCTGCCTGGACAGGCGCAGCGATCTGATCGTCGCGATGCTCGCCACCTGGTGCGCGGGCGGCGCCTTCCTGCTGCTGGATCCGCGCCAGCCCGGGTTCCGCCGCCGCCTGCTCCTCCAGGAGGCGGACATCGCTCTCGTCATCGCGGACGAGACGTTCGCCGAGGTGGAGACCGTCTCGACGGCCGCCCTCCTGGCGGACGCCGAGAAGACCCCGGGAGACGATCCGGCCGAGGGCGGCTTCGTGCGGCGCCCGGCCGCCGCTCCGGCCTACGTGGTCTTCACACCGGGTTCCACCGGACGGCCCAGAGGCGTGGTCATCGATCAGGCGAGCCTGGTCGCCCTCGCCACCACCCGACTGGCCCCGGTGTACGCACGGTTGCCCGAAGGCCGCCAGGTGAATGTCGGTGCGCTGAGTGCCCTGACCTCCGGCGTGTTCGTCAGCCAGTGTCTCGGCATGATCGCCTTCGGGCACCGGCTGCTGCTGATCGACGAGGACGAGCGAACGGACCCGTATCAGCTGCTCGCCCGTGGATCGGACCCCGAAACGGCGATCGAGGTACTCGACTGCGCGAGTGGCCGGCTCGAAATGCTGGTCGACGACGGCCTCCTGGCGCTCCCGCACCCGCCGAAGATCGTGGTGATCGGCGGCGAGAGCCCGTCGGACCGGCTGTGGCAGCGCCTGCACGACGAACCCGGGCTGCTCGCGTTCCACGCGTACGGCCTCAACGAGTGCACCGTCGAATCGGCCAGGGCGGAGATTCGCAAACACCCGGAGCCGGTGGCCGGGCGCGCGACCGGCACGTCCCGGATCTACGTCGTCGACGACCAGTTGCAGTTGCTGCCGCCCCTGTTCGTCGGTGAGATCTGCGTCGGCGGCCCCGGGGTGGCCCAGGGGTATGCGGGACAGCCGGCGCACACCAGCGAGCGATTCGTGGCCGACCCCTTCAGCCCGGTCCCCGGACAGCGCATGTACCGCACCGGCGACAAGGGCCGGCTGCGTCCCGACGGGCAGTTGGAGCTGTGGGGGCGTCTCGACGACCAGGTCACGATCCGCGGCCTGCGCATCGAGCCGGCGGAAGTGGAGAGCGTGCTGCTCGCGCACCCCGCCGTCGCCCACGCCGCGGTCGTGGCGGCCCAGGCCGGCACCCGCATGGCCGAACTGGTGGCGTACGTCGTGCCGGGCGACGCAGGCCAGGACGCGCTGACGCCCGCCGCCGTCCGGGAGTTCCTGCGCGGCAGGCTCCCCTCCGCGCTGTTGCCCGACCGGGTGCAGGTTCTCGCCGCTCTCCCGACCACTGCCGACGGGAGGGTGGACCGCGGGAAACTGTCGGGCGGCGATCCGACGGGCACCGTGTCGGACACCGCCCGAGGCGTCCCGGGATCCGCCGGCCCCCGTGAACGGCAGCTGTGCCAGATCGTGGCCGAGGCGATCGGTGTTCCGCGGGCGGGCGTCGACGACAACTTCTTCGACCTCGGCGGAGATTCGCTGCTCGCCATGGTCGTGATCGGCCGGGTACGCGCCGTCATGGGCTGTGAGCTGCGGCTTCGGGCGTTCTTCGACATGCGGACGCTCGGGGAGCTGGCCGCTCAGCTCCGTGCCGAGGACAGCGCGCCCCGGCCCGTGCTGGGCAGGAGAGCGGACTCATGACGGTGGCGACGACGCCCGGCCCCCGATCGCGGACAACCCGGCCTCGGGGATGACAGACTCGACCGGCAACACAGCTCCGGCTTCGGCGATTTGAGGTGCGAACCTCGTCCTTGCCGGAGTTCCGCCCCTGCTCAGCACGCTGACACGCGGCCCCGCCCCCACCTCGGACGGATCTTGACGAGGCCTGTGGGTGTGTCTCGCCGGCGAGACACACCCACGGGCCTCGGCGGGCGCCGGCCACGGCACATTCCAGGCGCCGGCCGGGCGGCCGGAGAAATGCACTCGGAGGAGAGACTTCTATGTCCAGGCAGAACGTGTCGGAGCACATCGCGAAGGTCGCCGCGGAGCGGGCCAAGAGACTGCGGCCGGACGGCATCGACCAATACCTGCCCCTGAGTGGCGGGTTCGCGCACATGAACGAGGACCCCTTCACCGATCGCATCGAGCGCGAGCCGTACCGCGACCACGTCACGGTCGCGGTCATCGGCGGGGGGTTCGCCGGCCTGATGACGGGCGCCCACCTGAAGGAGGCGGGGGTCGGCGACGTCAGGATCGTCGACACCGGAGGCGACTTCGGCGGAACCTGGTACTGGAACAGGTACCCGGGCGCCCAGTGCGACATCGCGTCCATGATCTACCTGCCGTTGCTGGAGGAGACCGGCTACGTGCCCACCGAGTGGTACGTGCGCGGCCCGGAGATCCTGGAGCACTGCCAACGCATCGGCAAGCACTACGGGTTGTACGAGAACGCGCTCTTCCACACCCGGGTCACCGGCTTGGACTGGGACGAGTCCACCCGGCTGTGGACGGTGCGGACCGACCGCGGTGACGAGTTCACCGCCCAGTTCGTGAGCCTGGGGCTCGGCCACCTGTCCGTGCCGAAGCTGCCCGGCATCCCGGGCATCGAGACCTTCGCGGGCCACACCTTCCACGCGAGCCGGTGGGACTACGCCTACACCGGCGACCCGGTCGGCGGACCGCTCGGCAATCTGCGGGACAAGCGGGTGGCGATCATCGGCACCGGCGCCACCGCGGTGCAGTGCGTCCCTCACCTGGCCACCGCATGCCGGGAACTGTTCGTGTTCCAGCGCACGCCGTCCGTCATCGAGGTCCGCAACAACCGGCCGATCGACCCGGAGTGGTTCGCGCAGATGGCGACGCCCGGATGGCAGCAGCGCTGGCTGGACAACTACGCGGCCAACATGACGGCGGCCGAGCAGCCGGCCGAGGACCTGATCAACGACGGCTGGACCGCCATGGCGAAGATGTGGCGCAACGCCGGAGAGGGCTCGCGGCCGGACTCGGACACGTCGGAGGAGATCGGCGGCGAGTACTACGCGGACATCGAGAAGATGGGCCGGCTCCATGCCCGGGTGGAGGAGACGGTCAAGGACGCACGGACCGCGGAACTCCTCAAGCCCTGGTACTTCCTTCCGTGCAAGCGCATGACCTTCCACGACGAGTATCTGGACGCCTACAACGAGCCGACGGTGCGTCTCGTCGACACGGACGGCAAGGGGGTCGAGCGGATCACGCCGCGAGGCGTCGTGGTGGACGGCACCGAGTACGAGGTGGACTGCGTCATCTACGCGTCGGGGTTCGAGGTCGGCACCGCGCCCACCCGGCGTGCCGGATTCGACCCCGTCGGCAGGGACGGCAGGCGGCTGTCGGAGCACTGGAGCGACGGTATGCGCACGATGCACGGACTTCATGTGCACGGGTTCCCGAACGCGTTCCTCGTTCAGTCGCTCACGGGCGGGACGCGGTTCTCCAACCTCTCGCACAACCTGTCCGAGGCGGCCAGGACCGTCGCCACCGTCATCGCGCACGCGGTCACCACGGGGGCCGATGTCGTCGAACTCACCCGGCAGGCGGAGGACGCCTGGATGAGCAATGTGGGAGTCGATCCGGAGTGGCGCACATTCCTGGGCACGGAATGCACTCCCGGCTACTCCAACAACGAGGGAATGGATCTCGGTCCGCATTCTCTTTGGGACGAACACGAGTTTCCCGACGGCCTGGGTTTCTTCCGGCACCTTCAGGAATGGCGGGGCAGCGGGGCGTTCGACGGCCTGGAATTCCACCGCTCGGACAGGTGACGCCGCTCGCCCCGTCTCGCCGGCGAGACAGTCCTCCCGGGCTCCGTCGAGTGCTGCCCGGGAATCGTTCACCCTGGCGAGTGCCGCCTGTTAGCCTCGCGAAGTCGATACAACTCCGTTTTCCCTTTGCCAATTAATTCGGCCGACACAACGGCTCCCGATACCGCTGCGGCCCGATGCCTGGCCGGTGGTTTCGGCGCCTGAGCCATCGGCTGCGGATCGCGACTGGTAGCGGTCGGAAACAGCGAGGTAGCCTGCATGATTCCGTTGTCGTTCGCGCAGCAGCGGTTGTGGATCATCGGTCAGCTGGCGGGGCCGAGTGCGGCGTACAACATGCCGTTGGTGCTGCGTCTGTCCGGGACGCTGGACCGGCAGGCGCTGACGGCGGCGCTGGGCGACGTGGTGGGCCGGCACGAGAGCCTGCGGACCGTCTTCCCGGACATCGACGGCGAACCCGTCCAGCACATCATCCCCGCAGACGCCGTCACCCTGCCCCTGACCTGGACGGACACCGACGACGAACAGGTCACCGGCCTCGCCGTCCAGGCCGCCGCACACGTCTTCGACCTCACCACCGAAATACCCCTACGAGTGAGCGTCTTCGCCACCCGGCCCGACGAACACGTCCTGCTCCTGCTGGTCCACCACATCGCCTGCGACGGCTGGTCCGTCGGCCCCCTCGGCAAAGACCTCGCCACCGCCTACACCGCACGCACCACCGGCACCACCCCGCAATGGACCGACCTCCCCGTCCAGTACGCCGACTACACCCTCTGGCAACGCGACCTCCTCGGCTCCCAGGACGACCCCACCAGCACCGCCGCCCGCCAAAGCGCCCACTGGCGCGACGCACTGACCGCACTCCCCACCGAACTCGGCCTCCCCCTCGACCGGCCACGCCCCACGACAGCCACCCACCACGGCGCCCACACACCCCTCACCATCGACACCCACACCCACACCCGCATCACCGAACTCGCCCGAAACACCGGCGTGACCCCCTTCATGGTCGTCCAGGCCGCCCTCGCCGTCCTCCTCGCCCAACTCACCGGCGAAACCGACATCCCCCTCGGCACACCCGTCGCCGGACGCACCGAAGAAGCCCTCCACGACCTCATCGGCCTCTTCCTCAACACCCTCGTCCTGCGCACCGACGTCTCCGGCGACCCCACCTTCACCCAACTCCTCACCCGAGTACGGGACACCGACCTCGCCGCCTTCGAAAACCAAGACCTCCCCTTCGAACGCCTCGTAGAAATCACCGCCCCACCACGAACCGCGGCACGCCACCCCCTCTTCCAGGTCATGCTCTCCTTCGACACCAACACCGAAGCCGCCTTCGACCTCCCCGGACTCACCACCACCGAATTCCAACTCCCCGGACACGACACAGCCAAATTCGACCTCAATTTCGAGTTCGAGGAGCGGTTCGGTCCGGAGGGACAGCCGACCGGCATCAAGGGGAATCTCGAGTACGCCACCGACCTCTTCGACCACCACACGGTCCAGGCATGGGCCGAGCGGCTCAGCCACCTGCTCGCGGAACTGACCTCCGACCCCGACCGGCCCATCGACCTCGCGGACCAGCAGACGCGGACCCGCGGCTTCCGCGGCGAACTCGGCGAGACCGAGGCGGTGCTCGCGGGGTATCCCGGCATCGCCGAGGCCACGATCGTCGCCCGCGAGGACCTCCCGGGCGGCAAGCGTCTGGTCGGCTACGTGGTGCCCGGCCCCGGCCTCGACCCGGACGCCGCCGTACGGCTGCCCGCGATGCTGCGCGAGCACGCTGCCGGGCTGCTGCCCGCGCACCTGGTCCCGGCCGCGGTCGTGGTCCTGGACCGGCTGCCGCTGACGGACGACGGAAAACCGGACCACGAGGCGCTGCCCGCGCCGGACGACGCCGTCGTGGCCGCCCGCCGTGCTCCGACGACCGTCCAGGAAGAGATCCTGTGCGCCGCGTTCGCCAAGGTGCTGAACCTGGAGCTGTCCACCGTCGGCATCGACGACAACTTCTTCCTCCTCGGCGGTCACTCCCTGCTCGCGACCCGGCTGGTCGCCCGCATCCGCGCCCTGCTCGGGGTCGAACTCGGCATCCGTACGCTGTTCGAGGCCCCCGACATCGCCGCCCTGGCCAAGGCGCTGGCCGGGGCCGGCCCCCCGCGTCCGGCGCTGGTGACCGCGGAGCGTCCGGAGCCGCTGCCGTTGTCGTCCGCACAGCAGCGGTTGTGGTTCCTGCACGAGTTGGAGGGACCGAGCGCCACCTACAACATCCCGGCGGTCATCAGGCTGTCCGGCGCGATCGACACCGGAGCGCTGGACGCGGCGCTGCGGGATGTCCTCGGGCGGCACGAGGTGCTGCGCACGCTCTTCCCCTCGGCCGAGGGACGGCCGTACCAGCGGGTGGTGCCGGTCGAGGAACTCGGCGAGGTGCTCACCGTGGTGCCGGCCGCCCTGGTCGGGCCGTCCGGACCGACCGCGTCGATCAGCCGGGCGGAGGGCCACTGCTTCGACCTCTCGGCCGACGTGCCGTTCCGTGCCTGGCTGTTCGAGGCCGATGCGGACGACCACGTGCTGGTGCTGCTCGTGCACCACATCGCCGGTGACGGCTGGTCGCTGGCGCCGCTGGCCCGGGACCTCTCGGCGGCGTACACAGCGCGCCTGGCCGGCCAGGCGCCCGGATGGGAGCCGCTGCCGGTCCAGTACGCGGACTACACGCTCTGGCAGCGTGAACTGCTCGGCGAGGCGCAGGACCCCGAGAGTTTGCTGAGCAGGCAACTGGCCTACTGGCGCGGCGCGCTGTCCGGCATACCGGAGGAACTGCCGCTGCCCGTCGACCGTGCCCGCCCCGCGGTGGCCACCCATCAGGGCGGGAGCGTGACGCTGGAGATCCCCGCGCTGCTGCACGCCCGGGCCGCCGAACTGGCCCGGGACGAAGGCGCGACGGTCTTCATGGTGCTCCAGGCCGCCTTGGCCGTGCTGCTCTCCCGGCTCGGCGCCGGCCAGGACATCGTGATCGGAACCCCGACGGCCGGGCGCACCGACGCCGCGCTCGACGACCTCGTCGGGTTCTTCGTCAACACCCTCGTCCTGCGCACGGACGTGTCCGGCGGTCCGTCCTTCGGCGAACTGCTCGCCCGGGTGCGGGAGCAGACGCTCGACGCGCTGGCGCACCAGGACGTACCGTTCGAGCGCCTGGTCGAGGAGCTGGCCCCGGCCCGTTCCATGGCCCGCCATCCGCTGTTCCAGGTCACGCTCGCGCTCCAGAACAACGCCGATCCCGTGCTCCGGCTGCCCGGCCTGCGCACGAGCGTCCTGCCCGACGAGGACACCGCGGCGAAGTTCGACCTCTCCTTCGACCTGCGCGAACGCTTCGACGAGCACGGCCGGCCCGCCGGTATGTCCGGCGAGGTCTTCTACGCCGTCGACCTGTTCGACCATGCGAGCGTCGAGCAGCTCGCCGAACGCTTCACCCGTGTCCTCGACACCCTGACCAGCGGCCCGGACCAGCGGGTCGACCAGGTTTCGGTGCTCTCGGCCGCGGAGCGGGAGAAGGTGCTGCACACCTGGAACGGCACCTCCCGCTCCGTCCCGTCCACGACCCTGCCGGCGCTCTTCCAGGACCAGGCCGCCCGCACTCCCGAGGCCACCGCGATCGTCTTCGACGGCGCCGCCTTGACCTACGGCGAGCTCAACAGCCGCGCCAACCGGCTCGCCCACCACCTGATCGAGCACGGGGTCGGCCCCGAGGACATCGTGGGCATGGCCCTGCCGCGGTCGATCGACCTCGTCGTGGCGATGCTCGGCGTGCTCAAGGCGGGTGCGGCGTATCTCCCGATCGACACCGAATACCCGAGGGAACGGGTCCGGTTCATGATCCAGGACGCGAAGCCGTCGTACGTGGTGACGCTCCGGGCCACCGCGGCATGGCTGCCGGCCGACGCCCCCCTTCTGGTCCTGGACGACGCTGCCACCCGGGAGGAGCTGAGCGCACACCTGGCCTGGAGTCACGACCCGGCCGACATCGAGCGCACCGGCCCGCTGACCCCCGCCCATCCCGCCTACGTCATCTACACCTCCGGCTCCACCGGAACCCCCAAGGGTGTGGCGGTACCGCACCACAGCATCACCAGCTTCATCGCCGTTCACCGTGATTCGGTCTTCGCCTGCGCCGCCGATCTGTCGGACAGTCGCCCGCTGCGGGTCGCGCTGACCACCTCCATCTCCTTCGACGCGGTGTGGGACCAGCTGTCGTGCCTGCTGGAGGGGCACGAGCTGCACGTCGTGAGCACGGAGGTGCTCTCCGACATCGGCCTCCTCGCGACCTGGCTGGACGCGCACGACGTCGACTTCCTGGAGCTGACCCCCACGCACATGGCCGCCGCTGTGTCGGAAGGCCTGTTCGACGACGGCCGCCGTACTCCGGCGCTGCTCGTGGTCGGTGGCGAGGCCGTGCCCGACTCGCTCTGGGAGTGGCTCGGATCGCTGAGCGGGGACACCCGCAGCTTCAGCTTCTACGGGCCCACGGAGTGCACGGTCTACCAGGTCTTCGCCGAGCCGCGATGCACGCCGCGGCCGGTACTCGGCAGCCCCACCTTCACCATGCGGACGTTCGTGCTCGACGACGGCCTGGAACCGGTGGCCCCCGGTGTGACGGGCGAGTTGTACGTGACGGGCGCCGGTCTGGCGCGTGGCTACCTGAACCGTCCCGCACTGACCGCGGAGCGGTTCGTGGCGTGCCCGTTCGGTGCGCCCGGCGAGCGGATGTACCGGACCGGGGACCTGGCGCGGTGGCGGGCGGACGGCACCCTCGAGTTCGTCGGCCGGGCCGACGACCAGGTGAAGATCCGGGGGTTCCGGATCGAGATCGGGGAGGTCGAGGCGGTGCTGGCCCGGTATCCCGGTATCGCCCGGGCCGTGGCGGTGGTCCGCGAGGACATCCCCGGTGACAAGCGTCTGGTCGGATATGCGGTACCCGCTCCGGGCCGGTCCCCGGAACAGATCGCGCAGTTGCCCGGCCTGTTGCGCCGGCATGCCGCGGGGCCGCTTCCGGACTACATGGTGCCGGCCGCGGTCGTGGTCCTGGACCGGCTGCCGTTGACCGCGAACGGCAAGCTGGACCGCAAGGCCCTGCCCGTCCCGGACTACGCGCTCGCCTCGACCCACCGCGCTCCGACGACCGTGCGGGAGGAGATGCTGTGTGCGGCGTTCGCCGAGGTGCTGGGTCTGCCCGGTGTCGGCGTCGACGACCACTTCTTCGAACTCGGCGGGCACTCCCTGCTCGCGACCCGGCTGGTCGCCCGCGTCCGCGCGCTGCTCGGGATGGAGATCACCATCCGCGCGTTGTTCGAGGCCCCCACGGTCGCCGCCCTGGCCGGTGCGCTGGTCGAGGCGGGACCCTCCCGTCCGGTGCTGGCGGCCGGGGTTCGTCCGCAGTCGCTGCCGTTGTCGTTCGCGCAGCAGCGGTTGTGGATCATCGGTCAGCTGGCGGGGCCGAGTGCGGCGTACAACATGCCGTTGGTACTGCGTCTGTCCGGGGCGCTGGACCGGCGGGCGCTGACGGCGGCGCTGGGCGACGTGGTGGGCCGGCACGAGAGCCTGCGGACCATCTTCCCGGTCATCGACGGCGAACCCGTCCAGCACATCATCCCCGCAGACGCCGTCACCCTGCCCCTCGCCTGGGCGGACACCGACGACGAACAGGTCACCGGCCTCGCCGTCCAGGCCGCCGCACACGTCTTCGACCTCACCACCGAAATACCCCTACGAGTGAGCGTCTTCTCCACCCGGCCCGACGAACACGTCCTGCTCCTGCTGGTCCACCACATCGCCTGCGACGGCTGGTCCGTCGGCCCCCTCGGCAAAGACCTCGCCACCGCCTACACCGCACGCACCACCGGCACCACCCCGCAATGGACCGACCTCCCCGTCCAGTACGCCGACTACACCCTGTGGCAACGCGACCTCCTCGGCTCCCAGGACGACCCCACCAGCACCGCCGCCCGCCAAAGCGCCCACTGGCGCGACGCACTGACCGCACTCCCCACCGAACTCGGCCTCCCCCTCGACCGGCCACGCCCCACGACAGCCACCCACCACGGCGCCCACACACCCCTCACCATCGACACCCACACCCACACCCGCATCACCGAACTCGCCCGAAACACCGGCGTGACCCCCTTCATGGTCGTCCAGGCCGCCCTCGCCGTCCTCCTCGCCCAACTCACCGGCGAAACCGACATCCCCCTCGGCACACCCGTCGCCGGACGCACCGAAGAAGCCCTCCACGACCTCATCGGCCTCTTCCTCAACACCCTCGTCCTGCGCACCGACGTCTCCGGCGACCCCACCTTCACCCAACTCCTCACCCGAGTACGGGACACCGACCTCGCCGCCTTCGAAAACCAAGACCTCCCCTTCGAACGCCTCGTAGAAATCACCGCCCCACCACGAACCGCGGCACGCCACCCCCTCTTCCAGGTCATGCTCTCCTTCGACACCAACACCGAAGCCGCCTTCGACCTCCCCGGACTCACCACCACCGAATTCCAGCTCCCCGGACACGACACAGCCAAATTCGACCTCAACTTCCTGCTGCGGGGGTCGTACGAGCCGGACGGACGACCGACCGGGATCACGGGGATCATCGCGTACGCCACCGATCTGTTCGACCACCAGACGGTCCGGGCATGGGCCGAGCGGTTCGGCCACCTGCTCGGAGAACTCACCTCCGATCCCGACCGTCCCATCGGTAAGGTCGAAGTCCTGGACGTGGCTCAACGAGACGCGGAACAAGGCCGGTTGGAGACCCGGCCGGCTCTCGGCCCCGGACGGCGGCGGGTGCTGGCCCGTCCCGGTCTTCCGCCGGCACAGCCGCTCGGCGAAGCCGCGGACTGAGCGCCGGGGAAAGTCCAGGCACGCCGCCGCACCGCCCGGCACGTCCTCGATCACCCGTGCGGCGAATTCGACCCGATAGGAAGACTGTGATGGACCAACGCGCCGAGACCCTGCGTTCCCGCCCGGGAGCCGAGATCCGTGAGGCGGTGTGGCGCTCATGAGCGAGGACACCGCGAGCGCCGGGAAGAAGCCGGCTTCGCTGTTCCGCCAGCGGAACTTCGCGCTGCTGTGGACAGGTCAGTCGGCCTCGCTCCTCGGTTCCCAGATCACCTACGTCGCGATGCCGCTGACCGCGGTCCTGCTGCTCCACGCCACGCCGATGGAAGCCGGGGTGCTCGTCGCCCTGGAGACGCTGCCGTTCCTGCTCTTCGGGCTCTTCGTCGGCGTGATGCTGGACCGTCGGGCGCGCCGTTCCGTGATGATCGCCGCCGACGTCGTGCGCGCCGCGGCCCTCGCCTGGATCCCCGTCGCGCACGCGCTCGGCGTGCTGAACATCGGTCAGCTCTTCGTCGTGGTCTTCGTCGTCGGTGTGATGACGGTGTTCTTCGACCTCGCGCACCAGTCCTACACACCCGGTCTGATCGGCCGGGACCGGCTCGGCGAGGCGAACGCGAAGCTGGAACTCTCGGACTCGATGGCGCAGGTCGTCGGGCCGGGCGCGGCGGGCCTGCTGATCAGCGCGCTCAGCGCACCGGTGGCGATCGCGGTGGACGCGGCGAGCTACGTGCTGTCCTTCTTCACGGTGGCGGGACTGCCGGCCGACGAGCGGCCGAAGCCTCAGCCCGGAGCGGCGACCCTCTCGGTCCGCGCCTCGATCCGTGAGGGATTCGCCGCGATCGTGCGGCACCCGCTGCTGCGCTGGTTCACCACGGCCGCGCTGATCATCAACCTGTTCTCCGGCGCCCTGATGTCGGTGTTCTTCCTCTATCTGCTCCGGGTGCTCGACATGGGCTCGGAGCAGGTCGGCCTGATCGTCGCGGCCGGCAGCGTCGGCGCCCTGGTCGGCGTCCTCCTGGTCGGCCCGCTGACCGGACGGTTCGGCGTCGGCCCGACACTGATTCTGACGATGGCGCTGCCCGGGCTGGGGTATCTCGTCCTCGCGGCCGTACACGGCCACTCCCTGGCGGCGATCGCCGTCGTCGCGCTCTCCTCCTTCGTCGTCCAGTTCAGCGTTCCCGTCTTCAACGTGACGGTGATCAGTTTCCGGCAGGTCTCCACCCCGGACGAGCTGCTCGGGCGGGTGAACGCCACAGCCCGTACCTGCGCCTTGGGCGCGTACTCGCTCGGCTCGCTGCTCGGCGGCGCGCTCGCGTCCGGAACCGGGCTGCGGACGGCTGTGGTGGTGGCCGCGAGCGGGACGTTCCTGGCCTCACTGGCCCTGCTGTTCTCACCCGTGCGTGCGGTACGCCGCCTCGAGGCGTCCCCCACCGAAGCCGGCTCGGTCCCCGCTCCGGAGCCCGCGTGACCATTCAGGAGCAGACATCATGACGAGCGTCGACACCTGGCAGGAGGAGGGCTATCAGCTCTCCCCGCAACAGCTCGCCCGGTCGGGCGAGGTCCGGAGCACGGCGGTGCGCACCGTCCGCTCCGCCACCCGGATTCCGGTGCCGGACCTGGAGGCCCGGATCGCGACGGCGGTCGCGACGCACGAGAGCCTGCGGACGCGGTACGCCGAGTTCGCGGGGCTGGCCACGCCGGTCCAGGTCGTGGACCCGGTGGGCCCGGTCGCCATCGAGCGGCCGGGAGCGGATCGCACCGTCTTCCGTGCCGGCGCGCTGACCGTCGAGCACGAACTCGGTCCGGACGGCACGCGGCTGGTTCTCACCCTGCCGCGGCTCAGCGTCGACGACGCTTCCTGGACCCGGCTCGTCGGCCTGCTGCTGGAGGACGCGGGCGCCGCGGCCGGGGAGACGGTGCTGCAGTACGCCGACGTCGCCGCCTGGCTCGGTGAGGTGCTGGACGAGTCGGCCCAGGCGCCGGTGGCCGACGAGGCGGCGCGGCCGTCGTCGAAGCCGTCCTCGGCGCTGCCCTTCCTCACTCCCGTCGCCCTCCGGGACCCGGCCGCCGGACCGGTGAGCGCCTCGGCCGTCGTCGAGGGACCGGCGCTGGACCGGCTGGACGACCTCACCGCACGGTGCGGTGTGAGCGAGGCGGCGGTGCTGCTGGCGCTCTGGCGCTCGCTGTACGGCCGGTACTGCCGCGACGCCGACGACCAGGTGCTGGTGCTGGCCGACGGCCGGTCCACGGAAGGCCTGGAGAACGTGCTCGGCCTGTTGGAGCGTCCGGTACCGGTGCGGCTGGAGATCGGCGCGGACACCCCGGTCGCCGACGCGCTCCGGGCCTCGCAGGACGCGCTCCGCTCGGTGGCGGCGATCGAGAACCGGATCGACCCGGGGATGGCGGCCTCCGCGCACCGTGCGGCGGACGGCGGCCCGCTCTCGTACCGGCACCGTCCGGACCGGTGGGCCGAGGAACTCTCGGCCGGTGCGTCCGTCCGCGAAGCTCCTGGCGCGCTGCACCTGGACTGCGTGCGCGGGCCGCGGAGCCTGCGCCTGACCTTCGTCGGCGGTGCGGGCCGCGTCGCCCGGGCGGACTTGGACCTCGTCGCGGAGGCGTTCGGACATCAGCTGGCCGATCTGCTGTCCGGTGGCACGGAGCGCGCCGTCGGCGCCCTGCGCCTCACCGCGCCGGACGCGCCGCACGCCGAGGCCGGGCCCCGTGCGTCGTACGCCTCGGTGCTCGACCGCTTCCTCGCGCAGGCGCAGCGCACGCCCGCGCGGCCCGCGCTGCGCTGCGGCGAGACCGTCGTGTCCTACCGGGACGCGGCGCAGGGCGCGGACGCGGTGGCGCACCTGCTGCGCGAGCACGGCGTGCGGGCCGGGCAGCGGGTCGCGCTGTTCGTTCCCGCCTCGGCGGAGACGGTCGTCGCGATGCTCGGCGTGTGGCTCGCCGGCGCGGCGTTCGTCCCCCTGGACCCCACGTGGCCGCGGCAGCGGATCGAGACGATCCTGCGGGAGGCCGACCCCGCGCTGCTGCTCACCCCCGATCCGCGGGCCGATCACCAGGCCTCCGTCCGCGGCGTGTGCACGGCCGACTCGGTCGTCGACCCGGGGCGCGCGGTGACTTCCGGCGCGGCGGCCACGGGCGCCGCCTATGTGATCTTCACGTCGGGCACCTCGGGGGTTCCCAAGGGCGTCGTCATCGGGCACGAACAGCTGTCGCACTACGCCTCGGCGATCGGCGAGACGCTCGCCCTGTCCGAGGGCGCCGAGTTCGCGGCGGTCTCCACCCTCGCCGCCGACCTGGCCTACACGGCCCTCTTCCCGACCCTGGCCGGCGGTGGCTGCGTCCAGCTCGTCCCCACCGAGACCGCCACGAGCCCCGCGGCTCTCACCGAGTGGTTCCGGGGGAACCCCGCGGCCGCGATGAAGCTGGTCCCCTCGCATCTCTCCGCGCTGCTGGCCGAGGCTGCCGATCCGCTCGCGCTGCTGCCGAGCGAGGTGCTCGTGCTCGGCGGCGAACTGCTGCCGCGTCCGTTGTACGAGCGGCTGCGGGAGATCGCGCCGTCCTTGCGTGTGTACAACCACTACGGCCCGACCGAGTCGACGGTCGGCGCCGCGTGCCTTCCACCGGACGCCTCGATCGACGAACGCTGTTCCTCGGTCCCGGTGGGCTCCGGCCTCGGGGCGAACGTCCTGACGGTGGTCGACGCGGGGGGCGCCGCGCTGCCGCCCTGGTGCCCCGGTGAGGTGCTGATCAGCGGGCCCGGCGTGGGCCTCGGCTACCTCGCGCGGTTGCGCGAAGGCGGGTCGGGCTTCGGTACGGCGGACACCGCGGACGCCCACCGGACCGGTGACCTCGGCCGCCTGGTGCCCGGCAACGGCGTCGAGATCCTCGGCCGGATCGACGACCAGGTGAAGCTGCGCGGATACCGCGTACAGCTCGGCGAGATCGAGACGCTGCTGGCGGACCGGCCCGGCGTCGGCGCGGCGGCGGTCGTGGCGCGCGCGGACGCCGACGGACTCGTCACGCACCTGGACGCCTATCTCAGTGCCGCCGGCGAAGTGGACATCTCCGTCGAGGACGTGCGGGCAGCCGTGGTTCCGCATCTCCCGGCCGCCCTGGTGCCGACCGGGTGGCAGGTGCTGGAGCGGTTCCCGCTGACCCGCAACGGCAAGCTCGACCGCCGCGCCCTCGCCCCGATCGCGCCGCCGAAGGCCCGGGCCGGCCGGCCGCGCGACTCGGTGGAACAGCGTCTGCTGGCGATCTGGTCCTCGATCCTCGACCAGGACATCTCCTCCCCCGACGCGGACTTCTTCGAGTTCGGGGGGCAGTCGCTGCGTGCGATCAAGCTCATGGCGCAGATCAACAACGCCTTCGGCCTGCGCCTGCCGATGTCCGCGGTGTTCAGCGCCCCGACCGTCGCGGCGATGGCGGAGCTGGTGCGCAAAAGCGACGTCCAGGACTCCAACCTGGTCCCGCTGCGCGCCGCCCGCGGAGCGGGTGAGGAGGCCCCGGTCTTCTGCGTCCACCCCGGTGGCGGCAACACGCTCAGCTACTGGGAGCTGGCCCGGCTGATACCGGCGGACCGGTCGGTCTACGGCATCGAGGCCTGGGGGCTGCACGGCCGGCCGGCGCAGGACGATTTCGCCGCCATGGCCGAGGAGTACGCGGCGAACATCGCGGCCGTCGGCGATGCCGCTCCCGTGATCATCGGCTGGTGCTTCGGCGGCATCATGGCCTACGCCACGGCCCAGGCGCTGCGCCGTTCCGGGCGCGAGGTGGCGCGGCTGATCATCGTCAACTGCGGCGTCCCCGGTGACGCGGAGAGCGCCCTGGCGCGGCAGCCCGCCGACCATCTCCTGCGCCGCTTCGCCTTCCACTACCAGCTGGACCTGCCCGAGGGGCCGCTCGGGCTGCTCGGTCATCGGGAACTGCTCAAGGCCATGCAGGACGTCGGGCGGCTGCCTCCCGACTCCGGTGAGGCGGAGCTGCGGAACCTGCTGGACGTCTACATGACCAACATGACCGCTCTGGACCGCTGCTTCGTGCAGGAGCGGGCCGAACTCGGCCGAGCCGACTTCCCGGTGCTGCTGGTGCGCGCCGAGCCGGCCGACGAGCCGCGGGATCCGGACCGTACGTGGGGCTGGGGATCGGTGGTCGGGCCCGGGCTCGGCTTCGCCTCGGTGGCCACGACCCACCACGGCATCATGCGACAGCCCGCGGTGGAGGAACTCGCCGAGCTGATCCGAGGGGAGATCGACGCATGACACGGAGCACGGCCGGGTTCACCGCCGAGGAGACGAGGACCAGGACATGAACGAAGCGACTTCCAGGACACCGGGGCCGCGCTCCCTTCTGGGCGCGACTCGGCGGCAGGTGCGGAGGCCCGGCGGAGAGCCGGTGAACATCGGCTTCCTGCCGAAGTCGCCGACGACCCCCGTCCTCATCACGCCCACCGGTCCCGGCGTCGACCTGCCCGGCTGGCTGCGCGCGAACCGGGAGGAGCTCGAAGCCCGGCTGCTGCGGCACGGCGCGGTCCTGCTCCGGGGGTTCCACGGCGGTTCGGTGGAGAAGTTCGAGCAGGCCGCCTCGGCGATCTGCGGCACCCTTTTCCCTGAATACGGGGACCTTCCGCGAGAGGGCGAGTCGGCCCGCGTATACAAGTCGACGCCGTATCCGGAAGACCTCTCGATCCTGTTCCACAACGAGAGTTCGCATCTGCCGCGGTGGCCGATGCGGCAGTTCTTCTCGTGCGTCGTGGCCCCGCAGTCCGGTGGACAGACGCCGATCGTCGACTGCCGGACGGTCATCGCCCGGATGCGTCCGGAGCTGGCCGAACTCTTCGCCACCAAGAAGCTCCGTTACGTCCGTAACTTCATCGACGGCGTCGACGTCAGCTGGTCGCGCTTCTTCGGCACCGACGATCCGGCCGAGGTCGAGCGCAAATGCGCCGCGGAGGGGACGAGTTTCGAGTGGACGCCGGACGGAGGCCTGCGGACCTCGCGTCAGGCCGAGGCGGTGCTGCGCCACCCGACGACCGGCGAGGCCGTGTTCTTCAACCAGCTGGCGCTGCACCACCCGTCGTCGCTCGACCCGGAGACGCGCTCCTCGCTGCTGGAGATCTGCGGCGATCAGGGAATGCCGCGCAACGTCTTCTGGGGCGACGGCACTGTCATCGACGACGCCCTGGTGGACGAGGTCCGCGACCTGATGGACCGGGAGTCGGTCGCCTTCTCCTGGCAGGAGGGTGACGTCCTCGTCATCGACAACATGCTGGTCGCGCACTCACGCAGTCCCTTCACCGGGCCGCGGAAGATCGTGGTGGCGCTCGGCGACATGACCGGCGAGGCCGTGCCTGCCGTGAGCTGAGCCCGGTTCTAGCCGCCGGCGCGGACACCTGGGCGGCGGCGCGGCAGGCAGCGGTCCGCCGCGCCGCCATCGCCGCCTGCCTTCTTTCCGCGGCGATCAGGAACAGCGACATCCCATGAAACCGACGCCGGTGTCTCGCCGGCGAGACATGCCCGATACGAGGCCGGTCATTCAGCCGCCGCAACGGTGACGGCTGATTATCGTCACTGTTACGCTGACGGCCGTTTGATCGATTCATCAGGAGAATCCGTGGCAAATCCGTTCGACGATGACGAAGGCGCATGTCTGGTTCTGGTGAACGACGAGAACCAGCATTCGCTGTGGCCCGCCTTCAGCGCGGTACCGGCCGGCTGGAGGGTGGTGTACGGCCAGGAAACCCGCAAGAACTGCCTGGAATACGTTTCCGCGCACTGGACGGACATGAGGCCGGCCAGTCTGATCAGGGCGATGGGCGATGAACCGCGGTAGAGCGGTATGAGGTACGGGGTGACGGACAACGAGTTCCGCACCCCCATGGACACGCTGCCGGGCGGTAGCGTGCGGACCCTCTCGGCCCATACGAGCGTCAGCGTCGACGCCGAATTCCTGAATATCGGCGGCCATTCCCTTTCCGCCGTCCGCCGCGGGTAGATCCGACGCCCTGTCGCGTTGCCCCGCCGTGCCGCGCGGGCGGATCACCAGACGCGGATCACTCGACCCTTCTTCATCCACCCGCCCTCCCCCGTTCCTCGGGGGCCGAAGGGCGCCACTTCCACAACTTCGTGCCTCATCCACACGAAGTCGCTGATGCCTGCCCGGCTGCCGCAGCGATCTCGCGGGAGGCTGCCACAGGGGAAGGTTCCGAACATGACTTCCGACGCAAGCACGGCGTCGCCACCGGGCCTGTTCCGACGGGCCAAGGTGAACGCCGTCGACGAACGGACGTTCATCCTCAAACTCTGCGTCGCGTACGCCCTTTGGGCACTCGGCGTGGCGCTCGCGCTGTCGACCGGGCTGTGGCCGCTGCGGGTGCTGGGCGTCGTATTGATCGGCGCGATGTACGCGCACTGGCTGGAACTACAGCACCAGTGCCTGCACCACTCGGCATTCCGGCGCGCCCGCTGGCACCGGATCGCCGGCCTCCCGCTGGGCGTGCCCATGCTGGTCTCGTACAGCCATTACCGCGTCCTGCATCTGCAGCACCACCGCTATCTGGGCACCGACCAGGACTCGGAGTTCTTCGGCTTCGACTCGCGTCAGCCCGTCACCTGGAGGGCGCTGGTCCGCGAGGCCCTGGCCTTCGGCCGGCTGGGCGGCGCGATCGCGGACATCGCGCGCGCCTGGACCGGTTCCTGGACGTACGACTCCGGCCAGATAGCACCGGCCCGCAAGCGTGAAGTAGTGGCCGAGTACCGGCTGTTCGTCCTGCCGATCCTCGCGGCCGTCGCGCTCGCCGTGCTCGGCCAGGGCGAACTGGTGCTGTGGGTGTGGCTGTTGCCCCTGCTGGTCGCGGTGCCCCTGCACTTCCTCGTCGAACTGCCCGAGCACATCATGTGCGACAACTCCAGCACCGACGTACTGGCCAACACCCGCTCCATTACCGGCAGTTGGTTCAGCACCTGGTACACCAACGGCAACAACCTGCACATCGAGCACCACGCGGCCATGGTCGTCCCGATCAACCAGCTCCGCGAGCGCCACGACCTGACACTGTCGTACGCGAAGCACACCTCCCCCAGCTATCCGCAGTTCTTCCGCGCCATCGCCAAGGAGGCCGCCGCCAACGGCCGCAGGGCCCGCGCACAGGACGGCGCCCGTGCCGAATAGCGCCATCCGGGCATCCATGGGACGCACTCACGAAGGCAGGACGGCATGAGCGACACCTCCGAGCGGCTGCGCGAGCAGTCCCCCGCCCGGAACGCCCCGCGCACGCGGGTGCTCGAGGAACGCACCGCGGCGGCGCCGGCCGGGATCACCGCACGTCCGGCGGGCGCGGCCGCCCCCTTGTCCTTCGCACAGCAGCGCCTGTGGTTCCTGGACCGGCTCGGCCCCGGGAACGCGGCGTACAACCTGCCGTACGCGCTGCGGTTGTCGGGGCCGGTCGACCTGGACACGGCGGTACGGGCCTGCCAGGCCCTGGTGCGGCGGCACGAGACCCTGCGGACCGCCTTCCCCTCGGTCGACGGCGAGCCGACGCAGACCGTCGCCCCGGCGGACACCCACGTCTGGGAGCCCCGGGTCGTCGACCTGCGCGGCGCGGACGACGCCGAGGAGCAGGCACGGCGGCTCGCGGCGCAGGACGCGCGGGCGCCGTTCGACCTCGGCCGGGGCCCGCTGCTCAGGGTGACGCTGGTGGCGCTCGCCGAGCGGGAAACCGTCGCACTGATCACCCTGCACCGCATCGTCGCCGACGACCGGTCGATGACGGTGCTGACGGACGAGTTCCGCCGTCTGTACGACGCCTTCCGCACCGGCGGCGCCGATCCGCTGCCGCCGCTCGCCGTCCAGTACGCCGACTACGCCCACTGGCAGCGCGAGCGGTTCGCGGGCGGTGCGGCGGACCGGGTGGCGCACGGACCGGCGCACTGGCGTGAGCGGTTCAGCGGTGAGCTGCCCAGTCTGCGGTTGCCGACCGACCGTCCACGGCCGACCGTGCGGACGTACGCGGGCCGGACCCGGTCCTTCGCCCTGTCCGCCGAGGTGACCGCCGGGCTGCGGGAGCTGGGCGGAGCCGCGGACGCCACCCTGTTCATGACGCTGCTCGCCGGATACGCGGCCCTCCTGCACCGCTACTCGGGCCAGGACGACATCGTGGTGGGCACGTCCGTGGCCGGCCGTGACCGGCCGGAGACCGAGCCGCTCGTCGGCCCCCTGGCGAACACCCTGGCCCTGCGCACGGACCTGGCGGGCGACCCGACGTTCCGCGAACTGCTCGTCCGTACCCGGCGGGCGTGCCTCGCCGACTTCGCCCACCAGGACGTTCCCTTCGCGCGCGTGGTCGAGGAGGTGCGGCCGGACCGCGATCTCAGCCGCGCGCCGCTGTTCCAGACGATGCTGTCGCTGCACGACGCCCCCCGGCCCACGCCGGACCCGGCGGGGCCGCGCGTCGGCCCGTTCAGCGGCGAGGGCCGGACCACGGCGCTGTACGACCTGAGCCTGCACGTCGTCGACGAGGGCGACCGGCTGCGCTGCGCATGGGAGTTCAACGTCGACCTGTTCGCCGACGCCACCATCGAGCGGATGGCCGCCCACTTCGAACGGCTGCTGCTCGGCGCCGTGACGGACTCCGGTCTGCCGCTGTCCCTGCTGCCGCTGCTCTCGGAGCCGGAGCGGACCGAGATCCTTAACCGGGACAACCTGGTCTCCGTCGAGGTCGCCCCGGACACATGTGTGCACTACCTGTTCGAGGAGCACGTCCGCGCCACCCCCGACGCCGTGGCGGTGGTGGACGGCGAGGACCGGGTCAGCTACCGCGAACTCGACCGGCGGGCCGGGATCATCGCCGCCCGGCTGCGCGCGCTCGGCGTCGGCCCGGAGTCCCGGGTCGGGCTCTGCGCGCCGCGCTGCCCCGACTCGGTGGCGGCCCTGCTCGGCGTCCTCAAGGCGGGCGGCGCGTACGTGCCGCTCGATCCGGCCCACCCGGAGGACCGCCTGCGCTACATGCTCGCGGACGCCTCCGTACGCCTGCTCCTGACCCGCCACGACGTGGTGGCCTCGGTACCCGGGCTCGCCGAAGGGATGAGCGTCGGCTACGTCGACGACTGGCTCGCCGAGGGCGCCGTCGCGGCGCGGGACGAGCCGGCCGCCGTCCCGCCGGCGCGGCACGCCGAACCGGACGCGGACAACCTGGCGTTCCTCGTGTACACCTCGGGCTCCACCGGCCGGGCCAAGGGGGCGATGCTCACCCATGGCGCCCTGATGAGCGCCTTCCGCTCCTGGGAGCGGGTCTACGGCCTGGGCACGGTGGTGCGCCGGCACCTCCAGGCCGCGAACATCGCCTTCGACGTGTTCACCGGCGACATGGTCCGCGCGCTGTGCTCCGGCGGCACACTGGTGCTCTGCCACCGTGAGGCGCTGCTGGATCCGGCCCGGCTGTACACGCTGCTCCAGCGGGAGCGGATCGACTTCGCCGACCTCGTCCCGGTCGTCATCCGCCGGCTCAGCTCCTATGTGGCCGAGCAGGGGCGGATGCTGGACAACTTCAAGGTGCTGGCCGTCGGCGCGGACATCTGGTTCATGCAGGACTACTGGAACCTGGCGAAGCTGTGTCCTCCCCGCACCCGTCTGGTCAACTCGTACGGCGTCACCGAATCCACCGTGGACAGCAGCCTGTTCGAGACTGCGATGCCCGAGCGCGCCGACGAGGAGCCGGTGCCGATCGGACGCCCGCTGCCCAACACCCAGTTCTACGTGCTCGACGACCGGCTCCAGCCGGTGCCCCTCGGAGTCAACGGCACCCTCTACGTCGGCGGCCTGGCCCTGGCCCGCGGCTACGTGGGGCGCCCCGAACTCACCGCCGAGCGGTTCCTCGCCCACCCCTTCTCGCCAAGGCCGGGAGCCCGCCTGTACAACACCGGCGACCTGGCGCGGATGCTTCCCACGGGTGACGTGGAGGTGCTGGGCCGGGTGGACCGGCAGGTCAAGCTGCGCGGCTTCCGCATCGAGCTGGAGGAGGTCGAGTCGGTGCTCGGCCTGCACCCGGACGCCCAGGACGCCGCCGTGATCGTCCGGGAGGACGCCCTGGGTGAGCGGCGCCTGGCCGGCTATGTCGAGCCGCGAGCGGGACGCAGCCCCGACCCGGTCGCCCTCCTGCAGTACCTGCGCACCCAACTGCCGTACTACATGGTGCCGTCCACCATCACGCTGCTCGAACGGATGCCGCTGAACGCGAACGGCAAGCACGACCGCAAGGCTCTGCCCGCTCCGGCGCCCGCGGCGGATGCGGTCGAGCGGCCGGCCGCCGGGTTCGCCACCGCCACCCAGGAGCGCGTGGCGCGGATCTGGGCGGAGGCGCTGGGGGCCGACGTGGTCACCGCCGAGGACGACTTCTTCCAGCTCGGCGGAGACAGCCTGCCGGCGCTGTGGGTCCTGTTCGCACTGCGCCGAGCCTTCGGCGTGGACCTGCCGCTGATCACCCTGTTCGAGGCGACGACGGTGGAGGAGCTGGCCCGCCGCGTCGACCTCGCCGCGTCGGCGCCCGCTTGATCCGGTGCTCCCGCCGGGCCTTTCGGCCGTGAGATCCGGCGATTCGCCGGGGTGCTGACGGGGAGCAGCGATCAACGCAATCGCCCCGGGTCCTGACGTCTCCGTCAGGACCCGGGGCGATTGGCGTTCGTCTCAGTACGCCGAGTCCTCCCGCCGGTACAGGACGCCCTCGCTCCACACCAGGTCGAGCTGGCCCCACTCGATCGCCGACGCCACGTCGGGGAAGAAGCTGCGGCCGTTGTAGTTCGCGCTCGTGTTGCACAGCACCGGGATGCCGCTGCACTTGTGGTACTCGCGCAGGATGGCGTGCAGGTTCGGGTCGTCGGACGCGTTGACGGTCTGGAGCCGTGCGGTGCCGTCCAGGTGCATGACGGCCGGGACGCGGTCGATCCACTCGGGACGGACCCGGTGTTCGAACAGCATGTACGGGTCCGGCGTGCCCGGGGCGAAGACGGTCGGGGCGTGCTCTTCCAGGCAGATGGGCGCGACCGGCCGGTAGTGCTCCCGGCTCTTCACGTCGTTCAGGAGCCTCTTCATCGACGTCTCGACCGCCGATGCGATGATGCTGCGTCCGCCGAGCGCGCGGGGTCCCAGTTCAGCGCGGCCGTCGAGCACGACCGCGGGCTGGCCTGTGGTGTGCAGGATCTGGGCCAGTTCCTCCGGGGTGCAGGGCGACGTGCTCCAGCCGCGCGGCACGTCCGGCGTCCGTTCGAGAGCCGGGCCCAGCCGGGTGCCCCACTGGATCGGCCGCAGCCCGGAGCCGCCGGCCGCGGCCAGGCAGGCCGTGCCGATGGCGACGCCGGAGTCGTCCGGGAACGGCGGCACCCACATGGCCTTGATCGTCGGGTGGGAGCGCAGGGCGCTGTTCCACTTGATGTTCAGCGCGCAGCCGCCGGCGAAGCACAGGTTCCAGGCGCCGCCGCCCTTCCACGCCTGGATCTTCTTGGTCACCCGGTCGATCAGCAGTTCCTCTAGGAACGTGTGGACGCTGGCCAGAACGTCCTCGTCGCAGACCCCGAGCGCGGCGGTGCGGGCCTGCACGGCGGAGAGGAACTGGTGCACGTAGGCGTGCGACGGCTCACCGGTGCTGCCGCACCCGATGATGGCCCGCCGGTACTCCCGCACCCGCGGCGAGTCGGCGTCGAAGAACTCGGAGAACTCCTCGCGGAAGACCTGCTTGATCCGCTCCTGCGGGGTGCCCAGGGCGATGTACGCCATCATCTTCCCGGCCACGGAGAGGTCGTCGACGTTCTTCGACTTGTTCTGCCGCTTGAACGGGCCCCAGTACTGCGAGGTCATCGCGTAGGTGTGGCCGATGAGCGGGAACGCCTCGCCGCCGGGCTCGATCCGGCCGTCGGCGTCCACGCAGTACAGTCGCGGGAAGCAGCCGCCGTCCCAGACCAGCACCATCGACGGCTCGCCGCGGCGCGCGAACGGGCTGGTGCAGTAGGCCGAGGCCAGGTGGCCGGCGACGTGGACGTAGCTGTCGTAGTCCAGCGCCTGGCCGCCGATCTCGATCCGGCCGCGGTGGCCCGGCAGCCCCGGGTCGGGCACCAGCTCGGTCTCCCGGTAGGGGGCGACCAGGACCTCGGTCCGGATGCCGCCGGCGAGCACCTCGACGTGGCCGCCCGCGGCGCCGTCCCAGCCGTCCAACGCCCAGGTGCCGACGTCGCCGACCTTGAGGCCGAACTTGTCCATGACGCCGACCAGGTCGTCGAGTTCGTCGACGTTGCTGTAGCGGGCGCCGTTGGCGATCTTCTGCATCTCGACGTTGAACACCAGACGGTCCTCGTCGAGGATCGCGATGCCGCCGCTCTGCGTGAGTTTCAGGCCTGCCGTGATCATGATCTTGCGGCTCCCGTGTGTCCGAGGCTGATGTGGTCGTGTCCGAGGTGGTGCTCAGAGGTCGTCATGGAGCGGGCCGGTCCAGCTGGGCCAGTGGGCGCTCGCCGTGCGCGACCAGGCCGGTGAGCAGGTTCTGGTAGCGGCGCGCGATGCCGGCGGCGAGATCGGGGGCGACGACGTCCCGCGCGATCTCGAAGTCGCACCGGAAGCCGTCCGCGCCCTCGACGATGTTCAGCGCCAGGGGGTGGCCGGTGTGAGTGATCGGCAGCGGGTCGGCCTCCGACACCGTGAGCCCGTCCATCGGGGGCGCCGCCACGCGGCGGTAGAACGAGATGGACGTCGCGAGCAGGTCGGCGCGCAGGCCGGCGCCGGGCGCGAGTTCCCCGATCAGGTCGGCGAAGGGGTGGTCCTGGCTCTCGAGCCCGGTCACGAGGTGTTCCATGACGTCGGCCACGTAGTCCGCGGCCAGGACGTCCGCCGTCCGGCGCAGACGCAGCGGCAGCAGGTTCGAGCAGTACCCGACCACCTGGTCCAGCTCCGGCGGGCGGCGGGCGGTCAGGACCGGGACGACGATGTCGTCCTGGCCCGTCGCCTGGTGCAGCACGGCGCCCCAGGCCGCGACCAGGTAGGCGAACGCCGTCGCGCCCTGCTCCCGGGCGGTGTCGCGCATCCGGTCGCAGAACTCGGAGTCGAGCCGGAGGCTGTGCCGCACCGCCCGGTGGGGGAAGGGCCCGGACGTTCCGGACTCGGGTAGCTTCGGAGCCGCCGCGCCCTGGAGCAGGGTGCGCCAGTGGTCCCGGTGCTCGGCGGCGTCGGGGCCGCCGACGACCCGCTCGTGCCACGCGATGTAGTCCCGGAACTGCGCCGCGGGCGGCAGCAGGGGCCTGACATCCTGACAGCCGGCGTTGTACAGCGCGACGAGGTCGCCGACCAGGACGCCGAACGACCAGCCGTCCACCGCGGCGTGCGCCCCGGAGATCAGCAGCAGATGCCGCTCCGGAGCGGTCCGCACGATCGCGGCGCGGAACACCGGCCCGGCCGCGAGGTCGAGCCGCTGCTCGGCCCAGGACTGCCGGAACCGGTCGAGGTCGTCGTCGTCCGGGCAGACGTGTTCGGTCAGGACCTCGTCCAGCGCCGTCTCCGCGGCGGGATGCACGACGAGAGTGACGCCGTCGGCGGCGAGCGTGGTCCGCAAGGCCTCGTGCCGCGCGACCAGGCCCCGCACGGCGCCGCGCAGCGCGTCCGGGTCCAGCCGACCGTCCAGCCAGAAGCCGACGGACATCTGGTACGCCGGCACGCCGCCCTCGTCCAGTGCCGCCTGCTGCCGCTGCGCGAGGGTGCTGCGCGGCGCGGGCGGCGCCATCACGGCCCCGGCCGGGGCCGCCCGGCCGGGGCCGAGCACACCGTGCTCCCTCAGCTCGGTGATGGAGTCGCGGACCGCTGCCCGGACGTGGTCGAGATCGGCCTGCTCGTGCGCCGTGGACAGGAAGAAGTTGCGCAGCTCCCAGACGAACACGCCGCGGTCGAGCAGGTTGAGGTAGAGGGGGTCCATGTTCTGTTCGTGCTCGAACCGGAAGAACGACGAGAACCGGCGGACCTCGATCGGCACGTCGAGCTCGTGGAAGTCGGCGTTCAGCCGGTCGACGAACACCTCGGTCTTGCGATCGAGGTCCCGCTGCAGGGCCGGGCCCTCACGGCGAAGGTGGTCCAGAACCGCCCGGGCCGCCACCATGGTCATCGGATGCTGGCTGAACGTGCCGGCGAAGAAGGTGGACTCCGCGGTCGGGCGGGAGTCGTCGCCGAAGTGCCACACGCCGCCGTCGATCGTGTCCATGATCCCGCCCCGGCCGGCGATCACGCCGATCGGCATGCCGCCGCCGATGATCTTGCCGTACGTGGCCAGGTCGGCCTCGATGCCGTAGAGCCCCTGGACACCGGCCGGGTGGCAGCGGAAGCCGGTCACCATCTCGTCGAAGATCAGCTTCGTGCCGTGCCGCCGGGTGATCTCCCGGACCCGGCGCAGGAACTTGGGGTTCTGCACCCCGGGGGTGCGCAGGGTCACCGGCTCGGTCATCACCGCGGCGAGCCGCGGACCGTGCCGGTCGATGAACTCCAGCGCGTCCTCCGAACCGAATTCGAGCACGTGCACGTTCTCCACCGCGCGTGCCGGGATGCCCGAGGTGATCGGCCGGGTGATCCGCACGCCGTTCTCGGCGGAGGCCGCGGCGAGCACGCTGTCCGCGTGTCCGTGGTAGGCGGTGGAGAAGACCACGACGTCGTCGCGGCCGGTCGCGGTGCGGGCGATGCGCAGGGCGGTCATGACCGCTTCGGTGCCGGTGTTCAGGAAGGCGACCCGCTCCATGCCGGTGAGTTCGATCAGGCCGGCGGCGACCTCCTCGACCACCTCGGTGCGCGAGGCGATGACGAAGCCGAGGTCCAGCCGCTCGCGCAGGGCCGCCATGACGGCGGGCGGGTTGTGCCCGAGGAGATGGACGCCCCAGCCCAGGGTGAGGTCGACGTACTCGTTGCCGTCGATGTCCCACAGCCGCGCGCCTTGCCCGCGGTCGGCGACGATCGGGTACAGCATCTCCTTGGTCGTCGGCCGGAAGCCGATGGACGAGCGGCTGTCGGCGATCAGCGGGCGGAACCGCTGGGCGAACTCCTTCGAGCCCTTCGTCCTGCTGCCGAACCGCTCGGCCAGGACCTTGAGATACCGGGCGCGTTCCCGCGACTCCACGAGGCCGGCTCCGCCGCGCGCACCGGGTGCGAGCGGGGCGGCCGGCCGCGATGAGGCCGGCCGTCCCGCCGGACGGGCGGCGGGCGCCGGTGCGACGGCGGCCGGTCCGGCGCCCGAGGCGGCGCCGCCCGCCAGCAGTGCGAGCTGGCTGCGCATGACGGCGAGCTGTTCGGTGATCAGCCGCTCGACGGGCGTCGTGGTTCCGGGCGACGGCGCGGCGCCGGCCGAAGCCGGCGTCAGCGGCGCGGGTGCGAGGGGCTGCGGCACGTCGACGGCCGCGGCGATCACGGCTGCGGTGGCCGGGGCCGCCGCGGCCTCCGGCGGCGTCCTGGCCGGCGTGTTCGCCGCCAGGTGCGCCGCCAGCGCGGCAGGCGTCCGTATGTCGCCCAGCAATTGCCGGAGCGAGACCTTGCGGCCGAAGCGTTCCTCGACCAGCCGCAGCATGCCGAGCAGCGCCATCGAGTCCGCGCCGAGTTCGGCGAACGAGACGCCCAGGTCCAGCGCGTCCGGCCGGATGTCGAAGTAGCCGCCGACCATCGCGACGACCTCTGGGAGCAGTGGCTCCACGGTGTTCTCCTCGTGGTTCACGTCAGCCGACCCGGGACAGGTGCGCCGCGAGGCGGTCGATCGTCGGGTTCTTCAGCAGATCGATCGTCGGCAGGTGGACGCCGAGTTCCGTCCCGATCCGGCGGGCGAGCCGCACGGCGAGCACGGAGTCGTCGTCGATGTCGAAGATGCTCAGGTCGTAGCGGTCGACCTCGGTGCGCAGCACCTCGGTCCACAGCTTCGCCAGCAGCCGCTTCAGCTCCTCGCCGCGCGGCGGGCCGACGGGGGCCGTCGGCGGCGCCTGGTCCGGTTCGTCCAGCCGCAGCCTGCTGCGGTACAGCGGATGCGCCGGCAGCGGGACCCGGCGGGGCTCCCGGCCGGACCAGTCCGACCAGTCCACCGGCACACCCGCGCTCCACAGCCGGGCCGCGTCGTGGAGCAGCCTCGCCACCGGCGACGCCGCAGAGCCGCCGTCCGGGCCGCAGTCCCCCGGCAGCGGTTCGGCCGTCGTTCCGATGGCGACCACCGTCGCCCCGTCCGCGGTCCGGCCCCCGAAGGCCTCGGCGAGCCGGCCGCCCTCCCACACGTCCCGGGTCCAGTGCAGCGGGTCGAGGGCTCGCGGCTCGGGCAGCTCGCCGCCCACGACGGCCGACAGGACCGGGACGCGCGGGACCCGCGGGCGCACCTGCGGCGGGCCGTCGAGCAGCCCGGCCCGCCAGGACAGCAGGGCCAGCGCCTCGGTCTCGTCGAGGACGCCGCTGAAGCAGGCCGCGAGGACTTCACCGGCACCCGCGCCGCCGACCGCGTCGGGCCGTGCGCCGGATTCGGCCCACAGCGTCGCGAGCGCCAGTGCGGCGGTCACCCGCGCGGCCGGCGGACTCTGCGCGCTGATCGGGGCGTTGTCGGCGGACCGCCGCGCGATGTCGGCCACGGCCGGCACCCGCTCGGCGAGCACCCGGAAGTCCTCGACCGGGACCTCGCCGAACAGGAACGACACGGCCGGGGCGGTCTCCGCCGTCGGCGCGGCCGCGTCCCCCGCGGCGACCGCCCGCAGTCCGGCCACGGCGGTGGCGTGGTCGTCCGCGACGACCGCGCGGCGATGCGCGAACCCGCGCCGGCCGACCCGCAGCGTGTACTCGGCGTCGGCGAGGTCGGGGGCGTCCGGCCGCGCCAGCGCGTCGGCCAGCCGGCCGGCCAGGTCGCGCAGCGCCCGGTCGCTCCTGGCGCTCACCGCGAGCAGCCGCGGACCGGCGTCCGGCGTCGGCCGCGCGGGCAGCGGTGGCGCCTCCTCCAGCACGACGTGCGCATTGGTGCCGCCGATGCCGAACGAGCTGACCGCGGCCCGCCGCGGGGTCGGGCCCGGCTGCCAGGCCAGGGGCCGCGTATTGATGTGGAACGGGCTGCCGCCCAGCTCGATCCGGGGGTTGGGCCGGGTGAAGGTCGGGTGGCCGGGTATCTCGCGGTGCCACAGGGCCAGCACCGTCTTGATGAACCCGGTGATCCCGGCGGCGGCGGCCAGGTGCCCGACGTTCGCCTTGCACGAGCCCAGCGCGCACTGCCCGGGCCGGGCGCCGCCGCCGACGAAGGCCTCGCTGAGAGCGGTGAACTCGATGGGGTCGCCCAGTGCGGTCGCGGTCCCGTGCGCCTCGACGTAGGTGATGGTGTCGCTGTCCACCCCGGCGACCGCGTGCGCCTCGCTGATCACCGCCCGCTGCCCTTCGACGCTCGGGGCGGTGTAGCCGATCTTGCCGGACCCGTCGTTGTTGATCGCCGAGCCCTTCAGCACGGCCAGGACCCGGTCGCCGTCCTCGATCGCCTCGGCCAGCCGCTTCAGGGCCACCAGGCCGACGCCGTCGCCGAACGTGGTGCCGACGGCGTCCGCGTCGAAGGGACGGCACCGGCCGTCCGGGGAGAACATCATCCCCTCGCCGTGCACATAGCCCGGATACGCGTTGGCGATCACCGAGACGCCGCCGGCCAGCGCGATGTCGCATTCCCCCGCGATCAGGCTCTGCGCGGCCACGTGCACCGCGACCAGCGATGTCGAACAGGCGGTCTGCACGTTGACGCTCGGCCCCGTCAGGCCCAGCTTGTAGGAGATCCGCGTGGTCAGATAGTCCTTGTCGTTGGCGACCATGACCTCGATGCCGTCGTAGGTCAGCAGGTCGCAGGACCGGGCCACGACGTTCGTCAGATACGTGTTCATCGCCGCGCCGGCGAACACCCCGACCGCCTGATCGTCGGCCCCGCCGGAGTAGCCGATGGTGTCGAGCAGTTCCCACGCGACCTCCAGCATGAGCCGCTGCTGAGGATCGATCAGCTTCGCCTCGCGCCGGGTATAGCCGAAGAACTCGGGGTCGAAGTCGAAGGCGTCGGGCAGGGTGGCCGCTCGGCGGACGTAGTGCGGATCCCGGAGCACCCGCTCGGGCACACCGGCCGCGACGAGTTCGTCGTCGGTGTAGGTGGTCAGCATGTCGTCCCCGGCCCGCAGCCGGTTCCAGAAGGCGTCCAGGTCGGGGGCGCCGGGAAACCGGCCGCACATCCCGATCACGGCCACGTCGTTCGGCCGGACCGTCACGTCGCTCTCGTCGGCGTCAGGCATTCCTGCCTCCCCGTTCCCGGGCCCGCAGGCGCGCGCCGCGGACCGTGTCGTCCGCCAGCCGGCTGCGTCGGCTGGATGTCCGGTCCCGGTCGCGGCCCCCGCCTCCGCCGGTGGCGGCGGACGCGGCGCCGGCCCCGCCGAGGCGCGCGGCCAAAGTGGCCACGGTCGGATAGCGGAACATCTCGGACCCCTTCAACGGCGGGTCCGCGGTGTCGCCGTCGAGCAGTTCGTAGACCTGCAGCAGCAGCATGGAGTTGCCGCCGAGATCGAAGAAGTTGTCCTCGCGGCCGATGTCCTGGCGTTGCAGCACCTGCTGCCAGACGGCCGCCACCCGGCGCTCGTGGTCGCTCGGCGCCACGGCGACGCCGGTTCGAGCGGCCATGCTCGCGAACTGCTCGGCCAGTCGCGCGCGGTCGACCTTCTGACCGGCGTCGAGCGGGAACGCGTCGAAGAACCCGATCGCGGTGGGCACCAGATGAGGCGGCAGCGTGGCACGCAACTCCTCCCTCAGGGCGCTTTCCGTCAGGTTGCGCCCCGGCTCGGGAATCACGCAGGCGACGAGGCGGCTGTCGTCGGCGCCCGCGCCGACGACCAATGCCGTCGACCTGCCGACACCGGGCACCTCGTCCAGTCGGGCCTCCACGCCTTCCAGTCCGACCCGGAACCCACTGATCGTCACCTGGTCGTCGGCACGTCCCAGGATCTCCAGTCGCCCCCGGGCGTCGACGCGTGCCAGATCGCCGGTGCGGTACAGCCGGCCCTGCGGATCGAGCGGGCTGTCGAGGAAGCGTTCCTCCGTCGGCTGCGACGGGACGACGGGACCCCGGCCGACGCACTGTCCGCCGATGTGCAGTTCGCCGGTGAACTCCGGCGGCACGGGCCGCCCGCGCTCGTCGAGGACGTACACCCGGGCGTTCGCCAGCGGGAGCCCGACCGGCACGTTGGTTCCCGCGCAGTCTTCGGGCCCGACGGGCTGCGCGGTGGCCCAGACCGTGGTCTCGGCCGGGCCGTACGTGTTCCACAGCGTCCCGCACCACTCGCGGACGGTCCGGGCGAGGGGCGCGGGCAGGGGGCCGCCCGACGAGAAGACGTGCCTGAGCGACGGCTGCCGGGCCCCGGTCCGCCGGACCGCGGCGGACAGGCCGTCCAGGGCGGCGGGGGTCTGTACGAGGTGGGTGACCCGTTCCTCGACGAGCAGCGTGTGCAGGAGGTCAGGCGTTCGGGCCGCCCCCGACGGCACGACGACCAGGCACGCCCCGGCCAGCAAGGTGCCCCACAGCGACAGCTCGGAACCGGCCGGGTGGAAGAACGCCCCGACCGCGGTCTCGTCGACGGCGACGTGCGCACGCATCGACTCCAGCAGCGTCAGGACGTCGCCGTGCTCGACGTCGAACCCCTGGGGCGTCCCGGTCGAGCCGGGGGTGTAGACGGTGTGGGCCACGTCGCCGGCTCGCGGCAGATCGCCGGGCTCGCCGGCCGGTGGCAGCTCGGTCTCCGGCATGACCAGGACCGGCACCGCGGCGCCGTCCAGCAGACCGGCCAGGTCCGGCTGGGTGAGCACCACGCGCGCTCCGCTGTCGTCGAGCACCGTCCGGGACCATGCCGCGGGATCGGACGGGTCCAGGACCACGTAGGCCGCCCGGGCCCGCTGGACCGCGACGATCGCGGCCACCGTGTCGAGGGAGGGCTCCAGCAGGAGGGCGACCCGGCTGCCCGGCCCCACGCCCTCGGCCCGCAGCCGGGCCGTCCAGCGCCCGGCCAGCTCGTCGAGCTCGGCGTACGTGAGCCGGTCTCCGTCGCAGCGCACCGCCGTTCGATCGGCGTGCTGCTCCGCGGCCCGCCGGAAGCGGGCCGCCAAGCTGTCCTCCGGCGCGACGGACACCGGCGCGGGGTGCCGGTCGACGCCGTGCCCGGCGTCGGCCAACACCGGCAGATCCGCCACACTGCGGTCCGGGTCGGCGACCGCGGCCCGCAGCAGCGTCGCGTAGTGCTCGGCGGCCCGGCCGGCCGCGGCCGCGGAGAAGACGGACTTGCGGTACTTGAGCAGTCCGACGAGCCGGTCGCCGTCGTGGACGACCTCCAGCGTGAGTTCGAGCTGGTCGTCCTGCTTGGCCAGCGGGAACGGCGCCGCGGACAGTCCGCCCCAGGCGACCGGGGCCGCGCCCTCCTCGGCCGTGTGGAGAGCGGCGTGCGCCGGATGCCGACCGGACTTCTGGTAGATGAACATCGCCTGGAAGATCGGGTTGCGGCCGTCCACCCGGCGCGGCGCCAGCTCGCTGACGAGCAGCTCGAACGGATAGTCCTGGTGCTCGAACGCCTCGGCGACGGTGCGGCGCGTCCGGCCGAGCTGCTCGCGGAACGAGACCGCGTCGCTCAGGTCCGCGCGCAGCACGACGGAGTTGACGAAGTTCCCGACGCATTCGGCCAGCTCCGGGTCGGTGCGGCCGGCGAACGGGCTCCCGACGAGCACGTCACGCCGGCCGGTGTAGCGGCCGACGAGGACCTGGAAGGCCGTCAGGAGTACGACGTAGGGCGTGACCGCTTCCGCCTTGGCCAGCGCGAACACGTCGGCGGCGAGTTCCGCGGGGATGGGGAACATGAGCGAGCCGCCGCCACCGGCGTCCGCCGGGTCCAGATCGAACCGGGGCCATTCGGCCGGTTCCAGGTCACCGGAGAGCTGGGTGTGCCAGTAGGTGCGGGCCCGGCCGCCCCGTTCGCCGGCGATCAGCTCACGCTGGTACGCGACGAAGTCGCTGTACGGACTGTTGCGCCCGGGCAGCCGCGCCGGGCGCCGTTCGGTCTCGGCGACGTACAGCTGCTCGAGTTCGGCCAGCATGGTGCCGAGCGACCAGAAGTCGCACACCGCATGGTGGGCGGCCAGCAGAACGACCGCTTCTCCAGGCGCCACCAGGTAGGCCCGGGCGCGAAGGGGAGGCCCGGTCACGAGGTCGAACGGCTCGCGGTAGGCGGATCGCACCGCCTCGCGAAGTTCTTCCTCGGTCCACTGGCGGGCATCCAGTTCGGCGAAATCGGGTTCGAGCCAGCCGTGGACGGTCTGCCGGCCGGCGGTGCCGTCCCGGTCGTCGCCGCCCACCCGGCTGAAGGTGGTGCGCAGCGCCGCGTGCCGCCCGACCAGCGACTGCACGGCGCCGTGGAACGCGGCGGCGTCGAATCCGCCGGTGAACCGGGCGGTGAGGGCGACGTTGTAGGACGCGCTGTCCGGGTCCATCCGATGCAGCGTCAGCATCGAGCTCTGCGCGTAGGAGAGCGGATGCTCGGTGCGCGACTGTCCGGCCCGTGCCCGAAGCGCCGCCTCCAGCTTCTTCCGGAGGTCGTAGTCAGTCATGAGTGTCACTCCTCGGTCGATCCGACGGGGGTGGAAGCATCTGGGGCGGCCCACAGAGGCAGCAGGGCGTGCAACTGGTCCTCGGTCAGCGTGTCGAGCGAGGCCAACAGCCGCTCCGCCTCCTGGGGCGAGCACCGGTCCGGCCCGCCCGCCTCCTCCGCACCGGTCCGCGCCCCGAGTTCGAGCCCGAAGACCTCGACGACCGGCCGGCCGGCGTCGTCGACGACCGAGACGTCGACCACCTCTCGCGCCGTCCCGCCCACCCGGTGCCGGACCGCCGCGACTCCGGACCCCGCGGCGCTCGCCGGCTCGTGGATCACGATCCGCTCGAACCGGAACGGCAGCTCGGTGGACGGCGCCGGAGCCGGACGATCCGCTCCCGGCCGGTCGCCCGCCGTCCGCCCCGTCGCGCGGAACGGCGCGTGGTACCTCACCCAGTCGACCGGAATCCCCGCCTCCTCCAACCGAGTCAGATGCTCCAGGACCGTCGCCGAATCCGGGGTCCGGGGCGACAGGCCCGCCAGCCACAGCTCACCCCCGTCGCTCTGCGCCCGGCCGGCCGTGGTCAGCGTTCGACCGGACCCCACCTCCACGAAGACCGTGCAGCCGCCGTCCCTCAGCGTCCGGACTCCCGCCGCGAACCTGACCGGTGAGGTGAGCTGCCGGCCCCAGTACTCCGCGCCGGGCTCCCCGTCCGCGGCCCAGCCGCCGGTGAGGTTCAGCGCCAGCGGCACGGCCGGGGTCCGGTGCCGGACCCGGCCCGCCGCCGCGAGCAGCGCCGGGACGGCCGGGGCGACCAGCGTCGAGTGGAAGGCGTGGGTGGTCTCCAGCGGGATCGTCAGCCAGCCCCGCCGCTCGAACGCCGCCGCCAGCTCCCCCATCGCCGTGTCGGTCCCCGAGACCACGATCCGCTCCGGGGCGTTGTACGCGGCCACCGACGCCGCGCCGCCGTGTGCCCCGACCAGGTGTTCCAGCTCCGCCGGGTCGGGACCGCCCACGGCGACCATCCGGCCGGCGCCGGGCACGGCCGCGAAGGCCCGGCCGCGGGCGCTGACGAGTTCGAGCCCTTCCTCGACGCCGAACACCCCCGCCACGCAGGCGGCGGCGTATTCGCCGAGGCTGTGGCCGACCACCGCGTCCGGTGGCACCCCGCACGAGGTCCAGAACTCCGCCAACGCGACCTGCAGCAGAAAGACCGCGGGCTGGAGCAGCTCGGCCCGGGTCTGGGCGGCCGGGTCGGCGAACACGTCGAGCGGACCGACGCCGGTGAGCCGGCGGAACTGTTCGGCGTGCCGGTCGATGCCCGCGCGGAACAACGGGTGCGCGCGATGGAGTTCGACGCCCATGCCGACGTATTCAGAACTCTGTCCTGGGAACAGGAACCCGGTCCGCGGCCGGGTTCCGGCCGCCGTCACGAGGTGCCCCCGCGCCGCGGCACCGGCCGGGCGCCGCTCTCGACGGTCCGGGACCGCCCCGCCAGGTCCCGCGCGCCGCCGACGCTCAGCACGGTCTGGGAGATACCGGCGGTGTCATCCGGTCGCGGGCCCCAGGAGGAATGCATCCGTCGCCGCGCCGACGACGCGGCGACCGTTCGGACATATCCTCCGGCCGAGGCATCACCGTCTGGATCCGGCATGACCTGAACATTGTGGTACGGCATTCCGGGCACGAAGGAACTCCCAGCGATCTGTCAAGTCCGGAGAAAATCAGCCACGCGAGCCCGCGACGACATCCAATGGGCTGGAACGGAATGACACCGATTTCCAGAAGAGGTCGAAGCGCCATTGACCGAGGATCTTGCCGGACGGGTTTTCCGTATCGGTCTCCCGATGCCGATGCGACTTACCCGGCACCAGGAATCGAACCACAGAACCCGGTCGCCGGAGTAGCGGCGGATCCGCGTTCCGTCCCGTAGCCGCGCGCGCCGTCGGTCGCGTCACGGCGGCGTCGCATCCGGGACACCGCCCGGGCGCCACCGTCACGGCATGGTCAGGACGCCTCGCCGACCAGTTCGCTCAGCACGTCGCTGAGGTCGCTGAGCAACGGGTTCTTGAGGATGACGCCCGTGATCCGGGATATCCCGAGTTCCTGGCGGAGGGCCTGGCCGAGACGGACGGCGATGATGGAGTTGCCGCCGACGGCCAGGAAGTCGTCGCCGATGCCGATGTCCGGCTTTCCCAGAAGCTCCCGGACCTTGCCGACCACCAGCTCGTCCATGCGGTTGCGGAACCCACTGTCGACCGTCACCTGGCCACCTCTCGCACGTCATCGGCCGGCTCCCGCAGGCCGGCAGGCCGCATGTCCGACCCGTGTCCGGACACGTGGTCACGGCTCTCCTGTGTGAACGAAACCTGATTTCCCGAAGGACGCGTCCATCGTGCGCTTGTCTCGCCGGCGAGACAACTTTCCGCCGGCCGTTTTCCCTCGCCGTCCACGGTGAGGGTGTCCGCGAAGAACGCGGGTGCTATGAATCAGGAGCGGGCGCATTCATTGACCGATGTTCGCCACCCGCCTCCGATTCCGAACCCGTATCCGGTGGGGAGAACGCACAATGGATCTCAGCCTCTTCTATTTCGCCAACGACAGCGGAAGCGCCGAGGCCGACCGGTACCGGTTGCTGCTCGAAGGCGCCCGCTTCGCCGACGAGAACGGCTTCGCGGCGGTGTGGACCCCGGAACGCCATTTCCACCCCTTCGGCGGGACCTATCCGAACCCCTCGGTGACCAGTGCGGCGATCGCCGCGACGACGGAGCGTGTCAAGATCCGGGCGGGCAGCGTCGTGGCACCGTTGCACCACGCGCTGCGGATCGCCGAGGAGTGGTCTGTGGTGGACAACATCTCCCGGGGCCGCGTCGGGGTGTCCTTCGCCTCCGGTTGGCACGCCGTCGACTTCGCCCTGAACCCGGCCGCCTACACGAACCGCCGGGCGGAGATGTACGAGCGGATCGAGCAGGTGCGTGCCCTGTGGCGCGGCGAGGCGATCGAGGTCACCGACGGCGCGGGGAACCCGGTGCGGGTGCGGTCGTTCCCGCCGCCGGTCCAGAGCGACCTGCCGATCTGGGTCGCCAGTGTCGGCGACGTCGAGACCTTCCGGAGCGCCGGCCGGATCGGCGCCGGGCTCCTCACCCATCTGCTCGGCCAGAGTCCCGAACAACTGGCGCACAACATCGCCGAGTACCGGAAGGCCGCGGCCGACGCCGGCTGGCCCGGCCATGTCGCGGTCATGGTGCACACGTATCTCGGCGAGGACACCGACAGGGTCCGAGAGCTGGTCCGGCCGTCGCTGAGCGACTACATGCGCAGCTCGCTCGGGCTCATCCTGGCATCGGACCTCAGCACCGGAGACCTGGAGCCGGACGAGATCGACATGCTCGTCGAGCGGGCCTTCGAGCACTACTTCGACGACGTCGGCCTGCTCGGCTCGGTCGACAAGGGCGAGCAGGTCGTGGCGCGGCTCGCGGAACTCGGCGCGGACGAGATCGCGTGTCTCATCGACTTCGGACTGCCCACGGACGAGGTCATGACCGGCCTGACCTATCTCAAGCGACTGCAAGACGCGTGCGGCGCCGACGCGCCCGTCCCGCGCACGGTCTGACCCCGGTCCTCCCCGTGCCGCCGCGGTCGCCCGGCGAGGGTGCGGCTTCGCCGTGCCCGCGCCGGGGCCGGCCCGCCGAAGTGCCGGCCCGCCGAAGTGCCGGCTGCCGGATTTCGACTCGGCTGTCGGCTTTCGGCTGTCGGCCGAGTGGCCGGCCCGCGCCGAGCGGGAGTTCACGTCGAACGGTCCGCCGGTCCCAGCACCGTCCTGTGGTCCCGGCCCCGTCGTCCTCCCGTCAGCCCGCCAGCCGGGCGATGGCGTCGGCGGTCTCCAGGTCCTGCTTCACCGCGGTGAGGAAGCGGACCGCGTCGCGGCCGTTGAGATAGCGGTGGTCGTAGGTGACGGCGACCGTGGTGACCGGCCGGGTGAACGGCGTGCCGTCCTCGGCCAGGGCGACTTCGCTCCGCTCGGCGCACAGGGTCACGACGCAGGTGCGGCCCGGATGGACGATCGGCGCGGCCAGGATGATGTCCGGTTCGTTGTGCAGCGAGAGGGTGATCGCCTCGTCGGCGAACGCGTCCTCGCGGAAGTTCTGCCGCAGGGCGCTGACCCGGAAGTCCATGAGGTCGTCGGTCAGGTCGCCGATCGGACGGCGGGCGGCGTCCTTGAGCACCGGGATGAACAGCCCGGTCCCGACGTCGACGGTGACCCCCACGTTGGCGGCCGGCGCGAGGGTGAGGGTGTGGTCCGCACCGGGCGTGGCGAAGAACAGCGGGAAGTCGGCGTGGCGGGCGGCAATGGCCTTGACCAGCAGCTCGACCAGGCCGTACGGGGCGCCGCCGCGGGCGGCGCGGAACGCTGTCAGGTCGACCGCGATCGCGGCGAAGGCGGCCGGGATGGTGCGGTGCGCCTCGCTGACGACGGCGGCCACCGCGCGTTGGCGCGCACTGAGGCGGACGACGGCGGCGTCCTCGGACGCCGCGGACGCCCCAGCCGCAACGGCCGCCGCCCCTTGGTCCGTGAGCCCCTGGTCGATGAGCCGCTGGACGTCGGAGGCCTTCACCACCCGCTTGCCGAGCGCGCGCAGCTGCTCGGTCCGGATGCCGTGATCCTGGGCGAGGGTGCGCGCGGCGTCGCTGAGGACCGGGTCCGGGCCGCCGTCGTGGTCCTCGCCCTGGCCCTGACCCTCGGGTGCGGTGGTCACGGCGGCGGCCGCCGGGCTCGCCAGGTAGTCGTCCCGTTCCTGGCGGCTGTCGAACAGCAGCCCCACGGGCCGCCCGAACGCGCAGTGCGCTCCGGCCTCGACGAGCCGGTGGAGGACGCCGTCCGCGTCCGCGACGAGTTCCTCCAGGGCCTTCGCGGTCTCGACCTCGGCGACGACCGCGTCCGCGGACACCGCGGCGCCGTCGTCGACCGTCCAGCCGACCAGGACGCAGCCCTCGTCGTTGTTGTTGAACTTCGGCAGCAGCAGTTCACGCATGCAACGCCTCCCGGATGGCGCGGTGGATGTCGGAAGCTTGGGGCAGCACGGTCTGTTCCAGGTGTGCGGCGGTCGGGATCACCTCGGCCTCGGCGCTGCACAGCACGACGGGACGCCGCAACCGGTCCCACAGCCGCTCGTAGACGCGCGTGGCGACCTCCGAACCCCAGGTGCCGCCGGCGGCGCAGTCCTCGACCAGGCACACGACCTCGGCGCCGGCCAGGGCGGGCAGCAGCGGCTCCACGTCGAACGGGTACAACTGGGTCGGAACGATGACCTCGCAGGTGATCTCGTGCTCGGCGAACAGCGTCCCGGCCGCCGCCAGCGCCCGCCGGGCCACACCGCCGGGCACGACGATCACGCAGTCGGCCGCGTCGTCGCCGTCCGTCGCCCGCAGCCGTGCCGGGCCGCCGGCTCCGAACGGGAAATCGGCGACGAACGGCCCGTCCGTCCCCGGCTCGTGCATCGGCTGCGTGTAGAGCACCTTGTCCTCGAACAGGACGGCCGGCTCGCCGTCGGCGAGCAGGCGGGCCAGCAGTGCCGTACTGTCGTGGAACGGCGAGATCTCGTGCACCGACAGGTGCGGCACGCCGATGAAGTGCTTCTGCAGGCTCTGGCTGTGGGTCGGGCCGTACCCGCGCCGCCCGCCCGTGGGGCAGCGCACGATCACCGGGACCTCGACGCGGCGGCCGTACATCGCGACCGATTTGGCCGCGAAGTTGACGATCTGGTCGAAGGCCAGGGTGGCGAAGTCGCCGAACATGATCTCGACGATGGCACACCCGCCGGACAGCGCCAGCCCGTTGGCCACCCCCACCAGCGACTGCTCGCTGATGGGCGTGCTCAGGACCCGGTCGGGGTAGCCCGACGACAGCCCTTTGGTGATCTTGAAGGCGCCGCCGTACGGATCGGCGACGTCCTCCCCCAGCAGGAACAGGCCGGGGTCGGCGGCGAAGGCCGCGTGCAGGGCCCGGTTCAGGTTCTCGGCGACACGTTCCACGGCTCAGCCCCTCTCCCACACCGAGGCCGGACGGGCCAGGACCCGGTCCACGGCCTCGGCGATCCGCGTCCGCTGCTCGTCCTCGACCTCGGCGAACAGGCCGGGGTCCAGGCGCCGATAGGCGTCGTGCCAGTCGTGCTCCCGCTCGGCGGCGACCTCGGCGGCGGAGCGTGTGTCGTCGCCCTTGCTGTGCGGGCCGAGGCGGTGGGTCGCGAACTCCACGACGGCCGGCCCGCCGCCGGTGCGCGTCCGTTCGACCACCGGTGCCAGGCGCGCGCGGATCGCGGCGACGTCGCTGCCGGTCACGGGCACATGGGCGATTCCGAACGCCGCGGCCCGCCCGGCGATGTCGCCGGCCATGGCGCGCGCGGTCGGCGTGGTCTGCGCGATGCCGTTGTTCTCGACGACCACCAGCAGCGGCAGCCGCCACAGCGCGGCCAGGTTCAACGCCTCGTAGACGGCGCCCTCGCCCCAGGTGCCGTCGCCGATGCAGGCCACGGCGATGCCGGAACGGCCGGTCCGCTGGAACCACAAGGCCGTGCCCACGGCCACCGGCAGGCTCTCGCCCTGCACCCCGGTGGACAGGTAGGTGTCCCGGAAGATGTGCTGGCTGCCGCCGACGCCCGAACAGACGGCGCCCTCGCGGCCGGTCATCTCGGCCAGCAGGCCCTCGGGGTCGTCGAAGCGGGCCAGATAGTGTCCGTGGCCGCGGTGGTTGCTGAACACGAAGTCGTCCGGGGCCAGCAGCGGCCCCAGGGCCACCGGCACGTACTCCTGACCGAGGCAGGTGTGCGTGGTGCCGTTGAGCAGCCCGCGCGCGAACAGGTCCAGCACGGCCTGCTCGAAGTGCCTGATCATCAGCAGGCTGGAGAGGTCGTCGACGTCGATCCCGGCGTCGGTCCCGGCAACGCTGATGGCAGTACCTTCTTTCATGACGGGCTCCCTCCCGGAAGTTCCAAAGGATCAGGGCGCGGTCCTCGCCCGGGTCCGCCGAGCAGGGACCGGGATCTCGGCGTCTCGGCCTCAACCCGCACTGTCTGCGCCCGCTCGGGGAATGCCGGGAGTGCGGCAGTCCGGGTCCGCGAAGGCGAACTCCCTGGTGACAGACGTGGCGGGGTCGCCCGGCCTGATGTACAACCGGCCGCTCCCCGGCAAGGCGACGGCAGCGGCGACGGTGCGCTCGTACCGGATGTCACCGGTTCCGGCCACTCGGACGGGCGGGGCCGAGAGCAGAGCGAAATGCTCCTCCACCCCTGCGGCCGGCGCCATCGCGGCGAGACCGGCGCGGCACGCCTCCAGCCGTCGGCGTGAGGAGTTCCGCGCGAAGACGTTGATCTCGTCGAAGGGTTCGAACTCGGGGTGGAGGAAGTGGTTGGTGTGCTCTGCCTGTTGGGCTTCGAAGCACCGGAACCGGCCGTCCAGAGCCTCCACCCAGACCGCTTTGCCCGCGTCGCAGAGCATGAACGACCGTGAGCTGGCCAACGGGAGACCGCGCAGGCACTCGACCGCCTCATCGACGGTGGCGGCGGAGTCCAGCACGTGGCGAATGGCCAGGTACGGCGGGACTCCGGGTTTCCAGTCTCCGCCGAGGACCAGGTTGAGGCCCACGGCCAGGCCGTCGCTGTTGACCCCGAGATAGCCGAGCAGGCCCGCGAAACTGAGCACCAAAGCCCGGCGCGGGGAACCGGTGAGCCGGACGTCCAGGACGCTGATCTGATCGTCCAGGTCGCCGTTGAGGTCCACCGTCTGGGCCAGTACCGGACGGGAACCGGCCCTGGCGTAGGTGGTGCAGTCGCCGCGCGCCGGGATCTTGCGGTAGCCCAGGATCTCCCGGCGCAGTTGCAGCAGCAGCGCCTGGTCGCGGTGGATCCCGATCCCGTCGGCGAGTCCGGTGATCTCCTCGGCCAGCCGTGGCAGCTCTGCCGTGATCACCGCGTCGAACGCGGACAGCACCGGTTCGAGCCCGGCCGTCGTGACCGGTTCGTCCAGCAGCAGGTTGAGGCGGCAGAGCGAGTCGTCGACGAAGCCGCGCAGCGGACAGGCGAGAGCTGCCCCGTGCTGTCGGCCGACCTCATAGGGGTTGCCGCGCAGATGCAGATGGGCGACGCCCGCTCCGCCGTTCACACCGTTCCGCTTCGACGGGTCACCTTCGCGTTGGCGGCCAGCTCGTCCTTGAGCCACGACCACTCGCCGCGCAGCACGCTGTAGTAGACAGCGTCCCGGCGCCTGCCGTCCGGCATCGGGTTGAAGCTGCGCAGGACGCCCTCCTCCACGGCGCCGATGTTGCGCAGGCCGCTTCGGGCCTGCGCGTTGAGCTGGTCCGTCTTGAACTCCACGCGCTCGGCGCCCAGGTTCTCGAAGGCGTGCTGGAGCAAGAGGTACTTGGCCCAGCGGTTGACGCCCCGGCCCTGGAAGTCGACGCCCAACCAGGACCAGCCGATCTCCAGGCGCGCGTCCGCCTCGGAGAGGTTGCCGAAGCTCATGCTCCCCGCGCACCGCCCCGTGGTCTTGTCGGTGATGTGGAAGACCACGCGCCTGCCCGCCGCGTGGTCGGCGACCATGCCCTGGAAGAAGGCCTCGAAGTCCTCCTCCGTCTCGACCAGGCTCACGAAGTAGCGCCAGATCACCGGGTTCATCGCGATGGCGTGGATCGACTCGCGGTCCTCGGGAGTGATCGGACGCAGCCTCACGTGGTCGTTCTCCAGCGTGGCCGCGGCCAGCTCTGCCCAGCTCACTTCAAGAAGCCTTTCCGGCGTGGCGTGACAGGGTGTCGACGACGTCGTGGAGCGTGCGCATCTCCGCGACGTCGCGCTCGGTCAGGGAGGCGAGATCGACCGCGAGGTCCTCGCACAGCCGAGTCAGGAACAGGACCTTCTGCAACGAGGTCAAGCCGTAGTCGGTCAACTCGAGGTCGGGTTCGATCTCGTGCGGATCCGCGGGCGGCTGGAGCGCGGCCGACAGGTTCTCCCGCGCGATGGTCTCGACGTCACTGGGCATGGATACCGTCCTGGTTGTTCGTGATCTGCGACTGGAAGGCCGCGAAAATGGCCTGTCGTCTCGGCTTGAACTGCGAGGTGAGCATTCCGTTGGCGATGCTGGGCCGCGGACTCGCGACGACGACCTTGCGAATCTGTTCGTCACGGCCGAACGAGGCGTTGGTGCGGGCCAGTTGTTCGGCGATCGCCTCCAGGTCGGCCGTGTCGGAGGAAGGCGAGACCACCGCCACCAGGGACGTCTGCGCGGGGCAGAACACCACGCACTCCTCGATCGCCGGGCTCGTCCGCATGTGCTCCTCGATCGGCCGGACGATCACCTTCTTGCCGTTCCCGAGCACGATGACGTCGTCGGCGCGTCCCTGGATGAACAGGAAGCCGTCCTCGTCGACGTAACCGAGGTCGCCGGTGCGCACCACCCCGTCCGCGACGAACATCCGCTCGGAGTCACCGGGCTCGGCGAACTCGTAGCGCCGGTTCACCGGATGCTCGCTCCGTACCAGGATCACGCCGTCCTCGTCGAACAGCACCTCCTTGCCCCGCAGCACCCTGCCCACGCTGCCCTCCCGGTGGGCGCCGGGATGGTTCTTGCTGACGATGCACGTCTCGTTCAGCCCGTAGCCCTCGTAGACGGGAAGGCCCGCGTCGGTGAGGTAGCGCAGCACCTCCCGGTCCGCCGGCGCCGATCCGGTCCACAGGTAGCGGATCCGGTCGCCGAACAGCCGCCGCGCGGCCGCGCGGCGGGCCGCCTCCGGCGTGACGCCGTCCGCACGAGCGGCGTCCTGGCCGATCTGCTGCCTGGCGGCCTCGAAGAACGCCGGTACCCCCATCACCACAGTCGGCCGGGCCGTTCCCAGCGCGGCGAAGGCCGCCTCGTACGTGGTGACGGTCGCGTCGTGGCCGAAGCAGAGGGCGGAGTAGAGCCAGTACCGCTGCTGCAGCAGTGACAGCGGCAGGAAGACGAAGAGGTTGTCGCCGCTCCGGTGCCCGAAGATCTCCTGCACGGCCCGCATCGACGCGTCGATACTGCCGACCGTGGCCCCGAGCCCCTTCGGCGCACCGGTGCTGCCGGAGGTGAACTTGATCGTCGTCACCTCCTCGGGGCCGTACACGACGGGTCCGGGCGGCTCCGGCCATGCCTGCCCCGCGGCCTCGGCGACTTCGGCGAACGTTCGGACAGCCGCCGGCGCGTCCGCCGGCACGTCCTGGTCGGTGAACAGAACCGTGAGCCCGTAGCGTGCCACCAGCTCTGCGGCATCGGCGAACTTGCCCGGCTCGAAACCTGCGACCACGGCCTTGAGCCGCAGCGCGGCGAGGTCCAGCAGGACCCATTCCAGGCTGTTGGCCGCCAGGATTCCGATGCGGTCCCCGGACCCGACGCCGAGGCTTTGAAGGTAGGCGGCGACACGGCCTGACTGCTCGTACAGTTCGGTCAGGTCCAGTGTCCTGCGACTGCCGAGCCGGATGAAGGAGATCCGGTGGCCGGGAGCCGGCGGCCCCGCCACCAAGCGGTTGATCACGGAGTCCGTCATGTCGTGGCTCCCCCGGCGAGCGACCAGTCCGACGGCAGGGCCTCGAAGTAGGCCTGCTGTTCGAGGTCGATGCGGGTGCCGGGCGCGACCAGCTCGACCTGGGAGGGCCAGGACGAGAGGTCGGTCGTCCCCAGCGCCCGGGCGAGCCGGGCGGCGAAGCGAGGCATGATCGGCGTGGCCGCGCGGGCCAGCAGTCGTGCCGCGGCCAGTTCCAGCGCGACGGCCGTTCGGGCCTCGTCCTGCCAACCGGCGATCAGCGCGGTCCGTGCCTCCGCTTCGGCGAACCGCCGGGCGTCGACGACGATCCCGTCCAGTTCGGCGGCCGCACGGTTCAGCGAGAACCCGTCCTGCCCGTAGCTGTCGGCGACAGCGGCGAGCCGTATTCCCAGGCCGTTGAGGAACGCCGTGTGCTCAGGGGTCCAGACACCTGCGTCCGGGGCGACCCCGCCGTACTGTCCGGCGACCCGTGCGCCCAGGTCGTTCAGCCAGCCCTGCCAGCCGTCCACCAGGACCCGCCGCACGGTCTCCGTGTACGCCTCGAGCGCGAAGTTCGTCCGGTGCCGCTCCGGACGCGTGAGCGACAGGTAGTAGCGCACCGCGTCCACGGTCTCCGGCCGCAGGATCTGCTTGCCCCAGATGGCATGGCGCCTGCTGGTGGAGAACTTGCCGTCCTCCAACAGGTAGAACTCATTGACGTGGTAATCGATATCGGGATTCCACCGCGGGTACGCCAACCGGTAGAGAGCCGGGTAGAGCACGGCGTGGTAGAAGCTGTTGTCGTAGCCGAAGAAGTGGACGAACTTCCAGTCCTGCTCGGGAGTCAGGGCCTGCCAGTCACGGCCCAGCCGCCCGCCGAGGGCCTCGACGCCGTGGAGAAAGCCGTAGGACATCTCGGGCCAGACCCAGATCACCTGCCCGTCCACCGTCGTCTCCGCGGGCGCGACGCCCCAGTCCGAAGGGTGGGTCACGGGAAGGTCGAGCCTGGGGCGCGCGAACACCCGGTCCGCCAGTTCGCGGAGCCGGGCCGGGACCCGGCCGAGACGGTGGTGGTCGGCGACCTCGCCGCCGAACTCGTGCAGGGGCAGGACGAAGCGTGCGACAGGTCGCCGCTTCGGCGGCGCCTGTGACCGGCTGCTGCGCGGGTCGACCAGGTCGACGCAGACGTTCGGTTCGCCGCACTCCTCGCAGATGTTGCCGCTGGTGCCGCCCCCGCATCCGGGACAGCCGCCCGAGACGTCCACCTCGTAGAGGTAGGCGTCCGTCCCGTCGTCCACCAGGGCGGGCGTCTGCCTGACGGTGACCGCCCCCGAGTCGACCAGCTTCGAGAAGTATCCGCGCAGGCCGTCCCGGTAGCCGGGGTCCTCGTTGGTCACCGTGTACTGGTCGACCTCGATGTCCATCAGACGGAGCGTCGCGGCGATCTCGGCACTGTAGTGCTCGGCGGTGCGCGCCGGTTCGCGCTCCTCACGGCGGGCGCGGTCGACCACATAGCTCTGGTAGTCGTCGCTCCCGGTGAGGTGCCATGCCTCGGCGCCCCGCATGCGCTGGAAGCGGACGTAGGCGTCAGCTCCCAGGTAGGGACCGGACAGGTGGCCGAGGTGGAGGTCGCCGTTCGGAGTGGGCGGGGTCGAGAAGACGAAGACCGGCCTCTCGTGGAACCGGCGGCGCGTGCCGCCGGCCGCCGCGGCCTGGGCGGCGCGCGCCGGGTCGCGCCAGTACAGGTCGAAGAAGACCAGGTCGACGTCTCCGTCGTTCTCGACGACGTGTGTCTCGAAGGGCTCGAACTGGCACACCGTTCCCGGCTCCACCCGGATCCGCCGACCGTCGAAGGCCACCCATCCGCTTCCGGCGACGACGACGAACATCTCGATCTCGTCGTGCTGGTGCGGATCGGAGGTGACACCCGGAGCGACCCGGCCCCAGCCGGCTCCCGCGCTCATCTTCTCCACGGAGCTCATCTCGATGCCGAATGCCTGGTGCAGTTCCTCAGCGGAGAAGACGCTCACGTTCATTGCTGGCCCCCTTGGTCGGAAACGTTCTCGACGGCTCTGCGGAGCAGATGCGCCGCCTCTGCTGCGATGGCGGGTGCGAGCCTGTAGCCGGAGCCGTTGGCGGCGCCCGCGAACACCAGTCGGCCCTCCTCGTCCAGAGCACGTACCAGCGGCTCCCGGTTGGCGCTGTACGCGTCGCAGAACACCCTTCCGCTGCGGGCGGAGCCGGCCAGGCGGGGGGCGCGGGCGAACAGCACCTCGCGGGCGTCGGCCAGGTCCGCCGCGCAGACGCTGCCGGTGAGCCGGTCGGGGTCGACGTCCCAGACCTGGCTGGTGTAGCTGAAGAGCCAGCGCCTCTGCTCGTGGAGCGGGAGCAGGAACGCGTCCTCGTCGTGGAAGACGACGACGCCGTCCTCGGCCGCGGGCGGCACTTCGATGTGCAGCGCGACGACCTTCTTCACCCTGGCGCCCAGGGGGGCGAGCCGTTCCCGCCAGGCCGGCGCGGCCAGCCACGGGCCGGGGGCGAGCACGACCGAGCCGGCTGTGACGCGCTCCCCTGTGCTGAACCCGAGTTCGTACCCGCTCGCGACCCGGTCCAGGGAGGCGACGAAGACGCCTTCCCTGAAACTCGTCCGCGGCCGCAGGGACCGGGCCAGTGCCCGGGTCAACGCCCCGACATCGGCGTACTGGCAGCCCTCGCCCGTCCAGGCCGCCGTCTCGTCCGACAGCGGTGGCAGCCAGTCCGGCAACGCGTCCACGCGGGACAGTCCGGCCTCGTCGAGATAGGCCGCCTCCACCTGGTCCACAGCCGCACGGTCGGACACCACCAGCAGGGGAACCGGATGAATGGGCAACGCCGGATCGGCGTCGAGCAGGGCCCTGTAGTAGGCCTGGCTGTAGCCGGCCATGCGGCGTACGCGTTCCGTCGCGCCACGGGGGAAGTGCAGCCCGGCCGACCGGCGACTGGCTCCGGACCCGACGGCGTCCTGTTCGAGCACCAACACGGAGGCGTGCGGGGCCCGGAGCGCCAGCTCCCGCGCGATCGTGCACCCGATGATTCCGCCACCAACGACTGCGAAGTCGACCTGTGTCATGGCTCAGCCCACGCTCTCGTCCGGGCTGAGCTTCGCCGACCATTCGATGAACGAGGGAACCGTGTCGTCGCTGCGCACACATCGCACGCGGTCGATGATCCGCTGGCTCCGCCAGGCCAGCAGGCTGAGGTTCTTGTCCGCCAGTCCGCGCTGTCGCAGAGCCGCGTTCTGGAGGAAGATGCTCCGGTTCGAAGGGCCGTCCCACATCACGGCGAAATCACTGTCGATGCGAAACTCGTCGCCCTCGCGCTCGAGTCGGTCCGCGATCGGCGCGAGGAAGTCGGGCGCGGTGGTGCGGAACCCGGTCGCCCAGACCACTACGTCGGCGTCGACCTGCCCGAGGACCGCCGGATGATTGCTGTTGGACAGCTTCAACGACCAGGCGTTGTCGGAGGCGGCGACCGCGATCACGTTCCGGTTCGGGTACAGCGAGACCAGGTCGGTGTTGCCGTGGATGAACCGCTCGGCGTAGATGCGCTGATAGATCTCGCGGAGTGTGCCCTCGGAGATGCCGTCACTGGTGAGGAGGTGCTCCCGGTTGAACGATTCGCGCGTCCCCTGGTCCAGCCTGGCGAAGTAGTCCGAGTAGCCGGGCATGTAGAAGTCGTTGGTGAAGGGCGAGTCGTCGATGGGGTAGAAGTTGCGGCGGCGTGACACCCACGAGACCCGGCGCGGTCGCTCGGCGGACGGACGCGAGACGAGGTCGAGGAACGCCTCGGCGCCCGACTGGCCGCCGCCGACCACGCAGACCCTCTTGCCCGCCAAGTCGCGTCCGCGAGGCACGAATTCGCTGACGTGGAACTGGGTGGGGCCGAGGTGGTCACGGGCTTCCGCCGGCACCCAGGCGGTGCTGCCGATGCCGATGGACACGTTGTTCGCCGTGACGGTGCGCCGGTTGGTGCGCAGCACGAACACGCCGTCGAAGTCGACGGAGACGACCTCCTCTCCGAACACCACGTTCTGGTTGCGCCGGCTGGCCCATTCCAGGTAGTTGCGGAACTCCTGCCGCGGCACCGCACTGAACTGGGCGTTGATGAAGTGGTAGATCCGCCCTTTGTCCTTCAGGTAGGACAGGAACGAAAAGGGACTGGTCGGGTCCGACAGACTCACCAGATCCTTGAAGACGGACACCTGGAGGGTCGCGTCGGGTATCTGCTGTCCGTCATGCCAGCTGAACACCTCACGCTTCTCGAGGAAGAGGTTCGGCAGCCCAGGACTACCGTGCAGAAGAGATGCAAGACTCAGGTTCGCAGGGCCGACGCCTATGCCGACACACTCGTAGTGCTGTTCGTCACTCATGCTTCTCCCCGTGTATGCGTCGGCTTGTCTTCCCGCGCCGGCCGCCAGGGTGGGCCACGATGCGCGGGGACGGCTCTGCCCGCGTCGCTGAGGCGACCGGGGAGGACAAGTCAGCGTTCCACTCGACTCGCACTGTTTGCGGATGCCGCTCGGGACCGGCCCACGAGCGGCCGTCGTCCCAGCGTGTCCGCGATGATCAGCTTCTGGACCTCGGACGCTCCCTCGTAGATCCTCAGGGACCTGACCTGCCGGTACAAGCGTTCGGGGACACTGTCGGCGACCAGGCCGGCAGCCCCGTGGATCTGGACGGCAGCGTCGACGATCTCCTGTGCGGCCTCGGTGGCGGCCACCTTGGCGATACTCGAGTGCTTCGCGTAGCCGGGATTCCCGTGGTCGAGTTCCCACGCGGCCCGCGCGACCAACAGCGCGGAGGCGTTGAGCTTCACCTCCATGTCGGCGAGCGCACCCTTCACGAGCTGGAGATCCATCAGCCTGCCGCCGTGCATCCGCCGCTCGCGGGCCTGCTGGACTGCCGAGTCGACGGCGCGCCGAGCGAATCCCACCGCGGCCGCCCCCACCGTCATCCGGAATCGCTCCAGCAGGTCCGTAGCGACCACGAACCCCTGTCCGGGGCGTCCGAGGACGCTCGATTCGGGGACCAGGCAGTCTTCGAAGGCCAGGTGTCCGAGCGAGCGCGGAGCAATCAACCGCACCTCCTCCAGCACCCGGACCCCGGGCGTGCGCGCCGGCACCAGGAATGCCGTGAGCCCCAGCGCACCGGGTCCCCCGCCCGTGCGGGCGATCACGCAGTGCACATCCGCGATGCCGGCATGGGCGATCCAGGCCTTGCGCCCGTTCAGCAGATAGCCGCCGGACACTCGGTCGGCGGTCAGGCCGACCGCCGACATGTCGGAACCGGCCTCCTTCTCCGAGATCGCGAACGAGCCCGCCGTCTCGCCCGACGCCATGCGCGGCAGATACTCCAACTGCTGCTCACGGTTTCCGTACCGGACGATCGGGGTTGCCGACAGCGCCTGGATGGAGAAGGCGAAGTCCGCCAGATCGTCGGCGTACGCGAGGATCTCCCTGGCCAGACAGATCGAGCGGTGGTCACCGGCGGCGGACCCGCTCGCGGGATCGAGGAAGCCCAGCCATCCGGCGGAGCCGAGCGCGCGCAGGATCTCCCGGCCGGCCTTCTCCGGGGTCCGCTCCAGAGGACGTGACCACAGGCCGGCCCGGCCGGCGCACCAGTCGGCGAGCCCCACGGCCAGCGTGCGGTGCTGCTCCTCGTAGAACGGCAACGCCAGGATGCCCTCATCGAGACCGCCGCCCAGCACGTGAGTCATGTCGCCCTTTCAGATCCGCAGGTCAGCATCGGTCGTGACGGCCGGGGACCCGGCGGCACCTTGATCAGGCGATGCCCGATGAAACTTACGCGCCCCAGGCGCGGCCCCACCAGATTCGCCGCCCTCCCGCGGCACCACGCCGATGCCGGCGCCGTGCCGGGTCTCCTCCGGTCGGGAGACGAGGTGCCGTGAGCCCGCGGCGACGTGTCGGCCGGCGCCTGTCTCGCCAGCGAGACAACGCCCCCGCCGACCGACGCCGATGCCGCCGGTGACGCCGGTTCGGGTGTTAACGCGTCTGCTTGCGGAGCAGAACCCCGTACCGTACCCCTGGAACCGAGGCGGCCAGCAGGTAGTGGCCGTCGTCGCGGAGTCGACCGGCTGCCGCGAGGTCCGTCAGGTTGATGACGGGGTCGGCGGCGAAGCAGTGGCCTACCCGTGCGATGTTGTCCGTGTACAACTGCGCTGCCGTGAATCCCGCCTGAAGCTCTTTCATGACGATGACGGCTTCGAAGATGTTGGTGTGCACGAGGATGTCGACCTGGTCGATGCTCATCGAAGCACGTTTCATCAGCTGCGCGTTCACGCGGCGGGAGAGGTCCGGACTGATCTGGTTCGACCAGTCCAGGTCCTTCGTCTCGTGCGCTGCGGCACTCGCGACGATCTCGTACTCCCCGTCGGCGTCCGACACCAGCACACCGGCCGCGCCATCGCTGAACAGGGCAAACTTGGCCAGTCTTTCCGCCTCGACGGTGACTCTGTCGGTGGTCACGACCAGGACCCGCCGATGGATTCCGGCAGCGACGAAGGCCTCGGCGACTCGCAGGCCCGCCAGCAGGTTCGTGCATCGGTCGAGCGTGATGCCGAGGAAGTCGGTCTCACACGTTCCCAACCCCTCCGCGACGGTCCGCACGAAACCGCCGTGGCTGTCCGGACCCCCTGGGAAGCTGGTGCAGCACAGCACCAGTGCGTCGACGGAGGAGGGATCGACGCCGGCGGCGCGGAGAGTGGCCCGGCCCGCCTCGACCGCCAGGTCCTCCAGCGACTTGTGGGTCCGGTGCACATGGCCCCAGCCCCAGAGTTCGGGGGCGTACGGCACACCCAGTTCGGCGGCCCGCGCCTCCAGATCCGGAGTCTCGCTGTGGTGCGACGCGATCTCCCCCAGGACGTACTGCGGTCCGCTCAGGAAGACGGAGGAGGAACTCATCGGGGCTCCACGACGTGATGTGTATGTGGTCGGTCAAGTCAGGGCGATGGCCGGCTCGGCCTGGGGCCCGGCATGCCGCCGACGACCACGCCGGCCGGCGTCCGGCCCCGGACGACGAAGCACACGCTGGAAAGAGGGTCACCCGTAGAGCCTTGATCACCGCACCGGTCGCCGGCCGGCACGGACGACGGACCGCCCGTGCCGGGGGCCGGGCTCAGTTCGCGGGCGTCGTCTCGGATCCGGGCCCGAGTCCGGCCGCCAGGCGCTCCACCCCGGCGTCGTCCAGGCCGTCGAGGGTCGCCAGCAACTGCGCGGCCGCCTCCGGAGAGGCGTCGTCGAGGTCCGCTCCGGCGGGTCCGTCGGCCACCGGTCCGGCAGCGAACGCGGCGACGGACCCGCCCTCCGCCCGCACCCGCGCCGTCAGGCCGTCCAGGGTGAGGTCCAGCAGCTCGCCGGCCGGGACGTCCACCCCGAGGTCGGTCCGCAGCCGGCTCCACAGCTCGATGGCCGCGAGCGAGTCGAACCCGAGCGAGACCAACGGTGTGTCGCGGCTGAACGGGCTGGTCAGTCGCGCCCGGATCAGCTCGTCGAGATAGCCGCGGACGGCCTGGAGGCTGTCGCCGGTGCCGGTCGTCACCTGCCCGCCGCCTCTCCGCCGCGACTCGTCGGCCATCTCCCCGATCCTGGAACTGGGTTCGCCATGACTCTCCCATGCAACGATCCGACACTCGACATCCGGACGGCGGCCGGCGCCACTTCGCCGCGGCGCGCGGACACCCTCGCGGGCCTTCCACATGCTGCGCGTGTCTCGCCGGCGAGACAACACCACGACGCTCTCTTCGGGCTCGGGGCGTACGCCGGTGTGGACATACGTGTTCCTGCCCGGTCGTCGCCCCCCACTCCGTGGCCGGCGCACCCGGCCGGTTCCTGAGCCGTTCGGGTGGCCGGTGTCCGGTGCGGACGAGGCACTGCGGTGATGTCCGCGCCCACCGGGCGTGGACGGCACGAGAACGGTCGAGGAGGACAGGGACAGAACCGCCCGGGGAAGAGTTCAGGGGCAAGGATGGGCACGGTGTCGAAGGAACTGCTGGTGTTGCAGGTATGGCCGGGGAAGGTGCTGCGGGTGAGCACCGCCGACGGCGAGGTGAACACCCTTGTCGAGGACGCCGGCGCGGCACCCGACGGCATCGTGGTCGACGCGGGCGTCGCCTACTGGACGACCATGGGGGCTCCGGTGGTCGACCCGGACGTCCCGGGCGAGGCCGGCCAGGATTTCTCACGCCGCAACGGCGGCATCCACGCCTTCGACCTCGGCGGCGGTTCGCCCCGTGATCTGCTCCCGGAAGGAGCGATCACCACGGGCAAGCAACTGACCTCCGACGGCGCGGGGACGCTTTACTGGGGTGACCGTGAGGGGCACCGGATCAGCCGGGTTCGCACCGACGGGAGCGGTCTGACCGATCTGGTGGCCACCCCGGACGCCGACGGCGTCCTCGGCGAGTGCGTCGGGGTGGCCGTGGATCGTGACCGCGGACACCTGTACTGGACGCAGAAGGGCCCGGCCAAGGGCGGCCGGGGGCGGATCTTCCGTGCGGGTCTGGAGATTCCGGCGGGGCAGAGCGCGGCCGACCGCTCTGACGTCGAACTGCTGTGGAGCGACCTCCCCGAGCCGATCGATCTGCACCTGGACGGCGGGTGGCTGTACTGGACCGATCGTGGGGCGGCCCCCGACGGCAACACGCTCAACCGAGCGCCCCTGCCCGCCGAGGGCGCCCGCGGGCGGGCCCCCGAGATCCTCGCCGACGGCTTCGCCGAGGCCATCGGCCTCGCCGTCGACAGCGCGTCGGGCCTTGCCTTCGTCTCCGACCTCGGCGGCCACATCCGCGCCGTACCGCTGCCCGACGGCCCCGCCGCCTCCCGGGCGCCCTGGGACGTCGTCAGCCTCGGACGCCCACTGACCGGGCTGTGCCTGCTGAGCTAGGCGGACCGGGCCGGCCCGCGGTCCCGCAACTCATCCGTACGCGCCGCCAGGCGGACCGGCGGCAAGAGCGGTTTTCCGACAGGCGATCGCGGTTCCCGGCGGTCCCATGAGAGCAGCAGGAGCGACCATGTCCTTCACACTTCCCACGGACATCGAGAACCGGCCGGTGGCCGTGATCGGCGCGGGCACCCTCGGGCGTCGGATCGCGCTGATGTTCGCCGACCGCGGCGGACTGGTGCGGATCTACGACAAGTCGGCGCAGGCCGGCGAAGCGGCCCGCAGCTTCGTGGAGGAGAGCCTCCCGGAGGTCGTCGCAGGGCTCGACGGCGGCCGACCGGGCCGGGTGGACATCACCGACGACCTGGCCGAAGCCCTCGCGGACACCTGGCTCGTGGTCGAGGCGGTGCCCGAGCGACTCGACCTGAAGAAGGAGATCTTCGGCGAACTCGACCGCACCGCCCCCGCCGACGCCATCCTGGCCAGCAACTCCTCGTCCTACGCCTCGGACGAGTTCATCGACCGGGTCGAGCACCCGGAGCGGGTACTGAACATCCACTTCTACCAGCCGCCCGCTCAGAACGCCGTCGACATCATGTCGGACGGACAGACCGATCCGCGGATCATGGAGCTGCTCAAGAAGGAGTTGCCCCGGTACGGGGTGTTCCCGTTCGAGGCTCACAAGAAATCGACGGGCTTCATCTTCAACCGCATCTGGGCGGCCATCAAGCGCGAAGCCCTGGCCGTCGTCGCCGAAGGGGTGTCCACGCCGCAGGACGTGGACGAGATGTGGAAGATCAACATGGGTACTCCGGCCGGCCCCTTCCGGATGATGGACCAGGTGGGACTGGACGTCGTGCTGGACATCGAGAAGCACTACGCCGCCGAGAACCCCCACCTCCCCACCGGCCCCCAAGACCTGCTGAAGAAGTACGTGGACGCGGGGCACCTGGGGGTCAAGTCCGGGCAGGGCTTCTACACCTACGACCGACAGGACTGACAGTGATGATTGCTGCGGCTTCGCTCGGCGGTCTGACCCCAGGCCTGACCTGCGGCCGGACCGGCCGCACGCCATCGCCGCTCTCGCCGTGACGTCCCTTCGAAGCCCTGCGCCCCGGTGCCTTCGAGCGCCGGCCGGCAGAGCGGCAAGGGCGGTGACGCACCCACCGGACGTCGGACGGTGACGTTCCCCGACGGCGGTCCGCGCCGCCGCCGACGGCAGCACCCGCGCGGCCGCCGTCAGGTTCCTTTCGGTACCGCGGCGGGGTCGCCGAAAGTGACCGGCTACAAGAGCCGAGCGCCAACCCCATGAAACCGTACGCCCGTTGAGCAGGCCCTTGCCAGTGCCGCCCGCCCGGGCCTGGACCGTCCTGCGCCCCTTCCTGCAACCCCGTCCTGCACCGTCCTGCCCCCCCCCTTCCCACGCCGCAAGACGACACGGTCGCCCGTCGACCGCGACTCACCCGTCGGCAAAAGTGAGAACAGAATCGTTGACAATTCTGTTCGCCTAGATTTAGCGTCGACAGGCACTCACTCAGGGAGGGCAGATGCCGAAGGAAGCCCGTCCAGGCTCCGGAGAGCAGGCCAAGCAGTACGCGTTGGAGCGGCTCAGGAAGGCGATCCTGCGGGGCGAGATGGCGCCGGCCCAGCGGCTGGTGGAGAACGAGCTGGCCGAGAACTACGGCGTCACGCGTGCCAGCATGCGTGCCGCACTGCTCGATCTGACCTCCGAGGGGCTGGTCGAGCGGATCCGCAACCGCGGTTCGCGGGTGCGGGTGGTGACGGTCGAAGAGGCCGTGGAGATCACGGAGTGCCGGATGGTGCTCGAAGGGCTGTGTGCGGCCAAGGCGGCGACCGAGGCCACCGACGCGCAGCTCGACGAGCTGACCGCTCTGGGCAAGGCCATGTCCAAGGCGGTCGCCGACGGCGATCCGGTCACCTACTCCGAGCTCAACCATGACCTCCACGCCCTGATCCGGGACATCTCCGGCCAGCACACGGCCGTCCGTCTCCTGGAGCGGCTCAACGCGCAACTGGTGCGCCACCGCTTCCAGTTGGCGCTGCGGCCGGGCCGTCCGCAGCAGTCCCTGAGTGAGCACCTGGCCGTGATCGAAGCGATCGGGGCCAGGGATCCGCAAGCGGCCGAGACGGCCGTTCGCGCCCACCTCAGGAGCGTGATCGACGCCCTGCGCGCCGACTGAACCGCGCTCCTGGGGCGGGTGCGGCACCTGTCACCAAGGAGATGCAGCATGACTCACGGCAACGACGCGCCCGCCGTCGCCCCGCCCCGTTCGACCCTCGTCGTCACCGCGCACGCCGGTGACTTCGTGTGGCGGGCGGGCGGCGCCATCGCCCTGGCCGCCTCCCGTGGCGAGCAGGTCACGATCGCGTGCCTGACCTTCGGCGAGCGCGGCGAGTCGGCGAAGGCGTGGCGGGAGGGGAAGAAACTCGACGAGATCAAGGCGATCCGCCGCGAGGAGGCCGAGCGCGCCGCCGCGACGCTCGGCGCCGAGGTCCGCTTCTTCGACGCCGGCGACTACCCGCTGGTCGCCACCGCCGAGCTGACCGACCGGCTCGTCTCCGTCTACCGGGAGACGCAGCCGGACGTCGTGCTCACGCACCCGGTCGAGGACCCGTACAACGGCGACCACCCGGCCGCCCACCGCATGGCCCTGGAGGCCCGGGTCCTCGCCCAGGCCATCGGCTACCCCGGCGAGGGCGAGATCATCGGCGCCCCGCCCGTCTTCTACTTCGAGCCGCACCAGCCCGAGATGAGCGGCTTCAAACCCGAGGTGCTCCTCGACATCACCGAGGTCTGGGACACCAAGCGCAAGGCCATGGAGTGCCTGGGCGCACAGCAGCACCTGTGGGACTACTACACCGATCTCGCCGTACGCCGCGGAGTGCAGCTCAAGCGGAACGCCGGCCCCAATCTGGGCCTGGCCCACAAGACCATGGCCGAGGCGTACATGCGGCCCTACCCGCAGATCGCGAAGGAGCTCGCCTGATGCCCGGCGTCATCGTCACCGACCCGCCCAAGGCCGAGGCGAAGGACGTCGCGGCGCTCGCCGGGTACGGCACCGCCACCGTCAGCGAGGCCATGGGCCGCACCGGCTTCCTCGGCAGCCACCTGCGCCCGATCCAGCAAGACGTCCGGGTCGCCGGCACCGCCGTCACGGCGTTGTGCTGGCCCGGCGACAACCTCATGATCCACGCGGCGGTCGAGCAGTGCGGCGAGGGCGACGTCCTCGTCGTCACCACCACATCGCCGTGCACGGACGGCCTGTTCGGCGAGCTGTTCGCCACAGCGCTCGCCCGTCGCGGGGTGCGTGGCGTCGTCCTGGACACCGGCATACGTGACACCGCCGAGCTGCGCGCGATGGGCTTCCCGGCCTGGTCCGCCGCCGTCAGCCCGCAGGGCACGGTCAAGGCGACCGGCGGCAGCGTGAACGTGCCGATCGCGATCGGCGGCCAGGTGATCCGCCCCGGTGACGTGATCGTCGCCGACGACGACGGCGTGGTGGTCGTCCCGCGCGAACGTGCCCGCGACACCGCCGAGGCGTCCGAGGCCCGCGAGCGGAAGGAGGCCGGGGCCCGCGCCGCCTTCCTGGAGGGCCAACTGGGCCTGGACCGCTACGGGTTGCGGGAGACGCTCACGAGGCTCGGGGTGACCTACCGGCCGTACGGGGAGGCCGGGTCGTGACCGGCCCCACCGAGGTCCGCTGCATGCTCATGCGCGGCGGCACCTCCAAGGGCGCCTACTTCCTGGCCGACGACCTGCCCACCGAACAGACCGTCCGCGACGAGCTGTTGCTGCGGATCATGGGCAGTCCGGACCCGCGCCAGATCGACGGCCTCGGCGGCGGCCACCCGCTCACGAGCAAGGTCGCCGTGGTGTCCCCGTCGGCCGGCCCCGAGGCCGACGTCGACTACCTGTTCCTCCAGGTCGCCGTGGACAAGGCGGAGGTGTCGGACCGCCAGAACTGCGGCAACCTGCTCGCCGGGATCGGCCCGTTCGCCGTCGAGCGCGGACTCGTACGAGCAGGGACCGACGAGACGTCCGTACGGATCCGCATGGTGAACTCCGGTGACTTCGCCACGGCGACGTTCCCGACCCCTGACGGCCGCGCCGACTACGGCGGCGCCACGGAAATCTCCGGAGTTCCCGGGAGCGCCGCCGCCGTCGTCATCGAATTCCCGCCGCGCAAGGGGGAGTTGCTGCCGACGGGAAACGTGCGCGACACGGTCGCCGGCATCGAGGTCACCTGCGTCGACAACGGCATGCCGACCGTCCTGATGCCGGCCGGGGCCCTCGCGGTCACCGGTCAGGAGGACCCGACGGACCTGGAGGGCAACCGGGAACTGACCGCCCGACTCCATGACATACGGCTGGCGGCCGGCCGTCTGATGGGACTCGGCGACGTCACCGGCACCACCGTCCCCAAGCTCACCCTGCTCTCCGCGCCGCGCCACGGCGGCGCCGTCACCACCCGCACCTTCATCCCGACCCGCGTCCACACCTCCATCGGCGTCCTCGGCGCCGCGAGCGTGGCGGCCGGGCTGCGGATCGAGGGAAGCGTCGCGCACGGCATCGCGGCCCTCCCCGCTGAGGGCGATCGGCTGCGCATCGAGCATCCCAGCGGGTTCACCGAGATCGAGAGCAGCGTCGAGCACGCCCCCGACGGCGGCCTGAGGGCCCGTCGCACCGCCGTCGTCCGCACCGCCCGCAAGATCTTCGACGGCACCGTCTTCCCCGTACCACCCACAGGAGGTCGCTCATGACCCCGCCTCTCGGCGACATCGCCCACATCGGCCACGTCCAGCTGTTCACCCCGGACCTGGACGCCTCCGTCGCCTTCTTCACCGACTTCCTGGGCCTGACCGTCAACGGGCAGGACGGCGACACCGTCTACCTGCGCACCTTCGACGACTACGAGCACCACAGCCTCGTTCTCACCGCCCGCGACCAGCCCGGCCTCGGCCGCCTCGCCCTGCGCACCTCCAGCGAGGAGGCGCTCCGGCGCCGGGTGAGGGCCGTCGAGGCGGCGGGCGGCGCCGGCCACTGGACGGAGGACGAGCCCGGGCTCGGCGCGCTCTACGTCACCGCCGACCCCGACGGCCACGAACACGCCCTGTACTGGGACAGCGAGCACTACCGGGCCCCGGAGGCGCTCAAGCCCTCTCTCAAGAACCAGCCGCAGGCCAAACCCAACCGCGGCGTCGGCGTCCGCCGCCTGGACCACGTCAACTTCCTCGCCGCCGACGTCCTGTCCAACGCCGAGTGGCAGGAAAGGCTCCTCGGCGCCCGCCCCACCGAGCAGATCCGGCTCGACTCCGGGAAGATCGCGGCACGTTGGCTGACGTACACCGACAAGTCGTACGACGTCGTCTACACGTCCGACTGGACCGGCAGCGAGGGCCGGCTGCACCACATCGCCTTCGCCACCGACACCCGCGAGGACATCCTGCGCGCCGCCGACCTCGCCATCGACACCGGCGTCTTCATCGAGACGGGACCGCACAAGCACGCCATCCAGCAGACGTTCTTCCTCTACGTCTACGAACCCGGCGGCAACCGCGTCGAACTGTGCAACCCGCTCACCCGCCTCGTCCTCGCCCCCGACTGGCCGCTGATCACCTGGACGGAGGAGGAGCGCGGGAAGGGGCAGGCATGGGGCCTGCAGACCATCGAATCCTTCCACACGCACGGCACGCCGCTCGTGCAGCCCTGATCCGAACCGCCCTTTCCGGCCCCGGAGGACGGCGCTCCCGACTTCCGGGGCCCAATGGCCTCTCCGATTGTCAACAAAAGTGTTGACGTACCGGGATCGGCTTCTTAACGTCTACGCCACAGCGAGTCCGAGGCTCCCCGCGCGGAGCCCGTACCTCCCGGGCGCATGCTCCGTCCGCCCTCCCCACCGGCCGCGCGAGCCGCACCGGCCCACTGCCCTTGCAGCCAGGGACCAAGGCCCTGCCCTGACGTCCCGCACGAGAGGAAACAATGATGTCCTCCTCCGCCACCTCCCCACTCGCCCGAGCGACCGGGACAGCGGCCCGCCGCAGCCGCACCGCTGTCATCGCCCTGTGCTGGGGACTCGTCCTCCTCGACGGCGTCGACACGTTCATCTACGGCTCCGTGCTGCCGAAGATGCTCGGCGGCCACAGCCTCGGTCTCACCCCCGACACCGCCGGCACGATCGGCAGTTACGCCAACTTCGGCATGCTGCTCGGCACGATCCTGTCCGGCATGGCCTCGAACTGGATCGGCCGCCGCGTCACCGTCTTCGTCAGCGTCGTGATCTTCACCCTCGCCACGCTGGGCACCGGCTGGTCCCAGTCCTCGGACCAGTTCGGCTTCTTCCGCTTCGTGTGCGGCTTCGGCCTCGGCGCACTGCTGCCGATCGCGATCTCGTACGGCATGGAGTTCACCTCGCGCGGGCGCCGCGCCCTCGCCACCGGCGTCATCATGACCGCCCACCAGACCGGCGGCGCCCTGGCCCCGCTGCTCGCTCTCTGGCTGGTCGACGACCACGGCTGGCGAACGGCCTTCATCGCCTCCGCGATACCCGCCCTGATCCTGCTCCCGGTCGCCGTCAAGCTGCTGCCCGAGTCGCCCACCAACCTGCTCACCCGCGGCCGCCGCGCCGACGCCGAGCTGCTCGCCGCCGACTACGGCACCGAACTGGCCGAGCCGAAGGCGACCGGCGGGGACAAGCTGGACGCGCTGAAGAACCTCTTCCGGCACGGCCAGTGGGCCACCACGCTCTGCTTCTGGCTGACCTCCTTCGCGGGTCTGCTCCTGGTCTACGGAGTCGGCCAGTGGCTGCCCAAGATCATGGTCGACCTCGGTCACGACACCGGCGACTCGCTGCTCTTCTCGACGTTCCTGAACGTCGGCGGCATCTGCGGCATGCTCATCGCCGGCCGCACCGCCGACCGCATCGGCCCGCGCAAGGTCGTCATCGCCTGGTTCGTCCTGACCGCCGTCTTCGTCTACCTCATGGGCGTCGAGATGTCGGTCGGCGCCCTGTACGCGGTGGTCTTCTGCGCCGGACTGCTGCTCTTCTCCGGCCAGACCATGGTCTACGCGACGGTCGGCACCCACCACAACGACGAGGACCGCCCCACCGCCCTCGGCTGGGTCTCCGGCATGGGCCGCTTCGGCGCCATCTTCGGCCCGTGGATCGGCGGCGCCCTCATCGAGGCGGGCAACGCCGACATCGGCTTCACCATGTACGCCTGCGCCGCGCTGTTCGGCGCGCTCATGATGACCGCGGCCGCCCTCACCATCAAGAGCCGCACGGCCGCCAAGGTCTGACCGCGGACAGCCGGAAGAGACCCTCCGGCGCCGGGGGCCCACGAGGAGTCGCGCACCAGGTGGTCGTGTCGGCCGGTCCTCCCGGCCCGGTCACCGCGCGCACAGCCGGTCCAGGGACGCGCGGCTCTCCTCGTCCGCGGCGCGGTAGACCAGCAGGCGCAGTTCCGGATCCTGGAGCGGCAGCAGGACTTCGAAGTCGACGGTGAGCGCGCCGGCGACCGGATGCCGCAGCGCCTTCCGGCCGCGTCCGTTGACGCCGACCTCCCGCTCCGACCACAGGCGGGCGAAGTCCTCGTCCTGCGCGGCGAACTCGTCGATGAGGCCGGACAGTTCCCGGTCCTTCGGGTGCGCGGCCCATGCCGCGCGCAGGTGGGCGATCCCGTCCCGCAGCACCTGCTCCCGGTCGGCGTAGAAGCCGCGCATCGCCGGGTGCAGCAGGCACAGCCACATCGCGTTGCGCCGTGACGGCGGCACGGTCTCGAAACCCGGGAGCAGCCGGGCCATTTCGGGGTTCCAGGCGAGGATGTCGTAGCGGTGGTCCAGCAGCATGGCCGGCAGCGGCGAGAGATCACCGACCAGGCGTGCCAGCGACGGCGCCGCACCGGCGGCCGGCCCACCGGCGGCGGGGCGGCGGCGTCCGGCCAGGTCGAACAGGTAGTCGCGTTCGCTCGGATCCAGGCACAGGGCCCGGGCCAGCGCCGCCAGCACCTCTGCCGAGGGCCGCAGCCCGCGGCCCTGCTCCAACCGGACCACGTAGTCGGTGCTGACCCCGGCCAGTTCGGCGACCTCCTCTCGGCGCAGCCCCGGCGTCCGCCGGCGCCGCCGGGGCGACGGCAGGCCCAGCCGGTCGGGGTCGAGGCCTTCGCGCCTGCTCCGCAGGAAGGCGGCCAACTCCTGGGCGGGATCCATGGTTCGGGACGTCATGACCGGTCCAACGCCCCAGGGTGGGACCGGTCTTCCCAGGAAGTGCCGTCCCTTACCCCCGGGCCGCCGCCGCCACAGACTCGGTCCCGGCAACGGACCACGAGCACAGGAGGATCTGATGGCACTGACCCTCGACGCCTACCGGCTGCTGGGCCGCTCGGGACTGCGGGTCTCACCGCTGGCCCTGGGCACGGCGACCTTCGGCACCGAGTGGGGCTGGGGCGCCGAACGGGCCGAGGCCCGCAAGCTGTTCGACCACTACGTCGGGCTGGGCGGCAACCTCCTGGACACCGCCGACACCTACACCGACGGCAGTTCCGAGCGCCTGCTGGGCGAGTTCGCCCGTAAGGAGCGCGAACGCCTGGTGCTGGCGACCAAGTACTCGACGCTGCGCCGTCCCGGCGACCCCAACTCCGGGGGCGGTCACCGCAAGGCCCTGTTCGGCTCGGTGGAGGGGAGCCTGCGGCGCCTGGCCACCGACTACATCGACCTGCTGTACCTGCACGTCTGGGACTTCCGCACGCCGGTCGAGGAGGTCCTGCGCGGCCTGGACGACCTGGTCCGGCAGGGCAAGGTGCTGTACGTGGCGATCTCCAACACCCCGGCCTGGCAGGTGTCCCGGATGCAGGCGATCGCCGACCTGCGCGGCTGGTCGCCGCTGGTCGCACTGCAACTCGAGTACAGCCTGATCGAACGCACCGCGGAGCGCGACCTGATCCCGATGGCCCGGGAACTGGGCCTGGGCGTGGTGCCGTACTCACCGCTGGGCGGCGGGGTGCTCAGCGGCAAGTACGGCCGGGACGACGTGACCGCGACGGGCGACGGCGCTGGCGACGGCACCCGCAGGAGCCTCAACCTCGCCCTGGGCACGCTCACCGAACGCAACCTGGCCGTGGCCGGGGCCGCCCGGGATGTCGCCGCCGAGCTGGGCCGCACCCCGGCCCAGATCGCGCTGGCCTGGACCCTGCGCAACCCGGGCGTGACGACCACGCTGATCGGGGCCCGCACCCCCACCCAGCTGGAGGAGAACCTCGGCGCCCTGGAGGTCGAGTTCACGGCCGCCCAGCTGGCCCGCCTGGACGCGGCGAGCACGATCGAACTCGGCCGGCCGCACGACCTGTTGGCCAGCGACCACATCCGCCGGGTGACCACGGGCGGCCTGCGGATCGAGACCCGTAGCTGACGGCCGGCCGCGGCGGCAGGAGCCGGGGTCCGGCGCCGCGCTGGTGACGGCCCTGGCCGCCCTGCCGTCAAGCCTCGCCCGGCCGCGAAGGCGTGACCGTGCGAGCAGGAGGCAACGAGACCTCCGGCGGCGGGAGTTCAGTGCCGGGAGGCTCGTGACCGCCCGGGTGCGCGCGCACTTCGCGGCGAGGGCCTCAATCTCAGAGCCCTCTGAGTCGGGGCCGCTAGCGTCCCGCTCATGGTGCGCGATTACCTCATCATCGGGGCCGGACCGGCCGGACTACAACTCGCCGCTCTGCTCGAACGCGACGGGCTCGACTACGTCGTCCTGGAGCGGGGAAGCGGACCGGGTACGTTCTTCACCACGTATCCGCGGCACCGCCGGCTGATATCGATCAACAAGGTCAACACCGGGTGCACCGACCCGGAACTCAACCTCCGCATGGACTGGAACTCGCTGCTCAGCGACGATCCGCGGCTGCTGTTCGGCCGGTACACCGACCGCTACTTCCCCCACGCCGACGACCTGGTGCGCTATCTGGCCGACTTCGCCGACTGCACCAGCGTCCGCGTCGAGTACGGCACGGACGTCGTCCGCGTCTCCCGCGCGGAGGGAGTCTTCACCGCCCTCGACGCCGGTGGACGGACCTGGCGGGCCCGGCGGCTCGTCGTGGCGACCGGCGTCTCCCGCCTCAACGTCCCGCGCATACCGGGCATCGAACTGGCCGAACGCTACGACACGTTCGACACCGACCCGGCGTCCTTCACGAACCAGCGGGTGCTCGTCGTCGGCAAGGGCAACTCCGCGTTCGAGACGGCCGACGCCCTCATGGAGAAGGCCGCGGTCATCCATGTCGCGGGCCCGCACTCGGTGCGGATGGCCTGGAAGACCCACTTCGTGGGGCATCTGCGCGCGGTGAACAACAACTTCCTGGACAGCTATCAGCTCAAATCGCAGAACGCCGTCCTGGACGGCACCGTGGAGAGCATCGAGCGGACCGCCGACGGCCGGTACCGGGTGGCGTTCCGCTACGCGCGGACCACGGAACACCTGCGCGAACTGCGCTACGACCGGATCATCCTCTGCGCGGGCTTCCGCTTCGACGCCGAGGTCTTCGACGAGAGCTGCCGTCCCGCGCTCGCCATCGACGACCGGTTCCCCGCGCAGACCTCCGCGTTCGAGTCGGTGAACGTCCCCGGTCTCCACTTCGCCGGCACCCTGACCCAGCAGCGGGACTTCAAGAGATCCACCAGCGGCTTCATCCACGGCTTCCGCTACGGCGCCCGCGCACTGCACCGCATCCTGCGCGCCCGCCACCACGACACGCCCTGGCCGTCCCAGACGCTCACCGCGGCGCCGGAGGCGATCGCCGACGCCGTCATCGCCCGCGTCAACCGCTCGTCCGGACTGTGGCAGCAGTTCGGGTTCCTCGGCGACGTGGTGACCGTCGACGGGGAGACGGCCCGCTATCAGGAGGAGGTCCCGCTCGACCACGTCGCCGACGGCGGGCTCGGGCCCGCCGCGCACCGCTTCGTCGCCGACCTGGAGTACGGGGCCGACCACGACCAGGCCGACCCGTTCGACGTCGGTGTGCCGCGGGTGGCCGAGAACGACGCCGAGCACGCGGAGGACTCCGCCTACCTCCACCCCGTGGTCCGGCACTACCGCGACGGCGTCCTCGCCGGCACCCACCACCTGGCGGAGAATCTGGAGAACGACTGGGACATCCCGGCCGTGCACCAGCAGCCGCTCGCCGCGTTCGTGAAGTCCTGCCTTGGCTGAGCAGTTCCCCGGCGGCGTGCTGGACCTCCTCGACGCGGCGGGCGACCGGCCGGTGTTCGAGCACGCCGACCGGGTGGTCACCGCCTCCGGGCTCCTCGGCCTGATCAGACGCGCCACGAGTGGTCTGCGCGAGTACGGCGTCCGGCCCGGCGACGGTGTCGGCCTGCTGCTGGGCGTGAGCCCGGAGGCGTTCGCCGCGATCATCGCGGCCCATGTCGTCGGCGCCCGCGTCGTGGGCGTCCGGCCGGGACTGACCGGACGCCAGCAGCGGCACCTCCTGGCGGACACCCGCGTGCGGGTCACCGAGGTCGGGACCGCCGGCGTGTCCGGCACAGGCGGCCGGGAGAGCGACTTCTCCACCACGGACGACCGAGCCCCTGGCGACCGCAACAGCGGTGACCGGGCCCGTGGCGACCGGCACGGCGGCGACCGGCACGGTGGCGACCGGGACGGCGGCGACCGGGACGGCGGCGGTCCGGACACGCCGTGGCCCGGACGCGTCCTCGCCCTCGACGCGCTGCTGTCGGCGCCGGACGACGGCCTGCGGCCCCGGGTGTCGGCACGGCCGCACGACATCGCCCGGCTCATCCACACCAGCGGCAGCACCGGCGTGGCCAAGGCCTGCGCCCAGACCTACGCGGCGATGACCGACGCCTGGGCCCTGCGCCCCGACGCCTGGCCGCCGGCCGTCCGCGAGCTGGCCGCGCGGCTGGAGAGGTTCCTGGTGTTCGGCACTCTGGCGAGCCAGGTGATGATGGAGTACGGGCTGCTCGCCCTCACGGCCGGCGGAACCCTCGTCACCGCCGACCCGCCCGTCTTCCCGGACGCGCTCGTGCGCCACCGGGCGACGGCGAGCGTCATCACCGTGGCCCGGCTGAACCGCCTTGTGGCCGGTCAGCGGGATCGGCCCGCGGACCTGGGCGCGCTGCGGGCGCTGATGGTGTCCGGGTCCCCGCTGGACGCGGGGCGGCTGCGGGAGGCCGTCGAGGTGCTCGGGCCCGTCGTCTTCCACGGGTACGGCCAGACGGAGACCGGCATGATCTCCATGGCCGTCCCGGGGGACCCGCCCGGTTCGCTGGGCGTGCCTCCCGTCGAGCTGGAGGTCCGGGACGCCTCGGGCGGGACCGTGCCGCCCGGCGCCGACGGCGAACTCTTCGTCCGGACCCCGTCGCAGGGGTGCGGCTACTGGCGGGAACCCGCGCTCGGCGCCGAGGTGTTCGTGGACGGCTGGGTGCGCACCCGCGATCTCGGCCGCCTCGACGCCGAGGGCCGGCTGTGGCTCACGGGGCGCACCCGTGACGTGATCATCGTCAACGCCAACGTGTACTACGCCGGTCCGATCGAGCGGCTGCTCGCCGCCCATCCGGCCGTGGCCGAGGCGTACGTCGTCGCCGTGCCCGACGAGAACACCGGGGAGGCCGTCCACGCGTTCGTGGTGCCCGCCGCCGGTCGGCTCCCGGACCCCGGTGAACTGCGCGAGCTGGTGGCGGCGCAGTTGGGCGAGGCGTGCGCACCCGCCCGCCTCCACCTCATCGACGAGGTGCCGCTCACCCCTGCCGGGAAGCCCGACAAGCGGCGGCTGTCCATGGAAATGTGACGAAGCGTCATGTTCCGCAAGGGCTTCGCCGGCGCGCGCCTCACGCGACGGCGAAGCCCTTTCCGCGTCCTCAGCGGACCTCGGCCGGGACCGCCCGCAACGGCGGGTCCTCCTTGCCGGCGCGGTCCCGCCGGTCGATCAGCCGCAGGAGCGGGGTGGCCATCACGGTGGTGACGAGGGCGACCACGACCAGGGCGCTGAACATCGCCCGGGTCACGATCCCGGCCGCCAGACCGAGGTTGAGCGCGATCAGCTGCATCAATCCTCGCGCGTTCATCAGCGCCCCGACGCGCAGCGCCACCCGGTTCGGCTCGCCGGCGGCGCGGGCGGCGAGCCAGCAGGCGCCGAACTTGCCCACGACGGCGACCACCACGCACCCCGCGGTGAACAGCAGCACCGGCCCGGAGCCGAGCAGGGCGAAGTCCGTGTTCAGCCCGGAGTAGGTGAAGAACAGCGGCAGGAACACCCGGCCCACCGGTTCCAGCGTCTCCACCGAGCGGTCCAGCTGGGAGGAGCGGGGGAAGACCAGTCCCAGGCTGAACGCGCCGAACACCGCGTACAGGCCGATCTCGTCGGTGTACCAGGCCGCCAGGAAGAGCACGCCCACCAGCGCGAGCAACAGGTTGTCGGGTCCGGCGCGTTCGGCGAGCCGTACGGTGCGCGGGCGCAGGCGGACCGCCGCCGCCAGGACGGCGACGAGGCCGAACGCGCCCGCGACGGCCACCGACACCAGCCCCGCGCTGCCGCCCGAGATGCTGAACACGCCCGCCAGCAGGATCCAGGCGACCGCGTCGTCGACGGCTCCGGCGCCGAGCGAGAGCGAGCCGAACCGGGTTCCGGTCAGGCCCTGTTCGGCGATGATGCGGGCCAGCATGGGGAACGCCGTCACCGCCAGGGCGACCCCGACGAACAGCGCCGACACGACCAGCCGGGTGTCGGGCGCCAGGACACCGGTCCGTCGGCCGGCGGTGACGATCAGCAGGGCGCCGAGCGCCACCGGCACCAGCACACCGGCCGCCGAGACCAGGGCGGCGGGCCGGGCGACGCCGCGGAGCCGGTCCACCCGGAACTCCCAGCCGACGCGGAACATGAACGCGACCAGGCCGATCTGCCCGACGACGTACAGCACCGGTCGCAGGTCCGGCGGGAAGAGCGCGGACTCGGTGCCGGGCAGCAGCGCGCCGAGCACCGAGGGGCCGAGCACCACGCCGGCGACCATCTCGCCGACCACGGGCGGCTGTCCGACCGCCTGCAGCAGCCGGCCGACGGCCCGGCAGACGACCAGGACGACCACGACGGCGAGGAAGAACGCGGGGGCGAGATCCGTGGCGCTCATCGGCTGTCTCCTTCCGGGTGGGCGACCGGGCAGCGGGCGGCCGGGTGCTCCTCGAAGTAGCGGGTCGCCGGCCTCTGGTGGCGGGCGTGCAGCACCATGACGGTGCCGAGGACCAGTTGCCGTACGCCGCGGGTGACGTCCTCGACCGCGTCGCGGACCCGGACGGCGGTGCGCAGCGCTTCCAGGCGGCGCGGCCGGTCGGGCAGGGTGCGCGGGATCAGCAGGCAGGGCGCGCGGTGCGGGATGGACCGGGTGTGGGAGGCCGTGGAGTCCAGCCGGAAGCGGTGCAGCACCTCCCGTACGGCGGCGCTCAGCACGAGGGGGGAGAGCCGCCAGGCCGGGCAGGGCCGGTTGGCGGCCATCCCGAAGGGGATGTGGTGGGCGTCCTTGCGGGACAGGGTGGTCCAGCGGTCGGGGTCGAACTCGTCGGGCCGGTCGTAGCCGGTGGCGTGGTAGTCGGGGTAGCTGAAGCACACCACCGTTCCGGCGGGGAGGGTCGTGTCCTCGTCGAGCGGGACGGCGTCCGTGGTGATGCGGTGGGCGATGCCGAACAGGGGGTACAGCCGCATCGTCTCGTCGAGCACGTGCGCGAGGTGGCGTTCGTCGTCCGGGGCGGCCGCCAGCCGGTCCTGTACGCGGGGGTGGCGGGCCAGGGCGAGCAGGACGTGCGCGGTCGCCTCGGACAGTTGCACGACGGCCGTGTTGAAGAACGTCCCCTGGAGGTAGTGCACCTGTTCCTGCGGCGTCAGGGAGGCCGGCAGCGGGTGCGGCACGTCACCGGCGGCGATCCGCTCGCGCAAATAGGCCGTCAGCCGGGCCCGGCGGCGCGGGTGGCGCAGCGAGGTGCACTTCAGGGCGCTGATCACGTCGTCGGCGTGCGCGGTGATGAGTTCTCGGGCGCGCGGCGGGCACGGCTCCTTGAACACCAGTTCGTAGCAGAACTCGGCCCATGCGGGCATCACCAGGTCCCGCAGCCGTACCAGGCTGATCCTGTCCTCCGGCAGCGTCTCCAGCACGCGGGCGACGGCCCGGCCGGCCGTCGCGGCGAGGGCGGCCGAACTCCCGGCCAGGACGCGGCGCGTCGTCGCGGCGACGTCCTCGTAGCGCGCGCCGGGTTCCAGGTGTTCCTGGTGCACCTCGGGTCCGGGCGCCAGCCAGTACCAGAACAGGTCGGACAGGCCCGCTCCGGCGCTGCGCCCGTCGGCGGCCGGATGGGCGTAGACCCGCTCGAACACCTCGGGTCCGTGGCGGGCGTCGGGCAGGGTCACGGCGCGGTCGCCGTTGACCTTCTCGAAGATGCGCACGCGCAGCGCCACCACGGTGCGCGGCAGCCACCATGTGTCCGCCGCGGCCGTTCTCGGTCCGTTCCTCACCACCGCGGCTCTCCTCTCCGGACCACCATGTCCCTCGTCAGGTCGGCGTTGCGGCGGCCGCCGCACAGCGCGAGCGTGTGGTCGTACTCGTCGCGCAGCAGCGCCAGGACCCGGCGGACGCCGCTCTCCCCCGCGGCGGCCAGCCCCCACACCACCGGCCGTCCCACGCCGACGGCCCTCGCGCCCAGGGCGAGCGCGACGGCGATGTCGGTGCCCCGCCGCACGCCGCCGTCCATCAGGACCGGCACCCGGCCGGCGACCGCGTCGGCGACCGCCGGCAGACAGTCCAGGGCCGCGGGGACGGTGTCGCACTGGCGGCCCCCGTGGTTGGAGACGAGCACGCCCGCCGCGCCGTGCTCGACGGCCAGGCGCGCGTCCGCCGGATGCAGGACTCCCTTCACCAGTACGGGAAGCGACGTGCCGCGCACGATCTCGTCGAGGTCCTGCCAGGACACCTCCGGGGACATGGGGACGTCGGTGAGGCCGCCGGGCGGGGCGCCCGGCAGGTCGCGCATGTTCTCCGCGGCGTAGCCGGGCGGCAGGTCGGTGAACCCGTTGCGCAGGTCCCGCGTGTGCCGGCCGAACACGGGTGAGTCGACGGTCACCACCAGTGCCGTGCAGCCCGCGTCGGCGGCGCGCCGCGCGAGCGCCGCGGTGACCTCGCGGCGGGGGTGCGGGGAGAGCTGGAACCACACCGCCGGGTCGGATGCGGCCTCGCGTGCCGCCGCGACGACGTCGGCGACCGCCGTGGTCGCGGCGGTCCCGGTGACGAGGACGGCGCCCTCGGCCGCGGCGGCGCGGGCCGTGGCGCGCTCGCCGTCGGGGTGCATCAGCCGGTGGAACGCGGTCGGTGCGACGAGGACCGGCGCGGTGCGCGGGGCCCCGGGCAGATCGACGGCGGTCTCCCGTCTCCCGCTGCCGCGCAGCACCCTCGGCAGCAGGGCGTAGCGGGCGAAGGCCCGCTCGTTGTCGGCGAGGACGCGTTCCTCGCCGGCCCCGCCCGCCACGTAGTCGTAGTGGACGGGGTCCAGCGCGCCGCGCGCCGCCGCGTGCAGGTCGTCGAGGGTCACGCCGCCCCCGCCGGGGCGGGGCCGCGGTGGGCGGCGAGGAAGGCGCGCAGCGGGGCCCGGTGGATCTCCTCGCTGTCCCACTCGTTCTCCAGGTTCTCGGTGAGATGGTGCTCGGCGACGAACGCGCCGGCCCGGTACCAGCGGACCACCGGATGCAGGTAGCGGCCGTCGAGTCCTCGCACGTCCTGCTGGGAGGTGCGGCCCGCGGTGACGTCGAAGGGATCGACCCGGTCGTGGTCCGCGCCGTACTCCAGGGTGATCACCGCGTGGGCGTCCGCCGCCCCGAAGTCCCCGGCCCGTACGGCGCCTGGCACATGCCGCACGGGGACCTCCTCGGCGTAGCGCAGCGCGCCGTCGGGGCCCACGAGCAGCAGGTCGCCGAGGACGCCGAACTGCTGCCACAGCGCGGAGGAGCGGTTGACGCGGGAGACGACGGCGTCGACGGCCGCCTCGACGGTGTCCCCGAGGTCCCGCGTCGGCCACGGTTCGCCGTGGTGGCGCTGTCGCAGCGCCCGGTGCAGGGCGCGCACCGAGTAGCGGAAGCCGTGGATGAAGCCGGTCGTGGCCTTCTTGAAGTCGGCGCCCTGCATCAGCGTCCCGGCGAAGTACAGTCCGGGCACGTTGACGGACTCGCCGACGGGTGTGAGGGCGGGGAACCTGCCGTCGACGATCAGATCGGGCACACAGGTGTCGTCGAAGACCGAGACGTCCATGCGGAATCCGGTCGCGACGATCACCCGGTCGTAGCGCAGGTCCTTGACCACCTCCTCGACCCGCTCGAAGGCGACCGGTACCCGGAAGCCGTCCTCCTCCTCGCGGACGGCGAGCACCCGGCCGTCGAGCACGGCGTTCTGCGACTTCAGCTGGTAGCTGTCCAGGAAGTTGTTGTTCACCGCGCGCAGGTGGCCGACGTAGTGCGACCGCCAGGCCAGCCGCAGCGAGCCGGAGCCGATCACATGGATGACGGCCGCCGTCTCCATCAGGCTGTCGGCGGTCTCGAAGGCCGAGTTGCCCCGGCCGATGACCAGCACCCGCTGGTCGGTGAACGACTGCGGGTCGGGGTCGAACGTGTCGTAGCGTTCGGCCAGTTCGATGCCGGGGACGGACGGCAGGTTCGGCAGGGGCACGCCGGTGGCCACCACCAGGCGGCGGGTGCGCCAGGTGTTCCCGGTGCGATCGGTGACGGTGAAGACGCTCTCGTCGCCGTCGCCCGCGCCGTCGCCGTCGTCGCGGGAGATGCGTTCCACGGCCGTGTCGTACCGTACGCGCACCCCGGTGCGGGCGGCGTAGTCGGACAGGTAGCGGACCATGTCGTCGGCCGGCGGGAAGTAGCGCCGGCCGTAGCGGGTGAAGAGCAGTTCCGGATCGTCGCTCAGCAGCGAGTTCCAGTCCATCCGCAGCCGCAGCTCCGGGTCGTCGTATCCGGTGTGCACCTTGTTGATCGAGATGAGTCGGCGGTGCCGGGGAAACCGGGCGAAGAACGTCCCCGGACCGCTGCCGCGTTCCAGTACGACGTAGTCGGCACCGTCACGCTCCAGTGAGGCGGCGAGTTGGAGTCCCGCGGGCCCCGCTCCGATGATCAGGTAGTCGTGCGCCATGGACCGGAAGCTATCCACCCGTTTTCAGAGCGCTCTGAGATTCACCGCCTACGTTTCCCCGCGTGCTGACCCCTACGGACACCGTCTCGCTCACCGGTCCCCTGGCCCCCGCCGCGCTGCGCCGCGCGGCAGCGCCGCTCACCGTCGCCGTGGACGACGCGGCCCGCGCGCGCGTCGAACGCGGCAGGCGCCTGTTCGACGCGCTGCGGCACGACGACGGCGCGGCCCGCCCGATCTACGGCGCGACCACCGGCTTCGGCGCGCTCGTCGGATACGCGGGCCGCGCCGACGAGGCCGACCAGTGCGACAACACGCTCGCCCATCTGGGCGCCGGACAGGGACCGGACCTGCCGCACGCGATCGTGCGCGCCGCACTGCTGCTGCGCACGCGCTCCCTCGCCCAGGGCGCCTCCGGGGTGTCGGTCGAGGTCGTGGACCGGCTCGCCGCGATGTTCGCCACGACCTTCTGCCCCGCCGTCCCCCGCTTCGGCTCCGTCGGCGCGAGCGGCGATCTGATTCCGCTCGCCTACGCGACGCAGGCGCTGCGCGGCCGGGGCCACGCCTACGCGGACGGCCGCCGTATGCCCGCCGCTGACGCGCTGGCCGTCGCCGGGCTGCGGCCGCTGGGGCTGGACGGCCGTGACGCGCTCGCCCTCGTCAACGGCACCTCGGTCACCACGGCGGCTCTCGCCCTGGCGTGCGACGCCGTGCGCGCCGCGCACCGCTCGCTCACCTCGCTCACCTGCCTGCTCGTCGACGTCCTCGGCTGCGATCCCGGCTTCCTCGACGCCGATCTGCTGCGCGCCTACGGCCACGCCGGTGCGATCGACGCCGGAGCACGCATGCGGCACACCCTCGCCGGCTGCACGCCGTCCGGGTCCCGGCCGTTGCAGGAGCCGTACTCCCTGCGCTGTTCCCCGCAGTTGCTGGGCGCGGCCGAGGACGCGCTGCGGTACGTGGACGGCGTGGTCACCGCGGATCTCGGCGGAATCAGCGACAACCCGCTGTTCTTTCCCGGCGGCGCGGGCGAGGCGGCGCCGGGCAAGGTGGTGCACGGGGGGAACTTCTTCGGGCAGCCCGCCGCGTTCGCCGCCGACCTGCTGGCGTCCGTCGCCGCCCAGCTGGGCAATCTCGCCGAACGCCAGCTCGACCTGCTGGTGGACCCGGTGCGCAACGGCGGCCTCCCGCCGATGCTCGCCACCGCGCCGGGCGCCCAGCACGGTCTGCAGGGGGTGCAGTTGGCCACCACCGCTCTGGTCGCGGAGATCCGCCGGGCGGCCGCCCCCGCGAGCATGCAGAGTCTGCCGACCAATCTGCACAACCAGGACGTCGTGCCGTTCGGCACCCAGGCGGCCCTGCGCTCCCACGACATGGCGGAACTGCTCGGGCTGCTGTGCGGGTCGCTGGCGCTCGGTCTGCGCCAGGCCGTCCACGTCGGCGCCCGGCGGCCCACCGCGCCCCGGTGCGCCGCGCTGCTGGACGCTCTCGCCGAGGCGATCGCGCCGGTCGATCCCGACCGTCCGCTGGACGCCGACGTACGGGCCGCCGCCCGCCTCCTGGTCACCCACGACGTCACCCACGATCTGCCGTGACCGGGGGCGCCGGGGGCCGTCCGGGCCGGGGCGGGGGGCAGGGAAGCCGGATGGTGAACCGGGCGCCCCGGCCCGGACGGCCGGTGACGCCGACCGTGCCGCCGTGGCCCGTGACCACCTCCCGCAGCAGCGCGAGCCCCAGCCCGTACCGGCCGTCGCCGCCGTTCCCGCCCCGGTGGAACCGCTCGAAGAGCCGGTCCGCCTCGGCGGGGTCGAGACCGGAACCGGTGTCCGCGACGGTCAGTTCGGCCTCGCGGCCGGACCGCGTGACGCTCACCCGGATCCGCCCGCCCTGCGGGGTGTGGCTGATCGCGTTGGCCAGCAGTTCTCCCACGGCGCGGCGCAGCGCGGACTCGATCCCGGTGACGAACAGGGGCTGCGGCGGGCCGTCCACGGTGACGGTGAGCCGGCCGTCCCGTACCCGGTCGGCTTCCTCGGCGGCCACCGACCGGGCCAGCGCCACCAGGTCGACCGGCCGCCGCTGCGACAGCCGGGCCGGCCCCGCGGTGAGACTCGCGGACAGCAGCAGATCGTCGAGGACCTCCCCGAGCCGGCCGGCCGAACCGACCAGGCGGTCCAGTCCGGCGCGGTGCGCGGCCGGCAGTTCCTCGGCCGCGGCCTGCCGGGCCAGCAGCTGGGCCCGCGTGTGGACCTGGGTGACCGGAGTGCGCAGCTCGTGGCTGGCGTCCGTGACGAACCGGCGCTGCCTGGCGAGCGCGTCGGCCAGCGGGGCGACCGCCAGCCTGCCGAGGACCGCCCCGGTGAGGGCGGCGGCGACCAGGCCCACCGCCTCGGCGACGGCCAGGGCGGACCACAGGTGGGTGCGGTCGGCCAGTTGGAAGCGCATGTCGAACACCGCCTGCACCACCTTCCCGTCGGCTCTGGCCTGGGTGCGCACCAGGTAGACCGTGTCGTCGCGGCGCACGGTGCGTTCCACGGCCGTACGGGTCCGGCGCACCCGGTCCAGGTCGGCGCGGACCGGGAACCCGCGCGGGGCGTTCGGGAGCGGGGCCACGCCCGGCGCGTACAGCCAGGTGCACACGGGTGGGCTCGCCAGGTCGCCGAGCGCCGCACCGTAGCGCAGCTCTCGCCACACCTGCTCGTTCTGCGCCCGCGTCATCATGACGTCCGCGATGGCGCCGACCCCGGTGACCAGCAGCGTGATGATCGCCGCGGTGATCACGGCGATCCGCAGCCGGGCGCGGCGCACGGCCGCCCGGTCCGGGTTCCCGGACGGTCTCACAGCGCCCCCAGCCGGTAGCCGAGCCCGCGGACCGTGCGCACGACCTTCGTGCCGAGCTTGCGGCGCAGGTAGTAGACGTAGGTGTCCACGATGGAGGACGCGGGCGCCTCCTCGAACACCGTCCGGCGCAGTTCCGCCCGCGTGTACACGACGTGGGGGCGCGAGGCGAGGGCCCACAGCAGCGCGAACTCCCGCGCGGCGAGCGCGATGCGCTCCCCGTCGGCCAGTTCGACCGCCCGGTGGGCGACGAGGAGGCGTCCCGAGCCGATGCTGAGGACGTCGGTGACGTCGAGCGCCCGCCGGCACAACGCCCTTAATCGCGCGCTGAGTTCGTCGAGGTCGAACGGCTTGACCAGGTAGTCGTCGGCGCCGGCGTCCAGGCCGTCCACCCGGTCGTGCACGGTGCCCATCGCGGTCAGCAGCAGCACCGGGGTGCGCAGCGCTCGGGACCGGAGGCGGCTGAGCAGGTCGAGACCGTCCAGCACCGGCAGCCGCCGGTCGAGGACGAGTACGTCGTAGCGGCGGGTGAGGCCGAGGTGCAGCCCCTGTTGCCCGTCCGTGGCGACGTCGACCGTGTACCCCTCGTCCCGCAGTACCGTTTCCAGCATCGCGGCCAGTTCCCGGTCGTCCTCGACCAGCAGCAGCCGCCCGGCCTCCCGGACCACGGCTTGCGTCACTGTCCCTCTCCCCTCGCTCGGCCCTGTTTCCTTCAACGCTCAAGCGTTGCAGGAGAGTTCACGGTGAGGGAGGGGGCCTCGGGGGTCAGTGGCACGAGCGGCGGGGCGTCAGTCCGCGGGGCGGAACGGGATGTCCTCACGCGGCCACCTGGTGTCGTGCCGGAACGCCTCGCTGTCGAAGCCGGCGAGGGTGTCGCGGAGCTGGCGGAGGTTTCCCAGCTCGAAGTACAGGGCGCGCAAGGAGTACTGCGACACCGCCATGGTGTACCGGCGGTCCTCGTGCGGGATCAGTCCCATCTCCTCGGCTCGACGGTGCGCCCAGACCACGTCGCGGATGTCCTCGTCCACCCGCCGCAGGCGGGCGTCGAGGAGATCGAGCAGCTTCGGCAGCGGCACCCCCCGGCCGAGGAAGACGCGGAGCAGTGTGGGGTCCTTGACGATCACGGCGTCGTCGTCCCCCTCGGCGACCCATCGCCTCAGCGTGCGCTCGCCCGACCGGGTGATGTGGAAGACCTGGGCGCGGCGGGATCCGCCGAGCGACACCTCGCTGTCCTGGACGAGGCCGAGAGCCAACAGGCGCCGCAGTTCACGGCGGATGTGGCTGACGGCCGGCGCCCAGTAGAAGAAGCGCAGGGCGAAGGTCGTCCGTTGCTTGATCTCGCCCGCCGAGAGCTTCTCGCCGTTGACGGACAGGATGCCGAGCACGGCGTACGCGGTGGCGGACAGGTCTTCGGCGGGAGCCCCGTCGTCCGACCCATCTTCTGGCGTGTCGTTGTTCTCCTCCACGCGAGGAGTATAGGCCGACGATCCATCGATTCGTTGGACTATTAGACCCATGCGGCGGATCAGCGTTCGCGGGTCTTAGGGGATTACAGTGAGTCAATAGGCCTTGTTTCAGCGGGCGTCACGGCCCCGACGCTCACGGTTGGCCACATGGAGGGCCGCTTCACCGACGAATCCATAGGACTAGTAGTCTCACTGACGACGACCGACGGCGAGGAGGAAGAGAAGTGAGGATTCCGGACAACGAGGACCGGCTGCGCCGGCCGGCGCGCATCCGTTCACTGCGGGTCGGCGACCTCCGCGTGAGCTATGTGCCGGACGGCGTGGTCAAGATGGTCCCGCGCAGCCTCTTCCCGGCGACGTCGGACGAGACGTGGGCGCGGAACAGCCGGTACCTGGACTCCTCGGGCTGGTTGACGATCAGCGCGGGCGGACTGCTGATCGAGAACGGCGAACGCGCCATGCTCGTCGACGCCGGTTACGGCCCCTTCACCGAGCCGGTCTCGATGATGGAGCACGGCATGGCGACCATGTACGGCGGTTCGCTTCTCGACAGCCTCGACAGGCTCGGCCGCGGTCCGCACGACATCGAGACGGTGGCGATCACCCATCTCCACATCGAGCACCTGGGCTGGGCGGCGCACCCGGCGCCGGGCGAGTCCGAACCCGCCTTCGCGCACGCGGCGTACCTCGTCTCACAGCGGGAGTGGGACGACCGCCGCACGACGTTCGGAGTCACCGAGGAAGTCGCGGCGGCCCTCGCTCGCCGGGTGCGCACCGTGGCGGACGGGGACGAGGTGTTCCCCGGGGTACGCGCCGTCGCGCTGCCCGGCCACACGGCCGGGCAGATGGGATACGAAGTGACATCCGCCGGCGAACGGCTGCTCGCGTTCGCCGACGTCCTGCACTCTCCGGTGCAGGTGGCGCATCCGGACTGGACGATCGTCGGGGAATCGGCTGCCGAGGAGTCCGCCGGGCTCCGGCGCGAGGTGCTCGGACGGCTGGCCGATGAGGGCACGATCGGATTCGGCGTCCATTTCGCCGACGTCCCCTTCGGCCGCGTCCGGCGCATGGGCGACTCCTTCGCCTGGGAGCCGCTGGCCTGACTGACCGCTGTGGACGCGGTACCAGGGACCGTCCCAGCAGCCGGGCTGTGCGCTGTCGCTCATCGGGCTGGTGTGCCGGGCGGAACCGTCCGCCTCGGCCATCCCCTTGTACGACGGTTCCTGAGCGTCTGCCCGGCCAAGGGAAGACAGACGCCTCAGGCCCGTGAACCACTGCGGCCACAGCACTAAAGTTGCGAAGCCCCTCCGTCGACAGGAAACTCCGTTCCCGTCGAGAAGGTCGCGTCGAATGCCAAGTACGCCACTGCGGCGGCCACTTCCTCGGGCGTCCCCATCCGCTGCATCGGATTGGTGCTGCGGTAGGTGTCCTTCATCGTCTCGACGAGATCGGCGGGCAGGGAGCGGTCCAGGATGCCCGTGTCGATCGGGCCGGGGCTCACGGCGTTGACGCGCACCTTGCGCGGAAGCAGCTCGCGGGCCAGGGTGCGCGTCATCGACCGCAGGGCCGCTTTGCTCGCCGAGTAGACGCTGAGCGCGTCGAGCCCCAGGACGTTCACCACCGACGTGGTGAGGACCACGCCGCTTCCCTCGCGCAACAGCGGCGCCAGCGCCTGCACCGTGAAGTACGGGCCCTTGGCGTTGACGTCGAACAGGGCGTCGTACATCTCCTCCGTCGTCGACTCGAACGGCGCGGACGCCGTGACACCGGCGTTGACGAACAGCGCGTCCACCGTGCCGAACCGCTCCTGGACCGTGCCGGCCAGCGCCTTGATGTCCTCCAGGGACGCGGCGTCGCTGCGGACGGCGACCGCCTTGTCCCCCAACTGCTCCAGCGCGGCGTCCAGGGTGTCTCGGGTGCGGCCGGTGATCAGTACGTGCGCCCCACCGTCCGCGAACAACCGGGCCGTCGTCAGGCCGATGCCGCTGCTTCCGCCGGTGATCACGATCTTCTTGCCGTCGTAAGTGGTCATGCCCACAAGCCAAATACCCACCCGCACACCCTGTCCAAGACCTGTTCCGCATGCCGTGATGCCCCCGGCGTATGACGACGCGCGACGTATCCTGGGCGAATGGACTTCGATCTGCGGCTCGTGCGCTATTTCACGGCCGTGGCGGAGTACGGCAACTTCGGCCGGGCCGCCACCAGGCTGCACCTGGCGCAGCCGTCGTTGAGCCGCCAGATCCAGCGACTGGAGGATCAGCTGGGTGTCCGGCTCTTCGACCGCTCACGGCAGGGGAGCAGCCTCACCGACGCCGGCCGGGCCTTCCTCCCCAGGGCCCGGATCCTGCTCCAGGAGGCCGAGCAGGCCGCTCGCACGGCCAGGGCCGCCGCCCAGCCCCGTGCCGTCACCGTCGGCTGCGCCGAGGGACTGGTCGTCACCGCCTGCGTGCAGGAACTGCGCCGCCGGCACCCCGAGGGCCGGATCCGCACCCGGCACCTCGACTGGCGGGACACGCACGCCCTCACCGAGGGGCGGGTCGATGCCGTCGTCGCCTACCGGCCCCTGCCCTTCCCGACGGACGGCCTCCGGGTGACCAAGCTCCGTGAGGAGTCACGGGTGCTCGTCATGTCCGCGCGTCATCATCTGGCGAACGAGGAAGCCGTCAGCCTGCGGGCCCTGTCGGACGAGGAACTGCTGGCCTGCGCCAGCACGCCGGTCGTCTGGAGCACGCCCAGGCCGGTCGGCGACCGCCCGGCGTCGCCCCCGCCCGCGCTCGACGACAGCTACGAGGACAAGCTGGAACTCATCGCCACCGGCCACTGTGTCGCCCTCTTCCCGGCCGGCGACCGACGTGCCGCCGTGCGCGAGGACATCGCCCTGGTGCCCGTCATCGACACCGACCCCTGCGAAGTCGTGCTCGTCACGCGCGCCGACGACTCCAACCCGCTGCTCGCATCACTGGCAGACGTCGCGCACACCTTGCTCGGCACAGCCTCCCCACGGGAGACCAACGAACTGCCCGCCGACTGACTCCCTCGCCTCTGCGCGGTGTTCCACAGGGCTGTCGCCGCGCAGCCCTCGTCGGCTCGGACCAGCCGGACCGTCAACGGCCCCCGGCTCCCGCCAAGCGCGGGCCCGCTGCCGACGGCGCGGTTCGAGGGCGGCGACCGCCTCGCCCGCGACGCCGGTGCCCAGGCCGAGGCCGGAAGCTTCAGGGCGGCCTGGTGGATGGCGAGTGTCACCGACCGACCGGGTGCCTGCTGTCAGCCTGCTTCGACGTCAGCGGATCGTCCCGCGGCCTGCGCTCGATACCGCCCGGGTGTGATGCCGAACTTCCGTCGGAAGGCGTGGGAGAGCGCGTACGGGCTGCCGTGGCCGACTCGGCCAGGCGGAAGGTCTTCGTGGGTGGGAAGTGTCCGAACCTGGCGTTCCTTGGGACGGAAACTGACGGTCACAGCCAAGCGCGGATTCCTGTCCAACGGACAGAGGACCGCATCATTCATTCCCCGGCGACGAGTAGCACTTCGAAGGCAGGACTGATAAGGCTCTCCCGGAAGAGGACATGCGCCACCTCGCCTTGGAGCCGCGCAGCTTTTCGGAGGCGTATTCGCCGGAATGAAGCAAGGTAACCGACCGCTCGCATCCACCCCCCACGTACCGCCCATGCCCGTGAACACCCGGATGGTATCTTCCTGGCCATGGATCACCAGGGGGAGTTTCGGCGGGCGGCGCTTGAGTTGGGTGTCCCGGACGACGAGATCAGCAGGTTCAGCCAGCACCTTCGTTTGTCGATCGGGTTGTTCGCGGGCGGCGGTGGTTCTCCGGTCGGGCAGTTCGGTGGGTTGCCCCGACTGCCGGTCGGCATGAAGTGGCCGTCTGCGGGGGAAACTCCGTTGCCGTTGCTCTTTTCCGTCGATTGCGGGGCGCTGCCGAGAGTTGACGGCTTCGACCTGCCGGCGGACGGGACGCTGCTTTTCTTCGTGGACCAGGAGATGGACCACGAGGACACTTCCGGGAGTTACGCGCGAGTCGTGTATGTGCCGGACGGCACTGAAACCGCAGTCGCGAAAGCCCCTGGTTCCGTGGGTGTCCGGGAGCATGTCGACGTCTGCGCCGAACTCAGAGCCGAACTGCCCCTCTGGCTCCAGGAATGCGACGAGGGCGAGGACTGGCACGAGTACTGGGAGGATCTCGAGTGGGAGGACATGTCGCCCTTCCAGCAGCAGTTGGCCCGGTACATGGAGCGCGACCTGCCGCACTTGGACGAACTCCGGGCTCTGGCCCACGACCTTTGGCCGTCTGGCGCCGGCGTCCTCATCGGCGGGTATGCCGATGACGATGTGATCAACAGCATCGCGCAGCAGACCCTCGCGGGACGCGAGAAGGCGGGCGAGATCCCCGCCATCCCGATCGCGAAGTGGTACTCCCGCCTGGAGGAGGAAAAGCACCGGATGACGAGCGAATGGATATCACTCGCCAGGGAACGCCCGGAGTACGAGGCCTACTGTACGAGTTTTGTGATCCGCCACGACGACTTGGCCTCCGCTCGGGTGGACAAGGCGCTGGCCGTGACCGTTTTCGAGGCTCCGTGACCACTTCCTCGTGATCGGCGTGGGGCGGCAGGCCTGCCTACCCGGGGCGATTGGTCCCCGCGCGCGGGGCCTCCAGGCGACGGCGGACGCCGGCGGGCGAGTCGGGTGCGGTGGGCGTTCCGAGGCGATCAGTCGCGGTGGGCCGCGCGCACGCAATGTCCGAACTTGGTGTCGACCATCGCCATCGGCCTTGCCGGTGGGCCGCGCGCGCACGCGATGTCCAAGTCACGATGCTCTCTCCGGAGACCAGACACCGCCCCGCCCGCCCCGGCACTGTGGGCAGTGCGCTGAGCGCGAGAGCCCGGCGACGGCGCCCGCGCAGATCCTCGGCGGTTTCAGTGCCGCCCCCGGCCGGCGAAGCTGAGCTCCATGAGGAGGTTCTCGCCTTCGCCCGGCACCTCGCGGAAGCCGGCCTTCTCCCAGGCGCGCACCGCCCGCACGTTGCCCCTCACGGGATCGACCGTCACGCGCCGCCATCCGAGATTCCCGCCCAAGTGCGCGAGGAGAGCGCGGGCGGCGTCCGGGCCCAGGCCCCGGCCTCGCGCCTCCGCTACCAGCACCATGTCGATGCCGCCTTCAGCCGCTCCGGCGTGCCAGTACTGCGCATAGCCCACCGGTGTGCTCCGTTCCAGGACGAGGAAGGATTCCACGCGCGGCCGCCGCCGCCCGACGTACTTCTCGGCCACCTCGTCACGTGTTTTCGGTACGCCGTCCCAGTGCTCGACGAAGTCGGGGGAGGCGAACCATTCGGCCAGCAGGTCCAGATCAGCCGCGGTCGCCGGGACAAGGCGGGTCAGCACTCCGTCGAGGACCACTCCGTCGGCCATCAGCAACTCTCCGACTCCGCTAGGCTGGGAAGACTTCTGCACGGGCGCTATGCCTCAGGCCTCGGGGCGGGGGTGACCACGTCGTCGAAGCCGTATTGGGCGTGTGCGTCGGCGATGCCGAAGGTCACCTCGCGGCCCACAGGACGCTGGCAGACGATCGGTTCGGTGCCGTCGTAGTCGATGACGTCCCACGGGTCGCCGTCCAGGTCCACGAGCGGGCGGGTGAGGTCGTAGACGTCGCCGGTGGCCGGGTCGGTCCAGCTCGTCGGCAGCCGGGCGGCGTACCGGGCGGGCACGTCGGTCCCGATGCGGCGGTGCTCCCACAGGTCCCACACCCGCACCCGCTCACAGCTGTACACCGCCAGCGCCACGGGGCGACCGTGCAGCGTGCCGCAGGCCAGCGAGCTGACGACCTTGATGTCGCGGCCGTCGAACAAGGGCGGTCCGGCCTGACGGCGGCTGCGCAGGTCCCACACCCGCACGTCCTCGCCGCCGCTGACGGCGACCGTCCGTCCGGCCACCGTGGTCAGCGCCACGGCGTTCACCGCGCGGGCGTGGCCGTGCAGGGGCGTCCCCACCGGGTGGGGAGCCGTGAGGTCCCACAGGCGCAGTGTGCGGTCCGCGCCGCCGGAGACCGCGATCGGACGACCGTCGAGCAGCCCGTAGGACACCGCCGAGACGGGGCCGGTGTGGCCGGTGAGCGGTCGGCCGATCTGCTGACGCCGCTGAAGGTCCCAGATCCGCACGGTTCCGTCCTCGGCCGCGGTCAGGGCGACCGGGCGGCCGTGCAGCACCCCGCAGGCCACGGATACGATCACGTCGGTGTGGCCGCACAGCGGGTCGCCCAGTTGTTCCGCCGTGGCGACGTCCCATATCCGGACGGTGGTGTCATAGCCGCCGGTCACCGCTACGAGCCGCCCGTCCGACCGGGTGCAGGCGACGGCCCGCAGTCCGCTGCCGGCCCGTCTGTCCGGCGGGTAGGGGCGGACCTCGGCGTGGCCGATCTGCCGTCGCTCGGTCAGGTCCCACACCCACACCCCGCCGCCCACCAGGACCGCGACGGACCGTTGTTCAAGCGCCCCGTAGGCCACACCCCACACGGGGTGCGTGGTCGCGGGCCGGAAGGAAGGGCCGGCCTGCCGGTGATCGCGCATGTCCCAGAGCCGGGCCGAGGAGTCCTCGTCGAGGGTGAGCGCCATGGGCCGTCCCTCCACCAGAGCGCACACCACCTTCCCGACCGCTCCTGCCCTCAGCGGCGGGAGGAGCTGCGCACCGAAGTGCCAAGGAATCTGCGGACGGGTCTCCTGGGGTTGCTCGGGCATCGGCACTCCTCATCAGTCCTGCCGGGGACCAGCGACCGCCACGACGGATCGCCCCGGGACAAGGCGATCCTTCCAAAGCACCCGTGTTCCGGCCACCCTCACCCACCCTCACCAACTGGCCGTCGGACGGGCCGAGATGACCCCGACCCCCAGCGTCCACCTTGTTCCCCGCCCGCGGAGGCATGAATCCGCCGGGCGGGGAGACTTGTCGGTGTGCGCAGGGGCTCGCCCACCGCTGTCGAAAGGGATCTGTCATGCAGTCGGCCACGTCACGCGACGCCCTCGTCATCACAGCCGCGGCCACCGCGGGAGCCGTTGTCGCCGCACGCTGGTGGGCGCGTCACCACCCCCTCTCGGCTTCCCGGTCCCTCGCCGCGGGCCAGGACGTGGTGGGTGAACTCCAGTTGGTCCTCTCCGATCCCGCCACCGCGTTCACCGGTGCGCCCCAGGACGTGCTGCGCCGGCACTGGGACCAGCTGCACGCGCTTGACCTGGCGCCCGCCCCGGCGGACCTGCCGGTGGCGCCCACCGCCTGAGTCGGCCGCACAATCAACGAACTTCATTCACCGTGCTCGGGGACGACAGGACCCGCCTGGTCACCGTCGACACGGCGGGCAGTCCGGCTGTCAGAGGCCGAAGGACACACCCGTGAGCTTCTCCGAGGCGTCCCAGAGCCGTCGGGCGACTTCCGTGTCCTGCGCGGTCTTCGACCGGCGGATCGGTCCGGCACCGCCGCGCATGTGCATCCAGCGCTCCGGACCGATGAAGCTGTCGCCGGGGACGTCGCCGGTGGCGGCGTGCAGCACGGGCAGGGCGCCCTCCGCCGGGCTCTGCGCGAACAGACGGACCATCAGCCTCGTCGCGAGACCGGTCACCTGGTCGTAGATGTTCGTCGCGACGAAGCCCGGGTGGGCCGTGACGGCCAGCACCTTCGATCCGGCGGCGTGCAGTCGACGTTGCAGCTCGGACGAGAACAGCACGTTCGCGAGCTTCGATGTCGCGTAGGCGCTGGACTCCTTGTAACGGGCGCGTTCCCAATGGAGATCGTCGAAGTCGATCCGCCCCAGTCGCTCCGCCTGTGACGACACGGAGACCACGCGTCCGGTGACGTGGGGCAGAAGCAGGTTCGTCAGGGCGAACGGACCGAGATGATTGGTCCCGAATTGCAGCTCGAATCCGTCGGCTGTCCTCGCCAGGGCGGGAGCCGCGGTGCCCGCGTTGTTGACCAGCAGGTGGACCGGCTGCTGCCAGTCGGCGGCGAAACGGCGGACCGACGCCAGATCGGCCAGGTCCAGGTGACGTACCTCGGTGCTGCCGAACGTCGTCGTGGCGGCGCTCGCACCCTTCGCCGTGTCACGCACCGCGAAGACGACGTGCGCCCCGTACCCGGCGAGGGCCTTGGCGGTGGCGAGCCCGATTCCGCTGTTCGCGCCGGTCACGATGGCTGCCTTGCCTGTGAGGTCGGGAGTCATGGCACCGGGACTAGACAGCGCCTAGTTTCTAGTCAATGTCTAGTTCGAGGTAGGCTGAGGGAGTGACGACCCACAGGCCCTTCCATCACGGCAACCTACGAGCCGTCCTGCTGGACCAGGCCGAGCGGACCTTGCGCGAGGGCGGCGTCGACGCACTGTCGCTGCGCGAGCTGGCACGCAAGGCCGGGGTCAGTCATGGCGCACCGCGGAGCCACTTCGTGGACCGGCAAGCGCTCCTGGACGCGCTCGCCGAGCGGGGCTTCGACCGCCTCGCCGACGAAGTGGAAGCGGCGATCGCCGCCGACGGCGCGGACTACAAGGAACGTCTCCGCGCCATCGCGACCTCGTACGTGCACTTCGCCGTCACGGACGCCGCGCTCCTGGACCTCATGTTCACCGCGAAGAACGGCGACGCGCCCGGGCTGCGCGCGGCCTCACAACGACTTTTCGCAGCCGTCGGCGACCTGATCGACCGCGGAACCGAGACCGGAGAACTCGAACACCACGACGCGCACCGCCTGCAGATGCTCTTCGCCGCGATCATGCAGGGCATCGCGTCCCTCGTCAGCAGCCGCCGCATCTCCGCGCAGGACGGTGACGCTCTCATCGACGACGCGATCTCCCTGCTGGTCCGCGAGCAGGAGCAGGAGCCGGACGACATCGGCCGGAGCGGTTCCGGCGAGCGGCCCCGCCGGCTCGCCGACTGACACGACGGCCTACAGCCGGTCCCCCACGCCGGCCGGCTTCGGAGGATGCGGCCCGCCACCGTCCTTGATGTCCTGCGCGCAGGTGCGTCGGTCGTAGGACTGGTCGTTGGGGATCAACAGCACACCGACAACCTGCTCGGGGCGCTCGACGGTGAGGTACTCATCGCCTGTGAGGGCGCCGTCCGGCTCGAGCCGCGCCTCGGACAAATAGATCGTCTGACACCCCAGCGCCACCCGCCCCTTGTCGACGGCGCAGGCGTCCACCGCGGGGCCTGGGCCGGACGCCTCGGAAGCGCCGTCGAAGCGGTAGTGGAAGTGGACCTTGTCTCCTTCGGCGGGCACCTGCGGGTGGGGCTCGAGGCGCCAGTCGACGACCTCGACGGTGACGCCGATCGACTGCTCCGAGGTGTCCACGACCTGCACCCTGGCACCGGCCTCACCGCGCTCCGCCGTGGTGTCGGTGCAGCCCCAGGGGGAAGCGCAACTGGACAGGGCGAGAATGACCAGGGCCGACGGAGCACCGGCAAGTATCCGTGCGGACAACACTCAGGTGACCTCCAGTCAGGTGGAGCGGAGCAGTGTATCCCGGGGCCCGGCGGCTGCGGTCGGGGGCGACGAGCGCCGGCGGCGAACCCACGCTGACGACGCCTCAAGAGGCGGCCCGTCGGCGGCCTCGCCGGCCCGGGCGATGAAGGAGCCTTCGGCGAGAGCGGAGACGGCCCCGTCGGCGATCACCGGCCACTGTCCCGCCATCCCGCGTCGCAGGACACCGACGATCAGCCGGCCGAGTCCCGCGGTGCCGGCCAGGCGTCCCAGACCCGCGGGACGGCCGGGATGCCCGAGGTCGCGGCGACGGCCGGAACCGCAGCGGTGAGGGTGCTGCCCGCGCGTCAGTCGCCGACCCGATCGCACTCGGCGAGGGGGCCGCCCAGCAGGACGAAGTCAGGGGCGGCCTCGCACAGGACCTTCAGCGGATCTGGCGCGGGTTGGGCGCACGGGCGGGTGACTGCGCCGGCGTAGGCGCGGGCGGTGGACTCGCCATCCCGCGCGGCACGTGACCGTGTCGTCCGCGCGGCTTCCGGCCGCCCCCATGGTGGGCACCCGCACCCCCCGGCCCGAAACTATGGTGTCCCATCACATACGCCTCCCACCTGCCCGTTCCTACCGTGTGGCGACACGTAAACGTCCCCGTTACACGCCAGGAAGTGGTGCCGATGTCGTCGCCCTCAGCCGCTCCGCCAGCCCCCGCCAGCCTCAAGCGCATCGTCGCTGCGTCCCTCATCGGGACCACCATCGAGTGGTACGACTACTTCCTCTACGGGTCCGCCGCCGCGCTGGTGTTCGGGCGGGTGTTCTTCCCCGACTCCGATCCGCTGACCGGGACGCTGCTCTCCTTCCTCACCTACGCCATCGGGTTCGCCGCGCGGCCGCTCGGCGCCGTGGTGTTCGGGCACTTCGGCGACCGGGTCGGGCGTAAGAAACTGCTGGTCATCAGCCTGTTGATGATGGGCGGCTCCACCGCCCTGATCGGCTGCGTGCCCGGCTACGACACCATCGGCGTCGCCGCCCCGCTGCTGCTCACCACCCTGCGGCTGGTCCAGGGCTTCGCGCTCGGCGGCGAGTGGGGCGGGGCTGTGCTGCTCGTGTCCGAGCACGGTGACGCCCGGCGGCGCGGGTTCTGGGCCTCCTGGCCGCAGGGCGGCGCCCCCGCCGGCAACCTGGTCGCCGTCGGCGTCCTCTCCCTGATGACCGGGACGCTCAGCGACGACGCGTTCAACTCCTGGGGCTGGCGCGTGCCGTTCCTGCTCTCCGCCGTGCTCGTCATGATCGGGCTGTGGATCCGGCTGTCCGTCGACGAGTCGCCGCTGTTCAAGGCCGCGCTCGCCAAGGCCGAGCAGCGCAAGGCGCGGCAGAAGGCCGACCAATTGCCCTTCGTCGCCGTGCTGCGCAACCACTGGCGTGACGTGCTGGTCGCGATGGGCGCCCGGATGGCCGAGAACATCTCGTACTACGTCATCACCGCCTTCGTCCTCACCTACTGCGTCGAACACCTCGACCTCGGCAAGCAGACCGCCCTCAACGCCGTACTGATCGGCTCGGCCGTGCAGTTCTGCCTGATCCCGCTGTTCGGCGCCCTGTCCGACAAGGTCGGCCGCAAGCCGGTCTACCTCGTGGGCGCGGTCGGCGTCGGCGCCTGGTCCTGGGCCTTCTTCGGGCTGCTGGACACCAAGTCCTTCCCCGCGCTCGTCCTCGCCGTCACCGTCGGTCTCGTCTTCCACAGCGCCATGTACGCCCCGCAGGCCGCCTTCTTCTCCGAGCTGTTCGCCACCCGGATGCGCTACACCGGCGCCTCCATCGGCGCGCAGCTCTCCTCGGTGGCCGCCGGCGCGCCCGCCCCGCTCATCGCCACCGCCCTGCTCAGCTCCTACGGCAGCTCCGTGCCGATCTCGGTGTACGTCGGCCTGTCCGCCGTGATCACCGTGGTCGCCGTGGCCGTCGCCCGGGAGACCCGCGGCCGTGATCTGGCCGCCGTCGAACCCGCCGGTGAGGGTGCGTCGCGAACGGCCCAGGGTGCGGGCGTGGCCCAGGATGCGGGCGTGGCCAAGGGTGCGGGCGCGGTCTCCGACGCCAGCCGGGTCCCGGATGCCGGTCAGGCCTCGGGTACCGGTCAGGTCCCGGCTACCGGTCAGGTCCCGGGTACCGGTCAGGTCCCGGGTACCGGCCAGGTCCCGGACGCCGGTCAGCAGGCCGCCGCGTCCAGTTGACGCCCGCCCGCGTGTCTACCCCACCTCGGCGGCCACCGCAGCGGCCCACCGGTCCGCCCCGTCGGCCCGCCCCCGTCGGCCGGCGGCGGCCGGGGTGGGCCGCGTCCACCGGGTCTTCCACCCGGTCCGCGGGCTCCTTCGCCGACGCCTCCACCCGGTCCGCGGGCTCCTTCGCCGACTCCTCCACCGCTTTCTGCACCGCTTTCTGCACCGCTTCCTCCGCCGGTATCCGGGCCCCTGCCCACCGGTTCCTCCGCGGTCTCCCGGCCCCCGCTCCGCCGGGTTCCCCGGCCACCCCCGCCGTCTCCCCCCTCCCCACACCTGCCCTCTCCCGACTACGGTCCGCCCATGCCTGAGAAGAACCCCTCCGTCGTGCCCCATCTGCGCCGGCTGCTCGAACTGCTCGCCTCCGACGCCCCGCCCGAGGACTTCGGCGCCGTCGCCGCCGAGGCGCGGCGCGGCGGCGCGGACGCCCGGGACGTCGCGGAGGTCGAGCAGGCCGCCGCCGCGGCGCTGCGCGTGCGCGGCACCCTGCGCCAGCACCGGCGGCGGGAGGCGGAGCTGACCGCGCTCTTCGACACCGCCGGGGACCTCGCGGCGCTGCGCGACCTCGACGCCGTGCTGCGCTCGATCGTGCGCCGCGCCAGGATGCTGCTCGGCACCGACACGGCCTACCTCACCCTCCCCGACGAGGCGGCCGGGGACACCTACATGCGGGTGACCGACGGTTCGGTGTCCGAGCTGTTCCAGAATCTGCGGCTCCAGCTCGGCGAGGGCCTCGGCGGTCTGGTCGCGCAGACCGCCCGCCCCTACGCCTCCCCCGACTACCGCACCGACGAGCGCTTCCACCACACCGGCAGCATCGACGCCGGTGTCCTGGACGAGGGCCTGGTCGCCATCCTGGGTGTGCCGCTGCTGCTGGGTTCGGGCAGCGGCGGCAAGGTCATCGGCGCGCTGTTCGCCGCCGACCGCGCGCCCCGCACCTTCTCCCCCGACGAGGTCGCGCTGCTGTGCTCGCTGGCCGACCACGCCGCCATCGCCATCGACACCGCCAAGGCCATGGCCGACGCGCGGGCCGCGCTCGCCGAACTCGCCGAGGCCAACGCCGTGATCCGGGAGCACTCCGCCGCCATGCAGCGCGCCGAGGAGTCCCACGACCGGCTCACCGATCTGGTGCTGCGCGGCGGCGACGTCCCGGAGGTGGCCGCCGCGGTCGCCGGTCTCCTGGAGGGCGAGGTCACCGTCCACGACAGCGGCGGATGGCCGCTCAGCTCCACCGCCCGCGAGAGCGGCGGGGACGCCCAGGCCTCGGGTTCCGGGAGTGCCGCGGGCGCGGACGCCGCCGCCGCGCTGGTCGCCGCCGCCGAGGAGTCGCGGGCCGCCGCCCACGCGGTGTTCCGCGACGGGCGCTGGGTGTGCGCCGTACTGGCCGGGCAGGAGCTGCTGGGCAGCCTGGTGCTGCACGGGCGGCCCGACCTCGAAGGCCCCGACCGGCGGCTGTTCGAGCGCAGCGGTGTCGTCACCGCGCTGCTGCTCCTGCTGCGGCGTTCGGTGGCCGAGACCGAGAACCGGGTACGCGGCGACCTGATGACCGATCTGCTCACCGCGCCCGACCGGGACCCCGTCGGCCTGGTGGACCGGGGCCGCCGGCTCGGCGTCGATCTGAACCGGCCCCATCTCCTGCTGGTCGCCGAGGCCGGCGCCGCCGTCCGGGAGCGGCTGGCCGGGGCCGCCGTGCAGTACCTGTTCGGCAGCGGCAGCGTGAGCGCCGAACACGCGGGCGCCTCCGTGCTGTTGCTGCCCTGCGGGGACGGCGGTCCGGGGGAGGCGGCCCGCGCCGCCGCCGGGCAGCTCACCCAACTGGTCGGCGCCCCGGTCACGGTGGCCGGCGCGGGGCCTGCCGCCGGGCCCCGGGCCATCGCGGACGCGTACGCCGAGGCCGCGCGCTGTCTGCGGGCGCTGCGGGTCCTCGGCCGCGACGGGACCGGTGCGTGCGCCGCCGAACTCGGTTTCCTCGGGGTGCTGTTGGGCAAGGACCACGACGTGGACGGTTTTGTCACGGCCACCCTCGGACCGCTGCTGGACTACGACGCCCAGCGCGGCACCCAGCTCGTCCACACCCTGCACGCCTACTTCGGCTGCGGCGGGAGCCTGACCCGGGCGAAGGACGAACTGCACGTGCACATCAACACCGTCGTGCAGCGGCTGGACCGGGTGCAGACCCTGCTGGGTCCCGACTGGAACAGCCCGGAGCGGGCGCTGGAGCTGCAACTCGCCCTACGGCTCTATCTGTTGACTGCTAGCTAGAGCCGCTACGCCAGCCCCGCCTCGGTCAGCAGGCGGCGGGCCACCAGGTGTGCGCCCTCGTCGCCCACCAGGATCGTGTAGTGGTTGACGCCGGGTACGCGCTCCGGCCGGACCAGGTGCGGGTCGAGCTGCGCGGCGGCCAGGCGCTGTTCGTCGTACAGGCCCTGCGGCTCGTCCATCAGGCCGCGTTCGGCCCACAGCAGGACGGTGGGGCGGGGCAGCCGGTGGACCGCGCCGAGCACCTGCTCGCCGAGCTGGTCGATGCCGTCGACCCGTACGGCCTCGATCCGGCAGGAGGAGCGCAACTCCGGTTCCGCGCCGACCAGATCGCGCTGGATGTACGCGTCCACCCACGGCGACCACGCCTCGGCGAACGCCGGGTGGCTCTGCCAGAACGCGCGGTAGGCGTCCCGGTCCGGGAAGGTCATCGACAGGCGTCGCATGGCCGGGCCGATGACCGCGGTGATCAGTTCGTCGGGGTCCATGCCGGTGGGGACGGGGAAGCCCACGCCGCCGTCGACCAGCAGCAGGCCGGAGACCAGGCCGGGGTGGCGCACGGCGGTCAGGGCCGCGGTGAACGCGCCCATGGAGTGGCCGGTCAGCACCACCCGGCCCAGACCGAGTTCCTTCACCACGGCGGCCATGTCGTCGGCGTGCGCCGCGATGCCGTACGGGCCGGGGAGTTCGCCGCTGCCACCCCGGCCGCGCAGGTCGGGCGCGACCAAGGTGGCGCGGCCGGCCAGGTGGTGGGCGACCCGGGCCCAGCTCAGGCCGTTGGCGGTGATGCCGTGCAGGGCCAGCACGACCGGTGCGCCGGGGGCGGCGGCCGGCCAGCGCAGCACGGCCAGCTCGCCGCCGGATACCGGCACCCGCAGTTCCTCGGGCGGTGCGCAGTCCAGTTCCGTCATGTCGCTCACGCGTCGGTCGCCTCCTCGCGGGCCGTGGTGGTGCGGGCGGCGCGCAGGCGCGCCGGGAGCCGGGCCATGCCGCCGGGCAGCAGGTATATCACCGCGACGAACAGCGCGCCGAGCAGGAACAGCGGCTGGGACAGCGGCACCCGCAGCACGGCGGGCAGGCCGGCGACGGCGCCGGAGTTGGCCAGGTCGCCGAGCCGGTGGTCGGCCCAGGTGTAGAGGATGCCGCCGGCCATGGGTCCCCAGCGGGTGCCGGAGCCGCCGAGGACGACCATCACCAGCAGCGACAGGGTGAAGTCGGAGGTGGTGGTCTGCGGGGTGGCGCCGCCGGTCAGCAGCAGGTAGACGATGCCGCCGAGCGCGGCGAGGGCCCCGGCCAGGACGAAGGCGGTCAGCTTGAAGCCGTACGGGCGCAGGCCCAGGACCTCCACCCGGCGCTCGTTCTCCTTGATGCCCTCCCAGACCCGGCCGGTGGGCGAGCGGACCGCCCAGTGCACGACGGCGAGCACCACGACGAGGTAGGCCAGGGCGATCCAGTACAGGTTGGCGGTGTGGTCGATGCCGACGAGCGCGGCGGGCATCTTGTCGGCGGGAGCGGCGCGGCCCTCCTCGCCGCCGGTGACGCCGCCCGGGTCGCGCTGCACGAGGATCGAGCCGGCCTGCGCGAAGGCGAGGGTCACCATGGAGAACCCGATGCCGCTCACCCGCAGGCTGACCGCGCCCAGCAGTGCGGACAGCGCGACGCCGGCGAGCAGGCCGAGCAGTGCGGCGAGGGCGAACGGCAGGCCCGCCTCCAGCATGACGGTGTTCGTGACATAGGCGCCGGCGGCGAAGTAGAGGGCGTGGCCGAAGGAGAGCAGTCCGGTGCGGCCGAGCAGCAGGTCGTAGCCGGTGGCCAGGGCGCCGAAGACCAGGCAGAGGGCCAGGAGTTGGAGGTTGCCGGGGCTGCCGATCGGGCCGTCCAGCAGGCCGGGCAGCGGCAGCGCGCTGTAGGGGGCGATGAACAGGACCACCAGCAGCAGGGCCGGCCACCAGCGGGTGGCGCGGCGCAGCGGCCCGGTGTGCGGGCCGAAGGGGCGGTCCGCCGTGCGGGTCTCGCCGCGCGGCTGGGTGGCGGTGGTCATGCGAGTCTCCCGGTCAGCCCACGCGGCCGGACGAGCAGCAGGGCGGCGAGCAGGACGACGACGGCGAGGTCGCCGAGTCCGGCGCTGGTGTAGTAGTTGGCGAACTGCTGGACGAGGCCCACGGCGACGGAGGCCAGTGCGGCGCCGGTGAGCGAGCCCATGCCGCCCATGACGACGACCACGAAGGCGAAGATCAGCAGCGAGGTGCCCTGTTCGGGGTCGACGGAGCCGAAGTAGAGGCCGCCGATGGCGCCGCCGAGGGCCGCTGCGGCCCCGCCGATGGCGAAGACCAGGGTGAAGGCCTTGCGTACGTCGATGCCGAGGGCGGTGACCATGGCCCGGTCCTCGACGCCCGCGCGGACGACCAGGCCGTGCCGGGTGCGGCCGAGGAACAGCTTGAGCGCGACGAGGACCACCACGGCGGCGGCGATCAACACCAGCCCGTTCAACGGCACTTCGGCACCGAGCAGCCCGAACGTGCCGGCCAGCGCCTCCGGTCCGAGGAAGGGCCGGGCGTCGGCGCCCCAGATCGCGGACAGCAGCGCCGGTACGGCCAGTCCGACGCCGACCGTGGCGAGGATCTGCTCGCGCGGGCGGGTGTAGAGAGGCCGGATGACGGCGAGTTCGAGCAGGACCGCGGCGAGGGTGCCGACGGCGGTGCCGAAGACGACCGCGAGGACGAAGCCGAAGCCGCCGGAACCGGCGCCGGGCAGATGGCCGGAGGCGGCCCACCACGTGCCGTACGCGCCGGCCGACATCAGCGCGCCGTGCGCGAAGTTGAGCACGTCCATCAGGCCGAAGATGAGCGAGAGGCCCGAGGCGACCAGGAAATACAGCGCGCCCAGGCCGAGTCCGGTCAGGGTGAGCAGAACGACGGTGGACATCAGGCGTCCGCCTCCGCGGTCCGGGCGGCGGGGTGCGCCGCGGTGTGTTCTGGTGCGGTGGTGCCGGTGTGCCCCCGCTCTGCGCGGGTCCCGGTCCCGTGGCCGCCTCGGCCGACGCCGAGGAGGCGGCGGGTGGCGTCGGGGTCGGCGAGGAGTTCGGCGGCGGGGCCGTGGTGCGCGGTGCGGCCGTCGGCGAGCACGGCGCAGTGCCGGGCGAGGCGGCGCACCACGGCGAGGTTCTGCTCCACCAGCAGCACGGGCACGGCCTCGGCGGCGCGCTCCAGGACCCGGGTGACCTCGGTGACCACCTTGGGCGCCAGGCCCTTGGTGGGTTCGTCGGCGATGACGATCCGGTTGCCGTTGAGCAGGGTGCGGGCGATGGCGACCATCTGCTGCTGGCCGCCGGAGAGGGTGCCGGCCGCCTGGCGGGCGCGCTGCTTCAGCTCCGGGAAGAGCTCGTGGACCAGGTCGTACGCCGGTTCGCCGGCCCCGGGCCGCTCGGCCAGGCGCAGGTTCTCGGCGACGGTGAGCGCGGCGAACACGCCTCGGTCCTCGGGGGCGTAGCCCACTCCCCGGCGGACCAGGGCGTGGGTGGCCAGGCGTACCGTCTCCTCGCCGTCGAGCCGTACGCTGCCGGTGCGCGGGACGAGGCCCAGGATGCCGCGCACGGTGGTGGTCTTGCCGGCGCCGTTGCGGCCGAGCAGGGCGGTGGTGCCGCTCGCCGCCACGTCGAGGTCGACGCCGTGCAGGATGTGCCGGCCGCCGATGACGACGCGCAGGTCGCGCACGGTCAGCAGGGGCGGCGCGGTCTTCCCGGCGGGCGCGGCGGGGGTGTGCGCGGAGGACTTTGCGGGGGTGTGCGCGGGAAGCTCCGCGGAGGGGTGCGCAGGTGGCGTCGCGAAGGTGTGCGCATGTGGTTCCGCCGGGGTGTTCACAGGGCCTCCCCGAGGTAGGCCTGCTGCACGGTGGGGTCGGCCATCACGGCGGCGGGTGCGTCCAGGGCGAGCAGCGTGCCGTGGTGCATCACGGCGAGCCGGTCGGCCAGGCCGAGCAGCACGTCCATGTGGTGCTCGACCATGAGCACGGTGCGGCCCTCCTCGCGGTGCAGCGAGCGGATCAGCTCGGTCAGCGCGGGCACCTCCTCGGCGCTCACCCCGGCCATCGGCTCGTCCAGCAGCATGAGGCGGGGTTCGCCGACGAGCAGGACCGCGAGTTCCAGTTTGCGTTTCTCGCCGTGCGAGAGGGAGTCGGCGGGGGTGTCTGCGCGGTGGGTCAGCTCGGTGCGCGCGAGGACGCGGGTGACCTGGTCGGTGTAGGGGTCGGCGCGCCGCCACACCCGGTACGAGCCGCCGCCGGCCGCCTGGGCGGCCAGGCGCACATGGTCGGCGACCGTCATGCCGGGCCACAGGCTGGAGGTCTGGAAGGTGCGGCCGAGGCCGCGCCGGGCCCGGGCGTAGGCGGCCTCGGCGGTGATGTCGGCGCCGTCCAGCTCGATCGTGCCGCGGGTGGCCGGGTTGATGCCGCTGATCAGGTTGAACAGGGAGGATTTACCTGCCCCGTTGGGACCGATGAAGGCGAGGAACTCGCCCTCGCGGACGTCGAAGGTGACGGAGTCGACGATGGTGGCGCCGCCGACCGTCCAGCCGATGTCGCGCAGGGCGAGCACGGGCGCGGGCGCCGGGGAGGCGGGGGCCTCACCGGCGGCCGGGGCCCCGTCGGCGCTCGGCGGCGCCGTGTTCGGGGAGGTCATCTGCTCAGCCCACCGCCTTCTTCACCGGGGGCGCGACGGCCGCCGAGGGAACGTCGGAGACCAGCTGCGGCTGGGCGGCCGCGCCCGTGCCCTTCAGCTTGGCCGTGAACATGGGCTGGAGCAGGGCGTGGTCCTCGGCGCGGATCTGCTCCTTGCCCTTGGGCCCGTCGAAGCTCCAGCCCTCCAGCGCTTTGACCATGGCGGAGGTGTCGGTGGCGCTGCCGGACTCGATGGCGTGCACGATCATCTGGGCGGCGGTGAAGCCGTCCGGGCTGAACAGGTCGGGGGTGCCGCCCGCCTTGGTGATGCCGTCGAGCATCGCCTTCTCCACCGGGTTGCCGCCGCCGGCGCCCGGGAAGTAGTGGGCGAGGAAGGACACCTTGGAGCCGGCCGAGCCGAAGATCGGGTACGAGGCGGTGCCGGCCAGCCCGGTGACCACCTTCCCCGCGTCCAGCACACCCTGCTGGTCGAGTGCGGTCCACAGCGCGGGGGCGGTGGCGCCCGCCCACGCCACGAACACCAGGTCCGGCTTGCCGGCCTTGGCCTGCCGGGCGAACGGCGTGAGGTCGGTGGCGCTCGGCGGGGCCAGCACGGATTCGACCTTCGCGCCCTTCGCGCCGAGCACGGCCTTCACCGCGGCGACGTTGGCCTGCCCGAACGCCGAGTTCTGCGCGAGCACGGTGACCTTCTTGCCCCGGGGATCGCCGAGCAGCGACCCGGCGGTCAGGGTGTCCTGGTAGGACTGGCGGCCGGAGCGGAAGGTGTAGGCGTTGACGCCGGTGACCGCGTCGGTGGCGGCGGGGCCGCTGACGTAGAGCACCTTGTTCTGCGCGGCCAGCGGCGCCATCTGGAGCGCCACCCCGGAGTCGGTGGTCCCGGCGATGATCTTGTAGCCCTTGCCGACCAGGGTCTTGGTCGCGGCGACGGCCTTCGCCGGGTCGCCCGCGTCGTCCTGCTCGGTGACCTCGATCGGATGCCCGCCGGCCTTGTCGGTGCCGTGCGTGGCGTACGCGAGGCCCGCCTTGAAGCCCTCCTCGTACTGCTTGCCGTAGGCGGCGAGCAGCCCGCTGCGGGAGTAGACCAGCCCGACCTTGACCGGGTCCGACGCCTTGTCGCCGGCGGTGGATGTGCCGGCGGTGCCCGCCGAGGAGCAGCCGGCGACCAGGGCGCCCGCGGCGAGCAGGGTGAGCATCGAGACGGATCTGCTTCTGAGGGTGCGCATGGCTGGGGAACGCATGATGGCCGGCTCCTGAGGTGTGTCGCCCGTACGCCGCCGCCGGGCGCCGTCCCTCCCGGGGAACGGCGTCCCGCAGCCCGCGGCGGTGGGAACGCGGTGGGTGGTTGGCCGGAACGATAGGAGCGGCGCGGCGCGTACGGCATGTGGCCGGCACCCGCTCCTGGCGGCCCGGTCATGGCATCGGCACACATGGCCGGTGCCGGCCGGGGCGGCCATCGTGAGACCGCCTGACCTCCGTCGCGGGCCGGCCGTCACGCGCCGGCCGGCCACGGCCCGGAACCGCGCCTCACGCGGCGGGCGTACGACGGTCCTTGACGTTTCGTCAGGCGGCACGGAGATCTTGATGGGGAAGGAATCGGCATGGACAAGGTGGTGGACTCGGCCGCGCGGGCGGTGGCGGACGTCCCCGACGGCGCGGTGCTCGCCGTGGGCGGCTTCGGCCTGTGCGGCATCCCGTCGACCCTGATCGGCGCGCTGGTCGAGGCCGGCACGTCCGGGCTGCGGGTGGTGTCCAACAACTGCGGGGTGGACGACTACGGTCTGGGCCTGCTGCTGCGGGCCGGCCGGATCGCCCGGATGACCTCCTCCTACGTGGGCGAGAACAAGGAGTTCGCCCGGCAGTACCTCGCGGGCGAGCTGGAGGTGGAGCTGACGCCGCAGGGCACGCTCGCCGAGCGGCTGCGGGCCGGCGGCGCGGGCATCCCGGCGTTCTACACCCCGGCCGGGGTCGGCACCCAGGTCGAGACGGGCGGCCTGCCCTGGCGCTACGCCCCCGACGGCAGCGTGGCGGTGGCCTCGCCGCCCAAGGAGGTACGGGAGTTCGGCGAGCGCCGCCATCTGCTGGAGGAGGCCATCACCGCCGACTTCGCGCTGGTACGGGCCGAAGTCGCCGACCGGCACGGCAACTGCGTCTTCCACGCGGCGGCGCGCAACTTCAACCCGCTGTGCGCGATGGCGGGCCGGGTCACCGTGGTCGAGGCCGAACGCATCGTGGAGGCGGGCGAGTTGCCGCCGGACGCCGTCCATCTGCCGGGGGTGTACGTGGACCGGGTGGTCGCCGTCGACACCTCGCTCGACAAACGTGTCGAGCGGCGTACGGTACGCCCGCGTCCGGCGGGTGCCGGTCCGGGGGGCGGTGGCTCCGCGGGCGGGGCTTCCGCGGGCGATGCCTCGGCGAGCGGGGCTTCCGCGGGCGGGGACGGTCGCACCCGTACGGCCGCGACACCCGCCGCGGGCGCCACGCCCGCCACCGCCGACACGGACGGCTCCACCACCGCCGCCGCACCCCGTACCGCCACCGAGGAGAACTGACGATGCCGCTCGACCGGGACCAGCTCGCCGCCCGCGCCGCGCGGGAGTTGCGCGACGGCCAGTACGTCAACCTGGGCATCGGCCTGCCCACGCTCATCCCCAACCATCTGCCCGAGGGCGTGCACGTGGTGCTGCACTCGGAGAACGGCATCCTGGGCGTCGGCCCGTATCCGTACGAGGGCGAGGAGCACCCCGACCTGATCAACGCCGGGAAGGAGACGGTGACCACCGTCCCCGGCACGTCCTACTTCGACTCGGCGTTCTCCTTCGGCATGATCCGGGCCGGCCGGATCGACGTGTCCGTGCTGGGCGGCATGCAGGTGTCGGCCCGGGGCGACCTGGCCAACTGGATGATCCCGGGGAAGATGGTCAAGGGGATGGGCGGGGCGATGGACCTGGTCCACGGCGCCCGCCGGCTGATCGTGGTCATGGAGCACACCGCCAAGGACGGCTCATCGAAGATCGTGGAGGAGCTGACGCTGCCCGCCACCGGCCGCCGCGTCGTCCACCGGATCATCACCGACCTGGCCGTCATCGACGTGACACCCGAGGGGCTGCGGCTGGCGGAGACCGCTCCCGGCGTCACGGTGGAGCGGGTGCGGGAGGCCACGGACGCCGAACTCCTGCTCGGCGAGGGGGCGGTGACCGGCCGGCGGTGACGCGGCGGGCGACTTCATTCCAGCGGGTCGTGGCCCCAGTTCATCAGGGAGTGCCGCCACCGGGTGTCCGTGACGTCGCCCGAGGGCCGCTGGGCCAGGTGCCGGCGGATGTAGCCGTTCACCTTGCGCATGTGGGCGTAGTCGTCGTCCGTGAGGTCGCCCTTCTTCGCCCGGAGGATCTCCACGATCCGGCGGCCGGAGGCGTGCCCGGTGGACTCCCCGCCGTCCTTGTGCTGACCGGCGCCGCGCGACGCGTCGGTCGCCAGCCACTCCTCCAGCCGGGCCGGCTTCATGTTCACCAGCTCGCGGAAGTCCTCCCGGACCTCTTCGCGCTCGTCGTCGTCCACGTCGCCTCGCTTCTCCTCATGGTCCCTCTGGTCCCGTCGGTCTCTTCAGCCAGCGTGCGGGGTCGGGGCGCGGTCCGCAGCTCGCGCGGACCCCCGGGGGGGCGTGCGGTGGGGGCGGTGCGGTGATCGCCGGTACCCCTGTCGTCGGCCCGTCCGGGCTGCGATCATGTGGCTGATGTGGCTGACGTAGCAGGCGCGGCAGGCGCGGCCCCGCGCGCGGCTCCGCTGCGGCCGTCCCCGCGGCGGCGGCCCGGCTTCAGGGCCGTACCGGCCGACGCCCGCCCGCCGACGCCCGCTCGCCCGCAGGCACCCGAGCCGACAGGAGTTCCCATGGCCCTCGACGTCGACGCGATCCGCGCGCGGATACCCGCGCTGAAGTCCGGCTCCGCACGGTTCGACGCCCCCGGCGGCACCCAGACGCCCCAGCCGGTCATCGACGCCATCGCCGAGACCCTGTCCCGCCCGCTGGCCAACCGGGGCCGCACCACCGAGGGCGAGCGCAACGCGGACGACACCGTCGCCGACGCCCGCGCCGCCCTCGCCGATCTGCTCGGCGCCGAGCCGCGGAGCGTCGTGTTCGGGCGCAGCGCCACCCAGCTGGCGTACGACCTGTCCCGGACGCTGGCCAAGGGCTGGGGGCCGGGCGACGAGGTGGTCGTCACCCGGCTGGACCACGACTCGAACATCCGGCCCTGGGTCCAGGCGGCCGAGGCGGTCGGCGCCTCGGTGCGCTGGGCGGACTTCGATCCGGCCACCGGCGAGCTGCGTCCGGAGCACGTGGCGGCGGTGCTCTCCGCGCGCACCCGGCTGGTCGCGGTCACCGCGGCGTCCAACCTGATCGGCGCCCGCCCGGACCTTCCGGCCATCGCCGCCCTGGCGCACGAGGCGGGGGCGCTGCTGCACGTGGACGCCGTGCACTACGCCTCCCACGCCGCCGTGGACCTGGCCGCCCTGGGCGCGGACACGCTGGTGTGCTCGCCGTACAAGTTCCTCGGTCCGCACCTGGGGGTGCTGGCGGCGCGGCCCGAGTTCCTGGCGACGCTGCGCCCGGACAAGCTGCTGCCCTCCAGCGACGCCGTCCCGGAGCGGTTCGAGCTGGGCACGCTGTCGTACGAGCTGCTGGCCGGCGCCCGCGCGGCGGTGGACTTCCTCGCGGAGCTGGCGCCGGGGGCGGGCGGCACGCGCCGGGAGCGGCTGGTGGCCTCGTTCGCCGCGCTGGCGGAGCACGAGGACGCCCTGCGCGAGCGGATCGAACGGGGGCTGGCGGAGATCGGCGGGATCACCGTGTACTCGCGGGCCGCGCGGCGCACCCCGACCCTGCTGTTCACGGTGGCGGGCCTGCCGTCGGCCGAGGTCTCCCGGCACCTGGCCGCCCACGGCGTCGACGCCCCGGCCGGTACGTTCTACGCGCTGGAGGCCTCGCGGCGGCTCGGTCTGGGCGACGAGGGCGGCGTACGGGTGGGGCTCGCGCCGTACAGCTGCGCGGAGGACGTGGACCGGCTGCTGGCGGCGCTGGAGGCGCTGGAGCGCTGAACCGGGCGTGCTCCACCGCCGACGCGTCAATGCGCTGACCATGCGAATCACCCGCCAGGGTGAGGATCCTGCGGGCGTCTGCCGGGACTTCCGGTCCTTTCACGGCCGGGAGCCCGGCCCCGTCGCCGTCTCCCTCGTCGCACCGGCCCCCCGGATCGGTGCCGCCGAAGCGACACGCCGTGCCATTCCCCGCATACGGCGATGAAACCGGCCGCATCACATTGACCGAGTCCCGTATACGGTCGCTGTTCACCGCCCCGGGTCCGAGGTTTGCTGAGGCACGCCGCCGTCCGACGGTCGCGCGGCCTCCGCGCCCCTCGCGTGGCACACCGAACCGTTCGAAAGACAGGGGGACCTCATCATGTCCGTCCGGAAGACTCTCGCCCTGGTGGCCGGCCCGGCGCTGCTGGGCAGCGGCCTGACCCTGCTCGCACCGGCGAGCAGCGCGCTCGCCGCGCCGCAGAACACCGCCTCGCCGGCCACGGCCGTGCGGCACACCCGGCCCGCCGTCGGGCTGGAGTGCGGCCGGAACTGGCCGCACCACCAGTACCGCAGGGGCGGTGTGTCCGGGGCGTACACGGCCTTCCATCTGTGTTGGGACAACCGGCGCAACGCCCGGATCGACTACTCCTCGTCCTACGTCAAGGACACCCGGACGGACCGCCAGAAGGCCTACGTGTACGTGCGGTACCAGAAGCTCATCAACGGCCACTGGAAGCGGGAGTGGACGGGCCCCCTGGCCGGCGCCGGTCCCCGCAACGGCAAGACGAAGCACTTCCAGTGGGGCAACTCCTCGGTGCAGGGGGTGGCGGTGGCCGTCTGCGCCGGCACCAAGGCCCCGTGGCAGCGGGGCAGCCACTGCAA
>NZ_JAIOAB010000023.1 GCF_019890635.1 Streptomyces sennicomposti
CGAACTGGGGAAATAGGGCGGACCGGGGTTTGCGGCACGGGCCGCGGGGCCGTCGCGGAACCGGACGTGCGTACGCCCCGACACCCACGGAGACGGAAGCGTCCCGCCCGGAGGTCGAGGCGTCCCGCCCGGAGACCGAAGCGCGCTGCCCGGAGATCGGGGCGTCCCGCCCGGAGGTCGAGGAGTGCCGCCCGCACCGAAGCCACCCCCTCCCGGAACCGGCGATGCCCGTCCGGAACCGCCCTCCATGAGCCGTCGCTCTGGCAGCCGCCCCGTCCGGGTCGGCCGAAACACATCGCATCCCCCGGGAAGAAATTCGCGCCGCCGTTGAACGCGACCGCCCCCGCGATGCGTAACCAATGTCGTGCGGCGGCGCAGCAGGGCGCTGCAACACCCTTGTGATTATGGGGAGTTGACGATGAAGACCTCCTGGCGGAGCGCCTCGCTCGTGGCGACGGCGGCGGCCGTTCTGGCTCTGACGACGGCGTGCGGTCAGGACGGCGCCCCCGCGGCGGGCAGCCAGAACGTCGGGGCGACGGCCCCGGCGAACGGCCTCGGCGGCTCCGGCGCGGGCGCCGGCATCGGCAGCCAGACCGGCACGGGCGCCGGCAACGGCTACGGCGCCGACGGACAGCAGGGCTCCGCCGCCAAGCCGGCCGGGCAGCTCGCCGTGACCGACAACGCCGAGCTGGGCAAGGTGCTGACGGACAGTGCGGGGATGACCCTGTACCGCTTCGACCAGGACACCGCCGAGCCGCCCAAGTCCAACTGCGACGGCGACTGCGCCACGGCCTGGCCGCCGGTCCCCGCCGACGACGCCACCGCCGGCGCCGGTGTCGACAAGGCCATGCTCGGCGAGGTCACCCGCTCCGACGGCAGCAAGCAGCTCACCATCGGCGGCTGGCCCGCGTACCGCTACGCCAAGGACACCAAGGCCGGTCAGGTCGGCGGCCAGGGCGTGGGCGGCAAGTGGTACGCGCTCGCGCCCAACGGCAAGAAGGCGTCGCTGGCCGACCTGCCGGGCCTGTCGGTGAAGAAGACCGAACTCGGCGACATCGTCGTCGACAAGAACGGCATGACGGTCTACCGCTTCCTCAAGGACGAGGCCTGGCCCAAGCCGGTCTCCGCCTGCACCGGCGCCTGCCTGGAGAAGTGGCCGGCCGTGGCGCCCGTGCCCGGGAACGACACCAAGGGCGTGCGGAAGAAGGGCCTGATGGGCTTCACCCGGCCGGACGGCGTCAAGCAGATGACCGTCAACTGCTGGCCGATCTACACCTACTCCGGCGACAAGCTGCCCGGAGACGTCAACGGCCAGGGAATCGGCGGCACTTGGTACGCCGTCTCCCCGGACGGAAAGCCGGTCGGCGCGCCCAAGAAGTGATCACCTCCCCAGGGCCGATCGTCCGTCCCCCGGTGCCGCAGCAGCGAAGGGAGGGCTGACGGGAACACCGAAGCACCGGACGAGCACGACGGCGCGCCATGGACCGGGCCGCCCCCTCCGCACCGCACGGAGGGGGCGGTTCGCCATGTTCGGCGACGTATCGGCGCGTGCCGCACCATGCCCGCACATCGGCGGCAATCCACCCCGATGCCGGGCCGGACGGGCGCGTGAGCGCAGGTGGTGACCGGGAACGGATGGTCAATTTCCGTTTCCGCTCGCTCCTTCGGCGGGCGATCAGTAGCCTCAGCTCGAACACCGGATCGCCTACGTTGTGGAGAGCAGATGGAGCGTCCCGCCTGGGCGCCGCGGAGCATCGACATCTCGGTGCCGAGCGTCGCCCGCATCTACGACTACTACCTGGGCGGTTCGCACAACTTCGAGGTCGACCGGGAAGCCGCCCGCAAGGCCATGGAACACCTGCCGGGACTGCCAAAGATCATGCAGGCCAACCGGGCGTTCATGCGGCGCGCCGTGCGCTTCGCGCTGGACGAGGGCGTCACCCAGTTCCTGGACATCGGTTCCGGCATCCCCACCTTCGGCAACGTCCATGAGATCGCCCAGGCGGCCCGCCCCGGCAGCCGCGTGGTGTACGTCGACCACGACCCGGTGGCCGTCACCCACAGCGAGGCCGTCCTGGCCGGCAACGACGACGCCGACGTGGTCGCGGCCGATCTGCGCAAGCCCCGGGAAATCCTCGAGAGCCCCCGGCTGCGCGCCCTGATCGACGTGAATCGGCCAGTGGCGCTGCTTCTCGTTGCCATACTGCACTTCGTGGAAGACACGGACGACCCGTACGCTGCGGTCGCCGAGTTGCGCGACGCGCTCGCGCCCGGCAGCCTGCTCGTCCTCACGCACGCCTCGTACGAGGGGATCCCGCTGCCGCCGGAGCGCAGCGAGGGCGCGGTCGACGTGTACAAGGACATCCGCAACCCGCTGATCATGCGCTCGCGCGAACAGATCGCGCGGTTTTTCGAGGGGTACGACATGGTGGAGCCCGGACTGGTGCCGATGCCGCTCTGGCGGCCCGAGACGGCGCCGGAGGACGAGGATCCTTACGCCTTCTCCGGTTTCGCCGGCGTGGGACGTACGGCGTGAGCGCGCAGCCGGACGGGCCGGAGGACAGGCTGCGCCGGCTCACGACGATCTGGAGCCGGGCGGTCTTCCCGGTGACCTCCACCTCGCTGACCCGCCCCGAGTTCGAGGAGCAACTGCTGCCGCTGGCCCGCCGGTTGAGCCGGGCGCTGCGGGCGAGAGCCTTCGACGCCGCCGAGGGCGAGGCGGTCGGCGCCGCGCTCGTCGACGCCCACTGCACGGCCCCCGAGGCGCTCAGCCGCTCCCTGGACTGCGTCGACGCCTACCTCGTGCTCTACTGCGGCGAGGACGGCGACCAGGAGGACCTGCGCGCCCGCTCCTCGCGGCTCCAGCACGCGATGGCCGCCGGGTTCGCACGGGCGCTGCGCGAGCGCACCCTCGCCGAGCAGGAGGCGATCGCCCAGGCCGCGCTGCGCGCCCAAGGGGTCGTCGCGCAGGCGCTGCACGCCAGCGAGGCCCGTTTCCGGGCGGTGTTCGAGGGCGCGGCCATAGGCATCGGCATCGCCGACCTGGAGGGCAACATCCTCCAGGTCAACGGCGCGCTGCTGCGCATGTTCGGCGGCTCCGAGCAGACCATGCGCGGCCGCAAGGTGCAGGAGTGGACGCACGCCGAGGACGCGCCGCAGATCTGGCGGCTCTACGAGGAGCTGGTGCGCGGCGAACGCGAGCACTACCACGTGGAGAAGGCCTTCTACCGGCCCGACGGCACGGTCCTGTGGACCAACCTGACCGTCTCCCTGCTGCGCGACGCCGACAACAACCCGCAGTACCAGCTGGCGCTGATGGAGGACACCACCGAGCGGCGGCTGCTCAACCTGCGGCTGCGCTACGAGGCCACCCACGACGCGCTGACCGGGCTGCCCAACCGCACGCTGTTCTTCGAGCGGCTGGAGAAGACGCTCAACTCGGGCGAGGGCCGCCGTTTCGGCCTGTGCTACCTCGACCTCGACGGCTTCAAGACCATCAACGACAGCCTCGGGCACGCGGCCGGCGACCGGCTGCTGGTCGAGGTCGCCGACCGGCTCCAGTCGTGCGCGACCGCACCCGGCGAGATGGTGGCCCGGCTCGGCGGCGACGAGTTCGTCGCGCTGACCACCGGCCCCGACAGCCGGCGCGAGGTGGACGAACTCGCGGCCCGCATCATGAACGCGCTCGTCGCCCCGATCCGCATCGACGGCCGCGAGCTGACCGTGCGCGGCAGCATCGGCGTCGTGGAGGGGCCGGTGGGGGAGCGCAGCGCGGCGGAGGTGCTGCGCAGCGCCGACATCACCATGTACCGGGCCAAGTCGGCCGGCGGCAACCGCTTCGAGCTGGCCGACCCGGAGGCCGACGCCCGCGCCATCACCCGGCACGGACTGACCACGGCGCTGCCCGCCGCGCTGGACCGGGGCGAGTTCTTCATCGAGTACCAGCCGCTGGTGCGCCTCGGCGACGGCAGCGTGCGCGGTGCGGAGGCGCTGGTGCGCTGGCTGCACCCGCAGCACGGGGTGCTCGGCCCCGACCGGTTCATCCCGCTCGCCGAACACACCGGGCTGATCGTCCCGCTGGGCCGCTGGGTCATGGAACAGTCGGTCCGCCAGGCCGGCAAGTGGCGCGAACTGTACGGCGACGGCGCGGAGGGCTCGCTGCGCATCAACGTCAACCTCTCGCCGTGCCAGCTCCAGCATCCCGGCCTGGTCCAGGACACCGTGGACATCCTGGAGCGCACCGGGGTGGCGCCCGACGCGCTGTGCCTGGAGGTGACCGAGTCGGCGCTGATCGGCGCGGACGACGACGTGCTCAAACCGCTGCACCGGCTGGCCGAGATGGGCGTCGACATCGCCCTGGACGACTTCGGCACCGGCTACTCCAACCTGGCCAATCTGCGCCGGCTGCCGGTGAGCGTGCTCAAGCTGGACCGTTCCTTCACCCGGAGCATGCAGCAGTTCCCGGCCGACCCGGTCGATCTGAAGATCGTCGAGGGCATCGTGGCCCTGGCCCACAGCCTGGACCTCGCGGTCACCGTCGAGGGCGTGGAGACCGGCGCGCAGGCCGAGCAACTGCGCATACTCGGCTGCGACACGGCCCAGGGCTGGTACTACGCCCGCCCGGGCCCCCCGGACCGCCTCCACGAACTGGCCCTGGCAGACGCCACAGGCTGACCCGCCCCGCGCCCCTGTCGGGGGCGCGGGGAACGGCGCGCCCAGCCCCGACGAGCCCGCACCGGACAACGCGGCGAAGCGCCCGTAAGGGGCGCGGGGAACGGCGCGCTCAGCCCCCACGCACCCGCACGGGACAACGTGCCGGAACGCCCCGCAAGGGGCGCGGGGAACGGCGCGCTCAGCCCCCACGCACCCGCTCCCGAAAGCCGGACGGAACGCCCCCTGAGGGGCGCGGGGAACTGCGCACCCGGCCCCGAGGGGCCCGCCCCGTACGAGCCGGCGGAGCCCCCCTCACGGCGGCCGTACCGCCCCGGCCGCGGCGACCGCGGCCCGCACCAGCGCCGCGACCGCCGTCGAACGGGACTGCTGCGGCCAGGCGATCGCCAGCACGGCGGGCGGCGCGTCCGGGACCGGCCGGTACACGACGCCGGGCCGCGGATAGCGCCCGGCGACGGAGGCCGGCAGCAGCCGGACCGTCTCGCCCAGCGCGACGAGTGTCAGCACCTGCGCGAGGTCGTGCCCCTCGCCGTGCGCCCGCACGCGCGGCCCGAACGCGTCCTCGGGTAGGGGTTCGAGGTCGCCGAGAGCGAGGACCGCGCGGGCGGCGAGCGGATGGTCCGCCGCCAGCGCGACCACCCGCGGCTCGGCGGCCAGCGTCTCGCTGTCGAGGCCGGTACGGTCGTGCGGCTCGTGCACGAGCGCCACATCGGCCTCGCCCCGGCGCAGCAGCCGGGGCGACTCACGCCACCCGCACAGCCGGACCGCGACCGGCACGGACCCGGGTTCGTCCGCGTACCGCTTCAGTATCGGCTCCAGCAGCCCGGCGTCGCCGTCGGCCTTCACCGCGAGCACCAGTTCCCGCGCCGGGGCCGCCGCGCGCCGCGCCCGGTGCCCGGCCGCCTCCAGGGCGTCCAGCGCGATCCGCGCCTCCGTGAGCAGCACTTCGCCGGCCCGGGTCAGCGCCACACTGTGGGTGGTCCGTTCGAACAGGGTGACGCCGAGATCGGCCTCCAGCAGCCGGATGGCGCGGGACAGCGGCGGCGGCGAGATGCCCAGCCGCTCCGCCGCACGGGCGAAGTTCAGCTCCTCGGCGACGGCGACGAAGTAGCGCAGCGGACGTGATTCCACGACGCCCCCTCTCCTCGGTATGACCCCCAAGGTAACAACCCGGACCGGAACGATCCTTCAGTTCGACCGCGCCACGACGCAGGATCGAGTCGTGCCGGGGCCGTTCCCACGCCCCCGCCCAAGCCGCCGTACAGGCGTCCTGTTCACCCCCCAATACCCCTCCCCGGAGTTCGACGTGATCGTTGTGACCACACCGACCGGCCAGATCGGCCGGCAACTGCTCGACCGCCTCCTCGACGCCCCGGACGACGCGGTGGGCGGGCTCCGTGTCATCGCCCGCGACCCGGAGCGGCTGACCCCGCGGGCGCGGGAGCGCGCGGAGGTGTTCCAGGGTTCGCACGCCGACCCCGGTGTCCTCGCCGCGGCCTGCGCGGGCGCCGACCGGGTGTTCTGGCTGGTGCCGCCGGTCTTCCGGGCGGACAGCGTGGAGGGTCACTTCGCCGCCTTCACCGAGGCGCTGTGCGAGGTGATCGGGTCCCAGGGGGTGGAACGCGTGGTCGCCGTCTCCACGCTGGGGCGGGGCGTGGCGAAGAACGCCGGGCAGATTTCGGCCTCGCTGGCCATGGACGACCGGATCTGCGCGACGGGCGTCCACTACCGTGCGCTGTGCCCGCCCTTCCTGATGGAGAACCTGCTCGGCCAGGTCCCGTCGATCCGCGACCGGGGCGAGTTCGCTCTGGCCATGGGCCGGGACCGCGTCCTGCGCACCTGCGCGACCCGTGACATCGCGGCCACGGCGGCCCGGCTGCTGCTCGACGGCTCCTGGAGCGGTCAGCGGGACGTCCCCACGGTCGGCCCCGACGCGCTGACCACCGAGGAGATGGCAGGTGTCGTCTCCGAGGTGCTGGGACGCCCCGTCCGGGTACGGCGGACCGCCCCGGCGGAGTACCGCGAGACGCTGCTGCGCCTCGGGGCCTCCGAGGCCTGGGCCCAGGGCCTGGCCGACATGGCCCAGGCCCTCGACGACCAGGACTTCTACGGCATCGGAACCCCCAGCACCCCGGACACGGCCCCGACGAGCTTCCACCAGTGGTGCGAAGAGACCCTGAAGCCGGCCACCCGAACAACCTGACCCACCCCCGCAAGGGGCACGGGGAACGGCGCGCCCAGCCACAGCGCACCCGCACCCGAAAGCCCGACGGAACGCCCCGCAAGGGGCGCGGGGAACTGCGCGCTCAACCCCAACGAACCCGCACCCGACAACCCACCGAACGCCCCGCAAGGGGCGCGGGGAACGGCGCGCTCAACCCCCACGAACCCGCACCCGACAACTCACCGAAACGCCCCGCAAGGGGCGCGGGGAACGGCGCGCCCAACCACCCCACACACCCGCACCCGAAAACACCGAGCAACCACCCAAAACCGCTCAAACCCCCGGAGGACACTTCACCGCTCCAACAGCATCCGCTGCAACTCCCGAGCCGCCCGAGGCGGAGCCACATCACTGCGGTGCGCCAGCGCGATGGTCCGGTGCAGACCGGGCCGGGCCAACGCCGTCACCCGCAACCCCCGCCCCGACCGAGTGGCGACCATCCGCGGCACCACCGCCACCCCCAGCCCCGCCCGCACAAAACCCAGCACCGCGTCCATCTCCCCGCCCTCCACCGCGAACTCCGGCTCGAACCCCTCCGCCCGGCACGCCGCGACCGTCAGCTCCCGCAGGTCGTACCCGTGCCGGAACATCACCAGCCGTTCCCCCTCCAGATCGGCGATCCGCACCGTCCGCCGCCCCTCCCCGCCGGGCGCCGCCGCCTCCGGCGAGGACACCACCACCAGGTCCTCCCGCAGCAGCTCCACCGTGGTCAGCGCGGGCGACGGCGAGGGCAGCGGCAGCACCACCAGGGCGAGATCGAGCGCCCCGCGCGCCAGATGCCGTACGAGATCGTGCGAGCCGCTCTCCTCCACCAGCAGGTGGACGCCCGGATAGCGGTCGTGGAAGGCGCGCAGCACATCCGGCAGCAGCCCGGTGCACACACTCGGCGTCGCCCCCAGCCGCACCCGCCCCCGCCGCAGCTGCGCCAGCTCCAGCACCTCGTGCCGGGCGGTGTCCGCGTCGGCGAGGATGCGCCGGGCCAGCGGGAGCAGCGCCTCCCCGGCGTCGGTGAGCGTGATGTTGCCCCGCGCCCGCAGGAAGAGATCCGCGCCCAGCTCCCGCTCCAGCGCCTTGATCTGCTGGGACAGCGACGGCTGGGCGACATGGACCAGTTCGGCGGCCCGGGTGAAATGGCGGGTCTCGGCCACCGCCACGAAGTACTGGAGCTGTTGGAACTGCACCCGGCCACGATAGCCCACCCCTATCGAAACAAGGCGGACCATGTCTTGGACCGATCGGGCCGTTCGGCCCTAGCGTCGTCCCCATGGCTCTGGCAACGCGGACGGACCGACGGCCGTCCATGGCGCGTACCGTGTGGGACTCGACCGTCGGCAAGAAGACCGTGATGGCGGTCAGCGGCCTGATCATGCTGCTGTACCTGGTCGCCCACATGATCGGGAACCTGAAGATCTTCTTCGGGCCGGGTGAGTTCAACCACTACGCCCACTGGCTGCGCACCGTCGGCGAGCCGTTCATGCACTACGAGTGGACGCTCTGGCTGATCCGCGTCGTCCTCGTGGCCGCCGTGGTCGCCCACGCCGTCTGCGCGTACCAGCTCAGCCGCCGCGACATCAAGGCGCGCCCGAACAAGTACGTGCACAAGCGGCCCCGGGCGAGCTACGCGACCCGCACCATGCGCTGGGGCGGGATCATCCTCGGCCTGTTCATCGTGTGGCACCTGCTCGACCTGACCACCGGCACCGTGCACTCCGGCGGCTTCCAGCCGGGCCACCCGTACCAGAACGTCGTGGACACCTTCTCCACCTGGTACGGCGACGTGATCTACATCGTCGCCATGCTGGCGCTCGGCCTGCACATCCGGCACGGCTTCTGGAGCGCCGCCCAGACCCTCGGCGTCGGCAGCCGCGCCCGCGACCGCGCCCTGAAGACCGTCGCCGACGTCCTCGCACTGCTGCTCACGGCCGGTTTCATCGCCGTACCGGTGGGCGTCATGACCGGAGTGGTGAGCTGACATGACCTCCTACGCCGCATACACGACCGGCGAGCCCGTCGCCGACACCAAGGCCCCCGCCGGCCCCATCAACGAGCGCTGGGACAAGCGCCGTTTCGAGGCCAAGCTGGTCAACCCGGCCAACCGGCGCAAGCAGACGGTGATCGTCGTCGGCACCGGCCTCGCGGGCGGCTCCGCCGGCGCCACCCTCGCCGAACAGGGCTACCGCGTCGTCCAGTTCTGCTACCAGGACTCCCCGCGCCGCGCCCACTCCATCGCCGCCCAGGGCGGCATCAACGCCGCCAAGAACTACCGCAACGACGGCGACTCGGTGCACCGGCTGTTCTACGACACCGTCAAGGGCGGCGACTTCCGCTCCCGCGAGTCCAACGTCCACCGCCTCGCCCAGATCTCCGTCGAGATCATCGACCAGTGCGTGGCGCAGGGCGTGCCGTTCGCCCGCGAGTACGGCGGCCTCCTCGACACCCGCTCCTTCGGCGGCGTCCAGGTCTCCCGCACCTTCTACGCCCGCGGCCAGACGGGCCAGCAACTGCTCCTCGGCGCCTACCAGGCGCTGTCGCGGCAGGTCGCCGCCGGCAACATCGAGCTGCACCCGCGCACCGAGATGCTCGACCTGATCGTCGTCGACGGCCGGGCCCGCGGCATCGTGGCCCGCGACCTGATCACCGGGAAGATCGACACCTACTTCGCCGACGCGGTCGTCCTCGCCTCCGGCGGCTACGGCAACGTCTTCTACCTGTCGACCAACGCCATGAACTCCAACGCGACCGCCGTCTGGCGGGCGCACCGGCGCGGCGCCTACTTCGCCAACCCCTGCTTCACCCAGATCCACCCCACCTGCATCCCGCGCACCGGCGACCACCAGTCCAAGCTGACGCTGATGAGCGAGTCGCTGCGCAACGACGGCCGCATCTGGGTCCCCAGGGCCAAGGGCGACACCCGCCCGCCGAACGAGATCCCCGAGGACGAGCGCGACTACTACCTGGAGCGCATCTACCCCTCCTTCGGCAACCTCGTCCCGCGCGACATCGCCTCCCGCGCCGCGAAGAACGTGTGCGACGAGGGCCGCGGTGTGGGCCCCGGCGGCCAGGGCGTCTACCTGGACTTCGCCGACGCCATCAAGCGGATGGGCCGGAAGGCCGTCGAGGCCAAGTACGGCAACCTCTTCGACATGTACCAGCGGATCACCGACGAGGACCCGTACCAGGTGCCCATGCGGATCTACCCCGCCGTGCACTACACGATGGGCGGCCTGTGGGTCGACTACGACCTGCAGACCACCGTCCCGGGCCTGTTCGCGATCGGCGAGGCCAACTTCTCCGACCACGGCGCCAACCGCCTCGGCGCCTCCGCGCTGATGCAGGGCCTGGCCGACGGCTACTTCGTCCTGCCGGCCACCATCAACGACTACCTGGCCCGCCACCCGCGCCAGGAGCCGGTCACCGACGACCACCCGGTCGTCCAGGAGGTCCTGGCCGAGACCGAGGACCGCCTCAACCTGCTGCTGTCCGTGGACGGGGACCGCACCCCCGACTCCTTCCACCGTGAACTCGGCGAACTCATGTGGGAGTTGTGCGGCATGGCCCGCACCGAGGCCGGACTGCGCAAGGCGCTGGAGCGCATCCCGCAGATCCGCGAGGAGTTCTGGCGGCGCATCAAGGTCCCCGGCGCCGGAGAGGAGTTCAACCAGTCGCTGGAGAAGGCCAACCGCATCGTCGACTACCTGGAACTGGCCGAGCTGATGTGCCTCGACGCCCTGCACCGCGCCGAGTCCTGCGGCGGCCACTTCCGCGAGGAGTCCCAGACCCCCGACGGCGAGGCGGCCCGCAAGGACGACGAGTTCGGCTACGCCGCCGCCTGGGAGTTCACGGGCACCGGCGAGGCTCCCGTCCTGCACAAGGAAGACCTGGTCTTCGAGTACGTCCACCCCACCCAGCGGAGCTACGCATGAAGCTCACCCTGCGCGTCTGGCGGCAGAAGAACGCCGGCGCCGACGGAGCCATGTCCACCTACCAGGTGGACGACATCTCGCCCGACATGTCCTTCCTGGAAATGCTGGACGTCCTCAACGAACAGCTCATCCTCGCCGGCGAGGACCCGGTCGCCTTCGACCACGACTGCCGCGAGGGCATCTGCGGCGCGTGCAGCCTCGTCATCAACGGCGACGCGCACGGCCCCGAGCGCACCACCACCTGCCAGCTGCACATGCGGTCCTTCCAGGACGGCGACACCATCGACATCGAGCCGTGGCGGGCCGCCGCCTTCCCGGTGGTCAAGGACCTGGTGGTCGACCGCTCCGCCTTCGACCGGATCATCCAGGCCGGCGGCTACATCACCGCCCCCACCGGCTCCGCCCCCGAGGCCCACGCCACACCCGTACCGAAGCCGGACGCCGACTTCGCCTTCGAGCACGCCGAGTGCATCGGCTGCGGAGCCTGCGTCGCCGCCTGTCCCAACGGCGCGGCCATGCTCTTCACCTCCGCCAAGGTCAACCACCTGGGCGTCCTGCCGCAGGGCGCGCCCGAGCGCGAGACCCGCGTCCTGGACATGGTCGCCCAGATGGACGAGGAGGGCTTCGGCGGCTGCACCCTGGCCGGCGAGTGCGCCACCGCCTGCCCCAAGGGCATCCCCCTGGTCTCCATCACCAGCATGAACAAGGAGTGGCTGCGGGCCACCCGCAAGGCGGCCAAGCGGTAGCCCGCACCGCCGACACACGTTCGCCGACAGGGTGCGGACGGGCGGGACCGGGAGTGGTGCTCATCCCCGGTCCCGCCAGGCACCCCGGGCATTCAACAACCGCACACCCGCCCTCTTGGCACCGGTCACGCTGAGGACAGCCGGCATCGGGAGAACAGGGACGACGGACCGCACCGCCGGTCCGCCGTCCCCGTCCGTCTTCCGCACCCGTCTTCCGCACCGGACCGCGACCAGGAGGCACCCATGACCGGCGGCACCGCACTCGCCAGCCCCCCACAGCCCACGGCCCCCACCCGCTACACCGTCGGCCTGGCCCGCGACGAGGAGGACGTACGGGCCGCGCAGCGGCTGCGCCACGACGTCTTCGCCGGCGAGATGGGCGCCCTGCTCACCACCCCGCAGCCCGGCCACGACATCGACGCCTTCGACGCGTACTGCGACCACCTGCTGGTGCGCGACACCGGCACCGGACAGGTCGTCGGCACCTACCGCCTGCTGCCGCCCGAGCGGGCCGCCGTCGCCGGACGCCTCTACGCCGAGAGCGAGTTCGACCTCACCCGGCTCGACGCCATCCGCCCCGGCCTGGTCGAGGTCGGCCGTTCCTGCGTGCACCCCGACCACCGCGACGGCACGGTCATCGGCCTGATCTGGGCCGGACTGGCCCGCTACATGGTCGACCGCGGCCACGAATGGCTCGCCGGCTGCTGCTCCATACCCCTCGCCGACGGCGGCGCCCTCGCCACGGCCACCTGGAACCGGGTCGCCGCCAAACACCTCGCGCCGCCGGAGCACCGGGTGCGCCCGCTGCTGCCGTGGACGCCGCGCCCCGCGGCCACCGGCCCGGCCGGGCCCGCGCCCCGCACCGAGCTGCCCGCCCTGCTGCGCGGCTACCTCCGCCTGGGCGCCCGGGTGTGCGGCGAACCCGCCCACGACCCCGACTTCGGCGTCGCCGACCTGTACGTGCTGCTGTCGATGCGCCAGGTCAACCCGCGCTATCTGCGGCACTTCCTCTCCCTCGTCCCGGCCTGATGAGCGCCTGGCTGCCCACCGCCCCCTGCACCCCGGGGGCGTGCGTGAAGGCGACGGGCTCGGCGGCGGCCGTACCGCGCGCCGTCCTGCGGCTCACGGCGGTCCTGGCACTGCTGCTCGCCGGGGTGGCCCTCTCGCCGCTCGGCCGCCGCGTACCGGCCGACTGGATCAGACGGTGGTGCCGGGCGATCGTGCGCGCGGCGGGAGTCCGCGTCCGCGTCACCGGCCCCGCCGCCCCCGCCGGCGGCCTCCTGCTGGTCGCCCACCATGTCTCCTGGCTGGACATCCCCCTGCTGGCGGCGGTGCGCCCGGCCAGGATGCTCGCCAAGACCGAGATCCGCCGCTGGCCGGTGGCGGGGGCGCTCGTGGCGCGCGGCGGCGCCCTGTTCATCGAACGCGACCGGTTGCGCGCCCTGCCGGACACCGTCGCCCGGATCGCCGCGGCGCTGCGCGGGGGCTCGGCGGTCGCGGCGTTCCCCGAGGGCAGCACCTGGTGCGGGCGGGCCCGAGGCCGCTTCCACCGGGCCGTCTTCCAGGCCGCGCTGGACGCCCGCGTACCGGTGCAGCCGGTCCGCATCCGCTACCTGGAGGCCGGGGGAGAGGCCAGCACCGCACCGGCCTTCGTCGGCGACGACACCCTCCTGGCGTCGGTGTGGCGGGTGCTCTCGGCCCGCGGCCTGACGGCCGAGGTCGAGATACGCCCCGCCGTCCCGCCGGGCGCCCACCCCGACCGCCGCACCCTGGCCCGCGCGGCCGAGCCCGACGACGGGGCGAGGCCGTGCGCGGGGCTGGGTGGTGCCGCCGGTACGCCTACGGTCGGCGAACCGGGGGTCATGAGGGACTCCCCGGCTCCGCGCACAGGGACCGATGAACGGTCTCGGTTCCGTCCCCGGCCCGGCACTCGGCGAGGTCCGTCAGCCCCGTCTCAGCGACGTCCGGCAGCCCCGCCGCCCTTGCCGTCCCCGTAGCCCCCTCCGTCCAGCGCCCGCGCCAGATAGGGCGCCGTGGCGCTGCCCGCCGTGCGGGCCACCTCCGCCGGAGTGCCCGCCGCCACGATCCGGCCGCCCGCGTCGCCGCCGCCCGGCCCCAGGTCGACGACGTGGTCGGCGGCCGCGGCGACGGACATGTCGTGCTCGACCACGATCACGGTGTGCCCGCCGTCCACCAGCCCGTGCAACTGCCGCATCAGCACCTCGACATCGGCGGGATGCAGCCCGGTCGTCGGCTCGTCGAGCAGATAGAGGGTGTGCCCGCGCCGCCCGCGCTGCAACTCGCTCGCCAGCTTGATCCGCTGCGCCTCGCCGCCGGACAGCTCGGTCGCGGGCTGCCCGAGCCGGAGATAGCCGAGGCCGACGTCCAGCAGGGCGCCCAGGCTGCGGGAGACGGCCGGGTTGTCGGCGAAGAACTCCGCCGCGGCCTCCACCGTCAGATCCAGCACCTGCGCGATGTTCCGCCCCCGGTACGTCACCTCCAGCGTCTCGGGGTTGTACCGGGCGCCGCCGCAGTCCGGGCACGGGGCGTACGTGCTCGGCAGGAACAGCAGCTCCACGCTCACGAAGCCCTCGCCCTGACAGGTCTCGCACCGCCCGCCGGACACGTTGAACGAGAACCGCCCGACCCCGTACCCGCGGGCGCGGGCCTCGTCCGTGCCGGCGAACACCTTCCGCACGGTGTCGAACAGACCGGTGTAGGTGGCCAGGTTGGAGCGCGGGGTGCGCCCGATCGGCTTCTGGTCGACGCGGACCAGCCGCCCGACGCCGGGCAGGTCCTCGGTGATCTCACCGATGAGCGTGGACTTCCCCGACCCGGACACACCCGTGACGGCGGTGAACGCGCCGAGCGGGAACTCGGCCGTGACCGCGCGCAGGTTGTGCCGGCTCACCGGCCCGACCTTCAACGTGCCATGCCCGCACCGGACTTGACGAACAGGCTCCTCGGTGCGCCCGAACAGGAAACGGGCGGTGGCCGACCCGGCGACGCCCGCCAGTTCGGCGACGGGCCCGCTGTGCAGCACCCGCCCGCCGTGCTCCCCGGCGAGCGGCCCCACGTCCACGACCCAGTCCGCGCCCCGTACGACATCGAGATGGTGCTCCACCACGAACACCGAGTTGCCCGCCGCCTTCAGCTGCCGCAGCATCGCCAGCAGGGCCTCGGTGTCCGCCGGGTGCAGTCCCGCCGACGGCTCGTCCAGCACGTACACCACACCGAACAGCCCCGAGCGCAACTGCGTGGCGAGCCGCAGCCGTTGCAGCTCGCCCGACGACAGGGTGGGCGTCGCACGGTCCAGGCTGAGGTAGCCGAGACCCAGCTCCACGACGGGCGCGATACGGGACTTGAGGTCGTCGGTCAGAACCCGGGCGACCTCGCCGGCGCCGCGCAGACTCCCGGCCAGCTCGGACAACGGCAGCGCCGCCAGCTCGGCGATGGTGCGCCCCGCGAAGGTGACCGCCAGCGCCTCGGGCCGCAGCCTGCTGCCGCCGCACACCGGGCACGGCGCGGAGGCGAGGAACCGCTCGGCCTTGGCCCTGAGCGTCGGGCTCTTCGAATCGGCGAACGTCTTCATCACATACCGCCGGGCGCTCATGTACGTGCCCTGGTAGGGCCGTTGGATGCGGTCGGCGTCGCGCACCGGGTGCACGGTCACCACGGGCTGCTCGTCCGTGAACAGGATCCACTCGCGCTGCTCGGCGGGCAGCGCGTGCCAGGGCCGGTCCACGTCGTAGCCGAGGGCGTCCAGGATGTCCCGCAGGTTCTTGCCCTGCCAGGCCCCCGGCCACGCGGCGATCGCGCCCTCGCGGATGGACAACGATGGGTCGGGGACGAGGAGTTCCTCACTCGTGCGGTGCACCCGTCCGAGCCCATGGCACTCCGGGCAGGCCCCGGCCGCGGTGTTCGGCGAGAAGGCGTCCGAGTCCAGCCGCTCCGCACCCGGCGGATACTCCCCGGCCCGCGAGAACAGCATCCGCAGCGAGTTGGACAGATTGGTCACCGTCCCGACGGACGACCGCGAGGTCGGCGCGGCCCGCCGCTGCTGCAACGACACGGCCGGCGGCAGCCCGCTGATCTCCCCGACCTTCGGCGCCCCCACCTGATGGATCAGCCGCCGCGCATACGGCGCCACCGACTCGAAGTACCGCCGCTGCGCCTCCGCGTACACCGTCCCGAACGCCAGCGACGACTTCCCCGACCCCGACACCCCGGTGAACACCACCAGCGCGTCCCGCGGAACATCGACGTCCACCCCCTGAAGATTGTGCTCCCGGGCACCACGCACACGGACGTAGGGGTCGTGGCTGCTGCACATGTGACGACACTCCGAACATAGGGACGGACAAACCCCACCATTCTACGCGCCCCCGACCGCCGCCTCCCGCCGAGCACCGCCCACCCCGGCTGAGGCGCGCCGCCTCAGGCCGTCCATCGTCGCCTACTCGCTCAGCCGCACCGGCATCAGGATCGAGAACGTGTCCTCGTCGTCGGGGCGGCGGACGGCCAGGGGTGTGGCGGGGGTGCCGAACTCCAGGGTCAGGGTGGGGCGGGCCGCTGCTGTCAGGGCGTGCAGCAGGTAGTCGCGGTCGAAGGCGACGGTGTCGGACGTGTCGTCGCCGTCCCCGCACACGGTCACCGTGCCGTCGGCCGTCACCCTGAGCACGCTGAGGTCGCGGGGCGCGCCGTCCTGCTGGCGTGGCTCGCTCGCGTGGACCGGGCCGGTCTCCAGGGCCGTGCGGAAAGCGGCCGTGTCGATGCGGGCGCGGCGTCCGGTCGGCAGGTCGAGGAGGCGGCGGTAGTCGGGGAAGTCGTGGTCGAGGCACCAGCCGGTCGTCCGACGGTCTCCGGTGTCCAGCGTCAAGCGGTCGCCCTCCACGACGAGTTGGGCTGTCTCCTCGCCGTCGAGCAGGGCGCGGATCGCGTCCGTCAGCGGGAGGGGTGCGATGACCTGGGTGTGCGGGCCGTCGTGGGTCGTGGTGCGGGTCCGGGCGATCGCCATCCGGTAGCGGTCGGTGGCCACGACGCGCAGAGCGTCGTCCTCGATGTCGAGCAGGACGCCGCCGAGCATCGGGAGTTCCGGGTCCGTACCGGCCGCGAAGCGGACCGCGTCCAGGGCGGCGGCCAACTCCGGGGCCGGGAGGGCGAGGTGGACGGGGGTGGCGGGAAGCGCGGGCATGGGGTTCTCCCTGCGGTCGAGTCGGGCGCGGAGCGCGGAGAACTCCTCGCGTGCGTCGGACAGGCCCCGTTCGAGACGGCGCAGGTGTGCCTGGAGCAGGCCCCGCACCAGGTCCGGGTCGGCGCCGGACCAGCCGGCCAGGACGAGGCGGATGTCGGCGAGCGGCATCCCGGCCCGGCGCAGCCGCGCCAGCACCGCCGCCTCGGCGCGCTGCCCGGCGCCGTACCAGCGGTAGCCGCTCGCCGGGTCCACCCGGGCGGGGACCAGCACACCGGCACGGTCGTAGAAACGCAGCGCGCTCACGCTCAGCCCGCTCTCCCGGGCCAGCTCGCCGATGCTGTACATGTCGTTCTCCACGACCGCAACCCTGGGCCCTCGACCAGGTCGAGGGTCAAGTCACGACCGGCGGGAGACCTCGGCCCCGGTGTCAGGCGGGGCAGTCGGCCGAGGAGTCGGCTGTGCCCCAGCGGACCATCAGATAGCCGGAGGCGCCCACCTCCGCCACGGCGTAGCGGTCGTACGGCCAGTTCGCGCTCGCGTCCCGCTGGGCGACGAGGGCGCGGCAGGCCACCCCCGCGGCCATGGCCGCCCAGGTGTCGACCTGCTCCTGGTTCCAGCGGACGTAGTCGGACCACACGTACATCGCCGAGTCGCCCGGGTCGAAGCCCACCTTGATCTGCGCGTTGCCGAGCGTCCGGTCGGTGCCGAGCGTCCGGCGCATCGCGTTGCTCCGCTCGATGATGTTCCGGGCGGCGCGGTCGGCGACGCGGATCTCGTCGCCGTCGGTGCTGGGGATCATCGCCTGTGCCAGGCCGTCGTCGCCGGGCTGCCAGTCCGGTACGGAGCCGGTGTTTTCGCCGTCGTCGTCCTCCGCGCCTGATGTGCAACGGGTGTTGGTCACGAAGTCGTCCTGCCAGGTCACCTGCGGGTCGCGGCCCGTCTCCTCCTTCACCATGACATACGTGCGGTACGGCAGGTCCGGGTGCAGGCGCAGGACGACGTCCCTGAGGGACTCGCACATCGTCCCGGCGATCCGCGTCTCCGCGTACATCGTCCCCGCCTCGTCGGAGGAGAGCCGGTAGGAGAAGTACACCTCCCGGCGGGACGGGTGGAAGCGGACGCCGCCCGGCGTGAAGGCCGCGCCCTCACCCAGGTCGAGGGTGCCTTCGTCGTGCAGCATCGCCTGCGCCACGTCGTGCTCGCCCGCGCCCTGTGCCGTACGCGCCTCGGCCCAGCTCACGGCGGTCGGCGGGCCGTCGCTCGTGTCCGTGCTCCGCTTCTGCTCCGCCGTCGCGCCGCTGCGCGCCGCGCTCGCGGACGCCTTTCCCGGCCCCGCCGTGGTCGCGGAGTCCGCCGCCGCGTGCCCGCCGCCCCCGGAGCCGGAGGGCATCAGCGCCACCGCACCGCCCGCCAGCCCGCCCACGAGCGCCGCCGCGAGCACCACGGCGCCCACCACCCGCCTCTTGGACCGGCCTGCGGGCGCGTGCCAGGTGGGATCGGCGCCGGCCGGTACGTCCCACACGGCGGCGACCACGTCCCCGGCCATGGTCGGCAGCGCGTGGGCGTCCACCACCTGCGTCGCCTGGACCGCCAGCGACTCCTCGCACTCCCGGGCCGCCTCGGCCGCCGACGGACGGTCCTCGGGGTCCTTCGCCAACGCCCTTTCCACGACGCCCCGCAGTGACTGCAGGAGGCCGTCCAGGTCCGGCTCGCCCGACATCACCCGGAACGCGACCACATCGGGCGCTCCGGCCCCGAACGGAAGCCGCCCCGTGGCCGCGTACGCCACGAGCGCGCCCCACGCGAACACGTCGCCCGCGGGCCCCGCGGCCCCGGTGCGGTACTGCTCCGGGCTGATCCAGCCCGGCGTCCCGGTCATCACGCCGGTACGGGTGACACTGGTGCCGTCGACGGCGTGCGCTATGCCGAAGTCCAGGACGCGCGGCCCGGACGGCGTCAGGATGACGTTCTGCGGCTTCACGTCACGGTGGACGACGCCCGCGCGGTGCACGTCGGCGAGGGCCCGCGCGGTGGCCGTCGCGAGCGCGTGCAGGCTCGCCCCGCCGAGCGGGCCGTGCGCCAGGACGTGCTCGTTCAGGGTCGGGCCGGGGACGTAGGCGGTGGCCAGCCACGGGGTCTGTGCGTCGGCGTCCGCGGCGAGCAGCGGCACGAGGTAGGGCCCGCTGACACGCGAGGACAGGTCCACCTCGCGCCTGAACCGGGCCCGGAACTCGGGCTCTTGGGCCTGCTGGGGGTGAATCACCTTCACCGCGACCCGGGTTCCGTCGGGCGCGAGCGCCGCGTGCACGGTGCCCATGCCCCCCGCGCCGAGCCGGCCGACGACGCGGTACGGGCCGATGCGCGCGGGGTCGCCGGGACGCGCCGGGAGGACCCTCCCGCCGGAGCCGTTGTCGCTCACAGATGGTCCCTTCGCACGTGATCGCCTGTCTGCGGGACGCGCACGGCGAGGAGTTGAGCCCGCCGCGCCGTCGGTGCAGAGAATGTGATGGTACGCGGACTATCCCGTGAAGAGTCCCGCCAGCCGGCGGTACGAGTCCAGCAGGGCCTCGCGGTCGTACGTGCTCGTGGTGACCAGGACCTCCTGCGCGGCCGTCTCCTTCAGGACCGTCTCCAGCGCGTCCCGCACCTGCTCCTCGGTGCCGGCGATGTGGCCGGCGAGGCCCGACTCGTAGAAGCCGCGCTCCTTCGCGGTCATCGGCAGCGTCTCGACGCGCTCGGCGGGCGGCAGCGGCGGGAACGTGCCGCGGGTGCGGGCGTGGGCCATGGACCAGGCCTCCGGGAGCAGCAGCCGCCGGGCCGCCCCGGGTGTGGCCGCCACCGCCACCGTGCCCGAGATGACGACGTACGGCTCCCGTGCCCACGGCGAGGGGCGGAACGCGGCGTGGTAGCGGTCGACGCCGCGCAGCAGCTTCTCCCGGTCGCGCAGGTCGCCGATGACCATGGGCAGGCCCGCGCGCGCCGCGATCAGCGCGCCCGCGCCCATCGCCAGCACGAACGGCGGCACCCGCAGCCCCTCAGCGGGCCGGGCGTGCGCGCCCGTCGGCGACGTCCCCTCGAACCAGCCCAGCAACTCCGCCGTCTGCGCCTCGAAGTCGTCGGCGTCCTCCTTGTCGCGGCCCAGCGCCCTGCGGACCCCGTCCGTGAAGCCGACCGAGCGGCCCAGCCCCATGTCGATCCGTCCCGGGAACAGCGACTCCAGCACGCCGAACTGCTCGGCCACGACCAGCGGCCGGTGGTTGGGCAGCATCACCCCGCCCGTGCCGACCCGGATGGTCCGGGTCGCGGCGGCCACGGCCGCGGCCAGCACGGTCGGCGCGGACCCGGCGACGCCCGGCACGCCGTGGTGCTCGGACACCCAGAAGCGGTGGTAGCCGAGCGCCTCGGCCGCCCGCGCCAGCTCCACGGTGTCCCGCAGCGCCTCGGCGGCCGGGCGGCCCTCGCGGGTGCGCGAGCGGTCGAGCACGGAGAAACGGGTGTTCGCGATCACTGAACTCACACCGGGTTCAACACGGGCGGACGCCGGTGATTCCCGCCGCCCCCGGGGAGGGAGGCCGGGCCGGCCACGCGGACCCCGCGGCCGACGGGGGCGCCCGCGCGGGAGTCGTCAGGAGGTGGCGTCGTCGGTCTCCGGGCCCCAGTACTCGGGGCCGCCGCCGCGCCAGTCGATGAGCGGGGAGACGGAGACCTCCACGGTGTCGACGTCGAGACCGGCGCGGCGCAGGAACTCGGCGACGTCCGCGATGCTGTAGGCCAGCCCCAGGATCTCGCCGTTCACACGCACGCGGCGGCCGCCCGTCGGGGAGGGCGGGTGCACGGTCACGGGCAGTGGTCCGGACATGTACCCAGCATCGGGGGCCGCGCCCGGGCCCGCATCCGGACGTGCGGCCCGGCCCGTACCGGCGCTCCGGTCCGTGTCCGGGCGGGTGGCCCGTACCGGCGCAGGGCGGGCGGCCCGTTCCGGGGCCTAGGGTGTGCGGTGTGACGGAGAGCAGCGAGCGGCCCCTGGCCGTGTTCGACCTGGACAACACCCTCGCCGACACGGCGCACCGGCAGCGGTTCCTTCAGCGGCGGCCACGGGACTGGGACGCTTTCTTCGCCGCCGCGCCCGCCGATCCGCCGATCGAGGAGGGCGTACGGCTCGCCCGGGAGAGCGCCCGCGCGTGCGAGATCGTCTACCTCACCGGGCGGCCGGAGCGGTGCCGCCGGGACACGCTGGACTGGCTCGCCGCCCATGGGCTGCCCGAGGGCGACGTCCACATGCGGCGCGACGCCGACCGGCGGCCCGCCCGCCGCACCAAGCTGGAGACCCTGCGGCGGCTCGCCCGCGACCGGGAGATCCACGTTCTCGTGGACGACGACGAGCTGGTCTGCGCGGACGCCGAGGCCGCGGGTTTCCGGGTGCTGCGCGCCCGCTGGGCCGCGCCGTCCGCCGAGCTGAAGGACGCGCAGGAGCGGCAGGGGCGGACCTGACGGCCCCCCCCCGCCCCGCCCCGTCCCACCCGTCCGTCTGCCGTGAGGCCGGACTCCTCAGCCCGCTTCCTCGAGGCGGAAGCCGACCTTCAGGCCCACCTGGTAGTGCTCGATCTGACCGTTCTCGATCTGGCCCCTGACCTGGGTCACCTCGAACCAGTCCAGGTTGCGCAGGGTCTGCGAGGCGCGCGAGACGGCGTTGCGGATGGCCTCGTCGACCCCCTCGTGCGAGGTGCCGACGATCTCGGTGACCCGGTAGGTGTGGTCGCTCATGCGGGTGCTCCTCTCGGCGGTGACGCCGCTGACGACGCCGGTGGCGGCGACGTCGCATCCGTCCGTCCGTGACACATATGTCACACGTCACTCCACCGTGCCGTATCCCCGGCCGCGGCGCGAGGTGTGCGGACCGTGACCACTGTGTGACTTGACCTCCGCATTGGTCCATACCAAAATCCCAGCACGCCCGTACGAGCGCGTGCTCGGCCCCCCACGTCGGGATCTTCTCCCTGTCCGCTGACAGAAAAGCAAGGACCCCTCGTGAGACGTCGCCTCCTCGCCCTCGTCTGTGCCTCCGCCTCCCTGGTCAGCGCGTGCGGTGTGCTGCCGGGCAACGGCGGCGGACGGCACACCGTCACCGTCTGGCTGATGAAGAACAGCGCCTCGCAGGACTTCCTGGACCGCTTCACCGAGGACTTCGAGCGCAGCCACGACGATCTGCGCCTCGACATCCGCATCCAGGAATGGACGGGGATCGGCCCCAAGGTGCAGGCCGCGCTCAGCGGCAAGGCGGCGGACGGCCCCGATGTCATCGAGGTCGGCAACACCCAGGTCGCCCAGTACGTCCAGGACGGCCGGCTCACCAATCTCACGCTGGAGTCGATGCGGGACTGGCACATGCAGGACTGGCTGCCCGGTCTGGCCGAGCCCGGCCAGGACAACTCCGCGCAGTACGGCATCCCCTGGTACGCGGCGAACCGCGTCGTGATCTACCGCAAGGACCTGTTCGAGAAGGCGGGCATCACCACCCCGCCGCGCACCCGCGACGAGTGGCTCGCCGCCACCGAGAAGCTGAACTCCGGCGGCAACCAGGGCATCTACCTGGCCGGACAGGACTGGTACACGCTGTCCGGGTTCATCTGGGACGAGGGCGGCGAACTGGCCAAGCAGAGCGGCGGCGTCTGGACGGGCACGCTGGACACCCCGGCAGCGCTGCGCGGCATGGACTTCTACCGGCGCCTCCAGGCGCTCGGCGACGGGCCGGTCGGCGCCGACGAGGAACACCCGCCGCAGGCGGGCGTGTTCGCCGGCGGGAAGGTGGCGCAGATCGTGGCGCCGCCGGGGCTGGCCCAGGCGATCATCCAGAAGAACCCCGCGCTCAAGGATCAGTTGGGCTTCTTCCCGGTGCCGGGCAAGACCGCCGAGCGGCCGGGTTCCGTGTTCACCGGCGGCTCCGACCTCATCGTGCCGAGGAACACCGACGACCGGGACGCGGCGGTCGCCGTCGTGGCGGCCCTGACCGGCGCGAAGTGGGACACCGAGCTGGCCCGCACCATGAACTACGTCCCCAACAAGACGACCCTCGCCTCCGCCGTCGCCGACGAGGAGGGGGTGGCGGCCATGGCGGCGGGCGCCGCGCACGGCCGGGCGACCCCCAGCACCCCGCTGTGGGCGGCGGTCGAGGCGGACAACCCGATCAAGCCGTACATGACCAAGGTCCTGTCCGGCGGCGACGCGCAGAAGGCGGCGCGCGGCGCCTCCCAGCGCATCACCGAGGAACTGGCCCCCGGACTGGGCTGACGGAACAGCCAGGGGCTCCGGGCGGCTCGGCCGCCCGGAGCCCCTGACGGGCGTGCCGCCCGGCCGTCGTCCGGGAGACGGAGTCGCCCTACCGCGCCACGCTCAGCGACAGCGCGAAGCGGCCCTCCCGGTCCGTCCACCAGTGGGTGAGGTCCAGGCCGGCGGCGGCCAGTTCCGCCGCCACCCGCTCCTCGCGGAACTTCGCCGACACCTCGGTGCGCAGTTCCTCACCCGCCGCGAAGTCGACCGCGAGGTCCAGCGCGGGCACCTTCACGCTCTGCGCGGCGCGCGAACGCAACCGCATCTCGATCCACTCCGCCCGCGGGTCCCAGAGCGCCACGTGCTCGAAGGCGTCCGGGTCGAAGTCGGCGCCGAGTTCGCGGTTGACGACGGACAGCACGTTCTTGTTGAACCGAGCCGTCACCCCGGCCGCGTCGTCGTACGCCCGGACCAGCGTGTCCTCGTCCTTGACGAGGTCCGTGCCGAGCAGCAGCGCGTCGCCGGGGGAGAGCAGGGCGCGCACCCCGGCGAGGAACCCGGCGCGCTCGGCCGGCAGCAGATTGCCGATGGTGCCGCCGAGGAACGCCAGCAGCCGCGGGCCGGGGGTGTCCGGCAGCGTCAGCCCGGAGGTGAAGTCGGCGATCAGCGCGTGCACGTCCAGCGCGGGCCGCTCGGCGGTCAGCGCCCGCCCGGCCTGCCGCAGCGCGCTGTCGCTGACGTCGACGGGGACATAGGTGTGCAGGTCCGTGAACGCGTCGATCAGGTAGCGGGTCTTCTCCGAGGAGCCCGAGCCCAGTTCGACCAGCGTGCGGGCGGGCAGCGCCGCGGCGATCTCACCGGACCGGTCGGCGAGGATCTCCCGCTCGGCGCGGGTCGGATAGTACTCGGGCAACTCGGTGATCCGCTCGAAGAGTTCACTGCCGTACGCGTCGTAGAACCACTTCGGCGGGAGGGACTTGGGGTCGGCGGTCAGGCCGTGCCGGACGTCGGCGCGCAGCGCGGCGGCCGTGGCGTCCTCGGGCAGGATGCGGGTCAGTCGGAAGGGGCTCAACGGCGGGCCTCCTCGGAGGGTGCGGGTGCCAGGTCCTCGGTGAGGTCCTTCAGCGGGGTCAGCAGGACGTCCGTGCGGCTCGCCGTGAGCAGCGTGCGGTCGGGGACCTCCCGCCAGTGCGGATCGTCGTCGTAGGGCTCGGAGGCCACGACCGTGCGGCGGCCGGGCTCGGCGAGGTACCACAAGGTGTCGCCCCAGGCGGTCGCGGTGATCGTCTCGCTGTCGGTGAGCAGCAGGTTGAGCCGGGAACCGGGGGCCGCCGCGGCCACCTCCGCCACCGTGCCGGCCAGCGCCTGACCGGCCCCGTCGCCGCCGCGCAGCCGGGCCAGCGCCAGCGCCCACACGAGCGCGGAGTCGTTGCGGGCCTCCAGCGCCAGCAGGTCCTCGGGCGGCAGGGTCCGCGACAGCGCGGCCAGCGAGCCCGGCCAGCCGGTCACGGCGCCGTTGTGGCTGAACAGCCACCGGCCGGCGGCGTACGGCGCCGCGGCGGCCTCCGCGTCCGCGCCCGACAGGGTCGCGTCCCGCACCGCCGCGAGCAGCGCGCCGGTGCGCACCACCCGGGCCAGGTCGGCGAAGGACAGATCGGCCCAGATCGGCCCGGCCCGCCGGTAGCGGGCCGGGACGGGGTCGCCCTCGGCGTACCAGCCGACCCCGAAGCCGTCGGCGTTGACCGTCCCGTGGCGCTGCCGCCGGGGCGCCCACGACTGCCGGTACAGGCCGTGGGGCGGGTCCACGAGGAGCCGCCCGAGCGGCTCCTCGGGCCCCACACAGGCAATATGACGGCACATCAGGCCGCCGCCTGGGAACGGGCGGTGCGGAAACCGGAGAAGATCTGCCGCCGGATCGGGTAGTCCCAGTTGCGGAACGTGCCCCGGCAGGCCACCGGGTCCACGGCGAACGAACCGCCGCGCAGCACCTTGTGCTCGGGCCCGAAGAACACCTCCGAGTACTCCTTGTACGGGAACGCGGCGAAGCCCGGGTAGGGCAGGAAGTCGCTCGCCGTCCACTCCCACACGTCGCCGATCAACTGCCGCACGCCCAGCGGCGACTCACCGGCCGGATAGCTGCCGGCCGGGGCCGGGCGCAGATGCCGCTGGCCGAGGTTGGCGTGGTGCGGGGACGGATCGGCGTCGCCCCACGGGTAGCGCCGCGAGCGGCCGTCCGCCGGGTCGTGGCGGGCCGCCTTCTCCCACTCGGCCTCGGTGGGCAGCCGCCGCCCGGCCCAGCGGGCGTACGCGTCGGCCTCGTACCAGGACACGTGCAGCACCGGCTCGTCCGGCGGCACCGCCTCGGTGACGCCGAACCGGCGGCGCAGCCACTGCCCGCCGTCCCGCCGCCAGAACAGCGGCGCCTCGATCCCGTGCCGCCGGATGTGCGCCCAGCCCTCCGGCGCCCACCAGCGCGCGTCGCCGTAGCCGCCGTCCTCGATGAACGCCTGGTACGCGCCGTTCGTCACCGGTGTGGTGTCGATCCAGAACGGCGCCACCTCCCGTACGTGCGCGGGCCGTTCGTTGTCCAGCGCCCACGGCTCGCTGCTGGTCCCCATGGTGAACGGGCCGCCGGGGACCAGGACTTCGGACGGGCCGGTGAACAGGGGCGCCGGTTCCGGGTCCGGCGCGGTCAGGGCCTGTGGCCCGGTGCGCAGCTGATGGGTGATCAGCATTGTCTCGTCGTGCTGTTGTTCGTGCTGCGCGATCATCCCGAAGGCGAAGCCCGCCTCGGTCAGCCGGGTGCCGTGGAACGCGGTGGACTCCAGCACGTCCAGGACCCGGCCGCGCACCTCCGCCGCGTACGCGCGGGCCTCCCCGGGAGCGAGCAGCGGCAGCGACGGCCGCTCGGAGCGCGGGTGTTCGAAGGCGTCGTAGAGGTCGTCGATCTCGGGGCGCATCGCCTCCCGGCCGGCGACCGTGCGCAGCAGCCACAGCTCCTCCTGGTTGCCGATGTGCGCCAGGTCCCAGACCAGCGGCGACATCAACGGGGAGTGCTGCGCGGTGAGATCGGGCTCCTCGACACAGCTGGTGAGGAGCGTGGTGCGGTCCCGGGCGGTGACGAGCGTGCTCAGCGCACGCTCACGCAGCGCCTCCGGATCGGTCTCGGTCTCGGTCCCGGCGCCGCCCGCCGGGCCGGAGCCGGGGCCGGGCGCGGTGCCGAGTGCGGGGTCGGTCATGTGCGGATGTCCTTCCCGTGGGCGGAGGGGCCGGTCCCGGCCGGGCCGGGGCGGCGGGTGCGGGCGGGGTCCGGGCCGGGCAGCCGGTCGAGCAGATCGTCGGCGGGGCAGCGCCCCTTGAGCACGTAGCGGTCGAGATGGCCGCGGACGGCCCGGGCGACCTCGTCGCTCGCGCCGAGCCGGGGCAGCGCCTCCAGGGCGGCCAGGAAGCAGGCGATCGCCGCCTCGTGCAGCTCCGGGTCGCCGAGTCCGGACCGGGCGGCCGCCGTCCACAGCGGATTGTGCGGCGCGGGCCGGCCCAGGGCCCGCTCCGCGAGCGGTTTCACCGCCCGGTACGCGCTCTCCGCCGCGGCCGGGTCGTCGAACAGCGCCGCCGTCACCGCGAGCGGCACGATCCAGCCGTCGTCGCCGGGCTGCGCGTCGATCATGCGCAGTTCCAGGTGACCGCGCGGCCGTACCGGCGGGAACAGGGTGGTCAGGTGGTAGTCGAGATCCTCCTTCGTCGGCGGCCTCGGCACACCCGAGCGCACCCACTGACGGAAGGTGAGCCCGTCGGGCACCTCCCACGGGCCGTCGTCACGGCGGACGCACATCACCGGGGCGTCCAGCACATGCCGGGCCCAGGCGGTGCGCGGGTCCCCGTCCAGCGGGGGAGCGCCCGCCCGGCCCGGGCCGATCTCCGTCCACAGGAGCTGCCGGGTGGACCGCCAGCCGGTGGGCCGGCGCACCAGCAGCGGCGAGTTGGCGAACGCGGCCACCAGCACCGGACCCAGCTGGTGGGCCAGCCACCAGCGCCGCACATGGCCGAGCGGCCCGGGTTCCTCGTGACCGGCGTCCACGCACACCTGCACGGAGGCCGAGGTGCACATCATGTGCCGGCCGGCCGGACCGCCCCGGTCCAGCGAGGCCTCCAGCGCGTCGTAGCGCCGCTCGCGCAGGAACCTGCGGGGCGGATGCCAGAGGTCGTGACCGAGGCCGACGAGCCGCAGGCCCTTCGCGGCCAGTACGGCGCGGACGGCGGCGAGATCGGCGGAGACCGTGCCGACGCACTCCATCAGGGACGCGGCGGGCGGCGAGCTGAGCTCCAGCTGGCCGCCGGGCTCGACGGTGAGCGCGGACTTCAGCGGTACGGTCCGCAGCGCGGCGTAGGCCGCTTCGAGACGTTCGGGTGTGACGGGGAGCCGCGGTTCGCGCAGCTCATGGACGAGCCATTCCACTTCGACGCCGAGGGTGCGGGGCGGGCCGGTCTTGAAGCAGATGCCGCTGACCAGAGCCTCGACCTCGGCTTCCGTCAGGGCGGTACGGGGCTCCGTACAGCCGCTTGCCGAATCGGACATGTCGGGATCCTCCTGAGATTCCACCATGCCACCGGCTCCGGGTTCACGGTCGGCCGGTGTCGCGCACCGTCCCACCCAAAACCCTTCAGCCGATTCGCACAAGGGTGCAGAACGGGACAATCCTGCACCGAAATCGCCGTTTCCGCGAAGTTTTCCGGCACTTCACGGTGCTCCCGAAGCAGCTCATGCCTGAGTACCCGGAGTGTGCCCGGACAGTCGCGCCGAGTTTGCAGGGCGCGGGCCGGACGAAGGTGCCGACGGCCTCCGGGCGACGGCCGGGCCCGCGGAAACTCCGTTGCGGCGCGGTGCCGGGAGCGATCACCATGGGCGCATGAGCACGACGGGGGAGACGGCGCGAGCCGCGCTCATGGCGCACACGGGGGTGGCGCCATGAGCGCCCGCCTGCGCGGCATCGCGCAGCAGACGGAGCAGATCGTCATGGCGGGGGCCTACCGCACCGCCGACGGGCGGGAGGTGCCGCTCGCCGCGGCGGTCGAGGCCGCGCGGGACGGCACCCGCATGCAAGGGCCGGGCCCGGTGGCGGTGCCGCCGTGGACACCGGTGACGACATCCATAGAGGTCACCGGGGAGAGCAGTCTGGCCGCCGCCCGCCGGCTCACCGGCCCGGTGGCCGTCCTCAACTTCGCTTCCGCCCGCAACCCCGGCGGCGGCTACCTCAACGGCGCGCAGGCCCAGGAAGAGGCCCTGTGCCGGGCCTCCGCCCTCTACACCTGTCTGCTCGGGGCCCGCGAGTTCTACGACCACCACCGCGCCCACCGCGATCCGTTCTACTCCGACCGGGTGATCCACTCGCCCGCCGTGCCGGTCTTCCGCGACGACCGCGGACAGCTGCTGGACGAGCCGTTCACGGCCGGCTTCCTGACCGCCGCGGCGCCCAACGCCGGAGTGGTCCTGCGCGACGCGCCCGAGCGCGCCGCCGCACTGCCGCGCACCCTCGCCGTCCGCGCCGAACGGGTGCTGGAGACGGCCGCCGCGCACGGCTACCGGCGCCTGGTGCTCGGGGCGTGGGGCTGCGGGGTGTTCCGCAACGACCCGGCGCGGGTGGCGGAGGCCTTCCGGGCCCAGCTCGCCCCCGGCGGGCGGTTCGCTGACGCCTTCGAACAGGTGGTGTTCGGGGTGCTGGACCGCACGCCGGGGAACGTGGTGCGGGAGGCGTTCGCACGAGCGTTCGCCTGACCGGCGGACCGGAGGGCCGGAGTCGCGGGGGCCTGGTCCGGTCCGCCAGGGCGGGATGCGCCGGGGCGGGGCCCGCTACGGCCGGTCAGTGCCAGCCGTACCGCTCGCGCAGCCGGTGCACCACGGAGTTGAACCGCATCCGGTCCAGCGCGCACGCCTCGCGCCGCATGCCCTCCTCGTGCAGCCGCAGCACCCGGTCCACGGCCACCCACGAGTCGCGCCCCGACCGATCCCAGGGACCGCTCCCGATCGGCACCCACTCCCGGTCGCCGTCGTGGGCCTTGCTGGAGAGCTGGACGGCGAGGAACGTGCCCGCCGCCTCCCGCGCCACCACCAACACGGGACGGTCCTTGCCCCGCCCGTCGTTCTCCTCGAAGGGCACCCAGGTCCAGACGATCTCGCCGGGATCGGGGTCGCCGTCGTGCGCGGGCGCGTACTCGGTGCGCACCCGGCCGACCTCGCGCGGGTCGGCCTCGGTGGTCGCGCCGGGGCCGTAGCGGCCGGGGACGTTCTCATCGGTGAAGGCAGTCACGGGGGCACCTTAGAACGTGCGCCCGTACGTCCGGACGGCGGGCGTCCGGTCCCTCGACCGCCGTGCGCCCGGGCCGCCTCGGGCGGACGGCCGGTCGTGCGGCGCCGTACCGGTCAGGAAGCGCCGCCGTGCGGGCGGATCCACAGGCCGGGGCGGCGGCGGTGCACGGTGAGATAGGCGAGGCCGTCCGGGCCGGCGGTGATGCTCCGGGTGGAGCCGTGCGGCAGCCACACCGTCGCGCCCTCGGCCAGCGGCCGGGGCTCGTCCGCCGTGCCCGCGCCGAGGACGCCGTCCCCGGCGACCACGAACACCAGGACGTCCAGCTCCGGTTCGGCGTGCGGGGCGACCCGTCCGCCCGGGGCGAGCCGGACGAGGTTCGCGTCGAGCTGGCGCCCGGCCTCGGCCAGCTTCCACAGCACGCCGCCGGGCAGCGGCGGGTCGGCCGCCAGGGCGCGGGCGTCGCAGAGGACGCGCGGCTCGGGCTCCGGTTCCGGTTCCGGACGGTGCGCCGGGTCCGGGCCGTACTCCGCTTCCGCCGTCGGCTCGGCTCCCGCCCTCGGTTCCCGTTCCGTCTCCGTCTCCGTCTCCGTCTCCGGTGCCGGTGCCGGTGCCGGTGCGGGTTTCGGTTCCGGCTTCGGCTTCGGTTCGGGCTCGTGTCCGGACGACGACGTCATGGTGTGCCCCTCTCTCCCTCGGGTCTCCTGCCTCGCCTCCTCATCTTCTACTATTCTTCCAGGTCTGATTCGTAAAAAATCTCCGCAGGTGGGAAGGGGTGAGCTGCATGGCCTCCGGACGGGAGGGTCCTCGTCGGCGCGAAGTGCTCGACGTGCTGCGCGCCGCCGGCGGACCTCTGGGCGTCGCGGAGACGGCCGAGCGGATCGGTGTCCACCCGAACACCGTGCGGTTCCACCTGGACGCTCTCGTGGCCGAGGGACTGGTCGAACGCCGCTCCGAGTCCTTCTCCGGGCCGGGCCGCCCACGGCAGGGCCCCGGCCGCCCCCGCACCGTGTACGTCCCGACGCCCGGCATGGACCGCGGCGGCGCGCGCGGCTACCGCCTGCTGGCCCGGATGCTGCTCAGCCGCCTGGCGGCTCAGGGTCCCGAGGCGCGGGCGTCGGCCATGGAGACGGGCCGGGAGTGGGGCGGCGTCCTCGTAGATCCGCCGCAGCCCCGCCGACGGCCGACGGCCGAGGAAGCGGCGGCCTCTCTCGTCGCCCTGCTCGACGACCTCGGCTTCGACCCGACGCCCGAGGGCGGCGGCGCGGACCGGCCGCCGGAGCGCATCCGGCTGCGGCACTGCCCCTTCCTCGAACTGGCCGAGGAATACGACGGGTTGGTGTGCCCGCTCCATCTCGGCCTGATGCAGGGCGCGTTGGCCCGGCTCCGGGCCCCGCTGACCGCGACCGGACTGGAACCGTTCGCCACGCCCGACTCCTGCCTGGCCCGCCTCGCCCACGCGGACGGGGACGGGGACGGACCGGGCGGCGTCCCCGCGCACGGACCGGACAGCGTCCCTGTGAACGGACCGGCCGACCCCCACGGGATGAGGCCGGCCGACCCCCACGCGACAGGGCCGGCCGACCACGCGAACGGGTCGGCCGGCCCCGGAAGAAAGGCAGTGCACCGATGAACGCCACGTCCGCCGCCACCGCGAGCGCGGTCACCTTCGTCTGGCTCGGGATGGTCCTGGCCATCTCGTTCCTGGAGGCCCCGCTGAAGTTCCGCGCCCCCGGGGTGACCATCCCCATCGGCCTGGGCATCGGCCGACTGGTCTTCCGGGCGCTGAACCTCGTGGAGGCCGTGCTCGCCGTAGTGGTGATCGTCGCCGTCGCCCTGGGCGGTGCGCCGGCGCATGTCGTCGCCCTGACCGCGGCCGTGGCGGCGCTGCTCCTGGTTCAGCTGGCCGTCGTCCGGCCGCGACTGAACCGCAGGTCCGACCGGGTCCTGTCGGGCGAGGAGAGTACGGAAGGCCCCCGCTCACGCGGCCATCTCGGCTACGTGGCCCTGGAGTTCGCCAAGGTCGCCGTGCTGATCGCCCTGGGGATCGCCCTGTCGGCGGCGTGAGCGGCCGGGCCGGTCAGCCCTCGCCCCCTTCCACCGGCACCTTCTGCGTGACGGGCGCCGCGGCCGTCCCGCCCGGCGTACCCGAACTTCCTTGGGCATCGGGCCCGTTGTGCGCCTGCCCGTTCTGGTTCATGGAGGACAGGAGCTGACGGGCCAGACCCAGACCCGTGCCGCCCATGGTGAGCGCCTTGGCGAACAGCTCGGACATGCCGTCGGCGCCGTTGAGCAGCACCATGTTGTCCACGTTGGTGAAGGCGGAGGCGCCCGCCTGGACGATCTCGGGCCAGTTCTCGGCGAGTTGCTGCGCGACCACCGCGTCCTGGTTCTCGGCGAGGGCCGCCGCCCGCGCCTTGATGGCCTCCGCCTCCGCCAGCCCCTTCGCCCGCAGCGCCTCCGCGTCCGCGAGGCCCTTCGCCTGCGCTGCCGCCGCCTCGGCCTCACCGGTGGCCCGGGTCGCCGCCGCGGTGGCCGCGCCCCGCGTCTTGGTGGCCTCCGCCTCCGCGCCCGCCGCCGTCTTGACCCGGGTCGCCTCGGCCGCCGCCGCGAGTTCCGTCTCCTTGGCCTTCGCCTGGGCGGCGGAGATCCGCGCGTCGCGCTCGGCCTCGGCCAGCGTCCGCTTCTCGTACGCCGAGGCGTCCGCCGGTTTGCGCACATCCGCCTGGAGCTGCTGCTCGCGCCGGTGCGCCTCCAGCTCGGCGACCCGGGTCTCCTGGACGACGACCTCCTGCCGGGCCGCCGCGTCCGCGAGGGGACCGGCCTGTTTGGCCTTGGCCGCCGCCTTGTCCCGCTCGGCCTGGTAGCCGGCCTGGAGGATCTCGCTGTCCCGGGTGGCCTCGGCCATCCGCGCGAACGACTGCTGCTCGGCCTCCGTGGCCAGGCGGTTGGCCTCCGCCTGCGCGATGCGCGCGTCCCGCTGCACGGCGGCCGCGTGCGGCATCGCCAGGTTTTGGATGTAGCCGGTCGGGTCCTCGATCTCGTGGATCTGCAACGAGTCGACGATCAGGCCGAGTTTCTCCATCTCCGTACCGCAGGCCGCCCTGGTCTGACCGGTCAGCTTCTCCCGGTCGCGGATCATGTCCTCCACCGTCAACCCGCCCACGATGGACCGCAGATGACCGGCGAAGACGTTGTGCACCCGCTCCGCCATCAGCTTCTGCTGGTCCAGGAATCGGCGGGCGGCGTTGGCGATCGACACGAAGTCGTCGCCCACCTTGAAGATGACCACGCCCCGCACCTTCAGCGGAATGCCCTGGTGGGTCACGCAGTCCACGTGCAGTTCGGTCTCGTTGAGGTCGAGCGAGAGTCTGCGCACCGCCTGCACCCCGGGCAGCACCAGCGTGCCCCGCCCGGTCACGATCCGGAACCCCATGCCCTCCTCAAGCCCCTCGGTACGGTGCTTGGAACCCGAGATGACCAAGGCCTCGTTGGGCTCGGCGACCCGCCACATCAGCTTGAACAGACCGATCAGGGCGAGCACGGCGACGAGCGCCACCCCCGCCACGACGCCGACGACCATCGGCATACGCCCCCTTTGGGTTGGTGCCCGTTCGGCACCGAACGAGGGGAGTGTGCTCCTCGCCCGGCCCACGGTGAAGACACCGGCGCGTCCTTGTCACAATCTTGACGCTTACGGCCCTCACCTGCGCCGGGGCGCGCTCAACCGCCGTACACCGCCTCGACGTACACCGTGCGCGGCGGCAGGTGTTCCACCACCAGCACCACCGTGCCCCGCTCGAAACGGTTCTCGCCGTCCGCCGGGTAGGCGAGGAAGTGCTCCGCGCCGCCGCGCACCCGGACGATCACCTCGCCGACGAGCCCCGGCCCGATCGTCCCGGTGACCCGCCCCACGAGCCCGACCATCGACGCATCGTCCATGGCCCCAGCGTACGGGCCGGGCAGGCCGCCGTCCGCAGTCGCGCACGGCCGCGTCGGGAGCCCGGACCGGAAGCCCGGCCCCCGCGGACTCCGCGAACTCCACGCGCCCGCGCGCCCCGAGAGGTCAGCCGGCCAGCAGTCGGCGCAGCCAGGACAGACGGGCGGCGGCCGCGCACCGCGACAGCGCCGCCTGCGGGACGAGGGCGTCGAAGCCGTGGAATGCGCCGGGCCAGACGTGGAGTTCGGCCACGCCGCCGGACTGCCAGATCCGGGAGGCGTAGGCGACGACCTCGTCGCGGAAGGTCTCCGCCGAGCCGACGTCCAGGTAGGCCGGAGGCAGGCCGGACAGGTCGCCGGCGCGGGCGGGCGCGGCGTAGGGCGGCACGTCGGGGCCGCCGCGCCGGTCGCCGAGGAGCGCGGTCCACCCGGTCTCGTTGGCCGTCCGGTCCCAGACGTCGACCCCCGCCAACTGGCGGGCGGACGGGGTGTCGTTGCGGTCGTCGAGCATCGGGGACATCAGCAACTGGCCGAGCGGCCGGGGTCCTCGGCGGTCCCGCAGCAGCAGCGCCAGGGCCGCGGCGAGACCGCCGCCCGCGCTCGCGCCGACGAGGACGATCCGCTCCGGGTCCGCACCGAACTCCCCGGTGTGCTCCGCCGTCCAGAGCAGCCCCGTGCACACGTCCTCGACCGGCGCGGGGTGCGGATGCTCGGGCGCCAGCCGGTACTCGACCGACACCACGGCCGCGTCGAGCGTGCGCGCCCAGTCCAGGGCGGTGTTCATCCCGACCTTGTTGCTGCCGAGGACCATGCCGCCGCCGTGCACGTGGTAGAGGACGGGCCGGGGCGTCCCGGCCTTTGGCGGTGCGGTGGGCCGGCAGACGAGGAGGGGCACATCGGGCGCGCCCGCCGGCCCGGGAGCCGTGTGCTCGGTCACCTCGAAGGCGCCGCCCATGGTCAGGTCCAGCAACTCGGGCAGTTCGGCGGCCTCGCTGTGCCGGGCGGCCTCGATGTCGGCGGCGGTGAAGCCGGGCCGCAGCACATCCTCCGCCCCCTCCAGCACCGCGGCGAGTTCCGGATCGAAGGGCGGCGGGACCGGCGTCATGGCGTCTCCTCACATGGCCTCGCGGCGTACGACGGCTCGTACGCGGACGCGTACGGCCAAGGAACCGCCTACCCGTTCCGATCACCGACGCCTCCGCCGCACCGGCGTTTCCCGCCCCCGGCGGCCGGCGATCGCCCGAAGAGGCGCGGACCGGGGGGAGACATCCGGAGGCGAGGGCACGGCGACAGCACGAAGGGGCCGGAGCCACCAAGGCTCCGGCCCCTTCGTCCGGCTGTCACCGCCCCCGCGCCGCCGAACCGGCCGGGGCGGCCGACGTGGCCGGTCGGGCTCAGGCGGCGACGGTCTCGCCGGCGTGGCCGTGCAGACGGGCGACGACCTCGGTCAGCTGCGCGGCGACCTCGGCGTCGTCGACCGGGTGGGTCTCGGCGAAGCGGGTCAGGGAGCCGGGGATGGACAGCTTGATGTCCTCGATCACCTTGCCGCCGGCGATGCCCACGGCCTTGCGGGTGTCGTCCTGCGCCCAGACGCCGCCGTACTGGCCGAAGGCGGTGCCCACGACGGCGACGGGCTTGCCGCCGAAGGCGCCGGCGCCGTAGGGGCGGGACAGCCAGTCGATGGCGTTCTTCAGCACGGCCGGGATGGTGCCGTTGTACTCGGGCGAGAAGAAGAGGAAGCCGTCGGCGGCCTGAGCGGCGGCGCGCAGCCTGGCCGCGGCCTCGGGGACGCTGCCCTCGACGTCGATGTCCTCGTTGTAGAACGGCACGTCGCCCAGGCCCTCGAAGACCTCCACCTCGGCGCCCTCGGGGGCGAGCTTCACCGCGGCCTCGGCGAGCTGGCGGTTGTGGGAACCGGCGCGAAGGCTGCCGACGAGGGCGAGGATGCGAACAGACATGGGGGGACTCCCAGAAAGTGAAATGGGGACTGGACAGCGTCGTGACACTGCCGGACTTACGATGCGGACCGAGGTCCGTTTAATTTTCTACCATCACAACCGGACCGTGGTCCAGTTTAGTCCCGATGCTTTACGCTGTGTTCATGCCCAGCACCCTGCCGCCCTTTCCCACGCCTCAGGGGCCCGCAGAGAAGACGCCGGTGGTGGTTCAGCTCGGGACCGCCGACGCCGCCGAACCCTGCCTGCGCGCGGACGCCGCGCGCAATCGCGCACGACTGCTGGACGCCGCCGCCCGCCTGGTCGCCGAGCACGGCGCCGCCGCGGTCACGATGGAGGCGGTGGCCGCCGCGGCCCAGGTCGGCAAGGGCACGGTCTTCCGGCGCTTCGGCGACCGCACCGGGCTGCTGACGGCGCTGCTGGACCACTCCGAGAAGAAGTTCCAGGCCTCCTTCCTCAGCGGACCGGCCCCGCTCGGCCCCGGCGCGCCGCCGGTGGAGCGGCTGCGCGCGTTCGGCTGCGCCGCGCTGCGCCGCGCCTGCGCCGACCTGGAACTCCAGCTCGCCGCCGAACCGTGCCCGGAGCGCCGGTTCATCGTGCCGGCCCGCCGCGTCCGGTACGGGCACGTGGTGCTCCTGCTGCGGCAGGCCGTCCCGGACGCGGACGCCGAACTCCTCGCCCAGACGCTGATGGGCTACCTGGAACCCGCCCTGATCCACCACCTCACCCGGCAGTGCCACATGCCGATGGAACGGCTCCAGACCGGCTGGCACGACCTGGTCGAACGTCTGACCGCCACCGCCACCGCCACCGCCACCGCCACCGCCACCGCCACCGCCACCGCCACCGCCGCCGGCACCGGCACCGGCGCGGGCACGGACTGCTGAGGGCGGCCCCGTCCGGGCGCCCGTAAGGGTCCGTCTCCGGGAGCGCGGCTCCGGCCGCCCACCCGTCTCGGGCCGGTCCCCGGAGAGCGGCCCCGCCCGGCTCACTCGTGGCCGGCGAACATCTCCAGCAGCCCCCGCGGCGCGTCGTCCCGGAACAGCAGCTCGGCGCTGCGCGCCGAATCCGCCGCCGAGGCCTCGCTGCGCGGGAACAGCCGCTCCTCGTACGCCGCCAGCGCGGCCTCCGTGTCGTCCGGCCGGGCGGCGAGGAAGCCCGCCAGCTCGGCGCCGTCGAGCATGGCGAGGTTGGCGCCCTCGCCCGCGAACGGCGACATCAGATGCGCGGCGTCCCCCAGCAGCGTCACACCGGGCACCCGCTCCCAGCGGTGGCCGACCGGCAGGGCGTGGATCCGCCGCGGAACCAGCGCCCCGTCGGCCTCGGAGATCAGCGAGCGCAGACTCTCGTCCCAGTCGGCGAAGTGTTCCAGGACCCGCTTCTTGGCGGTCTCCGGGTCCGTGAAGTCGATGCCGTCCAGCCAGTCCTCGGGCGCCCGCAGCGCCACGTACACATGCAGGCTGCCGTCCGGCTCGCGGTGCGCGAGGAAGCCGCGGCCCGCGCCGAGCGCGAAGAAGAACCCGCCGCCCACCACCTCGGCCGCGACCGGATGCCGTACGTCGGCCGCCGGCAGGTCCACCTCCACGAACGACACCCCGGTGTAGGCGGGCCGCGCCGCCGAGACCAGCGGGCGGATCCGCGACCAGGCGCCGTCCGCGCCGACCAGCAGATCCGTGGTGAAGACGGAGCCGTCCGCGAGGCTCACCTCGTGCCGGCCGCCGCCGAGCGGGCGCGCCCCGGTGACCTTCGTGCCCCAGCGGACGGCGCCCTCGGGCAGCGAGCCGAGGAGCAGGTCGCGCAGCTCCCCGCGGTCGACCTCGGGCCGCCCGCCGGTGCCGTCGTCCGCCTCGTCCAGATGGACCACGGCGTCCTTGTCGAGCACCCGCGTGGCCTGGCCGCCCTCGTGGACCAGCCGCAGGAACCGGTCGTGCAGCCCCGCCGCCCGCAGCGCCTCCTGCCCGGAGTCCTCGTGGATGTCGAGCATGCCGCCCTGGGTGCGGGCGCCGGGGGAGGCGTCGAGGTCGAAGACGGCCGCCTCGATGCCGTGGACGTGCAGCACCCGGGCGAGGGTGAGGCCGCTGAGTCCGGCGCCGATCACGGCTATGGGGTGGTGCGGTGCGGTGGTCATGGGGATCCTCCTCGGGATCGGTCGGAAGACGGGGCAGGGGGGCGGGCGCGCGCTCTCGGTACGCGTCCTCGGTACGCGCCCTTGGGCCGCCGGCCCGCGCCCGCCGGGCGGAGCGGCGCGGTGCGTCGGGCGGCGCGGTGCGCCCCGGGCCGGGCAGGGTGGCGCGCCCCGGCCGGACAGGCTGGTGCGGCTCAGTCGGGCAGGGCGGTCCGCTCGATGCCGTTGATCAGGGCGCGCAGACCCCAGGACATGCGCTCCCCGGGCCCTCCGGAGAGCAGGGAACCGGCCTGGGCGGCGATGTGCGGATGGGTGCGGTCCGAGGCGGTGCGCAGGGCGTGCGCGAGCGCGTCCCACTCCTCGCCGCCCTCGGCGGGCGAGGACGTGTCGCGGCCGGCGTGCTCGGCGGCCGTGGCGGTGGCGAACTGGAGCAGCAGGTCCACGCCCCACGCCGCCCGTGCCGGGGCGACGCCGCACGCGGCGAGCAGCCCGAGCAGCGTCTCGATCAGGTTCAGGTAGTGCGGGCCGCTGGGCCGGGCGGTGAGCGCGGACCGGGCGAGGCTCGGATGCTCCATGAGCATCGTCGTGTACGCGATGAGCACCCGCTCCAGCTCCTCGCGCGGGTCGCCGTCCGAGGGCTCGGTCCCGACCGTGCCGAGCAGCTCGTCCAGGACGGCCGCGTGCAGTTCGGCGGTGTTGCGGACGTACACGTACAGGGAGGCGGGTCCGGTGTCGAGTTCCTGGGCCAGACGGCGCATGGTCACCTTGTCCAGGCCTTCGGCGCGCAGTACGGCGACGGCGGCGGCGACGATGCCCTCCCTGGTCAGGGCGGGTTTCGCCGGTCGCTCACGGCGGCCGCGCGGGGTGGTGGGGCGTCCTGTCATGCCTCTGAGCGTAACGAACATGTTCGTGACGAACAAGTTCGTAGCGAACGTGTTCGTCGCTCGTCCGGGTTCGCCGCCACGCCCGGACGGAAACCGGCGGAGACTCCGGACGCACCTCACCGCCCCGGAGCCGTAAGGGAGTTGGTCCATCGGCCGCCGGCCGGGACGCCCCGACCCGCCCGTCCCGCCCGCGCGGGCTTCTGCCAAGATGCGGTACGTCATGGTGCAGATTCCGAAACCCGCCGCGCCCGCGTCGACCGCACCGCACTCCGTCCCCACGAGTGCCGATGTGGCCCGCCTGGCGGGCGTCTCCCGCGCGACCGTCTCCTACGTCCTGAACAACACCGACGCCGTACGCATCAGCGAGCCGACCCGCCGCCGGGTCCGCGAGGCCGCCAAAGAACTCGGATACGTGCCGCACGCCGCCGCGCGCAGCCTCAGGGCCGGACACAGCCGGATCGTCCTGATGCCCGCCCCGGCCGTCCCGGTGGGCCCGCTGTACAGCAGGTTCATCAACGATCTCCAGTGGGCGCTGGGCCGGCTGGACTACACCGTCGTCCAGCACGGCAGCGTGGGCCTGCACGGCGACGAGGCCGCCCGCGCCTGGGCCGAGCTGCGGCCGGTCGCCGTCCTGGTGCCCGGCTCCGCGATCGGCCCCGAAGGGGTCGCGGTGCTGCGGCGCTCCGGCGCCCGCGCCGTCGTCACTCTCGGCCCCGTCGCCGTCGAGGGCGCCCACGCCCTGCTGATGGACCACGAGAGCGTCGGCCACCGGGCCGGCGCCCACCTTTACGCGCGGGGCCGGCGCCGGATCGGCGTGGTGATGCCCGCCGAACGCGGCCTGGAGCTGTTCTCCCGGCCCCGGCTGGCCGGGGTGCGCCGCGCCCTGGACGGCACCGACGGTACCGTCGTCGAACTGCCGCTCGGCTACGACGAGGCGGCCGCGGCCCGGCTCGCCGCCCGCTGGCGCGGCCTCGGCCTGGACGCGGTGTTCGCCTACAACGACGAGTACGCCATGCTGCTGATGCGCGCCCTGCAGGACGAGGGCGTCCGCATCCCCGAGGACACCGCCGTGGTCGGCGCCGACGACCTGATGCTCGGCCGGCTGCTGCGGCCCCGGCTGAGCACCGTGCACGTGGACCTGCCGGCCGGCCGCGACCTGGCCGAGCTGGTCGACCGCGCCGTACGCGACCCCGCCGCCGCGCCGGAACGCCGCCCGGTGCTCGGCGCGACGCTGGTCCACCGCGACTCCAGCTGACCCGCGCCCGGGGCGGGCTACGGGCCCTCGGCGTACGTGCCCCGCGACTCCGGCCTACGTGCCCCGCGCCCCGGCCTACGCGTCCCGCGCCCCCGGCCTACGCGTCCCGCCAGCCCCGTCGCCGGGTGCGCGTCCGCGGCTCCCGGGGTCCCCGGGGCCCGCGCCTCCGGCCCCCGGAACGCGGAACGGGGCCCCTCCCGGTACCGGGAGGGGCCCCGTTCACCACGACGCACCCATTCAGCGCGCCGGACGGCCGGTGCGCCTCACTCGCCGCCCTGCTGCCCCGCCTGCGCCTGCTGCTCGGCGACCGCCTTGCGGACCTCATCCATGTCCAGCTTGCGGGCCTGCCCGATCACATCCGCCAGTGCGGCCTCGGGCAGCGCGCCCGGCTGCGCGAACACGGCCACCTGGTCCCGGACGATCATCAGGGTCGGAATGGACTGGATGCCGAAGGCCGCCGCCAGCTCCGGCTGCGCCTCGGTGTCCACCTTCCCGAACACCAGGTCCGGGTTGTCCGCGGCGGCCTTCTCGTAGACCGGGGCGAACGAACGGCACGGCCCGCACCAGGACGCCCAGAAGTCGATGAGCACGAACTCGTTGTCCGTGACCGTCTGGTCGAAGTTCTCCTTGGTGAGCTCCACGGTGCTGCTCATGGCGTGATCCTCTTCCTGATGTCGGGTGAGCCGTCGGCACAACACGGCCGACCCCACGGACTATTCCGTGCGCGCGAAGCGCCGTCCCGCGCGCGTACCCGTGTGGCCACCGCGCACACCACCCTCCAGACTGACCCCATGACGGAAACGGAAAACATCGCCTACGACGTGGTGGTGCTCGGCGCCGGACCCGTGGGGGAGAACGTCGCCGACCGCACCCGCGCGGCCGGCCTGTCCACCGCCATCGTGGAGAGCGAACTGGTGGGCGGCGAATGCTCGTACTGGGCGTGCATGCCCAGCAAGGCACTGCTGCGGCCCATCATCGCCCGCGCCGACGCCCGCCGCCTGCCCGGCCTGAGCGAGGCGGTGCGCGGCCCCCTGGACACCGCGGCCGTCCTCGCCCGCCGCGACGAGTACACCTCCCACTGGCACGACGACGGCCAGGTCGGCTGGGTGGAGGGCATCGGCGCCGACCTGTACCGCGGACACGGCCGGCTGGCCGGTCCGCGCACGGTCACGGTCACCGCACCGGACGGCACGGTCCGCACGCTGACCGCCCGGCACGCCGTCGCCGTGTGCACCGGCACCCGCGCCCTGCTGCCCGACCTGCCCGGCATCGAGGACGTCCAGCCGTGGACCAGCCGCGAGGCGACCAGCGCCAAGGAGGTGCCGGGGCGGCTGATCGTGGTCGGCGGCGGTGTGGTGGCCGCCGAGATGGCCACCGTCTTCCAGGCCCTCGGCTCCGAGGTCACCGTCCTGGTCCGGGGCAAGGGGCTGCTGGCGCGCATGGAGCCCTTCGCCGGCGAACTGGTCGCCGACGCCCTCACCGAGGCGGGCGCCGACATCCGCACCGGCACGTCCGTGGAGTCGGTCGCCCGCGAGAACGGCGCCGTCGTGGCCGTCACCGGCTCCGGCGACCGGATCGAGGCCGACGAGATCCTCTTCGCCACCGGACGCGCCCCGCGCACCGACGACATCGGCCTCGACACCGCCGGCCTGGAGCCGGGCTCCTGGCTGCCCGTGGACGACACGCTGCGCGTCGAGGACACCGACTGGCTGTACGCGTGCGGCGACGTCAACCACCGGGCGCTCCTCACCCACCAGGGCAAGTACCAGGCGCGGATCGCGGGCGACGCCATCGGCGCCCGCGCCGCCGGCGCCCCGCTGAAGACGGACCCGTGGGGCGCCCACGCGGCCACCGCCGACCACCACGCCGTCCCGCAGGTCGTCTTCACCGACCCGGAGGCCGCCGCCGTCGGCCTGTCGCTGGCCGAGGCGGAACAGGCCGGCCACCGGGTCCGCGCCGTCGACGTGGAGATGTCCTCGGTCGCCGGCGCGGGACTGTACGGCGAGGGCTACCGGGGCCGCGCCCGCATGGTCGTCGACCTGGACGAGGGAATCCTGCGCGGGGTGACGTTCGTCGGCCCCGGCGTCGGCGAACTGCTGCACTCGGCGTCCGTCGCCGTCGCCGGGCAGATCCTCGTGGACCGGCTGTGGCACGCGGTCCCGTCCTACCCGACCATCAGCGAGGTGTGGCTGCGCCTGCTGGAGGCATACCGGGGCTGAATTCGCCTTTTCAGCCCGGGAGTTCGAAGCCGAGGGCGCGGGCGGCCGCCTCCGGGGTCGGCTGCGTCCAGCGGGCGGCCATGGCCTCGTTCGAGGCGAGCGAGCGCGGCTCGGCCCGGTCGACATACAGGACGCCGTCGAGGTGGTCGGTCTCGTGCTGCACGATACGGGCCGGCCAGCCGGTGAACACCTCGTCCACCGCACGGCCGTGCTCGTCCCGCGCGCGCAGCCGCACCTCGGCGTGGCGCGCCACCACCGCCTGCCAGCCCGGCACGCTCAGACAGCCCTCGAAGAACGCGGCCCGGCGCGCGCCGACCGGTTCGTACGACGGGTTGACCAGCACCCGGAACGGCTGCGGCACGCGCTCGCGGGCGACCCGCACCTCCTCGGGCACCGGCGCCGGGTCCTCGATCACCGCGATCCGCAGCCCCACGCCCACCTGTACGGCGGCCAGTCCCACACCCGGCGCCGTGCGCATGGTGACCCGCAGCGCCTGCACGAACCGGGCCAGCAACTCGGGCGCCAACTGCCCGTCGTACGACTCGGCGGGGCGGCGCAGCACGGGGTCGCCGGCGGAGACGATGGGCAACGGGCCGTCTGCGGCGAGGAGTTCCTCGACCTGCTCGGCAAGGGGCGTACGCGCACTCGGAGAAGCCATCGCGCCAGCATGCCACGGCCCGCCCCCCGGCCCGCCGACGCCCGCGTGAACGCGCGGCGGCGTGCCCGGCGGCGTGCCCGGTGGCGTGCAGTAGCGTGGTGCGACACGCCGACGCCGGAGGGAGACACGGACATGGTGGCGCAGCACCGGCGGGGAGCCGCCCGGCGTGGCCAGGGCCAGTTGGAGGGCCAGGTCCTCGGCGCGCTGCGCGAGGCGGACGGCCCGGTCACCGCGGCCTGGGTGCAGGAACGCCTCGGCGGCGACCTCGCCTACACCACCGTCGTCACCATCCTCACCCGGCTGCTCGCCAAGGACGTGGTCTCCCGCGAGCGCCGGGGCCGCTCCTTCGTATGGACGCCGACCGCGGACGTCGCCCGGCTCGCGGCGCTGCGGATGCGCCGCCTGCTGGACGGCGAACGCGACCGCGAGGCCGTCCTCGCCAGCTTCGTCACCGCCCTGCCCCCGGGCGACGAACAGGTACTGCGCGCCCTGCTCGACACGGCGGCCGAACCGACGGCGGACCCACCGACCACACCGCTGCCCGCGCCGGCGGACCGGGGGAGTACCGGGGCGGCGGGCCGGACGGAGGCCGAGGCGGCGGGCCGGACGGAGGCCGAGGCGGCGGGCCGGGCGAGTGCCGAGGCGGCGGGCCGGACGGCGGACGAGGCGGGCGACCGAGCGGTCGGGACGGCGGCCGAGGCGGGCGGCCTGGTCGTCCGGACGGAGGACGAGGCGGGCGGCCTGGTCGTCCGGACGGAGGCCGAGGCGGGCGGTCAGGTCGTCCGGACGGAGGCCGAGGCGGGCGGTCAGGTCGTCGGCACGGAGGACGAGGCGGGTGGCCGTCGCGGTGCGGCCCGCGGGGCCGAGACGGGCGGCCGCCGAGAGGAGCGCCGGTGACCGGCGGGCCGGCCCGGCGAGCGGCGCGGGCGGCGGCGGCCACGCCGATCACCCGATTGACGCCCGCCACCGCCACCGCCCCCGCCGCAGGCGACACCGTGGAGGGCTGAGACGGCGTGGGGATCTTCGTCTTTCTGCCGCTGGTGCTGCCGCTGACCGCCTGGCCGGTGGCCCGGCTGGCCGAGCTGCATCTGCATCCGCGCACCGCCACCCGGCTGCTGACCGCGGTGGCGGTGGTCATGTCCGTGTGCAGCACGCTCTGCCTCGCACTGCTCATGGTGGTCGGCACCGCGCAACTGCCCGGCAACCCGCTGCCGGACGGCTGGTCCGACCCCGAGGTGCGCGCGGCCGTCCCGTACGACGGCATCGCCGGCCGCGCGGCGATCCCCGCCCTGGCCGCGGTCGCGACGGCCTGCGGCCGCACCCTGTGGCGGCACCGGCGGGTCACCCGGCGCGCCCGGCGGGCGCTGAGCGGGCTCCCCGGTCGGCGTGTCGTCGTACTGCCCGACGACACGCCGTACGCGTACGCACTGCCCGGTGGTCCCGGTGGTCCCGGTGGTCCCGGTGGTCCCGGTGGTCCCGGTGGTCCCGGTGGTTCCGACGGTTCCGGCAGGATCGTCGTCACCACCGCCCTGCTCGCCGGTCTCCGGCCCGCCGAACGGCGCGCCCTGTTCGCGCACGAACGCGCCCACCTGGCCGCCCGGCACCACCGCCACCTGCTCGCCGTCCATCTGGCGGCCCGCGCCAACCCGTTCCTGCGCCCGCTGCGCTCCGCCGTCCTCTACACCGCCGAGCGATGGGCCGACGAGGCGGCGGCGCAGGCGGTCGGCGACCGGCGCGCGGTGGCCCGCGCGATCGGCAAGGCGGCGCTGCTGACGCCCGCTGCGCCCGCGCCCACCCTCCCCGCGCTGGCCGCCGTGGGACCGGTGCCGCGCCGCGTCGCGGCCCTGCTGGCGCCCGCGCCCGCCGTACGGCGCTGGCCACCGGTGTGCACGGCGGTCGGCGCCGCCGCGTGGGGCGCCGCGGCCGGTACGGCGGTCTCCGCGATGTCCTCGGCGAACTCCGCGGTCACCCTGTTCCTCACCCTGTACGCCGCGACGCCCCTGTGAGGTTCCCGGGGACTCACCCACCCCCAGAACCTACGTGCGCCTACGCGACCGGGGAGCCCCCAGAGCGGCCCACACGTCTCCGCGGCCCCACACGCCCCCGCGACTTACGCGCGCCGCCGGGACCTACACCTCCTCGAACTCGCCCGCGAGCGCGGAGGCGATCCGCAGATGGGTGGCGGCCTCCTCGTGCCGCCCCTGTCGCTGGAGCGTGCGGCCGAGCATCAGCCGGGCGTAGGACTCCACCGGGTCGCGCTCCACGATGAGGCGCAACTCGGCCTCGGCGCGGTGCAGTTGGGCGGAGTGGTAGTAGGCGCGCGCCAGCAGCAGCCGGGGGCCGGTCTGCTCGGGCACCTCCTCGACCAGCCCGTCCAGGACCCGCGCCGCACCGGCGTAGTTCCGGGCGTCGAAGAACATCCGGGCCCGCTCCCAGCGCTCGGCCGCGGTTCCGTGGTCGTAGTACGTCGTCGTCTTCACTTCCGACCTCCTTCGACGCCCACAACCGACCCGATTGGTTGAATATTCCACTATCACGCGAGGGTGGGCCCGGAGGCCCGGTCATCGGCAGGGCGGCCCCGACGCCGGCCCGCGCCGCGCCCGGCGCGCTGACGCGACGACCCGCGCGGGTCTAGGTTGGGACCCATGAGCAACCTTGATCGCCAGGCGGTGCCGGCGGTGTGCGGCGGCCGCGGGTTCGTGGTGGCGGAGCCCGTGCGCGAGCTCCTCAGCCCGCGCCGGGTCCAGCTCGGCGAGTCCACCGAGGTCCGCCGGCTGCTGCCCAACCTGGGCCGCCGCATGGTCGGCGCCTGGTGCTTCGTCGACCACTACGGTCCCGACGACATCGCCGACGAGCCCGGCATGCAGGTGCCGCCGCACCCGCACATGGGTCTGCAGACGGTGAGCTGGCTGAAGGAGGGCGAGGTGCTGCACCGCGACTCGACCGGCAGCCTGCAGACGATCCGCCCCGGCGAGCTGGGCCTGATGACCTCCGGCCGGGCCATCAGCCACTCCGAGGAGAGCCCCAGGCCGCACGCGCGTCTCCTGCACGGAGCGCAACTGTGGGTCGCCCTGCCCGACGCCCACCGGCACACCGACCCGCACTTCGAACACCACGCCGACCTGCCGACCGTCACGGCGCCGGGCCTGAGGGCCACGCTGCTCCTCGGGGACCTCGACGGCGCGAGGTCGCCGGGCACGGCGTACACCCCGATCGTGGGCGCCGACCTCGCGCTGTCCCGGGACGCGGACGTGCGCCTGCCCCTGGATCCGGACTTCGAGTACGCCGTCCTGTCCATGTCCGGCGAGGCCCACGTCGACGGCGTCCCGGTCCTGCCCGGCTCGATGCTCTACCTCGGCTGCGGCCGCACCGAACTCCCCCTGCGCGCCGACGCGGACGCGTCCGTGATGCTCCTGGGCGGCGAACCGTTCGAGGAGGAGCTGATCATGTTCTGGAACTGGATCGGCCGCAGCCAACAGGAGATCGAACAGGCCCGCCGCGACTGGATGGACGGGACACGATTCGGGGAGGTGAAGGGGTACGACGGGGCTCCGCTGCCGGCCCCCGAACTGCCGGCGTTGCCGCTGAAGCCGCGTGGACGGGTGCGCTGACCTGGCCAAACGCCTGGGCGTCGGCGGTGGTCGACAGGGGAGGGCTCGCCGAGTCGTGCCGCTCGTTTCGCGACCCCCGTGCACCCATGCCTCGCTGACGACGGCGGGGTGTGCGGTGGAGTGTTCGGTCAGCGGGCGAGGCGGGGGAAGAGCGCCTCGGCGTTGCGGCGGTCGACGGCCTCGGCCTGGCCCGGGGTGAAGTCCGGGTAGGTCTCCAGGAAGTGGTTGTAGTAGGAGCCGGCCTCCTGCGGCGCGAACGGCCAGTCGCTGCCGTACAGGACGTGGCCGGGCTCGGCGAAGGCGAGCAGGGCCGGCAGGGCGGAGGGACTGGCGGACAGGGCGGTGTCGAAGTAGAACCGCTTCAGGTCGCGCAGGATGTCGTCCGCCTCGCGGCTGCGGTCCACGACGGTGGAGGTCAGGCCGGAGAAGCGGTAGGCGGCGTAGGGCAGGAAACCGCCGCCGTGCGACAGGATGACGCGCACGTCGCGGTACCGGTCCATGACGCCGTTGAGCACCATGTTCAGCGCGGTGCGGGTGGTGTCGAAGACGTAGTCCGCGAGCGGGGCGGGCGTGCCGGACAGCAGCGTCATCGGGGGCTGCGCGGGGTGGACGAAGACGTTCGCCGAGCGGCGGTCCAGCTCGGCCCACAACGGCTCGAAGTCCGGGTCGCCGAGGTACTTGCCGTGGGCGTTGGACATCAGGACCACGCCGTCGGCGCCCAGGACGTCGAGCGCGTACACGGCCTCGGCGACGGCGCCGTCCACGTCGGGAAGCGGGATGCCGGCGAAGTGCCCGAAGCGGTCGGGGTGGTCCTTGACGACCTCGGCGCCGTACTCGTTGACGGCGCGGGCCAGGCCGCGGGCGTCGGCGTCGTCGCCGAGGTGGACGCCGGGCGCGGTGACGGACAGGACGCCGGTGGCGATGCCCTGGTCGTCCATCATCGCGATCGCGCTCCCGGGGCTCCAGGCCGGGATGGCCCAGCCGCCGGAGTCCAGTCCGCGCGCGGCCAGGGTCTCGGCCCAGACCGGCGGGACGATGTGCTGGTGGACGTCGATGCGTTCCGGGAAGTCCATGACTCGAAGTCTCCTAAAGATTAGCTTGCTAATGACTTCATTCGGTAAGCTAACAGCCATGGGCGAGAGGAACAAGCACGAAGCGGGCGACCACCAGGACCCGACCGGGGGCGAGGCGGGCGTCAGGGAGCTGGCGCAGGCCGCTGACCGGCTGTTCTATGCCATGCGCCGCTCACGGGCGGCCACCGTCGGGCGCTCCGGCGCCGGGCTCTCCATGGCGCAGCTCACCCTGCTGGAACCCCTGTCCGAGGACGCCGGCGGCGACGGGCTGCCGGTCGGCAAGCTCGCCGCCGTCGCCGAGGTCAGCGTCCCCACGGCCACCCGCATGCTCAAACAGCTCGAAGCGGCAGGCGTGGTCACCCGGCAGCGCTCCCCGCACGACGACCGCCAGGTCCTCGTCCGCCTCACCGCGGACGGCGCCGACCGGCTCGCGGCGATGCGGACGGAACTGCGGGCACGCCAGTCAGAGGCGCTCGCGCACTTCACGCCGCTGGAACGCCGCGAACTCGCCGCTCAGCTCCAGCGTCTCGCCGGCGTCATCGGCGACACCGTCCCGCGCCCCGGCGGGAGACAGACCGGACAGCGCTGACGCCGCTGCCGGGACCGGGGCGCCCGCACCCGCCGTGACGGCGTGATGGCCGGTCGATTTCTCTCCTACAGGACTGAGAACGCCGTGCGCCCGCCTCATGAACGCATGAGGTCAGCGGGGCGGGCGGATCGGTTTCGCAGGGGAGGTTCCCGGTGCCGTCCAACTGGCGAGGACTCTGAGGCGGTCCTCCGAGACGGTGCCGGGCTCGGCCGTGTAGACGATCAGGTCGTGGACGGCCCGTTGAGGCAGGGGCAGGTCCAGGGAGCGGAAGGTCATCTCCACACGGCCGACTTCGGGATGGTTCAGCCGCTTGACGCCTTCGTGACGGATGCGGACGTCGTGGCTGGCCCACAGGGTGCGGAAGTCGGGGCTGAGCGAGGACAGTTCGCCGACGAGGTCGCGCAGCGCCCGGTCGTGGGGTTCACGTCCGGCTTCGGCGCGGAGCACCGCGACCGTGGCTCTCGCGCCTTCCTCCCAGTCGGCGAAGAAGTCGCGGGAACCGGGGTCGAGGAAGAAGTAACGGGGGAAGTTGGCGCAGCCGCGGTCGCCGGTGGTGTCGCTGTCGAACATCGGTGAGTAAAGGGCCCTGCACAGCGCGTTGCTCGCGACGATGTCCAGACGGCCGGTGCGTACGAAGGCGGGGGCCATGGTCATGGAGTCCACCATCCACTGGACGGGAGGCGGGATCTCGACGTCCTTGCGGCGGTGCGACCTGCGGCGGGCGGGGCGAGCCGCTCTGGCCAGCTCGAGCAGATAGGTGCGCTCGTCCTCGTCGAGGAGCAAAGCCCGCGCGACCGCTTCCAGCACGTCCTCGGAGACACCGCTGATGTGGCCCTTCTCCAGCCGTGTGTACCACTCGGTGCTCACGCCGGCGAGGGCCGCGACCTCCTCGCGCCGCAGTCCCGGAACCCGGCGGCGTCGGCCGGTGGGCAGTCCGACCCGCTCCGGGACGAGCTTGGCGCGTCGGCTGACGAGGAAGCCGCGGATGTCCGAGCGGTTGTCCGTGTGACTCCCGGTGTGGTTTCCGGACGGAGGGTTCATTCGCCCACGGTACCCATGGTCCGGCCGGCGGAGAGAGGTTGCGTCTGTACCCCCCATGAACGCGACCTTCCCCGCCGCTGACGGCGCCGGTTGCATGGGGCCGGCGGACTTGAACGGCACTCCTTCACCGAGGGCCGCCGTCCGCCGTCCCCCATCCCCGCCTTAGGAGGAGCATGACCATGGCCGGCAAGACCGTATTGATCACCGGCGCGACCAGCGGTATCGGCGCCCACACCGCGCGGTTGCTCCTCGACCGCGGCCACCGCGTGGCAGTCACCGGCCGCGACCAGAGCAGACTGAAGGCGTTCCTCGACGAAGCCGGGCACCCCGACCGGCTGCTGGGTCTTGTCGCGGACGCGGCGGACTGGCAGGCCACCGAGTCGGCCGTGACCCGTACCGTGGCGCATTTCGGCGCCCTCGACGCGGCGGTGGCCAACGCCGGGTTCATGTCCGGTGACTCCATCGGGGCCGGCGACCCGACACTGTGGTCGCCCATGGTCCTCACCAACGTCCTCGGCCCCGCCCTGCTGGCCCATGCCGCTCTGCCCCATCTGGAGGCCACGGGCGGACGGCTGGTGCTCATCGGCAGCGTCGCCGGGCTGAAGAACTCTCCCGCCAATCTCTACTCGGCCACCAAGTGGGCCACCACCGGACTCGCCGAGAACCTGCGCCTGCACGCCACGACCCGCGGCATCGGTGTCACTCTGGTCAACCCCGGCATGATCGACACACCTTTCTGGCAAGGCGCCGGCGTTCCCCCCTTCGCCTTGCCTCCCCAGCCGGTCGCCGAGGCCATCTGCTTCGCCCTCGACCAGCCGGCGACCGTCGACCTCAACACCCTGACCATCCGGCCCATGGGCCAGCCCGTCTGACCACGCTCGGCCGTCACACCACGCCGCACACCCACTCGGCGCCTTCCTCCCGTGTTTTCGTCACGGGTGGGCGGGCCGGCAGTACGGCCACGACCGCCGCATCGGCTGCGCCGCCGGGGGGTGGACGCTACCGTGCCCGGAAACACGAGGACGCCGACGCGGCGTTGGGACGGATGGAGGGCATGGCCGGCCTGCGGGTCTTGATCGCCGCGGGGCGTGCTGATTGGCTGGCCGGCATGACCCGGGGTCCCGAGGTGCTGTCGCGGCTCGCGCAGGCCGTCGGCCGGTACGAGGACCAAGCCTCGTACGCCGACGGTCACGTTCGATGGTCCCTCTACCGGGCGGCGATGGACACCCCCGCCGCATGGCCGCTGTTGTTCGAGGCGGTGGCCCGGGAACCGGACGGTCCTCTGGCGTCCGCAGTCGTCGGCGACGTACTGGAACGCGTCCCGAAAGACGCACGCGAGCGATGGATAGGGCTCCTCCCGGCGGCCGTGCGCGGCTTCTCGGCGCGCCGGGCGCGGGAGCTCGCCGTGCTGGAATCCCTCGGACGGGACGACATGTCGGCAGAGGCCGTCGGTGATCTCATCGACGGCTGGTCCGACTGGCTCCAACGGAGAGCCGCCGAGGCGAGCACCGACCGGGACGTCCTGCGTGTCGTCTCTCGAAGAGGCCGGACCAAGAGGATCCGGCAGGCCGCCGTGGACGCGCTCCGGCGCGGCTGAGGCGTACTCCGCCGGCCGGGTCATGGTGTGAAGGCCACCGAGCCTTCGGACCTGCTCTCGTAAGCCTCTCGTCCGGCAGGCCTGCGGGTGGGGCACGGGGAGACGATGGGGAAGTCCGGGCCGGGGGTGGTGAGGTGGCTGAGCAGGCTGGCGAAGGCGCCGGGACACCGCCCGCGGGCCTCGGCGTCGCCCGCTGTGACGCTGGATCCCGCAGCTCCGGCTCCGCTGGTCTCGGGCCATGGTGGATCTCCCTCACGGTGACGGGCGCCCGGACCTCGACTCCCGCCGCCCTTACAGAAGACCGCGGCGCGAGCTACCGCACCCGGCCGTTCAGAGGACGACTTCCGGACCCCCGGCCCCCTCGTGGCGTCACGGGCGGCGCGGGCAGGGGCAGAACCGGGCGGAACCGGATCGGCGAGGCTCCCACGGAGGCCGCCACCGACCTCCCAGTCGCCCGCCACCGGTCCACCGACCGGTCGCCACCGCCCTCCGGTCGGCAGTTGCCGGCCTGTCGGCCAAGCCGCCGTCGGACATCGCCCCGAACGAACAGGGACGCGGGTGACCACGGTCGCCGTGCGGCTGGGACGATCGCGGGCATGACCCTCGACTGGTCCCGTCTCAACCACGCCTACGGACCCGCGTCCGACCTGCCACGGCTCTTCGCCGAGGCCGGTGATTGTGATCCCGACCTGGCCGAGGTGGCATGGGAGGACCTGTGGGCTTCTCTCTACCACCAGGGGACGGTGTACCCGGCGAGCTTCGCCGCCCTGCCCGTTCTCGCGGACATCGCCACCGGCCGTGTGCCGGGCGGGCGCCGGCAGGCCCTCGCCCTGGCCGGACGGGTCGTCACCGAGGAGCAGCAGCTTCACCCACCGGGTTACGTCCAGGGCCGCTACCCGCCCGCGGTCGCCGAGCTGCACCGGCTGACACGGGACCAGGTGACGGCGCGGCCCTTCGACGGCGACGAGGACGACTTCCTGTACTGGCTGGAGAACCTGCTGGCCTTCGAAGGGGTTCCCGTCTGGAGGCGCAACCTGCGCCGCGATGCGCAGTCCGTGGTGTGCCCCTCCTGTGCGGGGAGCCTGGAGATCGACCTCTCCCAGCAGCCGGAAGGCACTCGCCGCCGGCACGCGGACGCGCTCTTCCGGGGCCTCGGCCGTGAAGGCCCCGTACTCACCGGGGTCCGCGCGGCGGTCCCGGCGGACCTGCCGCCGATGGCGTCCCGGCTGCGCTCTCTGGCCGTCGCGGCCGGGCGACCGGCGGCCGCGGACCGTCTGACCCGCCCGTTCGGCCGCACGACGTGCCCGGACTGCGCTGCGGACTTCTCGGTGCCGGACCGGATCGTGGCCTTTGAAGCGGAGCGCTCCGCGGGCGGTCCACGACGGGCCTCTCGTGGCGCTCCCGGCGGATGAGGCCGCAGGCGGTGGAGCGCGGAGGCCGGGCGTCGGTGCGCGGTGGTTCAGATGCCCGCACCGCGCGCCGCCTGGTTCGGGTTCTCGTACTCCAGGACGTAGCCGCGCCCCCAGGCCGTGCGGATGGACAGGCCGAGCGGGCGCACCCGGCGGCGCAGGCGTTTGATGTGCAGGTCCAGGGCGTTGCGGCTGGCCTCCTTGCCGTCCTCGGACAGATGGGCGCGCAACTCCTCGCGGGCGGCGGTCCGGCCGAAGCGCTGGATCAGCACCTGGAGCAGCTGGGCCTCCCGGGGCGAGACCGCGACGGCGGCCGTTCCCATGCGCAGGATGCCGTCCTGGTCGAGATGGGGAACGGTGTGGGAGACGCCGCGCAGTTGGAGGGCGGTGATGCGGGCCTGGAAGTCCTTGGGGGTGGCCGGCATCCGGATCCAGTCCTCGCGCACGTCCGCACAGGTGGGCGGCTCGTGGTTGCGCTCGACCACGAGGAGGCGCAGCAGACCGAGCCTGCGGCACTGCTCGCGCAACTGCCTCTCGGCAGGCCACCTGAGGATGTTGACGTCCTTCTTCAGGGAAGGGTGCTGTATCTCGACGGGCGCGCTGCTGGGCGCAGCGGTCATGGCGGTACGTCCTCTCTGCGCGGGGCGGATCGGGCGGGACGGGGAGTTCCGTTCGGTTCAGGCCAGGTCGGGGCCCGCGGGCCCGGCCCGAACGGGCGAGAGGTTCTAGGGACCGGGGGCGAGCGGGGAGACGGCGGACGCCTCGCCGGCGTCCTGGGGGTAGCGGGACGGGCCGAAGAAGCGGTGCCGCCACAGCCGGTGCACCAGAAGGGCCCACAGGGTGCGCGCCACCAGGGCGGTCGGCTGCATGCGCTGCCTGGCGAAGAGGGCGGCGACCCGGTCCGGACGGAGCCGGCCGTCGGCCCTGAGGTCCGCGTCCGACAGGACGTCGCGCGCCAGGTCGCCGAGGGGCCGGCCGGGGACCAGCGCGCGGGTCAGTTCCGGGCTGAAGATCTCCGGTGCGGGGCGCGGCGGGCCGAGGAGCGGCAGGCCGCGGGCGGCCTCGGCGAGCACCTGGGCGGGCCGCGGCGCTGTCGCGTCCCGGTCCGCGAGCGAGGTCGCCAGCCGGACCACCGAGGGGCGGCAGTACGGCAGCACCGGGGCCGAACGGGCCGGCGGGGGCAGGACGCGCAGGCCTTGAGCGGGCAGTACGTACCGCAGTTCGGCGGTGAGGACCCGGCGGGCCCGGCCGTGCTCCCCGTCGTTGAGCAGCTCCGTCAGGCCGGCGGGCAGGGCGGGCCCGTGGCGGCGCAGGGACGAGGCGTACTCGGCGGTGTAGAGCCGGGTCCGCAGCGCGCGCGGTACGGCGGCCAGCTGGTCCAGATAGCGGGGCACCCAGGCCAGGCCCGCCGGAGCGCTCAGCGCGTCCGCCACCCGCGGGTGACCGGCGAACAGCTCGTCGCCCCCGCCGCCGGCGACGATGGTGCGGCTGCCCGCCTCCTGGGCCGCGCTGCACAGGACGTGGGTGAGCAGCAGCTCCGGGTCGGCGTGCGGCTGGCCGAGCTGCCCCAGCGGGCGCCACAGGCGGTCGGGGACGGTGTCCGGCCGCACCTCCACCCAGTGGTGGATGGTCCGCGGCGTCCGGCCGGGCCGGGGCACCCCGGCGATGCCCCGCGCGGCGGACGGCCAGCCGCCGTGGAAGACGTGGAACGGCCGCCCCGAGGCCGCCGCGACCCTCGCCAGCAGGTCGGCGCCGGGCCGGCCGGAGGTGATCACGGCGACCGGGTCCGCGGCGGGCAGGCCGAGCAACTGCTCGTGCAGCAGGGCCCGCAGCCGGGCGCCGGGCCGCCGCGTCGGGTCGGCGCGGGCCGGCTCCGTGTCCTCCTCGGGCCGCGTCCGCAGCCGCGGCCCGTCCGGCGAGACCAGCAGGGCGGCCCCCGGCGGCAGCACCTTCACACCCCGGAACATGGTGTGCTCGCCGAGCTGAGCGCCCGCCGCGAGGTAGGCGTCCAGCGCGCCCTCGTGCTCCGCGACGTCCACCCCGGCCATGCCGAGCAGCGCGGGCAACTCCGTGGCGAACCGCACGCGTTGCTCCTCCGGCCGCCAGGTGTAGTAGAGCCGCCGCACACCGGACCGGTCGGTACAGGCCACCAGCCTGCGCGGCCCCCGGCGGTCGGCGACGACGACCGCGAACTCGCCGTCGAGCCCCCGCGCGAAGTCCGCGCCGTGGGCGAGGTACAGCGACCGCAGCAGACAGCGCAGGCCGGAGGAGGGGCGGCCGTCCCCGCCGCGCCCGGCCAGCTTCGCCCGGATCTCGGCGCTGTTGTGGATCCGGCCCTCGACCCACACGGCGATGTCGTCCGTCGCGCGGTCGGGCCGGCCGTCGGCGCGGGTGCTGAAGGATCCTCGGAGGCGATCGCCCCCCGCGGTGCCGAGCTGGCTCATCAGTGCTCCGGGAAGGTGGCTCGTACCAACGGCCGTCAATCTGGCACGGCGCGTTCCCGAACCGTTCCCGCGTCGCTCCCGGCCGCACCGAGCGCCGTTCCACGTCGGCCGGTACGCCATCTGGTGCGTCCCCGGGAACGTGTGCTCGGATGTCACGCCAAGTGACCTGGAGCACAGCACGGAAGAGGGGGTAACCGTGGAAGACGATGCCAGTCATGTCTGCGTACGACTGATCGGCTCTCTTGAATGCTGGTACGACGGGAAGCGGATCCGGCTCGGCGGTGCCATCCAGGAGCGGGTCCTGGTCATGCTGCTGCTCGAGGCGAACAGCGTGGTGTCCGTGTCCCGGCTGGTGGACGCCGCCTGGCACGACGACCCGCCGGCCACCGCCGCGCACCAGATCCGCAAGTCCGTCGCCGCGCTGCGCCGCTGCCTGCCGGGCGGCGACCGGCTCATCATCACCGAGGGGACGGGGTACCGGGCCGTCGTCCGCCCCTCCCAGACCGACCTGGGACTCTTCCTCCAGGGCCTGCGCCGCGCCCGGGCCGCCCTGGCCGACGGGCGCGCCGAGCAGGCCGCCGAGGAGCTGACCGCGGCCCTGGCCCTGTGGCGCGGCCCGGTCATGGGAGGCGACGGCGGCCGGGCCATCGCGGCCGCCTCGGCGGTCCTGGAGGAACGCCGGCTCACCGCCACCGAACAGCTCCTGGAGATCCGCCTCCGCCTCGGCCGGGCGGGCGAACTCGTCGGCGACCTCAGGGAACTCGTCGCCGCCCACCCGCTGCGCGAGACGCTGCGCGGCCTGCTGATGCTCGCCCTCCACCAGTCGGGCCGGCAGGCCGAGGCACTGGAGGAGTACGCGCACGCGCGCGCCCTGCTGGCCGAGGAACTCGGCGTCGATCCCGGGCCGCGCCTGACCGAGCTGTACGAGAACATCCTGCGGGGCGGCGCCGCCGAACTCGCGGCGTCCGGCCCCGCCCCGGCCGCCGTGCCCGCCGTCCGCGGCCCGGCCCCCGCCTGGGGAACGCTGTGCACCCTGCCCAACGACCTGACCGACTTCACCGGCCGCGACGCCGAACTCGCCTGGCTGCTGGAGCGGGGCGCGGCCGTCGGCCGGACGGCCGCCGCGGTCCTGGCCGTCGAGGGCATGGGCGGCTCCGGCAAGACGGCGCTGGCCGTCCGCGCCGCGCACGCCCTGGCCGACCGCTACCCCGACGGCCAGCTCTACGTCGACCTGCGCGGCTTCAGCTGCGAGGAGCAGCCGTCCAGCCCGGGCACGGTGCTCGACTGCCTGCTGCGCATCCTCGGCGTCCCGGGCGAGCGGATACCCGACGGCCTGGACGAACGGGTCGCGCTGTGGCGGATGCTGCTCGCCGGCCGCGAGGTGCTCCTCGTCCTCGACAACGCCGCCGACGCCGCCCAGGTGCGCCCGCTGCTGCCCGCCTCGCAGGGCTGCCTGGCCCTGGTCACCAGCCGGGTCCTGATCCACCTCGACGGCGCCGAGTGGACCGCCGTCGGCGAGATGTCCCTGGAGGACAGCGTCGCGCTGCTCGCCGAGACCGTCGGCAAGGGCCGTACCACGGCCGAACCCGAGGCCACGGCCGCGCTGGCCGAGCTGTGCGGGCGGCTTCCGCTGGCGCTGCGCATCGCCGGGGCGCGGCTGCGGCGCAGACCGCTGTGGGCGGTGCGGGACCTGGTCGAGCGGCTGCGGGACGAGGACGCCCGGCTGGACGAGCTGACCGCCGGCGACCGCAGCGTGGCGGTGGTGCTGAGCCTGTCCTTCCGGGCCCTGGCGCCCGGCACCCGGCTCGCCTTCCAGACGCTGGGGCTGCACCCGGCGCGCGACTTCGACGTCCACTCGGCCGCCGCGCTGCTCGGGACGGGCCCCAGGCAGGCCGAGACCGTGCTGGAACAGCTGGTGGACGCCCATCTGCTCCAGCCGCACGACTGCGGCTTCTACGCCTTCCACGACCTGGTGCGCAGCTTCGCCCGCCGGACCGCCGGAGCCCCGGACGGCATGGCCCCGGACGAGCGGCACGCCGCGCTGCGGCGTCTGGTCGGCTACTACTGCGTGGCCACGGACCAGGCCTGCGAGGTGCTGTTCCCCGGGCGGGTCCCGCTGCCCGCGGGCCCGTGGGAGGGGACGGACGCCCGTACGCCCGCGCTGCTGAACTGCGACCGCGCCCTGGCGTGGTTCGACCAGGAGCACTACGCCCTCCTGGAGACGGTCGCCGCCGGCCACCGGCTCGGCGCCCACCCCCAGACCGTCCATCTGGCGCGCAACACCAGCTTCTACCTCAACCTGCGCGGCAACTTCGAGGACTTCCACCGGATGGGGACGCTCGCGCTCGCCTCGGCGCGCGTCCTGGCGGACCCGAAGGGCCTGCGGATCAGCCTGAGCAATCTCGCCGTCGCCGACTGGAAACTCGGCAGGTTCGGCGAGGGCATCCGGATGGCGCAGGAGGGGCTGGAGATCGCCCGGCGGATCGGGGACCCGGCCGGCGAGGGGTTCTGCCTCGATCTGCTCGGCCTGCTGCACAGCGCGCTCGGCCATCTCGCGCAGGCGCGCCGCAACCTGGAGCAGGGCATCCGGCTGCACCGCTCGACCGGCTACGACCGCCAGCTGGCGGAGGCGCTGAGCAACCTCAGCACGGTCCAGTCCTGGCAGGGCTGCCACGAGGAGGCGGCGGCGTCGGCCGAGGAGGCGATCCGGCTCAACCGGAAGCTGGACATCCCGGAGCACGAGGCCGTCGCGTACACCGACCTGGCCGTGGCCCGCATGGGCCTGGACGATCCGGCGGGCGCCCTGGACTGCCTGCGGCGGGCGCGGGAGCTGCTCGACGGGACCCGGATGCCGGAGAACGTCGCGCTGGTGCTGGCCCTCTCGGCCGCCGCCCGCCAGCGCTGCGGGGACGGGGAACGCGCCCGCCAGGACGCCGAACGCGCGCTGTCGCTGGTCGGGTGCAAGGCGACGGTGCTGCGGCAGGCCGCCGTGGAGAACATCGTGGGCCGGTTCCACCACCACCGCGGCGAGCACCGGCGCGCCCGGGAACTGCACGAGAGGGCCTGTGAACGCGCCCTCTCCATCGAGTACCGGATGGAGGCCGCCCGCGCCCTGCACGGGATGGCCGAGGCCGAGGAGGCCCTGGGCGATCCCGTGCGGGCGGCGCGGCGGCGTCGTCAGGCGGAGGAACTGTTCACCCTGATGGGCCTCACGCCCGACGGGACCCGGCGCGCGGAACCCGGCGGCTCAGTGCCCCACCAGCCCGGGCCCCTGGTCGCCGGCGACCACCCGGTGACCGGCGCCGCCGGAGGGGTGCGCGGAGAGACCGTGGCCGGCGGCGAGGGACGCGGCGAGGAAGAGACCGGCGAGAGCGAACGCCAAGGCGGTGAACCTGACCATGGGGTGCCTTCCTGACGGAAACGGTGAACGGAACCGACGCGTTCGATGGTGGCGAAGGCCGTTCCCGGGGCTGTTCCGCCGCGTTCCCGCACCCCTCCCGGCACGGTAAGGGGGCAGGTCGGACCTCAGATCGCCTGCGGGAAATCGAAGAAGCGCTCCGCGTCGTACCGCTGCTTGACCCGCTGGAGCCGCGCCAGGTTCTCCCCGTAGTACGCCCGCCTCCAGTCGGCCAGCCGGGAGTCCATGAAGTTCTGGTAGCTGCGCCCCGACCACCAGCGGGACAGCGTCCCGAACGCCCCGTCGATCCAGGCACGGGCCGCCTGCGGCCCGTGCTCGGGGACGACCGGGTCCATGTCCGCCGAGTACCCGGCGTAGAAGCGGGACCCGCGGTGCACGAACGCCGTCGCGTCCGGGGCCACCCGGTTGCCCGCGCCGCCCAGCGCGATGAAGTTCAGATCCCGCCGCTGGCCCGCGAACGGACGGTCCGTCACCGCGGCCAGCAGCTCCTTGAGCCCCGCCGCGGGCACGACGGAGTCGAAGAACCCGCCGCGGCTGACCGAGAAGGCGTAGCGTTCGATCCTCGCGGCCGGGTTGTGGCCCACCAAGTGGGCCTCGGCCGGGGTGAATCCGTCGCAGTCGAACCAGTCCATGATCGTGGCGCGGTAGTCGCGCACGGTCGCCGACCACGACGCGGGCTCACGGCCGACCCGGTCCGTCAGCTCCCGCAACAGCCGCTCGCCCGCGGCCGGCTCACCGTGCCACACGCCCGCCACCGTGAGGTCCGGCGCCGACTCGCCGCCCGCGTCCTCGACCCCGATGTTGATCACCGAGGCCAGGTCGTCGGGTGCGTCCGGGGCCCACCGCTGCCACGCGTCCACCACGGCCGTCGCGTCCTCCCACGGCCAGGTCAGCCGGTAGTCCAGCAGATCGCCCACGGGCACCGGCCGGAAGGCGAACTCCACCGCGATCCCGAAGTTGCCGCCGCCCCCGCCGCGCACCGCCCAGTACAGGTCCGGGTGGCGGTGCTCGTCGCAGGTCACCGTCCGGCCGTCGGCCAGGACCAGGGTCGCGGAGAGCACGTGGTCGACGGTGAAGCCGTGCTTGCGGGTCTCCAGCCCGATGCCACCGCCGAGGGCCAGACCGCCCAGCGCCACCGTCGGGCACCAGCCCGTCGGCACCGCGAGAGAGTGCCGCAGCGTCGCGTCGTAGAAGTCCACGAGCTGCGTACCCGCCCCCGCGCGCACCACGTCGCCGGCGACCTCGATCCGGTGCAGCCCCGACACGTCGATCACCATGCCGGCGCCGGTCGAGTAGCCGGCGAAGCTGTGGCCGCCGCTGCGGACCACGCACCGGATGCCGTGCGACCGCGCGAAGCCGACCGCCTCGGCGACGTCCTCGGCGCTGCGGCAGCGCACCACCGCCCGCGGACGGATGTCGTCGAACTGCTTGAGCACGAGACCACGGGCCCGGTCATATCCGGAATCGCCGGGGAGAAGTATGTCGCCTTCCATTCCGCGTCGCAGTGCGTCCCAATCGACATGTGCCGAATGCACGGCCCCACCCCTCGCTCGTCGGACGTCCGTCGAAGTGTTCCCAACATGGCAGCGTCCGAAGGGCTTGCAAAGCACACGGTCAGGGATCTGTCAGGGCCGCGCCGCCGGCCCTCGGCCGGCCTTAGCGTGCGACGGGTTCACCGATTCCGCACCAGGGGAGGGGCCATGTCCGCAGTCGGCGTGGGAGCAGGACAGCGCCTCCCCGCCCCACCGCGCGTCCCGCTGGTGGGAGGGTGGCAGGCCCGCGGGCTGCGGATGCTCCAGGACCCGACCGAATACTTCCTGCGGCAGTACCGGAGATTCGGCGGCATAAGCGCCTGGGACGCCACCCGGCCCAAACACGTCTTCGTCTTCTCCCCGGAATACCTCCGGCTGCTCTTCGCCGAACCGGAGGTGTTCATCGTGGACGCCTTCCGGGAAATCCGCATGCCGGCCGACTCCTCCTTCCTGCGGCTGAGCAACGGCCTGCTGCGCCTCAACGGGGACACGCACCGCAGCCATCGCCGGGTCGTCCAGCACGGCCTGCACGCCCGCCGCGTCGTCCGCTACCGGGACACCATGGCGGAGCTGACCGAGGAAATGCTCGCCGGCTGGCGCACCGGCGAGACGCGCCGGATCGACCAGGACATGGGCCGGCTGGTCACCCGGACGGCGATGCGCACGATCCTCGGCGTGGACGCGCCCGCCGAGGCGGACCGCCTTCAGCGCCTCATCGACCGGCTCCTGGCCGTCGCCGCCTCGCCCGCCACCCTCCTGTTCCCCTACGACCTGCCCGGCACCACCTTCCGCACCGCGCTGCGCGTGTCCGAGCGGATCGAGGAGAGCCTGCGCGCGCTCATCGCCGAGCGGCGCACCGCGGCCGGCTCCGACGTCCTCACCGCGCTGATCGCGGCCCGCGACGAGAACGGAACGGCCCTGACGGACGAGGAGTTGGTCGCCGAGGCCTACACCTCGTTCTGCCACGACAGCAACATCTCCACCCTGACGTGGACCCTCTTCCTGCTCGACCGCCACCCCGACGTGCTGGACCGGCTCACCGCGGAACTCCGCGACACCCTCGGCGGCGCCGCGCCGACCGCCGACGACCTCGACCGGCTCGACTACCTCGACGCCGTGGTCAAAGAGGTGCTGCGGCTGCTGCCCCCGGCCCCCATGCTCCTCAGGTACACCGCCCGCGAGGCGGACCTCGGCCCCTACCGCCTGCCCTCCGGCGCCCTGCTCTTCTACAGCCCCTACGTCACCCACCGGCTGCCCGGACTCTACGACGACCCGCTGCGCTTCGACCCCGACCGGTGGCGGGACCTGAAGCCGGCCGTCTACGAGTACCTGCCGTTCGGCGCCGGCGCCCACCACTGCCTCGGCAAGCACTTCGCCCTCCTGGAGATCAAGACCGTGCTCGCCCTCCTGCTCCAGCGGTTCCGCCCCGCGCTCGCCCCCGGCACACGTGTCGACCGCGCCATGCGGATCTCGTTCGTGCCCGAGCACGGCATGCCGATGGTGCTCCACCCCGTCGGCGCGTGCCCCGAGCCCGTCCCCGTACGCGGGAACATCACCGAGTCGGTGAGGCTCGCATGAGCGCCGACCCCGCCGCCGCGACCGTCACCGTGATCGGCGCCGGGCCGACCGGACTCGCCCTGGCCTGCGAACTGGCCGCCGCCGGCGTCCACTGCCGGGTGCTGGAGAAACGCCCCCGGCGCGTCGCCTGGTCGCGGGCGATGGGCCTGGAGCCGCGCACCCTGGAGATGTTCGACATGCGCGGCATGGCGGAGCCCTTCGTGGACCGCGGCCGCCCCTGGCGGCTCCAGCCGCTCGGCGACCGCGCACACCACCTCGACTACGCGCTGCTCGACACCTCCTTCCCCTACGTGCTGATCCTCTCCCAGCACCACACCGAGGAACTCCTGGAGAAGCGGGCCGTCGAACTCGGCGCGGAGATCGTCCGCGACGCCGAACTCACCGGCCTCACCCAGGACGACACCGGCGTCACCCTGGAGGTGCGGGGACCCGACCACCGCCGGACCGAACGCGCCGCCTACGTGGTGGGCTGCGACGGCGTGCGCAGCCGCGTCCGCGAGCTGAGCGGCATCGGCTTCACCGGCCGCTCCTACCGGGAGTCGCTGGTCGTGGCCGACGTACGCCTCACCGCACCGCCCGCCGCCCTGGTGGACGCGCGGATCGCCCCCCGCGGCCTGGTCGCCGTCTTCCCCCTGGACGACGGCGTCTTCCGGCTGGTCGTCCTCGACCGCGACCGGATGCGGCTGCCGGTCGAACAGCCGGTCACGCCCCAGGAACTGACGGACAGTGTGCTCGCCGTCTTCGGGGAGGACCTGGGCGTCGGCGAGGTGGTGTGGGCCTCCCGCTTCCGCAGCGACCAGCGCCTCGCCGACCGCTACCGCGAGGGCCGCGTCCTGCTCGCCGGGGACGCCGCCCACACCCATCTGCCCTCCGGCGGCCAGGGCCTCCAGATGGGCATCCAGGACGCCTTCAACCTCGGCTGGAAACTCGCCGCCGAGGTCCAGGGCCGCGCCCCGGCCGCACTGCTGGACAGCTACGAGGCCGAACGCGCCCCCGTCGCCCGGCGCGTGCTGCGCCAGACCGACCGCGCCTTCCGCTTCGAGACCTCGCGCTCGGCCCTCGCCAACGCCGCCCGCTGGGCCGGCATGCGCCTGATGCGCGTCCGCCCCCTGCAACGCCCCCTGATCGACGACCTCGCCGGACTGACCCTGCGCTACCGGCCCGCCTCCGGTGCGACAACCGGCCGGATGACCGGACGACGCCTGCCGGACACGCCCCTGTACGGCGCCGGACCCTCGGTCACCCGCCTGTACGAGCAACTGCGCGACCAGCGCTTCCTCCTGGTCGACCAGAGCCCCGACGGCCGGGCCGCGGCCGTCGCCGGACACTGGGCCGGCCCCGTCCGCACCGTACGCGCCGTGGCCGGCGGCCGGCGCCGCTGGCCCACCGCACTGCTCCTGCGCCCGGACGGCCATGTGGCCTGGTCCGGCGACGGCGCCCGCCCCGAGGGCCTGCGCGACGCGCTGCACACCTGGGTGGGTGAGGCGCCGCAGCGCCCGGAGCCCCGACTTCCCGAACGGACCATGGACGACGCGATGGAGGAAACAGCATGATCAGCCGGCGGAATGTGCTCCGGGCCGGAGCGGGACTGGTGTCCGCGGGGACCGTCGGACTGTCCTTCGCGCCGTCCTGGGCGGCCGGGACGGACCGGGCGGCCCGGGTGCCGTGGAACCGGCTGGAGCGCAGACTGCGCGGCTCCCTGGTGCTGCCCACCGACCCCGACTACCCGCGGGCCCGGCACCTGGCCCTGCTCCAGTTCGACGCGGTCAGCCCGCAGGCCATCGCCTACTGCGCGACCGAGAACGACATCCGCGAGTGCGTCCTCTTCGCCCGCCACCACGCCCTGCCGGTGACCCCGCGCAGCGGCGGCCACAACCTGGCGGGCTGGTCGACCACCACCGGCCTGGTCATCGACCTCTCCCGGATCGCCCATGTGACACCCGGCGCCGACACCGTCCGCGTGGGACCCGGCGCGCAGGCCGTGGACATCCTGGCCGCGCTCGCCCCGCACGGCATGCAGATACCGGCCGGACTGTGCGCCACCGTCTGCCCCGGCGGATTCGTCACCGGCGGCGGCATCGGCATGACCACACGGGTGGGCGGACTCGGCGCCGACCGGCTGGTGTCCGCGCGGGTCGTGCTCGCCGACGGGCAGGTCGTGCACTGCTCCGAGGACCGCCACAGCGAACTGTTCTGGGCGCTGCGCGGAGGCGGCGGCGGGAACTTCGGCATCGTCAGCGAGTTCGAGATGCGCCCCACCCGCATCCAGCGGGTCGCCGGGTACAACCTCGCCTGGCCCTGGGACCGCGCCGCCGACGTCACCCGCGCCTGGCAGGAGTGGACCGCGAACGGCCCGGACGCCCTCGGCGGCACCCTGGACCTGCTCCTGACCGACGCCGCCGAGGGCGTCCGGCCGCTCGCCCTCGTCGGCGGCTTCCTGGCCGGTCCGCGCGCCGAGCTGGAGACCCTGCTGGACCAGCTCTGCTCCCTCGTCGGGTCCGCCCCCACCTCCCGCGAGACCCGCGAACAGAGCTACCAGGCCGAGATGATGAGCCTGTGGGGCTGCTCGGGCACGGCCGCGGAATGCCACCTGGAGGGCGACAACCCCGTCGCCGCCGTGCCACGGCACGAGGTCATCGTCGCCACCGGCCGCCTGCTGGCGGACCCCCTCGGCGCCACCGACACCGAGGCCGCCCTCGCCGCGCTGGAGGGCGGCCGGCACGCGGGCCAGTTCCACAACCTGTCCATGTACGCGCTCGGCGGCGCCGCGGGCCGGGTGCGCCCCGACGAGACCGCCTTCGTCCACCGCTCGGCCCGGTTCTTCACCGGATACTCGGCCGGCTTCCTGCACGCCGACGACTTCCAGGAGAGCCATGCCGCCGCCGAGCGCTGGGTCGACGACGGCATGCTCGTGATCGATCCGCACCGCAGCGGACCGGCCTACATCAACTTCCCCGACCTGAAACTGCCGCACTGGCAGACGTCCTACTACGGCGCGAACTACCCGCGCCTGCGCAGGGTCAAGCGCCACTATGATCCCGATGCCTTCTTCCACCGGCCGCAGAGCATCGAACTGTGAGAGACCGGTGACCCGAAAGGAGAACACTGTGTCAACGAAGGCGCCGGGGCCCGCACGACTCGGGCAGCGCGCGACTCTCTTAGTCCTGAGCATCACCCAGCTGATGGTGACGGTCGACGTCACCGTCGTGACCATCGCCTACCCGCACATCCAGGACAGCCTGGGCATCGACCCCGTCCAGCTCCAGTGGGTGACCACCGCCTACACCGTCGCCTTCGGCGGCTTCCTGCTGCTCGCCGGCCGCGCGGCGGACCTCCTCGGCAAACGGCGGATCTTCCTGGCCGGCCTCACCCTGTTCACCCTGGCGTCGGCGCTGTGCGCGGCCGGGCAGAGCGGCTGGCAGCTGTTCGCCGCGCGCGGCCTCCAGGGCCTCGGCGCGGCCCTGGTCGTCCCGTCCTCGCTCGCCCTGCTCACCACCACCTTCGAGGAGGGCCGCGCACGCAACCGCGCGATGGCGATCTGGGGGTCGGTCGCCTCCCTGGGCGCCGTCACCGGCTACGCCCTCGGCGGAGTCGTCACCGACACGCTCGGCTGGCGCTGGGCGTTCCTGCTGAACGTGCCGATCGGCGTGGTGTGCCTGGTGCTGACCCGCCGGCTCGCGCCGGAGCAGCGGCCGCCGGAGCGCCAACGACTGGACCTGGCGGGCGCGGTCACCCTCACCGCGGGCATGATCCTCCTGATCCTGGCCGTCACCTCGGCGAAGGCCAACGGCACCGGGCCGGCGCTGCTCGTCGCGGCGGCGGGCGTGATCCTGCTGATCGTCTTCACGGTCGTCGAACGCCGCCAGAGCGCCCCGCTCGTCCGGCTCGGCATCTTCCGCAACCGCAACGTCGTCGCCGGCAACGTGATCAGCGTCATCAACGCGGCATCGCCCGCCGCGGTCATCTTCTTCACCTCGCTCTACCTCCAGAACATCCTGGAGCTGAGCCCGTGGCAGGCCGGTCTGTCCTTCGCGCCGGTCACCGTGCTCAGCGCCGTACTCGCCCGGCAGACCGGGCCGTTGATGAACAAGATCGGGCCGAAGGCCCTGCTGATCGCGGGCGGCATCAGCGCCTCGATCGGCGCCCTGTGGCTCAGCCGCGCCCCGCTGGACGGCAGTTACGCCGTCGACGTGCTGCCCGGCATCATCCTGACCAGCCTCGGCTCGGTCACCGCCTTCGCCCCGTCCATGATCGTGTCGACCTCGGGCGTCGACCCGTCCGAACAGGGCCTGGCCTCCGGTCTGGTGAGCACCTCCCAGCAGGTGGGCATCACCCTCGGACTCGCGGCGTTCGTCACCGTGGCGGCCACCGTCACCGGCGACGGCCACACCGGCGGCGCCGACCTCCTGTCCGGCTACCACGCCGGATACCGGGGCGCGGTCGTCATGCCGCTGGTCTCCGTCGCCATCGCGGCGCTGGCGGTCCGTATCCGGAAGCCGGCCGAGACCGCACCGGCCGAACCCCAGGACATCGGCGAGGCGCAGGAGGCCTCCTCCTGACCTGAGCCGTCCTCCAGGCAACCGCCGGACCCGGTCCGGCGGTTCCTTCACGTCCGGTCACCTGTCGGCCTTCTGTCGCCGTCGCGCCGCCGCGCACCGCTCCTTCCTAGGGTCGGCGTACGAGGACGGCCGCAGGAGTGGCCGCCGCGAGCGCGGACGAAGGGCGGGGAACAGGGTGCGCACCACGATGTCGCGGGCTTGGACGGGGCTGCGCTCGCATCTGTCCGGCCGTCTCGTCCTGCCGCACGACGCGGACTACCGGCAGGCCGCCCGCGTCGCCCTCGGCCAGTACGACCACATCCGCCCGGCGGCCGTCGCCCGCTGCGCGACGGTGGAGGACGTGCGCACCTGCCTGCTGTTCGCCCGCGAGCACGGCGTCCACGCCACCCCGCGCAGCGGCGGCCACAGCCTGGCGGGCTGGTCGACCACCGAAGGACTCGTCGTCGACGTCTCGCGGATCGACCACGTGCGGATCGGGCCGGACACGGTGCGCGTCGGCCCCGGCCTCCAGGCCGTCGACGCCATCGCCGCACTCGCCCCGCACGGACTGCAGATCGCGGCCGGCTCCGACGCCTCGGTCGGCCTGGCCGGCTACTGCCTCGGCGGCGGGACCGGCTGGCAGACCCGCGCGTTCGGGCTCGGCAGCGACCGGATGGTCTCGGCCGAGGTGGTGCTCGCCGACGGCCGGGTCCTGCGCTGCGACGCGGAGAACCACCCGGACCTGTTCTGGGCGCTGCGCGGCGGCGGCGGAGGCAACTTCGGCGTCGTCACCGAACTCGAGATACGCCCCAACCCGGTGCCCCGCATCGTCTGTTACGAGCTGTCCTGGCCGTGGGAGCACGCCGTGGAGGTGGTCGAGGCCTGGCAGCGGTGGACCGTGCACGGCCCGGACTGGCTGGCGTCCACGCTGGTGGCCCTGTCGCTGGACGCGGGGCAGGGCGCGCCGCCGCAACTCCTGGTGCAGGGCGGATATCTGGGCCCGGCCGGGGAGTTCGAGCGGGAGCTGGCCGCGCTGATCGCCGCGGCCGGACGGCCGCCCGCCACGACGGCGTACGAGGAGCTGCCGTACCGGGCGGCGATGATGCGGCAGTTCGGCTGCGAGGGCTGGACGACCGCACAGGCCCATCTGGCCGGCCACAACCCCGAGGCGGCCATCCCCCGGCACGCCTTCGCGCGGGACCGCAGCCGGATGCTCGCCGCCCCGCTGACCGGCGGCGCGGTGAGCCAGGCGCTGGAGGTGCTGGAGGCGGACAGCCCGCCGGGATTCTTCCGCGCCCTCACCTTCCGGGCGCTGGGCGGCGCCGCCAACGTCCCCGCACCCGGGGACACCGCCTACCCGCACCGCGACGCGCTCTTCCACGCCGGGTACGCGGCGGGCTTCCTGGACTCGGCGAGCCCCGCCGAGACGACGGCCGCCGCGCTCGCCTGGGTGCACCGCGGATTCGCCGTCATCGACCCGTATGCAAACGGCCATTCGTATGTGAATTTCCCCGACCCGGACCTGCCCGATCCGCACCGCAGCTACTACGGCGCGAATTACCCGCGGCTGCGCGACGTGCGGCGCCGCTACGACCCGGAACGTTTCTTCCGCTATCCGCAGAGCATCGGCGACTGACGCCCGCCCGGCTGTGGCATGATCCCGGCATGATGTGGTGGCACGAAGTGACGGCCCGGGAACCGGAGTTCGCGGCACGGGTCCGTCAGCGTTTCCAGAAGACCAAGCAGTGCACGCTCGCGACGATCAGAAAGAGCGGCGCCCCGCGCATCAGCGCCACCGAGCTGGATTTCGCCGAGGACGAACTCTGGCTCGGCTGCATCGCCGGCTCCGTGAAAGCCCGGGATCTGCGCCGCGATCCGCGACTGGCCCTGCACTGCGGCACGATCGACATCCCCGACACCCATCAGGGCGCATGGGTCGGTGACGCCAAACTCGCCGGTGTGGCCCACGAGTCGACCGACCCCGACCGGCCCGGCGGAAGCCACCGGTTCCGCATCGCCGTCACCGAGATCACCTACCTCACGATCGCCCCCACCGAGGACCATCTGGTCCTGGAGACCTGGCACCCGGACCGCGGACTGCGCCGCCGCCGCAGGTGACGGCGAAAGGGCCGACAGAACTCCGACGGATTCCTTGGGACGGCAATTCCCGCTGGCTAGATTGGATTTGAATCGGGCAACCCCCTTGCCTGCTGTTCCCGAGGAGGACCCTGCATGTCGCGGGAAGTCGCACAGGAGCTCTACCTTCGCTGGCTCCAGGACGTGTGGGGCGGCGACGCCCCGACCATCAGGAAATCGATCGAGGAACTCGTCACCCCGGACTTCGTCGGGCACTGGCCCGAGCGCGAGGTGAACGGCGCCGAGGAACTCACCGAATGGTGGACCAAGGGCGTCTCGTTCTTCGACGACCTGACGGCGACCCTCGTCCTGGGGCCCATCGTCGACGGCGACCTGATCTCGGCGCGCTGGCTCATGAGCGGCCGCTACGCCGGCGGTCTGCCCGACGTCGGCGCCCCCCTCGGCAAGCTCATACGGGTCTACCACACCGACATCCTGCGCCTGCGGGACGGCAAGGTCGCCGAGCTGTGGGCCAACTCCGACCAGGTCGAGGGCCTCAAGCAGCTGGAGGCCGCCGGCTACAACGGCTGCCAGTGGTTCCTCCAGGAGAACGCGGCCGGGTCCTGATCCGGGCTTGCGGGGCCGACGGTGGCGCTCCCGCGCCGCCTCTCGGTCCCCCCGGCTCCCACCCGCTCCACCGCCCCGTGCCCGTCCGCAGCCCTGGGAGAGCGCATGCCCGCCAGTCTTCCCGAGGAAGTCACCCGCGTATTCGAGAAAGCGTTGTCCTGTGAACTGTCCACCGTCGGAAAGAACGGCGGGCCGGTCACCTTCCCCGTGATGGCCATGTGGCGGCCGGAGAACACCGAGTTCCACCTCGTCACCGGGATCGGACTGCCGAAGAAGATCTACAACATGCGGCGGGACGACCGGGTCTCGCTGCTCTTCTCCGAATTCGCCGGCAGCGGACTGCACGCACCCCCCGACGTCCTCGTGCAGGGCCGCGCGACGGTCGGCGAGGAAGTCCTCGGGGTGAGCGGACTGGAGGACTTCTGGGAGGAGTTCTTCCGGCGCAAGCCCTACGCCATCGAGGCGCTGGCGCTCAGCCCGGACGCCCACGCGTCGATCTCGCCGGCCTTCATGTGGCGCGTACGGATCACGGTGGCCCCCGAACGCGTCTTCACCCTGCGGCACGACCCGAACGGCGACCAGCGACTGGAGCGTGTGCGGTGAACCTGTGGGACGAGATCGACGCACACCTGCACCTCTTCGCCCGCCCCGTGCTGAGCTTCCGCGACCCGGACGGATTCCCCTTCAGCGTCCGGACGTACGCGCGCCAGGACCGCGCCCGCGACCTCTTCCACGTCCAGATCCCCGAGGGCGTGCCCGCCGTCGCCGGACCGGCCTGGCTGCTCTGGCACACCCACGACGACAACTTCGACGTCCAGCACACCCTGGCCGTCACCGGTGACCTGGTGGGCGAGGACGGCGGCTGGGCGTTCCGCCCGGCCCGGGTGATCTCCCGGATGCACGGGGACGTGGCCCAGGTCGAGCGGGCGGCCGCACGCTACCTCGCCGACCGGGGCCTGAGCGTGCCCGACACTTTCCCCTGGCCCGCGCTCGAACCCATCGCGCGCAAGGTCAGGCGGGACCTGACCGGCGGGGAACGGACCGGCGACGGCGACGAGGGCGTCGGGGAGGGCGGCGACGAGGACTGGGCCGGCTCCTACACCGAGGTGTCCCGCGCGCTGGAATCGACCCTCCACCACGGCTACTGGAAGGACCTCCCGCCGAACGCCCCGATCACCGAGGCGGCCGACCGGATGACCGACCTGCTCATCGGCCGGATCGACGCCCGGCCCGGGGAGCGGGTGCTCGACCTCGGGTGCGGGATCGGCGCCCCCGGCATCCGGCTGGCCAAGGCGAGCGGGGCGGCCGTGGTCGGGGTGTCCATCACCGAGTCGGAGATCGAACTCGCCAACGCCGCCGCGGCCGCCGAAGACCTCGCCGACCGGGTCTCCTTCCGCTACGGCAACGTGATGGCGCTGCCCTTCCCCGACGACTCCTTCGACGCGGTCTGCTCGATGGAGTTCCTCTACCAGATCCCGGACCGGCCGCTCGCGCTGCGCGAGATCAGCCGGGTGCTGAAGCCCGGCGGGCGCTTCGAGGGCTCCGACTTCTATCTGCGCGCGCCGGTGCCGCACGAGAAGGAACCGATCCTGGCCGACCTGCGCCGCATCGCCATGGTGGAGACCCTCACCGACCTCGACGCGTATCTCGCGGAACTGAGGGCGGCGGGCATCGAACCGGCCGGCACCGAGGACATCAGCCCCCACGTGTGGCCCACCCGCGCCCGTTACGCCCGGCTGCTCAGGGCGTCGCGAGACGCCCTCGCCCCCGTCATGGGCGAGAAGGAACTGGACGAGGTCATCGCGGTCACCGAACAGGCCGACGATCTCCAGGAAATGGGATTCCTGCTGATATCCGGACGCAAACCCCGCTGATCCGGCGCGCGGTTGATGTTCTTCGGGCGTCCCGGCTTTCTCACCGGCCGCCCCACGAGGGCCCGTCACTTCCGTGGCGGGCCCTCTTTTCCATTCCCCCCGGATTCTCGGTCGCCTTTCTGTCCGCGGTCCCCGCGGGCGCCGCTTTCCCCGCCACCATTCCAGAGGAAAGGCAACGGCCCCTTCGGGAACGGCCCGACATGCGGAGGCAGCGGATGACGGAACAGCAGTCTGTGGACCAGGAACTGGCCAATGAGGTCGCCAAGATCTCCAGTCTGATGGGGCCGTGGGCCGTCCGGGTCGCCTCGACCCTCCGGCTGCCGGACCACATCGCCGCCGGCACCACCAAGGTGTCCGAACTCGCCCAGCTCACCGGCAGCGACCCCGACGTCCTCGGCCGGCTGCTGCGCTACCTCTCCGTGCTCGGCGTCTTTTGCGAGGAGGCCCCCGGCGAGTACCAGGTCACCGAACTGGGCGAGTTCTTCCGCGACGACCACCCCATGAAGCTGCGCCGCTTCCTCGACCAGAACGGCTTCGGGGCCAAGCTGGACGCCGTCACCGCCCGCCTGGAACAGGGCGTGCGCACCGGCAGGACCGTCTACGAGGACGTGTTCGGCCGGCGGTTCTGGGAGGACCAGGACGACTACCCCGACCCCGAGCTGTCCTTCAACACGCTCATGGCGGACCACACCCGCTGGTTCGGCCCCGACATCCGCGACTCCTTCGACTGGGGCGCGCACAAGCTCATCGTGGACGTCGGCGGCGGCACCGGAGCCGGCACCCTCCTGCACGAACTCCTCACCCACTTCCCCGACATGCGCGGCATCCTGGTCGAGGACCCGCGCGAGACGGCGACCTCGGCCGCCGGCTCCCTCGGCCCCATCGGCGACCGCTGCACCCTCGTCCGGCAGAGCCTGTTCGACCCCATGCCGCAGGGCGGCGACGTCTACGTCCTCACCAACATCCTGCGCAACTGGAACCAGCAGGACGCGATCCGCATCCTGCGCCGCTGCGCCGAGGCCGCCGGCCCCGACGGCGACGTCCTGGTCCTCGAACGCATCCTCTCCGCCGAGGACCAGCACCAGATCCACGTCGCCGACGCCAACCTGCGCATCCTGCTGCTGCTCGGCGGCAAGGAGCGCACCCTCGAGGAGTTCCGCGAGATCGGGCGCGCGGCGGGCCTGGACCTGACCGCCACCACACCCACCGGCTACTCCCACATGTACCTGATCCGGTACTCCGCGGCCGGCCGTGGCCACCAGGCGTGAGACCGCGGCCCGGCTCGCCGGCCGGTTCCTCCGGTACGCGAGCCGCCATCCGGGACTGCTCCCGCTGATCCGGCCCGGCGCGCTCGTCCGGCAGGTGAGCCGCGCCGTCCTCCGTGACGGACAACGACTCGAACGTTCCTGAGAGGTTGACGTGCTGACGTTCTCCGAACTGCTGCAGGAGCGGGCCCGCACCCGCCCGGCCGACGAGGCGTTCACCTTCCACCGGGCCGCCGGCGCCACCGGCGGGCCGGACACGCACCGGACGGACTACGCCGGACTCGACCGGGCGGCGCGCGCGGTCGCACAGCAGCTCGGGGACGCCCGCGGGGAACGGGCCCTGCTCCTCTACCCGCCCGGCCCCGAGTACGTCGCCGCCTTCTTCGGCTGCCTGTACGCCGGGGTGCTCGCGGTGCCCGTCTACCCGCCGGACCTCGCCCGCTGGGAGCGGTCGCTCGGCCGGATCCGCGCCATCGCCCGGGACTCCGGTGCCCGGCTGGCGCTGACCACCCGGGACCTCGTCGCCGACGTCCGCACGCTCAGCCAGGACTTTCCCGAGCTGCGGGAACTGTCCTGGCTGGGCACCCCCGACGCCGCCGAGGCCGAGAACTCCCCGGACCCCTCCTGGACCCCGGTGGACGTACGGCCGGACGAGCCGGCCTTCCTCCAGTACACCTCCGGCTCCACCGCGGACCCCAAGGGCGTCGTCCTGACCCACGCCAACCTGCTCCACAACACCGCGGCCATCGCCGACGCCTTCGCCCTGCACTCCGGCAGCCGCGGGGCGATCTGGCTGCCGCCGTATCACGACATGGGACTCATCGGCGGCATCCTCGCCCCCGTCCGCTGCGGCTTCCCCGTCGGCCTGATGTCCCCGCAGGACTTCCTCCAGGACCCCGTCAGCTGGCTCAAGCTGATCTCCGACACCCGGGCCACGTGCAGCGGCGGCCCGAACTTCGCCTACGAGCTGTGCGTCCGCCGCACCACCCCCGAACAGCGCGCTCGACTCGACCTCAGCACCTGGGAACTCGCCTTCTGCGGCGCCGAACCCATCCGCCCCGACACCATCGACGCCTTCCTGCGCGCCTTCGAGCCGTCCGGCCTGCGCCGCAGCGCCTTCTACCCCTGCTACGGCCTCGCCGAGAGCACCCTGATCGTGGCGGGCCCGGCCAAGGGCGCGAAGCGCTCCCCGGCCCTCTTCGACCGCGCCGCCCTCACCCGGAACGAGGCGGTCAGGGCACAGCCCGCACCGGCGGCCGACGGCCCCCGACCGCTGGAACTGGTCGGCGTCGGCGCCCCGGTGCCCGGACTCGACGTGGCCGTCGTGGACCCCGAGACCGGCGCCGCCCTGCCCGACGGACGGGTGGGCGAGATCTGGGTGACCGGAAACAGCGTCGCCCGCGGCTACTGGAACGCGCCCGAGGCCACCGCACGCACCTTCGGCGCCGCGCTGCCCGGCCGGCCGGGCGTCCGCTGGCTGCGCACCGGCGACCTGGGCTTCCGCTCGGACGGGGAGCTGTTCGTCTCCGGCCGCCGCAAGGACGTCCTGATCGTGCGCGGACGCAACCACTTCCCGCAGGAGGTCGAGCAGAACGCCGAGGCCGCCCACCCCGGCCTGCGCCCCGGCTGCAGCGCCGCCGTCCAGACCGCGGACGGCCGTGTCGTCCTGGTCGCCGAGGTCCGCCCGGCGGTCACCCCCGCCGACGCCCCGGCGCTCGTCGACGCCGTCCGCGCGGCCGTCACCGCCGCCTGCCGACTCGCCCTGGACGAGGTCGTCCTGGTCGAGCGCGGCTCGGTGCCCAAGACCTCCAGCGGAAAGATCCAGCGCAGCGCCACCCGCGATGCCTACGAGCAGGACACGCTGCCCCGGCTCCTGCCCGCCGCCGCCCGCCCCCGCCCCGCCGAGGACGGAGTCCGGGGCCGGCTGACGGCGCTGATCACCGAACTCGGCGGCGTCGCGCCCGCCGGGGACGCGGACGGCGGACTGGTCGAGCACGGACTCGACTCCCTGGCCGTCGTCGCCTTCCGGCAACGGCTGGAGAGCGACCTCGGCGTCCGCGTCCCGCTCGCCGACCTGATGGCCTGCACCAGCCTCAAGGCCCTCGCCGACCGGGTGGAACAGGCCGAGCGCACACCCACGACCGACAGCGCACCGCGCCCCGGCGACGACACCGAGGCCGGGCGGGCCCCGACCCCCGTCGTCACGCACGGCGAGCGCGCGCTCTGGCTGCTCGACCGGCTCCACCCCGGCGACCCCGCCCACACCATCGCCCGCGCCGTCCGGCTGCGCGGCCCGCTCGACCCGGAGGCCGTACGGCACGCCCTCCAGCGGCTGACCGACCGCCACGAGGCCCTGCGCACCGTGTTCGACACGGCCGACGGCGAACCGATACGCGTCGTCCGCCCGCACCAGGACCTGGCCTGGACGACCGCCACCGGCGGACCCGAGGAACTGGCCAGGTTCCTGGAGCGCCAGGCCACCGCCCCCTTCGACCTGGCCCGCGGGCCGCTGCTGCGCGCCGCCCTGTTCGAGGAGACCCCCGACAGCCGCGTCCTGCTGATCGCGGTGCACCACATCGTCGCCGACCACTGGTCGCTGAGCCTGCTCACCGACGAACTGGCGGAACTCCTGGCCGCGGCCCGCGACGGCCGGGAACCCATTCTCGCCCCCGCCACCCCGCACAGCCGCCACACCGCAGCCGAGCGGGACTACCTCGACAGCCCCGCCGCCGAGGACGACTGGGCCTACTGGCGGCGGCAGTTGGCCGGCCCCCTGCCGGAGCTGCGCTTCCCGGCCGAAGCCGCGCCCGAGGACCACGCGGACGCCGCCGGCCGGACGGACACCGGCCCGGTGCACGAGGTGGAGCTGCCCGCGCGCCTCACCGCCGACATCGAGCGATGCGCCCGCGACCACGGGACGACCGTCTTCGCCACCCTGCTCGCCGCCTTCTGCGCGCTCCTGCACCGCACCACCGGCATGGACGACCTCGTCGTCGGCACCCATGTCGCCGACCGCACCTGGCCGGGCGCCGACACGGCCGTCGGCTACAGCCTGAACACCGTCCCGCTGCGCGTCGGCCTCACGGACGACCCCGCCTTCCGCACCCTGCTCCAGCGCACCGCGGGCGTGGTGACCGGGGCACTGGAACACCACCGCTTCCCCTTCGGCCTGCTGGTCGGACGGCTCGCCCCCGAACGGCGCCCGGGCCGCACACCGCTGGTCCAGGTCTCCTTCGGGATGTACCGCGGCGGCAGCCGCGCCGGCGCCGACCTGGCCCCGGCGGCCCTCAACGTCCCCGGCCCGCTGACCGCGTGGGCGGGCCACGACGCCGAAACGGTGCCCGTGACGCCCGCACCGGCGCCGTTCGGACTCTCCCTCACCATGGCCAAGGTCGGCGACCGCCTGCGCGGCACGTTCGCCTACGACCACACCCAGGTGACCCGCACGACCGTGGCGCGCCTCGCCGCACAGTTCACCCACCTGCTCCGGCACGCCGTGGCCGCCCCCGACTCCAGCACCTCCGCCCTCTCCCTCCTGGGCGAGGGGGAGTGCGGGGTGGTGGTGGCCGGTGGTCGGGGTGTGGTGGCGTCGGTGGGTGGGGTGTCGGTGCATGGGGTGTTCGAGGGGGTGGCGGCTGCTTGGCCGGGGCGGGTGGCGGTGCGTGATGGTGAGCGTGTGGTGTCGTATGGGGAGTTGGATGCGTGGGCTTCGGGTGTGGCGGGGATGCTGGCCGCGCGTGGGGTGGGGCGTGGGGATGTCGTAGGTGTGTGTCTGCCGCGGTCGGTGGAGTTGGTGGCGGTGTTGTTGGGGGTGTGGAAGGCGGGGGCGGCGTATGTGCCGTTGGATCCGGTGTATCCGGCGGCGCGGACGGTGGCGGTGGTGGGGGATGCGGGGCTTTCGGTGGTGGTGTCGCGTGCGGGTGTGATGCCGGCGGGTGTGGAGGCCGGGTGTCCGGTGGTGTTGCTGGGCGAGGTGGACTTCTCCGCCTCGGTGGCTGCTCCGGGAGTCGCGGTCGGCAGGAGCGATCTGGCGTATGTGTTGTACACGTCGGGGTCGACGGGTGTGCCGAAGGGTGTGGAGATCGCGCAGGGGAGTGTGCTGAATCTGCTGGCGTGGGCGCGGGAGACGTTCGACGCGGGCGAGTTGTCGGCGGTGGCTGCGGTGACGTCGGTGTGTTTCGACCTGTCGGTGTTCGAGTTGTTCGCTCCGTTGACGTCGGGTGGGTCGGTGGTGCTGGTGGGGAATGCGTTGGAGTTGTCGTCGGTGAGTGTGCCGGTGTCGTTGGTGAATGCGGTGCCGTCGGCGGTGGCGGAGTTGGTGGCGGGGGGTGGGTTTCCTGCGGGTGTGGGGACGGTGTGTATGGCGGGGGAGCCGTTCGCGGCGGAGTTGGTGGGCCGGTTGCGCTCGCTGGGTGTGGGGCGGGTGCTGAATCTGTACGGTCCGTCGGAGACGACGACGTATTCGACGGGTGCGGAGCTGGGTGAGGGGACGCTGGACCCGGTGCCGATCGGCCGGCCGATCCACAACACCCATGTTCTCGTGGTGGATTCGGCGATGCGGCCGGTGCCGTTCGGGGTTTTGGGGGAGTTGTGCATCGGTGGTGCGGGGGTCGCCCGTGGCTATCGGGGGCGTCCGTCGCTGACGGCGGAGCGGTTCCTGCCCGATCCCTTCGGTGACGAGCCGGGCGCTCGGCTCTACCGGACCGGTGACCTGGTGCGTCAGCACGCCACGCATCTGGAGTTCGTGGGCCGGGCGGACCATCAGGTCAAGGTACGCGGCTTCCGCATCGAACTCGGCGAGATCGAAACCGTCCTCGGCGCGCATCCCGCCGTGAGCGAGGCCGTCGTCCAGGTCCGCGCCGAGGGCGAGGCCGGGCGCCGGCTGGTGGGTCACGTCGTGCCGGCCGGCGGCAGCGGCGACGGGCATCTCGCCCGCGAACTGCGGGACTTCCTCGCCCAGCGCCTCCCGTCCTACATGGTCCCGGCGGGGTTCGTCTTCCTGGACCGGCTGCCGCGCACCCCGAACGGAAAGATCGACCGAGGCCGGCTCCCGTCGGCCGAGCGCCTGACCGTGGGCTCCGGTGACCGCGTCCCGCCCCGCGACGACACCGAGCGGCGGGTGACCCGCATCGTGGCCGGCCTTCTCGATCTCCCGGCCGACGAGATCGGCGTCCACGACAACTTCTTCGACATCGGCGGGAACTCCCTCCTCGCCAGCCGTCTCGCGGCGCTCCTCGGCAAGGAGTTCGCCATCGAGGCCTCCCTGCGGGCCGTCTTCGAGGCCCGGACGGTCGAACAGCTCGCGCGCTACGCCCGGACCGCCACCGCCCCGCCGGCGGTCATCCCACGGGCCGCCCGCACGCCCTTCCGGCCCAGCGCCTCCCCACGGTGACCCCAGCCGCATCCGTCGCAGAGAGGAACGCCACGATGAGCAGCACGGAGCACGCCCTGACCGGTACCTTCGTCTTCCCGGCCTCCTCCGGCCAGGAACGGCTGTGGTTCCTCCGGGAACTCGACGCCTCCGGAGGCGCGGCCTACCACCTGCACGCCGCCTTCGAGGCCGACGGCCGCCTCGACCGGGTCGTGCTGCAGCGCGCCCTCAACCACGTCGTCGCCCGCCACGAGTCCCTGCGGACCCGGATCGTCCACCACGAGGGACGACTCGTGCAGGCCGTGGTGCCCGGCGCCCAGGTCACCGTGTCGGTGGTCGCCGTGGAGGACCGCGACGGGGACGGCGGACGCGCCGAGGCCCACCGGATCTCCGCCCGCGAGTCGCGGCGGCCCTTCTCGCTGGAGCACGGTCCGCTGCTGCGCATGACCCTGCTCGAACTGCCCGACGGCCACCACATCCTGCTGGCCACCCTGCACCACATCGTCGCCGACGCCTGGTCCGTCTCCCTGCTCCTGGCCGAACTCGCCGAGAGCTACCGGGCCATCAGCGCGGGCGAGGAACCGAGACTGCCCGAACTCGGCCTCCAGTACGCCGACTTCACCGTCTGGCAGCGGGAGTGGGAGCAGAGCGAGGAGTTCCGGGGCCTGCTCGACCACTGGCGTGAGCGGCTCGACGGCGCGCCGACCCTGCTGCACCTGCCCACCGACCACCCCAGGCCGGCCGTCCAGACCTTCCAGGGCGACACCGTCCGCGACATCCTCCCGGCCGGCCTCTCCCGGGCCCTGCGGCGCCGCGCCCAAGAGCACGACAGCACCCTGTTCATGGTCATGTACAGCGCGCTGCAACTCCTGCTGGAACGCAGCACGGGCCAGAGCGACTTCCTCGTCGGCACCCCGATGGCCAACCGCACCCGGCCCGAACTCCAGCAGACGATCGGGTTCTTCGCCAACACCGTGGTGCTGCGCAGCGACCTCGACGGCGACCCGACCGTCGCCGAACTCATCGCCCGCACCCGGCGCACCTGCCTCGACGCCTACGCGCATCAGGCCGTCCCCTTCGAGAACCTGATCGCCGAACTCCACCCCGAGCGGACCCCCGGCCACAACCCGCTCTTCCAGACCCTGTTCGCGCTGGAGGACAGCGCGTACACGACCTTCTCCCTCGGCGGAGTGGAACTCACCCGGATCGACGGAGACAGCGGCACCGCGAAGTTCGACCTCTCGCTGTTCGTCGTGGACGGCGAGGACGAGCTGGCCCTGCGCGCCGAGTACAACACGGCCCTCTTCGACCGGGCCGGCGTGGAACGCCTCGTCCGCCACTACCGGCGCGCCCTGGAGTTCGTCGCCGAGAACCCGGACCGCCCGGTCAGCGACCTCTCCCTCCTGGGCGAGGGGGAGTGCGGGGTGGTGGTGGCCGGTGGTCGGGGTGTGGTGGCGTCGGTGGGTGGGGTGTCGGTGCATGGGGTGTTCGAGGGGGTGGCGGCTGCTTGGCCGGGGCGGGTGGCGGTGCGTGATGGTGAGCGTGTGGTGTCGTATGGGGAGTTGGATGCGTGGGCTTCGGGTGTGGCGGGGATGCTGGCCGCGCGTGGGGTGGGGCGTGGGGATGTCGTAGGTGTGTGTCTGCCGCGGTCGGTGGAGTTGGTGGCGGTGTTGTTGGGGGTGTGGAAGGCGGGGGCGGCGTATGTGCCGTTGGATCCGGTGTATCCGGCGGCGCGGACGGTGGCGGTGGTGGGGGATGCGGGGCTTTCGGTGGTGGTGTCGCGTGCGGGTGTGATGCCGGCGGGTGTGGAGGCCGGGTGTCCGGTGGTGTTGCTGGGCGAGGTGGACTTCTCCGCCTCGGTGGCTGCTCCGGGAGTCGCGGTCGGCAGGAGCGATCTGGCGTATGTGTTGTACACGTCGGGGTCGACGGGTGTGCCGAAGGGTGTGGAGATCGCGCAGGGGAGTGTGCTGAATCTGCTGGCGTGGGCGCGGGAGACGTTCGACGCGGGCGAGTTGTCGGCGGTGGCTGCGGTGACGTCGGTGTGTTTCGACCTGTCGGTGTTCGAGTTGTTCGCTCCGTTGACGTCGGGTGGGTCGGTGGTGCTGGTGGGGAATGCGTTGGAGTTGTCGTCGGTGAGTGTGCCGGTGTCGTTGGTGAATGCGGTGCCGTCGGCGGTGGCGGAGTTGGTGGCGGGGGGTGGGTTTCCTGCGGGTGTGGGGACGGTGTGTATGGCGGGGGAGCCGTTCGCGGCGGAGTTGGTGGGCCGGTTGCGCTCGCTGGGTGTGGGGCGGGTGCTGAATCTGTACGGTCCGTCGGAGACGACGACGTATTCGACGGGTGCGGAGCTGGGTGAGGGGACGCTGGACCCGGTGCCGATCGGCCGGCCGATCCACAACACCCATGTTCTCGTGGTGGATTCGGCGATGCGGCCGGTGCCGTTCGGGGTTTTGGGGGAGTTGTGCATCGGTGGTGCGGGGGTCGCCCGTGGCTATCGGGGGCGTCCGTCGCTGACGGCGGAGCGGTTCCTGCCCGATCCCTTCGGTGACGAGCCGGGCGCTCGGCTCTACCGGACCGGTGACCTGGTGCGTCAGCACGCCACGCATCTGGAGTTCGTGGGCCGGGCGGACCATCAGGTCAAGGTACGCGGCTTCCGCATCGAACTCGGCGAGATCGAGACCCAGTTGAACGCCCACCCGGCGGTGCGCGAAGCCGTCGTCCAGGTGCGGTCCGACGGCCCGACCGGCGACCGGCTCGTGGGATACGCGGTACCGGCCGACACGGCCCCCACCAGCACGACTCCCACCGGCACGGCCCCCACCAGCACGACTCCCACCGGCACGGAACTCGCCCGCGCCCTGCGGGAGTTCCTGGCGCAGCGGCTTCCCGCCTACATGGTCCCGGCGGGGTTCGTCTTCCTGGACCGGCTGCCGCGCACCCCGAACGGAAAGATCGACCGAGGCCGGCTGCCCTCGGCGGAACGCCTGACCGTCGTCTCCGGAAACCGGGTCGGCCCGCGCGACGAGACCGAGGAGGAAGTGCTCCGCATCTGGGCCGGCCTTCTCGATCTCCCGGCCGAGCAGATCGGCGTCCACGACAACTTCTTCGAACTCGGCGGGGACTCCCTTCTCGCCGGTCGTATGGCCCACATCCTCGGTGAGCGATTCCGGGTCCGCGTCCCCGTCCGCGAGGTGTTCACCGAGGCCACCCCGGCCCGGTTCGCGGCCCTGATCGCCGAGGGCCGGCAGAAACAGCTGGGAGCCGACGAGGAGTCCCGTCGCATCCAGTCGTTCCTCGACGAGGTGGACGACACACAGCTCGACCGGCTGCTCCACGCATACGCGTCCGTCACGCGCGAGTCGCTCGACCATTCGCAGGAGGAAGAGAAGTGACCACATCCATCGACGAGCCGAACCAGGCCCACGGCGAACTCCTCGCCCGGTTACTGTCCTCGCAGAACGTCGAGCACGCGGCCAGCCTCTCCCCGGAGCAGCGGCGTCTGCTGATGCTCATGAACATGGAGCCGGGGATGCCGGTCCACCGCGTCAGCGGCTACCGGCTGAGCGGCGCCCTCGACGTCGCCGCCCTCCAGCAGGCCCTGGCCGCCCTGACCGGCCGGCACGAACTGCTGCGCAGCTCCTTCACCGAACTCGCCGGGCGCGTGGTGCGGGTGGTGCACACCGTCAGCGAGGCCCGCCTCGTGGAGCACACCCCCACGGCCGGCGAGTCCGCCGAGGAGTTCCTCGCCCGGCACACCCGGGCCGAATTCGACACCCCGCTGGACCCGTTCGCCGGGCAACTGCTCCGGGTGCTCCTGCTGCGCACCTCGGCGACCGACCATGTGCTGCTGCTCACCGCGCACGAGCTGATCGCCGACGAGTGGACCCCGGACCTGCTGATCCGCGACCTCGTCGCCGAGTACCGCCGGGTCCTCACCGGCGGCGCGGACGCCCCCGCGCCCGCCGCCGCCCCGTACAGCGACTACGCCCGCTGGCGGCTGGAGCGGACCGAGGCCCCGGAGACCGCGCGGCAGCTCGACCACTGGCGGCAGCGGCTCGCCGGGGTCCCCGTCCTGCAGTTGCCCACCGACCGGCGCCGTCCCCCGGCCAAGACCTACCCGGGCGACTCGGTGACCGCCGCCGTGTCCCCGGCGGCCGCGGCGGACCTGGACCGGCTCGCCGAGCGGCTGGGCGCCGACGGCGAGTCCGTGCTCCTCGCCGCGTTCCAGACGCTGCTGTCCCGGTACGCCGGGCAGTCCGACATAGCCGTCGGCGTGCGCACCTCGGTCCGCGGGGAGCGCTGGCCGGACCTCGCCGGCCCCGCGGCGAACACCCTCGTGATCCGCACCGACCTGTCCGGCGAACCCGGCTTCGAGGACGCCGTACGCCTCACCGACCGGGCCCGCACCGAGGCGGGCGCGCACGCCGAGATCCTGTTCGGCACCCTCGTGGACGAACTGCAGAGTTCCTCCCGCGATGTCAGCCGCACCCCCTTCTTCCAGGCCATGTTCGACTTCCGCGACGCCCGCTGGTCGCTGGCCGCGCCGGACCTGACCGTCACCCCCCGGGCGCTGCCCGCCGGACGGACCGTCGTGGACCTCGCGCTCCAGGCCGTACGCGACGAGGACGGGCTGCTGCTGCGCCTGGACTACAACACGGACCTGCACGACGCGAGCACCGTCCGCCGGATGCTCTCCCACCTGACCACCCTGCTCCACGAGGCCGTGCGCGCCCCCCGGCGGCCGGTCGCCGAACTGCCCCTGCTCGACGCCGACGAGCGCGAGCTGGTGCTGCACACCTGGAACCGGACCGAGGAGGAATTCCCCGCACACCTGGGCATCCACCAGCTGGTCGAGGCGCAGGCCGCACGCACTCCCGACGCCCTCGCCGTCAGCTGCGGCGGAGTCTCTGTCACCTACCGGGACCTCGACGAACGGGCCAACCAGCTCGCCCACCACCTGCGCGACCGAGGGGTCGGCACCGAGTCCCGGGTGGCGATCTGCCTGGAACGCTCCGTGGAGATGGTGATCGCCATGCTCGCCGTGCTCAAGGCGGGCGGCGCCTACGTGCCCCTCGACCCCGAGTACCCGGCCGAACGCCTCGGCTATCTGCTGACCGACAGCGACACCCAGGTCCTCATCACCCAGTGGGAACTGACCCGGGGCCTCGTCTTCGACCGCGAACGCGTCCTCATCGACGAGGACTGGCCGCGGATCGCCCGCTCGCCCCGGCACCGCCCGGACGTCGAGGTGGACCCCGGGCAGCTCGCCTACCTCATCTACACCTCCGGCTCCACCGGCCGCCCCAAGGGCGTGATGCTCACCCACCGCGGCGCCGTCAACAACCTCACCTGGCGGCAGCGCCGCTGGCCGCTCGGCCCCGACGACCGGGTCCTGCAGAACCACTCCTTCAGCTTCGACCCCTCCCTGTGGGCCACCTTCTGGCCGCTGCTCGCCGGCGCGAGCGTGATCATCACCCCGCCCGGACAGAAGTACGACGCCAAGGCCCTGGTCCGGCTCCTCGAAGAGGAGGAGATCACCGTCTACGCGGCGGTGCCCTCGCTCAACTCCGTGCTGATGGAGGAGCCCGGCATCGAGCGCTGCACCAAACTGCGCTACGTCCAGAGCGGCGCCGAGGCCCTGACCGGCGCCCTCCAGCGCAGCGTCTTCTCCCGGGTGAGGAACGCCGAACTCATCAACTTCTACGGCCCCACCGAGACCACCGTCGACTCCACCGCCTGGGTGTGCGAGCGCACCGAGGACCCCGAGGCGGCGCCCATCGGCCGGCCGGTCGCCAACCTCACCGCCTACATCCTCGACGACAACGCCCAGCCGGTGCCGCCCGGAGTGGCCGGGCACATCTGCGTCGGCGGCGTCGGCCTCGCCCGCGGCTACCACGGCCGTCCCGGACTGACCGCCGACCGGTTCGTGCCCGACCCGTTCGGCGCCCCCGGCCGGCGCCTGTACCGCACCGGCGACCTCGGCCGGTACACCGCCGACGGCACCATCGAGTTCCTCGGCCGGGCCGACACCCAGGTCAAGATCCGCGGCTACCGGATCGAACTCGGCGAGGTCGAGACCGCGCTGACCGGCCACCCCGAGGTCCGCGAGTCCGTGGCCGTGGCCCGCGAGGAGGCCAGTGGCGACCGCCGGCTCATCGGCTACGTGGCCCGCACCCGCGGCAGCGAGCTGCGCCCGCACACCCTCCAGGCCCACCTCGCCGAGTCCATGCCCGCCTACATGGTGCCGTCCGTGATCGTCGTCCTGGACGAGTTCCCGAAGACCCCCAACGGCAAGATCGACCGCAAGGCCCTCCCCGCCCCCGGCGACGTGAGCACCGTCGACACCGGCGCCCTCGCCCAGCCGCGCACCGAGCTGGAGACCGAGATCGCGGCCCTGTTCGCCAAGGCGCTCCAGCTCCCGGCGGTCGGCGTCGACCAGGACTTCTTCGAGGCGGGCGGCTCGTCGCTGATGCTGGCCCGGCTCGCGTCCCAGCTCGTCAACCGGTTCGAGATCGACCTGCCCGTGCACCAGCTGTTCAAGACGCCCACCGTCGAGGGCGTCGCGGCGGCCGTGCAGGAGCACCGCAGCGGCGACCTGCGCGAGGCCCTGGTCGACCGGCAGATCCGGATGCTGGAGAAGGACGCCGTCCTCGCCGACGACATCCGGCCCGACGGCCTCCCGCACGCGCGGTGCTTCGACCCCCGCGCCGTCCTGCTGACCGGGGCCACCGGCTACCTCGGGGCGTTCATGCTCCAGTCGCTGCTGCGGCGCACCCGCGCCGACGTGTACTGCCTGGTCCGGGCCGCCGACGAGACCGCCGCCCTCGGGCGGCTGCGCGAGACGATGCAGCGCTACCTGATCTGGGACGAGAGCTACGCCGCCCGGATCCGGCCGCTGCCCGGCGACCTCGGCCGGCCCCGCGTCGGGCTCTCCGAGGAGAAGTGGACCGAACTCGCCGGCACCCTCGACGCCGTCTACCACAGCGGCGCCACCGTCAACTTCGTCTATCCGTACTCGGCGCTGCGCAAGCCCAACGTCGGCGGCACCCAGGAACTGCTGCGGCTGGCCTGCACCACCCGGCTCAAGGCCTTCCACCACATCTCCACCGCGGACGTCGTCCTCGCCTCGCACATGCCGCGCCCGCTCCTGGAGGACGCGACGGCCCTCGCCCGCCCCAACGACGACCCCGGCGGCTACACCGGCAGCAAGTGGGTGGCCGAGAAGATCGCCGACATCGCCCGCGAACGCGGCGTCCCCGTCAGCATCTACCGGCCCGGCCTCATCCTCGGCCACACCGCCACCGGCGCCACCCAGGCCGAGGACTACCTCGTCGTCTCCTTCCGCGGCTTCGCCGCCATGGGCATCGTCCCGGAGTACCCGCGCATCCTCGACGCCGTGCCCGTCGACTACGTGGCCGACGCCACCGTGCACATCTCGCTCCAGCCGGACGCCATCGGCGACTTCTACCACCTGTTCAACCCCGCGCCGGTCAGCATCCGCAAGTTCTGCGACTGGATCAGGACCTTCGGCTACGACTTCGACATCGTGCCCTTCGAGGACGCCCGCGAACGGGCCCTGGAGGTCCCGCCCGGACACCCGCTGTACTCGATGGTCCCCCTCATCCGCGACGCCGAGGCCGACCCGCAGGAGTCGCTGGACCCCCGGCTCATCCACCTGGTGCAGCCGGAGGTCGAATGCCGCAACACCCTGCGCGCCCTGCGCGGCAGCGACGTCGTCTGCCCGCCGGCCGACGAGAAGCAGGCCCACCTGGTCCTGCAGTACCTGATCGACCAGGGCCACCTCGAATCGCCCGAGCAGATGCGGGCGAAGTACGGCCGGAGCGTGTGACCCATGCCCACCGACCGACCTGACGACCCGCGAGAGGAGGAGACCCGGATGCAGCCGCTCACCCCCTTCCACCTGCTCCGCCCGCAGGACCTGCCGCGCACGGTGGAAGAACTCGGCGACACCGCCTCGGGACCCGCCGCCCCGCAGCTCGCGGCGCTCGCCGAGGCCCTCCTGGACGGACCCGACGAGAAGACCCAGGACCGGGCGCGCGAGGCCGTCGCCCTCCTGGACGAAGCCCTGCCCGACCCGGAGCCCGTCGGCACGGACCCCGACGAGTCCCCCGGCAACCGCGCCAACGACGAGGCCTTCGCCATCGTCCGGGTACGCGGCGACGCGCTGCACCTGCTGCGCCGCTCCACCGCGCACGCCTACCTCGTCCTGTGCGAGGAGGAGAGCACCACCGGCACCTCGCTGCCCGCCGCGCAACTGCACCGTCTGCACCTGGCCTTCGGCGCCCTGTTCGCCCTGTACTCCGGCACGCCGGTCCACCGGGCCGAGGCCGCGCAAGGCACCCCGCGGGCGCCCCGGCCGCTGCCTGCGCACACCATGGGCGAGGCGGACGCGCTGCGCCGCTGGACCCGCGGCCACCGCGTGTTCATGGCCCTGGTCCAGGGCATGGTCGTCGCCTGCCACTGCATGGGCGACCGGCTGCGCGCCGGCGACCCGGAACGCGCCCGGCAGTTCCTCGCCCTGGCGACCACGCTGATGCGGGGCTCCGGCGCCGCCCTCACCTTCACCGGCGACTTCCCGTACTCCGCCTACACGGTACGGGTGCGCCCGACCCTGATCCCGCCCAGCGCACCGCCGGACATGACGGGCCTGCGCTGGCGCGACCACGAGTACCTCATCCGGGTGCTCAGCGACCTGCGCCCGCTGTTCGGCGACCTGCCCCCGCTGCTCGCGGCCGACCACCGGCGGCTCGCCGAGGCCCTCGACGAGGCGTACCAGGCGCACAAGAGCGTCTGCTCGCACTTCGTGGGCAGCGACACCTCCAGCGTGCTCATGGCCGACCGGACCAACGAGTCCGCGGTCGCCACCCTGGAACGCTTCAGGCGCTCGCGGGGCCAGCTCGTCAGCGGTCGCCGCCCCCGCGGCGGCCGCCGGGAGGAGCAGCCGTGAGCCCGTGGCCCGCCCCGGCCGCCGCCGGGCAGACGCTGGCGCCCCTCGGCGCCACCGCCGGGGCGGCGGCCGCCCTCCTGGGAGCCGCCGCACTGCTCGCCGCCGGCATGCTGCGCCGCCCGGAGGCCGCTCCCGAGGAGGCCCCCGGGGACGCGTTCTCCGCCGAACGGGCCCTGCGCCACGTACGGGAGATCGCCCGCGCGCCGCGCCCCCTCGGCTCCGCCGAACACCGCCGGGTCCGCGCGCACCTGGTCCGCGAACTCACCGGGCTGGGGCTGACCTGCGAGGTCCAGCGGGCCACCGTCGTGGACGAGTCGGACGGGATGCGCCCGGGCGCCACCGTGCGCATCGCCGCCGACGTGGCCAACGTCGTCGCCGTGCTGCCGGGGGCCGAAGGCGCCTCGCGGCGCCCCGCGGTGGTGCTGGTCGCGCACTACGACACGGTGCCCGCCAGCCCCGGCGCCAACGACAACGCGGTCGCGGTCGCCGCCCTGCTGGAGACCGCGCGGGCCCTGGCCGGCTCCCGCGGCAAGCTCGCCAACGACGTGGTGTTCCTGTTCACCGACGCGGAGGAGATCGGCCAGCTCGGCGCGCGGGCCTTCGTCGAACGGCACGAACTGCGCGAACGGATCGGCGTGGTGCTCAACTTCGAGGCGCGCGGCAGCCGCGGCCCCGCCCTGATGTTCGAGACCGGGCGCAACGCCCGGGCCGCCTACCGGCACCTCGAACGGGCCGCCGCCCACCAGTACACCTCCTCGCTGTTCCGGGAGGTGTACAAGCGGATGCCGAACGCGACCGACTTCAGCGTCTTCGAGCGGGCCGGGGCGCCCGGGTTCAACTTCGCCCACATCGGCGGCTACACGCACTACCACAGCGCCTCGGACACACCCGAGGCAGTCGAGCCGCAGACCCTCCAGCACCACGGCTCGTACGCGCTGACCCTGGCCCGCCGGCTCGGCGAGGCGGACCTGGCGGCGCTGCGCGGCGCGGAGGGGGAGGAGACCGTCTTCTTCACCCTGCCCACCGGGCGGCTGGTGCGCTACCCGGCCCGCTGGACCGTGCCCCTGGCCGCGGCCACGGCCGTGATCTGGCTCGCCGCCCTGGCGCTGCTGGTCCGCGGCCGGGCCCTGGACGCGGGGATCACCGCGCTCGGCGCCGCGGCGGCCCTGCTGCCGACGGCGGCCGTGGCCCTGGCGGCCCAGACGGCCGGCGCCCGACTCGGGGCGCGCCGCCCGGAGTTCGCGTACTACGGGCACCCCAGCCGCTTCGGCGGGCTCTTCCTGAGCGGGATCGTCGCCGCGAACCTCGCCGCCCACACCCTGCTCGCGTGGGCCTTCGGCCGGACGGGGCACCCGCTGGAACTCGCGGCCGGCGCCACGGTGTGGTGGCTGCTGCCCATGCTGCTCACCGCCCGCGCCGCACCCTGCCTCGGCTATCTGCTGAGCTGGCCGCTGCTGGGGTGCGCCGCCGGGCTCGCGCTGATCGGCCACGGGCCGCTGCCCTCCGCCCTCGCCGGGCTGGCGCTGGTCACGGCCGGCCCGGTCTGCCTGATGGGCCCGCTGGTCGCCCTGACCTACACGGCCCTGTCGCAGCGGCTGTCGGCCGTGCCCTCGCTGGTGACCTCCTGGGTGTGCATGGCGCTGTACGCGCCGCTGGGCGCGCTGACCGCCGCCCTGGGACGGCCGCTGCCCGCCGCCCTGGCCGTCGCCGCGCTCGCCCTGGCGGCGGCCGGACTGCGGCCCGGCCGCGACCGCGCCCGCTACCGCGGGGTGCTCTACGCCCTCGACGCCGACCGGGGCCGGGCGGTGCTCGCCTCGGTCGAGCCGGAGACGGTGGCCGGCCCGGGCGCGCCCGGCGCTCCCGAGCACGGCCCGCTGCCCGAGTTCTTCGGCGAGGAGGACCACCGGTACTTCCACGCCGAGACGGCCCCGGCCGAACTGGCCGCCCCGGCCGCGGTGGTGACCAGTACCGACGCCTCCGCCGGGCGGCGCACGGTCACCCTCTGCCTCGCCTCCCGGCGGGGAGCCGCCGAAGCGGTGCTCTTCCTCGACGGCGCCCGCGTCCTGCACTACGAGGTCGACGGCTGCCCGGGCGAAGGGCGCGGCGGCGAGGACGACGACTGGAGCCTGTGGCTCTACGGACTGCCGGCCGAGGGGCGCACCGTCACGGTGACCGTGGCGGACGACGGACCCCTGCGGCTCCGGCTGATGGACCGCACCGACGGCGTGCCCCCCGGGGCGCTGCCGCCCGGCGACGGCCCGCCCGGCCCGGCCCTGCCCGCACCCGCCCTGGGCAGCGGCATGCTCTGCAACGCCACCTGGGTCAGCGCCTCGACGGCCCTCGCCTGATCCGCGCCCGCCCCGCGGGACATCCCGACCGAACCCCCACCGACCGGCCCAAGGAGGAACAGCCGTGCCCGGCTTCCTGGAAGAGAACTCGACGGTCCCCTGCAAGGTCGTCGTCAACGACGAGGAGCAGTACTCCGTCTGGCCCGTCGACCGCGACACCCCCGACGGCTGGCACGACGAGGGCTTCACCGGCCCCCGCGCCGACTGCCTGGCCCACATCGACGAGATCTGGACCGACATGCGCCCCAAGTCCCTGCGCTGACACCCGACGCCCGCCCTCTCATCCGAAAGGAAACGACATGACCGCCACCCCGCTGACGATGGACGGCCTCACCCCCATCCTGTTCGGGCACGCCTCCTTCCAGTACCTCAACGCCGGCTGCGAACTCGGCCTGTTCGAGCTGCTGCAGGACAAGCCCGACCTCGCCAAGGAGGACATCCGCCAGGAGCTGGGGCTCGCCGAGCGCGCCACCGACATCCTGCTGCTGGGCACCACCTCCCTCGGCATCACGGTCAAGGAGGACGGCCGCTACCGCAACGCCCCGGTGATCGAGAAGCTGTTCACCGACGGCCAGTGGTCCATCTTCGCGAGCGTCGTCGCCTTCGAGGCCCACATCGTCTACGAGGCCCAGGCCGACTTCACCGAGTCCCTGCGCCAGAACACCAACGTGGGCCTGCGGCGCATCCGCGGCGTCGGCCGCGACCTGTACCACCGCTTCCACGAGAACCCCGACATCGAGCGCGTCTTCTACCGCTACATGCGCTCCTGGTCGGAGCTGTCCAACCCGTTCCTGCTGGAGAACGGCGACTTCGGCTCGGTGCGCACGGTGGTGGACGCCGGCGGCGGCGACGCCGTCAACGCCATCGCCCTCGCCCACGCCCACCCGCACCTGAAGATCACGGTGATGGAGATCCCCGCCTCCGGCCCCATCGCCCGCCGGCGCATCGAGGAGAACGGCCTGTCCGACCGGATCACCGTCCACGAGGGCGACATGTTCCAGGACCCGTTCCCGCAGGGCGTCGACTGCGTCCTCTTCTCCCACCAGATGGTCATCTGGGAGCCCGAGGAGAACATCGCCCTGATGAAGAAGGCGTACGAGGCGCTCGCCCCCGGCGGCCGGCTGGTGATCTTCAGCTCGGTCTCCGACGACCAGGGCGACGGGCCGCTGATGGCCGCGCTCGACAGCGTCTACTTCGCCGCGCTGCCGGCCAAGGGCGGCATGATCTACGCCTGGAAGCAGTACGAGCAGTGGCTCCAGGAGGCCGGTTTCCAGGGGGCGAAGATCACCCGCAAGGCCGACACGGGATGGACGCCGCACGGCATCATCACGGCCGTGAAGTGACCGCCCGGGGTGGGGCGGGGGAGCGCCCCGCCCCACCCCGGCCCGCACCCGATCCCCGCACGGCCGGCCAGTCGTCGCCCCGGCGTGCCCCGACCCGAGGCGCTGCGAGCAAGCGCCCGATGGGAGCCCTTCGATGTCACCACACCGAGCTTCACCCACCCGTACCCCGACGCCCGCCCCGACCCGCGCACCGGCCGCGGACGACGCCGCCGTGGCCGACCTGCTCAACGGCTTCATCGGCACCTATGTCCTCTACTCGCTGATCAGGACCGGAGTGCTCGACCACCTGTACGACGGCCCGGGCGCGGCGGGGGGCGGCGCGGTGCCGGTCGCACGGCTGGCCGCCGACACGGGCACCGACCCCGACGTCCTCGTCCCGCTGCTGCGCTCCGCCGACCGCGCCGGGCTCCTCGCCCACGACCCGGCCCGCGCCGAGGTCGCCCCCACGTCGCGCGGCCGGCACGCCCACCGGGTGCGCGGCTACTTCACCGCCACCGTCGGCGGGTTCGGGGACGTGTTCCGCAGCCTGGACTCGCTCGCCCTCGGCCGCGACTCCTTCGCGAGCGGCGCCCTCCAGGACGGCCACCTCACCGCCCTGGGCTGCGCGCAGAACTGGACCTTCCAGAAGCCCCTGTTCGACGAGGCCACCGCCGGTTTGGCCTTCACCCACGCCGCCGACATCGGCTGCGGGGCCGCCACCCGGCTGATCCACCTGGTGGAGTCCCGGCCCGGCACCACGGGCATCGGCGTCGACGTCAACGCCGAGGCCTGCCAGCTGGCGCGCCAGAACGTCAAGCGGGCCGGCCTGGACGACCGGATCACCATCGTCCAGGCCGACATGCTCGACGTCGTCTCCGACCCGGCGGCCTACCCGCAGGTCGCCGAGGCCGACCTGGTGACCTCCTACTTCATCCTGCACCACTTCGTGGGCGGCGAGGTCGGCGGCAGGCCCTTCCTGACCGCCTTCCGGGAGGCCTTCCCGGCGGCCCGGCACGTCGTCGTGGCCGACGGGTTCACCGAGGAGCCGGGCGAACGGGCGCCCGTCACCCCGCTGTTCACCCTGGCCTACGAGCTGTTCCACGACGTCATGGGCATCGGTCTGCAGACCCATGCCGCACAGCGCCGGCACTTCGCCGACGCCGGGTTCACCGTCCTCAGCGAGATCGAGTTCGGGCATCCGCTGGAGTGGCTGTTCGTCCTCGGCTCGCCGCGCGAGGGGGAGTAGGGGGGCAGGGCACATGGCGCGGCCACGCATCATCTACATCCACGGCAACCGCACCATGCACTGGGCCACGGCCTGGACCCCGTGGCTGCGGGACGAGCTGCGCAACCTCGGCTTCGCCACCGAGTTCCAGACCTTCCCGGACTCCATCGCGGCCCGCCGGGAGTACTGGCTGGCCTTCCTGCGCGACCATCTGCGCGCCGGGCCGGACGACGTGCTGCTCGGCTGGTCCTCCGGCGCGGTCGCGGCGATCCGGTACGCCGAGCGGGAGAAGATCCGCGGCTCGGTCCTGGTGTGCCCGTACACCCGTCTCGACGACGAACTGGAGCGCGGCAGCGGCTACTTCGACGAACCCTGGGACTGGCCGGCCGTGCGGTCCAACCAGGAGGACGTCGCCGTGTTCCACAGCGACCGCGATCCCTTCATCCCGCAGGGCCAGTTCGAGACCGTGGTCGAGGCACTGGACGCGGTCGCCTTCGAGATCCCCGGCGGCGGGCACTTCCTGCACCAGCGGGAGTTCCCCGAACTGCTGGAGTACCTGCGGCTGACCTACGGGTGACCCGTCGCGGGAACACCGCCCGGCGGTGTTCCCGCGACGCGGTCAGCGGGCGATCCGCGCCAGATGCCGGGCCGTGGGACTGTCCCAGTCCAGCCCGCCGCGCGGGTCTCCCTGGTGCAGCAGCCGGCCGCCCGCCGCGCCGCCGCCCGGACCCATGTCCAGGATCCAGTCGGCGCAGGCCGCGAAGTGCAGGTCGTGCTCGGCGACGACCACCGTGCTGCCGCCGTCCAGCAGCACCTCGAAGGCGTCGACCAGCACCTGCATGTCCGCCGGGTGCAGCCCGGTCACCGGCTCGTCCAGGATCACCAGCCCCCGGCTGAGCCGCTTGGCGCCCCGCATCAGCGCGGTCGCCAGCTTCAGCCGCTGCGCCTCGCCCCCGGACAGCTCGGTCGCGCTCTGCCCCAGCCGCAGATAGCCCAGGCCGACCTGGCGCATGGCGCGCAGCGCCGGCGCCACCCCGGCGTCGTCGCCGAACAGCTCCGCCGCCGTGTCCACGGTCAGGTCCAGCACCTGGTCGACCGTGTGCCCCTTGTAGGAGACGGCCAGCACCTCCGACCCGAACCGCCGCCCGTCGCAGGCCTCGCACGTCACCCACAGCGACGGCAGGAAGTGCATGTCCGCCTGCCGCTGCCCGTGCCCCTGGCACGTCTCGCAGCGGCCGCCCTCCGCGTTGAACGAGAACGACGTGGCGGTCAGCCCGCGTGCCCTGGCCGCGTCCGTCCCGGCGAACAGCTTGCGGATCCCGTCGAACGCCTTGGTGTACGTGGCGGGGTTGGAGCGCGGGGTGCGCCCGATCGGCTCCTGGTCGACCACCACGCTCCAGGAGACCGCGTCGAGCCCGTCGATCGCGCCCACCGCCTCGCACGCCTCACCGGCCAGCGCCGCCTGCACCCCGGCCGCGAGACCGCCGTGCAGCAGACTGCTCTTGCCGCTGCCGCTCACCCCGGTGATGCAGGTGAGCCGGTTCACCGCGAACGCGGCCCGGTCCACCGACACATTGTGGACGGCGACCTTCTCCAGGGTCAGCCAGCGCGTGCCGTCGCCGACCGGGCGCGGGGAGCGGACGACGCGCCGGGCCGCCGGGTCGAGATAGCGGCCGGTGACCGAGCGCGGATGCCGGGCCAGCTCCGCCGGCGGCACGGACGCGATCAGCTCCCCGCCCTGCTGACCGGCCCCGGGACCGAGGTCCACCACCCAGTCGGCGCGCGCCACCAGCTCCGGGTCGTGCTCCACCAGGAACACGGTGTTCCCCGCGTCCCGCAGCCGCTCGAACATCGCGAACAGCGGCTCCTTGTCCGCCGGATGCAGCCCCGAACTCGGCTCGTCCAGAACGAAGACGACCCCGGTCAGCGCGGTGCTGAGCTGCGCCGCGAGCCGCGCCCGCTGCAGCTCCCCGCCGGAGAGCGAGGGAGCGTTGCGGGACAGCTGCACATGGCCGAGCCCCAGCAGGGACAGCAGATCGAGCCGGGCCGCGATCTCGGGCAGCAGGGTCTCGGCGATCTCCTGCTGGGTGCGGCCCAGCCCCTGGCCCACCCGGTCCGTCCAGGACCGCAGATCGGCCACCGGCAGACCCGTCACGTCCACGAACGACAGCCCGGCGAGCCGCGTGGTGCGCGCCACCGGCCCGTACCCGGTGCCCTCGCACGCGGCGCACGGCACCTGCCGCATGAACTTCAGATAGCGCTGCTTGGCGGTCTCCGTCTTCGCCGCCCGGAAGAGCCGTTCGACCTCGGCGACGGCCCCGCGCAGCGGCTGCTGGTTGTCCCAGGTCCAGGAGGCGCTGGAGTTCTTGCCGGACACCTTCACGCTGACCCGGATCGCCTCGTCACCGGTCCCGTACAGCAGCGCGTCCCGGAACCGCTCGGGCAGCTCGCGCCAGGGCACGGACAGATCGACGCCGAAGTGCCGGGCCAGCGAGGGGACCGCCGCCTGCTCGGGGGAGATCAGCTTGCCGAACCAGGGCGACGCCCCCTCCATCAGGGGCAGTTCGGGACGCGGGACGATCAGGTCCACATCGGGGTAGGGGACGCCGCCGGCGCCCAGGCAGTCCGGACAGGAGCCCTCCGGCGTGTTCTTGTCGAAGGACCTGCCGGAGACCGGGGGAGCGTCGGCGGGCCGGTCGGCGGCGAAGTGCGGGATGCGCGAGAAGAGCAGGCTCAGATAGGCGTCGAGGCCGGTCATGGTCGCGATGGTGGACCGGGAGTTGTGGTTCAGCTTGCGCTGGTCCACCGCCAGGGTGGGGGAGAGCCCCGCCACGCGCTCCACCTGCGGCCGGTCCTTGGGCGCCAGATACTGCCGCACGAACGGCGAGATGCCTTCCAGATACCGTAACTGTGCCTCCGCGTGCAGGGTGTCGATGGCGAGCGAGGATTTCCCGCTTCCGCTGACACCGGTGAACGCGACGATTTTTCCTTTCGGAATACGGACGTCGACGCCGCGGAGATTGTGCGTACGCGCCCCGGTCACCGTGATCCATTCGGTGATCTGGTCCTCCGGAATTACTTCGACCACGCCGTCCTCAACTCTCCCTGTAAGCGGCCGGATCCGACGGAGGCCCAGTATAGGGAGGGCGTCGATTCTGTCAGGAGTCTTTCGGTCATCCACCGGTCCCGGCGCCGGGCAGGCAGATTCCCTGGGGAAGGCCGGACACCGCAGCCGTACGACGGGAGGGCCCGTGCGCATACTGACGGAGCAGCAAGTCGACGACGCCCGGCGCATGCGGCAGATGCTCTTCGGGCACCTCCTGTCCAGCGCCCTGTGCACGGTGGTCCGGCTCGACGTCCCGGACCTGCTCGCCGACGGCCCCAAGGACGTGGCCGAGCTGGCGGCCACCGCGGACGCGGACGTCTCCTCCCTGCGGCGTCTGCTGCGGGGACTGGCCATGTACGGCGTCTTCGCCGAGCCCGCCGAGGGCGTGTTCGAACTGACCGCGCTCGGCCGGACCCTGTGCCGGGACGCGCCCGCCTCCGCGCGCCCCTCGGCCCTCCTGGTCTCCGGCGTCGTCGGCGCCGTGTGGGCGCGGCTGCCGCAGACCGTCCGGCGGGGCGAGCCCGCGTTCCGCGACGTATTCGGTGCCGATTTCTTCGAGTACCTGGAAAAGGAACCGGAGGTACGGGCGGCGTTCGGCGACTCCCAGGCCCAGGGGCTGGCGCTGGAACTGGACGAGATCCTGTCGGCCCTCGATCTCGGCGGCGCCCGTATCGTGGATGTCGGGGGCGGCGACGGGGCGTTTCTCGTCGAGGCGCTGAAACGGTTTCCGGATTCCAGCGGAATCGTCTTCGATCTGCCCGGAACCGCCGCACTGGCGGAGCGGAGAATCGCCGAAGCGGACCTGGCGGAGCGGTGCACGGTGGTCGCCGGCGACTTCTTCGACGCCGTCCCGGCCGGCGGCGACGTCTATCTGCTCTCGCACATCCTGCACGACTGGGGCGACGACGACGCACGGGCCGTTCTGCGCCGCTGCGCGGCCGCCGCGCCGCCGCACGCCCGGCTGATCGTGGTCGACCTGGTCCTGCGCGACCACGGGGACAGCGCCGAGGGCTACGAGTACGGCGGTCTGCTGGACATGTACATGATGTCGCTGTTCGGCGGTCACGGCGGCCGGGAGCGCACCGGCGGCGAGTTCGTCCGGCTCCTGGAGTCCGCGGGCTGCGTCGACGTCCGCGTCCGCCGTCTGCCGAGCGGGATGGCCTGCGTCGAAGCGGGCTTCCCGAAGGCCGGTTGAGGCCGGTGCGCTCGGCGCTGATCGTCGGCACCGGCTGCGTCGGCACCTCCGTGGCGCTGGCCCTGCGCGCGGCGGGCGTGACCGTGCACCTCGCGGACGGCGACCGCAACGCCCTGCGCGTCGCCGTCTCCCTGGGCGCCGGCTCCGCCGAACCGCCGGCCGCACCGCCCGATGTGGCCGTGCTCGACGTGCCCCCGGACGACGTCGCCCCGACCCTCGGCCGCCTGCAGAAGACGGGTGCGGCCCGGTCGTACACCGATGTGGCGGGCATCAAACTGCGGCCCCAGCGCGAGGCGTTGCGGGCCTCCTGCGACATGACCCGCTACGTCGGCGGCCACCCGATGGCGGAACCGGAGCACACCGGAGCGCTGGCCGCCCGCGAGGACCTCCTCCGCGACCGGCCCTGGGCGCTCACGCCCACCGAGGCCACCGGCACCCGGGCCCTGAACGACGTGCTGGAACTCGTCGCCCTCTGCGGGGCGACACCCGTCCTCGTGGACGCCGCGCGCCATGACGACATCGTCGCCAGGACTATACACCTACCTTACTTGCTGCAGGAGTTGATGTCCGAGGACGCGGCCGTTCGCCATCCGCTCGCCGACCGGGGCCTCCCTCCCGCCCGCCCGGCGTCTCCCGCCCCGGAGCCCTGGGGCGCCCTCCTCGCGGGGAACGCGGACGCGGTCCTGCGCCACCTCGGCGCCCTGGACGCCGGCATCCACGAGGCCATGGCGGCGCTGGAGCCCTTCGCCTCGGCCGAGGCCGGTACCGAGACCGGCCTCGGTACCGAGACCGAGACGGAGACCGAGACCGACGCCGAGCGCGCCGCGCCGGCCCTGCGGCGTCTGCACGCCCTCCTCGCCAGAGGAGCCGAACGGCCCGCGCCGACGCCCGTGCGCGCCGTCGGCACGGTCGCGGTCACCGTACGCGACGCCCCCGGGGAACTGGCCCGGCTCTTCGCGGACGTGGCCGCCGAGGGCGTCAGCGTCAGGGACGTCGCGATCGAGCACGGGCCCGACCACCTGCTCGGCACCGCCGAACTGCTCGTCGGCCCCGCCCGGGCGGCGGAGCTGGCCGCGGCGCTGCGCGCCCGCGGCTGGCCGGCGCGGCTCGCGCGCTCCGCCCCCGTCCGGCCCGATCCCCTGAAGGAGTTGACGTGACG
>NZ_JAIOAB010000024.1 GCF_019890635.1 Streptomyces sennicomposti
GAGGCGACGCCGCCGCGAAGGCCCCCCGCGCCATCCGATGCAGCAACTCCGCCGTGGCCCCCCGCCCGGGCAGCACCCCCCGCCGCCCCAGATGCGGAGTGGAGTTCAGCAGCCCGAACACCGAGTGCACGGCGGACCGCGCCGCGGGCTCACTGAGCCCGGGGTGCACCTCCCGCACCACCTCCACCCACAGCTCCACGTACTGCCGCTGCAACTGCCGCACGAGCTTGCGGTCGCTGTCCCGGAGGCGGTCCAGCTCGCGGTCGTGCAAGGTGATGAGGGGCCGGTCGTCGAGCGCGAAGTCGATGTGCCCCTCGATGAACGAGTCGAGGACCGCCTCGGGCCCGGCCACCCCGTCCGCCTCCGCCAGGCGCCGCTTCGCTCCGGTCAGCAGCCGGCCGCTGATGCCGACCAGCAGTTCCGCGAGCATCGCGTCCTTGCCGGGGAAGTGCCGGTACAGGCCGGGCCCGCTGATGCCCACCGCGGCGCCTATCTCGTCGACGCCGACGCCGTGGAACCCGCGTTCGGCGAACAGGCGTGCGGCCTCTTTGAGGATCTGCTCGCGGCGGGTGGGGGCGTCGGTTCGCATGGCCATGAGAACAATTCTAGACAGCGACGTTAGCGCTCGTTAACCTGAAGGCGATGGGTTAACGCTCATTAACAAGTGGACCACGTCGACCACCGGGTGAGGGGACCACAGGGATGCACGAGGCACCGGAGCTGACGAGCGCGGCCGACCCCGCGTCGGAGGCCTGGCGGGCCAACGAACAGGCGCACCGGGCGCTCGTCGAGGAGCTGCGCGGCAAGCTGGCCGCGGCCCGGCTCGGCGGCGGCGAGAGGGCGCGGGCGCGGCACACCGCCCGCGGCAAGCTGCTGCCGCGCGAGCGGGTGGACGCGCTGCTCGACCCCGGTTCGCCGTTCCTGGAGCTGGCGCCGCTGGCCGCCGACGGGATGTACGACGGGCAGGCCCCGGCCGCCGGGGTGATCGCCGGCATCGGCCGGGTCAGCGGCCGGGAGTGCGTGATCGTCGCCAACGACGCCACCGTCAAGGGCGGCACGTACTACCCGATGACGGTGAAGAAGCATCTGCGGGCGCAGGAGGTGGCGCTGGAGAACCGGCTGCCGTGCCTGTACCTGGTGGACTCCGGCGGCGCGTTCCTGCCGATGCAGGACGAGGTGTTCCCGGACCGCGAGCACTTCGGGCGGATCTTCTACAACCAGGCGCGGATGTCCGGCGCGGGCATCCCGCAGATCGCGGCGGTGCTCGGTTCCTGCACGGCGGGCGGGGCGTACGTCCCGGCGATGAGCGACGAGGCGGTGATCGTCCGCAACCAGGGCACGATCTTCCTGGGCGGCCCGCCGCTGGTGAAGGCGGCCACGGGCGAGGTCGTCACGGCGGAGGAGCTGGGCGGCGGCGAGGTGCACTCCCGCACCTCCGGCGTCACCGACCACCTCGCCGAGGACGACGCGCACGCCCTGCGCATCGTGCGGAACATCGTCGCCACGCTGCCCGCGCGCGGCCCGCTGCCCTGGGAGGTCACCGCTCCGGTGGAGCCGAAGGTGGACCCGTTCGGGCTGTACGGCGCGGTGCCGGTCGACTCCCGCACCCCCTACGACGTGCGGGAGATCATCGCGCGCGTGGTGGACGGCTCGCGGTTCGCGGAGTTCAAGGCCGAGTTCGGCCAGACCCTGGTCACCGGTTTCGCCCGGATCCACGGCCACCCGGTGGGGATCATCGGCAACAACGGCATCCTGTTCTCGGAGTCGGCGCAGAAGGGCGCGCACTTCATCGAGCTGTGCGACCAGCGCGGCATCCCGCTGCTGTTCCTGCAGAACATCTCGGGCTTCATGGTCGGCCGGGACTACGAGGCGGGCGGCATCGCCAAGCACGGCGCGAAGATGGTCACCGCGGTCGCCTGCACGCGGGTGCCGAAGCTGACGGTCGTCGTCGGCGGGTCGTACGGCGCGGGCAACTACTCCATGTGCGGCCGGGCCTACTCGCCCCGCTTCCTGTGGATGTGGCCGAACGCCAAGATCTCCGTGATGGGCGGCGAGCAGGCCGCCTCGGTCCTCGCCACCGTCAAGCGCGACCAGCTGGAGGCGCGCGGCGAGCAGTGGCCCGCGGAGGACGAGGAGTCCTTCAAGGCGCCGATCCGCGCGCAGTACGAGCGCCAGGGCAACGCCTACTACGCCACCGCCCGGCTGTGGGACGACGGTGTGATCGACCCGCTGGAGACCCGCCAGGTGGTGGGCCTGGCCCTGACCGCGTGCGCCAACGCTCCGCTGGGCGACCCCCAGTTCGGCGTCTTCCGGATGTGAGGGGGATCTCGTGAGCATGTTCGAGACAGTTCTGGTGGCCAACCGCGGCGAGATCGCCGTCCGGGTGATCCGCACCCTGCGCGCCCTAGGGGTGCGCTCGGTGGCGGTCTTCTCCGACGCCGACGCGGACGCCCGCCATGTGCGCGAGGCGGACACGGCGGTGCGGATCGGCCCGCCGCCCGCGGCCGAGAGCTATCTGTCGGTGGAGCGGCTGCTGGAGGCCGCCCGTCTGACCGGCGCGCAGGCGGTCCACCCGGGGTACGGCTTCCTGGCGGAGAACGCCGGCTTCGCGCGCGCCTGCGAGGAGGCCGGGCTGGTCTTCATCGGCCCGCCGGCCGACGCGATCTCGCTGATGGGCGACAAGATCCGGGCCAAGGAGACGGTGCGGGCGGCCGGGGTGCCGGTGGTGCCCGGCTCCAGCGGCTCCGGGCTGAGCGACGACCAGCTCGCCGAGGCGGCCCGGGAGATCGGCATGCCGGTGCTGCTGAAGCCGTCGGCGGGCGGCGGCGGCAAGGGCATGCGGCTGGTGCGCGAGGCGGACCGGCTGGCCGAGGAGATCGCCGCCGCGCGCCGAGAGGCCCGCGCCTCCTTCGGCGACGACACGCTGCTGGTGGAGCGCTGGGTGGACACCCCGCGCCATATCGAGATCCAGGTCCTGGCCGACGGCCACGGCCGGGTGATCCATCTCGGCGAGCGCGAGTGCTCGCTGCAGCGCCGCCACCAGAAGATCATCGAGGAGGCGCCGAGCGTCCTGCTGGACGAGGCGACGCGCGCCGCGATGGGCGAGGCGGCGGTCCAGGCGGCCCGCTCCTGCGGCTACCGCGGCGCGGGCACGGTGGAGTTCATCGTCCCCGGCGGCGACCCCTCCTCGTACTACTTCATGGAGATGAACACCCGCCTCCAGGTGGAGCACCCGGTCACCGAGCTGATCACCGGCCTGGACCTGGTGGAGTGGCAGCTGCGGGTGGCGGCCGGCGAGCACCTGCCCTTCGCGCAGGAGGACATCGCCCTCACCGGGCACGCGGTGGAGGCCCGGCTGTGCGCGGAGATCCCCGCGCGCGGCTTCCTGCCCTCCGGCGGCACGGTGCTCAAGCTGCACGAGCCCGAGGGCGACGGCGTGCGCACCGACTCGGGGCTGAGCGAGGGCACCGAGGTCGGCAGCCTCTACGACCCGATGCTGTCCAAGGTGATCGCCTACGGCCCCGACCGCGCCACCGCGCTCAGGAAGCTGCGCGCGGCCCTGGCGCAGACCGTCACTCTCGGCGTGCAGACCAACGCCGCGTTCCTGCGCCGTCTGCTGGCGCATCCGGCGGTGGCGGCGGGCGAGCTGGACACCGGTCTGGTGGAGCGGGTGGTGGACGACCTGGTCTCCACCGAGGTGCCCGAGGAGGTGTACGAGGCGGCGGCCGCCGTCCGGCTGGACGCGCTGCGGCCGAAGGCCGACGACGCCGGCTGGACGGACCCGTTCTCCGTGCCGAGCGGCTGGCGGCTGGGCGGCGAGCCGAAGCCGCTCGCCTTCCACCTGCGGGTGAGCGACCCGGTGGAGTACGTCCCGCGCGGCGTCCACACGGTCACCGACGACACGGTCTCGGTCGTCCTGGACGGGGTGCGGCACACCTTCCACCGCGCCGCCGACTGGCTCGGCCGGGACGGCGAGGCCTGGCAGGTGCGCGACCACGACCCGGTCGCCGCCTCCCTCACCCGCGCCGCCCACGCCGGCGCCGACTCGCTCACCGCCCCCATGCCCGGCACGGTGACGGTGGTGAAGGTGGCCGTCGGCGACGAGGTGACGGCGGGCCAGAGCCTGCTGGTGGTGGAGGCGATGAAGATGGAGCACGTCATCTCCGCCCCGCACGCCGGCACGGTCACCGAGCTGGACGTCTCGCCGGGCACGACGGTCGCCATGGACCAGGTCCTCGCGGTCATCGCGCCGCACGACGAGGCGTCGCACGACGACGAGGAAGGGACGGTGCGGCGATGAGCGACGGCACCCCCGCGGCCGGCGCCCCCGCGGCCGAGCCGCTGCCCATGGTGGTGCCCGCCCCGGACCTGCCCGCCCGGGTCAGGATCCACGAGGTGGGCCCGCGCGACGGCCTGCAGAACGAGCAGACGGCCGTGCCGACCGAGGTGAAGGCGGAGTTCATCCGCCGCCTGGCCGACGCCGGTCTGACGACGATCGAGGCGACCAGCTTCGTCCACCCCAAGTGGGTGCCCCAGCTGGCCGACGCCGAGGAGCTGTTCCCGCAGGTCGCCGGTCTCCCGGTGGACCTGCCGGTGCTGGTGCCCAACGAACGCGGCCTCGAGCGGGCGCTGTCGCTGGGCGCGTCCCGGATCGCCGTCTTCGCCAGCGCCACCGAGTCCTTCGCCAAGGCCAATCTCAACCGCACGGTGGACGAGGCGCTGGCCATGTTCGAGCCGGTGGTGGCGCGCGCGAAGGATTCCGGCGCCCATGTGCGCGGCTATCTGTCGATGTGCTTCGGCGACCCGTGGGAGGGCGCGGTCCCGGTCCACCAGGTGGTGCGGGTGTGCCGGGCGCTGCTCGACATGGGCTGCGACGAGCTGAGCCTCGGCGACACGATCGGCGTGGCCACCCCCGGCCACGTCCTGGAACTGCTCTCCGCGCTGAACGAGCGGCGGGTGCCCACCGCCGCGCTCGGCGTGCACTTCCACGACACCTACGGCCAGGCGCTCGCCAACACCCTGGCCGCGCTCCAGCACGGCGTCACCACCGTGGACGCCTCCGCCGGCGGCCTCGGCGGCTGCCCGTACGCCAAGTCCGCCACCGGCAACCTCGCCACCGAAGACCTGGTGTGGATGCTGCGGGGCCTCGGCATCGACACCGGAGTCGACCTCGGCCGTCTCACCGCCACGAGCGAGTGGATGGCCGCCCGGCTCGGCCGGCCCAGTCCCTCCCGCACCCTGCGTGCCCTCTCCCACAAGGAGCAGTGATGAACCACCGCCTCACCCCCGAGCTGGAGGAACTCCGCCGTACGGTGGAGGAGTTCGCGCACGACGTCGTGGCGCCGAAGATCGGCGACTTCTACGAGCGGCACGAGTTCCCGTACGAGATCGTGCGGGAGATGGGCCGGATGGGCCTGTTCGGGCTGCCGTTCCCGGAGGAGTACGGCGGCATGGGCGGCGACTACCTGGCGCTCGGCATCGCCCTGGAGGAGCTGGCCCGGGTGGACTCGTCCGTGGCCATCACCCTGGAGGCGGGCGTCTCGCTGGGCGCCATGCCGATCCATCTGTTCGGCACCGAGGAGCAGAAGCGCCAGTGGCTGCCGAAGCTGTGCGCGGGCGAGATCCTCGGCGCGTTCGGCCTGACCGAGCCGGACGGCGGCTCGGACGCGGGCGCCACCCGCACCACGGCCCGCCTGGACGAGGAGAGCGGCGAGTGGGTCATCAACGGCGCCAAGTGCTTCATCACCAACTCCGGCACGGACATCACCGGTCTGGTGACGGTCACGGCGGTCACCGGCCGCAAGAGCGACGGCCGGCCGCTGATCTCCTCGATCATCGTCCCCTCCGGGACGCCCGGCTTCACGGTGGCGCCCGCCTACTCCAAGGTCGGCTGGAACGCCTCGGACACCCGTGAGCTGTCCTTCCAGGACGTGCGGGTGCCGGCCGCCAACCTGCTGGGCGAACAGGGCCGCGGCTACGCGCAGTTCCTGCGCATCCTGGACGAGGGGCGCATCGCGATCGCGGCGCTGGCGACCGGCCTGGCGCAGGGCTGCGTGGACGAGTCGGTGAAGTACGCCAAGGAGCGGCACGCCTTCGGCAAGCCGATCGGCGCCAACCAGGCGATCCAGTTCAAGATCGCCGACATGGAGATGAAGGCGCACACCTCCCGGCTGGCCTGGCGGGACGCGGCCTACCGGCTGGTGGCGGGCGAGCCGTTCAAGAAGGAGGCGGCGCTGGCGAAGCTGTACTCGTCGACGATCGCGGTGGACAACGCCCGCGACGCCACGCAGATCCACGGCGGCTACGGCTTCATGAACGAGTACCCGGTGGCCCGGATGTGGCGCGACTCGAAGATCCTGGAGATCGGCGAGGGCACCAGTGAGGTGCAACGCATGCTGATCGCGCGGGAGTTGGGCCTTACGAGCTGAGCGGCCGCCCCTGACGCCCGGACGGGCGGGGTCCCCCGGCCCTGGACAGAGGATGAGGTTAGGCTAACCTACCTTCGAACCTCACCGGCGGTTCCCCGCCCCGTTCGAAAGCAGCACGCCCATGTCCCAGCCCCGTATCCCCCGTCTCTCCCGCCGCGGCATCCTCGCCGCCGGCGGTGCCATCGGCCTCGGCGCCGCGCTCGCCGCCTGCGGCGACGGGGACGGCAAGGACGGCGGGTCGGACAGCGGCAAGGGGAGCGCGGCGAAGTCCGGCCCCTGGTCCTTCAAGGACGACCGCGGGCAGACGGCGAAGGCCGACAAGGTCCCCTCGAACATCGTCGCCTTCGTCGGCGTCGCCGCCGCGCTGTACGACTACGGCGTCCCGGTCAAGGGCGTCTTCGGTCCCACCACGACCAAGGACGGCAAGGCCGACGTCCAGGCCGGCGACATGGACGTCACCAAGGTGACGGTCCTCGGCAACGAGTGGGGCCAGTTCAACATCGAGAAGTACGCCTCCCTCGCCCCCGATCTGCTGATCTCCACGATGTTCGACAGCGCGGGCACCCTCTGGTACGTCCCGGAGGAGTCGAAGAAGAAGATCCTCGCCGTCGGCGCCCCCTCGGTCGGCGTCTCCGTCTACGACCGCCAGCTCACCCAGCCGCTGGAGCGCATGCTCGCGCTGGCGAAGTCGCTCGGCGCCGACGTGGACACCGAGAAGGTCAAGCAGGCCAAGAAGCGCTTCGAGGACGCCGCCGCCCGGCTGCGCGCCGCCGCCAAGGCCAAGCCCGACATCAAGGTGCTGGTCGGCTCCGCCAGCCAGGACCTGTTCTACGTCTCCGGTTCCAACCTCTCCATCGACCTGGAGTACTTCAAGGCGCTCGGCGTGAACCTCGTCGAGCCGCCCGAGCAGGCCAAGGCCAAGGGCGGCGGCTGGTACGAGTCGCTGAGCTGGGAGAACGTCGACAAGTACGCGGCGGACATCATCATGATGGACAACCGCACCTCGGCCATCCAGCCCGCCGCCATCACCCAGGCCACCTGGAAGAAGCTCCCCGCGGTCAAGGCGAACCAGGTCATCGCCCGCAACCCGGAGCCGATCCTGTCCTACGACAAGTGCGTGCCGCTGCTGGAGGACCTCGCCAAGGCCATCGAGACGGCGAAGAAGGTCTCCTGACCGCCGCGTACACAACACCCTGATCTCGCGTCAGGAGCATTCCCGGCGACGGCCCGCGAGGGTGCGCGAGCACACCGCCGCAGCCGCCGGGAACGGGCGGGCGCCCCGGAGTACGGTCCTCCGGGGCGCCCGTCGCGCTGTGCGCCGGTCAGCTGCTCGGCCAGGGCACCTGGGGCGAGCGGTAGTAGCCGATGCCCAGGGCGTCCCAGCGCGGCGCCTGCGCGGCGAGCCGGACCTTGTAGGCGTCCCAGTCGTGCGTGGCCGCGGGCGACCAGCCGAGTTCGGCGGCGCCGGGCAGCCGCGGGAAGGCCATCGTGTCCAGCTGGGCGGAGGTGGCCAGCGTCTCCGACCACAGCGGCGCCTCCACGCCCCGTACCGCGGAGGCGGGCGCGCCGGGCAGATAGGTCGCCGGGTCCCAGTCGTAGGAGCGCCGCACCTCGACATAGCCGGCCCAGGCGAGGCCGAGCGGGGTGTCCTTGGTGTACTTCATGTCGAGGTAGACCCGGTCGGCCGGGGAGAGGATCAGCCCGGTGCCGTTCCGCGCGGCCCGCGCGACCTGCTCCTTCTCGGCCGCGCTGGTGGAGTCCAGGCCCCAGTACTGCGCGAGGGCGCCCTTGGCGGGGGTGGCGCCGGTCAGCTGGTGCCAGCCGATGACCGTCTTGCCGTACTCGGCGACGAGGGGCTGCACGCGGTTCATGACCGTCGTGTAGTCCTCGTGGCTGGTGGAGTGCGCCTCGTCGCCGCCGATGTGCAGATAGCGGCCCGGGGTGAGGGCAGCCAGCTCGCGGATCACGTCCTCGGCGAACTTGTAGGTGATCTCCTTGCCCGCGCACAGGGAGCTGAAGCCGACGTTGGTGCCGGTGTAGAGCGGGGGCGCGACGCCGTCGCAGTTGAGGTCGGCGTAGGAGGCGAGGGCCGCGTTGGTGTGGCCCGGCATGTCGATCTCGGGGACGACCTCCAGATAGCGGGAGGCGGCGTAGCGGACGATCTCCTGGTAGTCGGCCTTGGTGTAGTGGCCGCCGGGGCCGCCGCCGACCTGGGTGGAGCCGCCGTAGGACGCCAGGCGCGGCCAGGAGTCGATCGCGATGCGCCAGCCCTGGTCGTCGCTCAGATGCAGATGCAGCTCGTTGACCTTGTACAGGGCGAGTTCGTCGATGTAGCGCTTGACCTGCGCGACGGTGAAGAAGTGCCGGGAGACGTCGAGCATGGCGCCCCGGTAGGCGTAGCGCGGGGTGTCGGTGACGGTGCCGCCGGCGACCTTCCAGGGGCCGGGCTGCACGGTCTTCTTCTCCACGGCGGCGGGCAGCAGTTGCCGCAGGGTCTGCACGCCGTGGAAGAGGCCGGCCGGTTCGCGGGCGGTGAGGGTCACCCCGGCGGGGCCGCTGTCGAGGCGGTAGCCCTCGGCGCCGAACGGTCCTTCGGCCAGGCGCAGTCGGATGCCGGCGGCGGCGTGCGTGGTCAGCGGCAGCCGGTAGCCGGTCGACGGGCGCAGGACGTCCGCGAGGTACTGGCCGACCGCGCGGACCGCGGGCGCGTCGTCCACGCGGATCCGGGCGCCGGCGGTGAGCCGGTACGGGGATCCGCCGGGCCGCACGGAGGCGGGCGCGGGGATCACCTGGTCGAGCGGGGTCACGGCCGCGCGGCTGTGCGCGGCGCTCGCCCGCGCGGCGTTCTCCCGTACGGCGTTCTCGTGCCCGGCGGGGGCGGCGCCCACGGCGCAGGCGCCGGCCGCGGAGACGAGCAGCAGCGCGCCGAGGGCGCGGGCCGCGCGGGCCGGCCGGAAGCCGACCGGCTTGCGGGGGCGGGGGGTCGGGTGGAGTTCGCGGTGCGTGCGGGGAGTCGTGCTGTGGTGCCGTCTCACATGCGCTCCCTTTACGTTCGGACGAGGACAGGGGCCTGGTGCACGGCCCGAGGCTATTGACCACTGTCCCGCAGCAGCGGCCGAACCGTCTCTCCCCCGGCGAAATCATCCGTAGGGCGGCACGGGAACGGCGCTGCCCGGCGCCCTCCGTCGGCGACGGGCGGGAGCCGGGCAGCGGTCGGCGGTCCCCCGGCGGCGGGCGGGGAACCGGCGAGGCGGGGAACCTGCGGGGCGGCGGGCGTTACTTCGCCCGGCGGGCCACCGTGAAGTGGTCGATCTGCTCGCCGGTCTCGGCGATGCCGCGCACCGTCAGCGTGGCGTACCGGCCGCGCGCGGCGGGCTGGACGTCCACGCGCAGGAAGGAGTAGTCGAGGTAGCGCACGCGCGACCAGGTGACCGTCTCGTTCTTCTTGCCGTCCTTGGTGTTGACGAAGGAGGCGACCGACTCGACCTCGTGCTCGTGGCCCTCGTAGGAGTCGGGGGCGGTGAAGGCGTACAGGCTGCGGCCCGCCGCGCCGGCGGTGACGTAGACGACGCCCTCGGTCTCCGGGTAGGCGGTGGCGCCGATCGGGAGCTTCTTGGTGACCGCGCCGGCCTTGATGACGTCGGTGCGCTCGTACTGGTGGTTGTGGCCGTTGATGACCAGGTCCACGGAGTACTTCTCGAACAGCGGCACCCACTCCTGGCGCACGCCCCCCTCCGAGGCGTGCGCGGTGGAGGTGCAGTAGGCGCAGTGGTGGAAGAAGACGACGACGAAGTCGACGTCCCGGGAGGCGCGGAACTTCTTCAGCTGCGCCTCCAGCCACTTGGTCTGGGTGCCGCCGGAGATGCCGAGGTTGGCGGGGATCTCGAAGGAGATGTCGTTGGCGTCCAGCGAGATGACCGCGGTGTTGCCGTAGACGAAGGAGTAGACGCCCGGCAGGTTCTCGGCGTCGGGGCCGTTGTCGGGCAGGGTCCAGCGGGCGTCCTCGCCGCCGTAGCCGTTGGGCGAGTACCAGGCCTCCATGTCGTGGTTGCCGTAGGCGGGCATCCACGGGATCTGCTTGGCGACCGACTCGGTCTGGGCGAGGAACTGGTCCCAGGTGCGCGAGTCGAAGCCGGTGTCGGCGGTCTTGCCGGCGCCGGACGGGTCGGCGTAGGCGATGTCGCCGGCGTGCAGGTGGAAGGCCGGGTTCTGGCCGAGCAGCAGGCTGTTGTTGGCCAGGCCGTGGTAGCCGACGCCCTCGTCGCCGAAGGCGGTGAAGGTGAACGGCGCCTTGTGGTCGGGGGCGGTGGTGAAGGTGCCGAGGGTGCCGGCCAGGTGCGCCTGGGCCGGGTCGAAGCCCTGGTGGCCGACGCCGTAGTAGTAGGTCCGGCCGGGGCGCAAGTGGGTGAGCTTGGCGTGCAGGTAGTACTGCGTGTGGTCGCCGCTCGCGCCGACGCCGGCCGGGGTGTAGAGGGTGCGGACCTCGGCCTCGATCTTGCGGGAGAGGTCCCAGGGGTGGGCGCCGATGCGGATGAACGGCTTCTTGACGGCGACCGGGACCTGCCAGGAGACGGTGATCTCGGTGCGCGGGTCGTTGCCGTAGGCCAGGTGGCGGCCGAACGGGGCGACGTAGGCGCCGTCGACGTGCTGCGTCGAGGGGGCCGCGGAGGGGGTGGTGCGCTGGGCCGGGACGGCGGCCTGGGCGGCGGTGCCCGTCAGGAACGCGCCACCGGCGACGGCGCCGAGAGTGACCGCGCCGCCTCTCATCATCGTGCGCCGCGAGAACTTGGAGCGCAGGTACTCGTGCTGCTCGGCCATGCTCATGCGGTCGGCCAGCTGCTCGGGAACGCCCATGCGAGGAATGTCCATGGCGTCTGAAAATGGTGCACCCGCGCGACGGGACGCGGGCCGCCGAGTGGACAGCATGCGAACAGGAGTTCACAAGAACCCCAAGAGGCGCCTGCCCGAAATCGGGCAAGATTCTTGCGAAAGTATCGCCGGTACCCCAGGATCTACCGGGTGCACGACGAACTTGTAGATCATCTGACGCGTTCCACGCCGCTGAGCCGGGGCGAGGCGCTGCGGGTGATCCAGGACGTGCTCGCCTACTTCGACGAGACGACCGAGGAGTTCGTCCGTCGCCGCCACCGCGAACTCCAGGCGCAGGGCCTGGTGAACGCGGAGATCTTCGAACGGATCGGGACGGACCTGAAGTACCGCGCGGTCGCGCCGCCGGAGCTGTCCCTCCGCCAGCTGCGCCGCATCGTCTACGGCTGAGTCCCCCGCCCTCCAACCCTGAGGAATACGTCTTTATGTGCGGAATCGTCGGATACATCGGCAAGCGTGACGTCGCGCCGCTGCTCCTGGAAGGCCTGCAGCGCCTGGAGTACCGCGGCTACGACTCCGCGGGCATCGTCGTCACCTCGCCGAAGGCGCCCGGTCTGAAGATGGTCAAGGCCAAGGGCCGGGTCCGCGACCTGGAGGCCAAGGTCCCGGCGCGCTTCAAGGGCACCACCGGCATCGCCCACACCCGCTGGGCCACGCACGGCGCCCCCTCCGACGTGAACGCCCACCCGCACATGTCGGCCGACCAGAAGGTCGCCGTCGTGCACAACGGCATCATCGACAACGCCGCCGACCTGCGCCGCAAGCTGGAGGCGGACGGCGTCGAGTTCCTCTCCGAGACCGACACCGAGGTCCTGGTCCACCTCATCGCCCGCTCCGAGGCCGCGACGCTGGAGGAGAAGGTCCGCGCCGCGGTCCGCCTGGTCGAGGGCACCTACGGCATCGCCGTCATGCACGCCGACTTCGCCGACCGCATCGTCGTCGCCCGCAACGGCTCGCCGGTCGTCCTCGGCATCGGCGAGAAGGAGATGTTCGTCGCCTCCGACGTCGCCGCGCTGGTCGCCCACACCCGCCAGATAGTCACCCTCGACGACGGCGAGATGGCCACCCTCAAGGCCGACGACTTCCGCACGTACACCACCGAGGGCACCCGTACGACGGCCGAGCCGACCACCGTGGAGTGGGAGGCCGAGTCGTACGACATGGGCGGCCACGACACGTACATGCACAAGGAGATCCACGAGCAGGCCGAGGCCGTGGACCGGGTGCTGCGCGGCCGGATCGACGACCGGTTCGCCACCGTGCACCTCGGCGGCATCAACCTCGACGCCCGCGCGGCGCGCGCGGTGCGCCGGGTGAAGATCCTCGGCTGCGGCACCTCGTACCACGCCGGCATGATCGGCGCGCAGATGATCGAGGAGCTGGCCCGGATCCCCGCCGACGCCGAGCCGGCCTCCGAGTTCCGCTACCGCAACGCGGTCGTGGACCCCGACACCCTCTACATCGCGGTCTCCCAGTCCGGCGAGACCTACGACGTGCTGGCCGCCGTGCAGGAACTCAAGCGCAAGGGCGCGCGGGTGCTCGGCGTCGTCAACGTCGTCGGCTCCGCGATCGCCCGCGAGGCGGACGGCGGCATCTACGTGCACGCCGGCCCCGAGGTGTGCGTGGTGTCCACCAAGTGCTTCACCAACACCTGCGTCGCCTTCGCGCTGCTCGCCCTGCACCTCGGCCGCATCCGCGACCTGTCGGTGCGCGACGGCAAGCGGATCATCGAGGGCCTGCGCCGCCTGCCCGAGCAGATCACCGAGATCATGAAGCAGGAGGAGGAGATCAAGCGGCTGGCCGAGGGCTACGCGGACGCCCGCTCGATGCTCTTCATCGGCCGGGTGCGCGGCTACCCGGTGGCCCGCGAGGCCTCCCTGAAGCTCAAGGAGGTCTCCTACATCCACGCCGAGGCCTACCCGGCCTCCGAGCTGAAGCACGGCCCGCTGGCCCTGATCGAGCCCGCGCTGCCGACGGTCGCGATCGTGCCGGACGACGACCTGCTGGAGAAGAACCGCGCGGCCCTGGAGGAGATCAAGGCCCGCAGCGGCAAGATCCTCGCCGTCGCCCACCAGGTGCAGGAGAAGGCCGACCAGACGATCGTCGTCCCGAAGAACGAGGACGAGCTGGACCCGATCCTCATGGGCATCCCGCTCCAGCTCCTGTCGTACCACACGGCCCTGGCCCTGGGCCGCGACATCGACAAGCCGCGCAACCTGGCGAAGTCGGTGACGGTGGAGTAGGACTCCCCCGCGCGGGCGACGAACAGAGCCCACGGACAGAACGGCCCCGCAGAGGCCGACGAAACAGAACGGCCCCCCACGTGTCGCCACCGACCACGTGGGGGGCCGCCCCGCATGCCGGGGAGCCGCCCACCCCCCGGCCCGCGCGGCTAGCCGGTGGCCGTCACCCCCCGGCGGGCAGCGCGACGCGAGAACGCCGTGGGCCAGTGCGCGAGCGCGGCGGTGGCCGCGTACCAGACCACCGCTCCCGCGGCCACGGAGAACCAGCCGCCCACCTTGCCGAGCCCGTCGTTCCCGGCGAAGTCGGCGATGGCGAGCAGGACCAGCGAGACCAGGAACAGCCCGTACCCGGCCTGGGTGAGCTGATCGCCGGCCGCGAGGGTCAGTGTGAGGACCACCGCGGCGAACAGGACCAGGAACAGTCCCCCGGCGTTGGCGGAGGACGGCCCGCCGGCCGAGAGCGCCCAGGTGAACCAGAGGGCGCCGAAGGCCGTGAAGGCCGTGCCGGAGGCGGTGTCGCGGTCGTGGAAGGCGAGCAGTCCTATGAGGAACAGGGCTGCTCCGCCTATGTAGTGAGCCACCGTCACGGCGTCGGCGGCGGTGACGGAGTGGACGACCCTCGTGTTCCCGAGGCCGAAGGCCAGCAGGGTGACGAAGAGGGCGAGTCGGCCGGCGATGGTGGTGGTCGCGCTTCCCGCAGAGACGTCGTTGGCCACGGCGGGCTCCCTTCATGCCTGTGTGCAGTTGTGCGGTGACCGGTATATGCCCTTCACAAAGGCACGAACACCTCTACGCGCGAGTAGGTTCGCACCTCGAAGTGCCCGGTCGCACAGGCGAGTTGGGGAGAGCCGAAGCCGCTCCCGCGAGCCACGGGGACGGCGTACGGAATGGCCGGGAAGGGCGGGTGACCGAGGACGGCGTACGGGTGGCCGTGGGCGGTCCGCGGATGGCCGGGGACGGTCTACGGGATGACGACGACCGGCCGCTGCGCGCGCTTGGCGAGCCGCCCGGCCACCGAGCCGAAGATCCGGCCCACGAGCCCGTGGGTGGTGCCGACGACGATGGCGTCCGCCGCGTACTCCTTGCCGACCTCTTCCAGCTCGTGGCAGATGTCGCCGCCGCGCTCGACCAGGATCCACGGCACCTCGGCGAGGTACTCCGCGCACGCCAGCTCCAGGCCGAGGACCTCGGTGCGGTGGTCGGGCACGTCCACGAAGACGGGTGGCTCGCAGCCGGCCCACACCGTGGTGGGCAGCCGGTTGGCGACATGGACGATGATCAGACCGGAGCGGGTGCGGTGGGCCATCCCGATCGCGTAGGCGAGGGCGCGCTCGCTGGAGTCGGACCCGTCGAAACCGACGACGACGCCGTGCTTGAACGCCGGATCGCAGGGGTGGCGTGGCTCTTGCGCCGCCAGGGGATCGGCCGCCGTGGGGTCGGCGACCGGCCGCTTGCGGTCCGCGGGTTCGAAGAATTCGTGACCGGCCATGGCTGTCTCGGCGATGTGATCCTTAGTCGGGGACGACAGTCTGCGGCGAAGCTGTGTCCGGGAATCGTCTTCCCGTCCCCATACCCCCAAGGGTACGGCGCCAAGCCTTTCTAGCCCAGATTCCGCGCACTCTCCGTGGCGGTTCGGCGCGGTTCACCGGAGCATGCACGACGCGCGCCCGTAACGCAATGGTTGCTGCCCCGTACAGGCGGTTTGCGCGCTATGAACGGGCCATGGCCGGAGCGTGGAGGTTCCGGTGGGGCCAGTGGGATTGAAGAGGGGCATGTGGGGGAAGGCGGGAGGCCCTGACAGGGCGGTACGTATCGGGGCGCGGGTCCGGTGCGGGACCGGCGCGCGGGCGGCGCGCGACGTGCGGAGGGCGCGCGGGAGGTCACGGAAAGGGGCGCGCGGGACGGTCGCGGAGAGGCCCGTCGGCTCCGGACAGTGACCGACGGACCGAACCGGCGTTGAACCCGGCGAGCCGTCGCCGGGAGCAATCAGGGAGCGCGCCGTGTCCGGACCCCGTACTGTCCCGGGTGCGACCGGTGTTCCCGGCGACCCGGGCGGCCGCCCCGCAGCTGGGACCCGCCCCGCGCCGCCGCCACCGCCGGGGACGGCCGACGGCGACGGCGGTCCGACCGACGGCGGCGTGACCGAGGTGCTCCGCTGGGCGGCCTTCAGCTGCGCGCTCGTACCGGCGGTCCTGCTCTGGTACGGCACGCCGCCGGCCGACGCCGCCGGGACCGCGCTGGGGCTGGCGGCCGTGACCGGAGCCTGCCGCGTCCTGCTGCGCCAGTCGGAGCGCGGGGCGGCCCGGCTGCGCGCCGAGGAACGCGTACCGCACCGCGGCCGGCGGCGGCGGACCGGTACGGGGGCTCACCGGGGCCACCGGCACCCCGGCGGAACTACACCGGCTGACTGACCGGTTTCCGCGCCCCCGCCCGTATCTTTTCAGCCAACTTCTCTGAGTTGTGCTTTCCCTGGCCGAAGTACCCCCCAACCCCCGTTCGACCTGCACGGAAAGGGCCACAGGGGGTCTGCGCACCCTACGTGGATTGGCCACCGCGACGAGGCGCACTTCCCTGCGCGCCGCGCTAGTGCGACGCTTCGTGATCGAATGCTTCACGCCAAGTTGCCATGTCGACAATGTGCCGGGTGGTGAACTGGCCACTGGCGCACGGCTGGACACAGTAGATTCGATCTTGACTGTCTTTACGGCGGGGGACTCGTGCAGGACCGAGGGGAAACGTGCAGGAGCGACACAACCGAGGAGCCGCGACCACCGAGGGGGGCTTAGCAGTATGAGCCACGACTCCACTGCCGCGCCGGATGCCGCGGCCCGGAAGCTTTCCGGGCGACGCCGCAAGGAGATCGTCGCGGTGCTGCTGTTCAGCGGCGGCCCCATCTTCGAGAGTTCCATACCGCTTTCGGTGTTCGGGATCGACCGCCAGGACGCCGGAGTGCCGCGCTACCGCCTGCTGGTGGCGGCCGGCGAGGACGGCCCGCTGCGGACCACAGGGGGCCTGGAACTCACCGCGCCACACGGCCTGGAGGCGATCTCGCGGGCGGGCACGGTCGTCGTGCCGGCCTGGCGTTCGATCACCTCGCCGCCGCCCGCGGAGGCGCTCGACGCGCTGCGCCGGGCGCACGAAGAGGGGGCCCGCATCGTCGGCCTGTGCACCGGGGCGTTCGTCCTGGCCGCCGCAGGCCTGCTGGACGGCCGTCCCGCGACCACCCACTGGATGTACGCGCCGACGCTGGCCAAGCGCTACCCGTCGGTGCACGTCGATCCGCGGGAGCTGTTCGTCGACGACGGCGATGTGCTGACGTCGGCGGGCACCGCGGCCGGGATCGACCTGTGCCTGCACATCGTGCGCACGGACCACGGCAACGAGGCGGCCGGCGCGCTGGCCCGCCGGCTGGTGGTCCCGCCGCGCCGCAGCGGCGGGCAGGAGCGCTATCTCGACAGGTCTTTACCCGAGGAGATCGGCGCCGACCCGCTCGCCGAGGTCGTCGCCTGGGCGCTGGAGCACCTCCACGAGCAGTTCGACGTGGAGACGCTGGCGGCGCGCGCGTACATGAGCCGGCGGACGTTCGACCGCCGCTTCCGCTCGCTCACCGGCAGCGCCCCGCTGCAGTGGCTGATCACCCAGCGGGTGCTGCAGGCGCAGCGGCTGCTGGAGACGTCGGACTACTCGGTGGACGAGGTGGCGGGCCGCTGCGGCTTCCGCTCCCCCGTGGCGCTGCGCGGCCACTTCCGGCGGCAGCTGGGGTCGTCCCCGGCCGCCTACCGGGCCGCGTACCGGGCGCGCCGCCCGCAGGGCGAGCGGCCGGGCGAGGGCGAGGAGCCGCTGGGGCCGGGCGGGCCGGGCCCGAACGGCCAGGGCCTCGCCGGACCGGCTCCGGCCGGACCGGTGGGCATGCCGCAGCCCGCGGGTCCGGTGCCGTCGTCGCTGCACTCCGACGGCCCGGTGCCGCACCAGGCCCGGCGGACGCCGGCGGGGGCCCTGTCGGCGAGCCTGCCGGGGCAGCGGTCCGGCAGCTGAGCGAGGAGCGGGCGGGCGTCCTGGGGGCGCCCGCCCGTTCGCGTCCCGTGCCTCTTCCCGCGCCGTGTGCCGTCGCGGCGGTGCACGGCGGGTCCGGCCGGGGGCCGCTCGCCGTAAGGTTGCACACATGAACGATCGCATGGTGTGGATCGACTGCGAGATGACCGGCCTCTCGCTGTCCGACGACGCTCTCATCGAGGTGGCCGCCCTCGTCACCGACTCCGAGCTGAACGTGCTCGGCGAGGGAGTCGACATCGTCATCCGCCCGCCGGACGCCGCGCTGGAGACGATGCCGGAGGTGGTGCGCCAGATGCACACCGCGTCCGGCCTGCTCGCCGAGCTGCCCGGCGGCACGACCCTGAAGGACGCCGAGGAGCAGGTGCTCGCCTACGTCCGCGAGCATGTGAAGGAGCCCGGCAAGGCGCCCCTGTGCGGGAACTCGGTCGGCACCGACCGCGGCTTCCTGCTGCGCGACATGCCGGTCCTGGAGGGCTACCTCCACTACCGCATCGTCGACGTCTCCTCGATCAAGGAGCTGGCCCGGCGCTGGTACCCGAGGGCGTACTTCAACAGCCCGGAGAAGAACGGCAACCACCGGGCGCTCGCCGACATCCGCGAGTCCATCGCGGAGCTGCGGTACTACCGCGAGGCGGTCTTCGTCCCGCCGCCGGGCCCGGACTCCGACACCGCGAAGGCGATCGCCGCGAAGCACGTCCTGCCTGCTCAGCAGGGCTGAACGGGTCCCCGCGGAGGGGCGCCGCGAAAGTCGTGCGCGAGCACCCCTTCGGACCCTGTACACTTTTTCTCGGCCGGTCGGGGAAACGACCAAGTGAACCGCTTCCGGTCATGGTGGGTGTAGCTCAGCTGGTAGAGCACCTGGTTGTGGTCCAGGATGCCGCGGGTTCGAGTCCCGTCACTCACCCTGGTAAGAAGGGCCGCTCCGTGAGAACGGAGCGGCCCTTCTTCGTGTCCCCCGCCGCGTCCAGGGCCGGGCCACGGCCTCTACTCCTCGTACGATCACGATGTCGGTGGCGGCGAGCGTCGCCCGCCGCAGCAGCGTCTCGTCCTCCGCTTCCGCGCGTGGCGGCTTCCCGGTGTGCCGCTCGTCCGTGAAGTCCGGCAGGCGCAGCCGCGTCAGGTCCAGCCGGCGCTGCCCGTGCCGCCGGGCAGTTGCTCCGCCGCCGTACGGGCGAGCAGTTCCGAGTTGCCGTCCGCACGGGCGCCCGCGAGGAGGAAGAGGAACGATCGGGTCATGGCGTGGGCGCTCCAGAGGTCGTCGGAGTGGTCCTCGGCAGCCGGCCGGCCGTGTCCTCGGGTGGGGTCCGACGGGTGGAACCGCCGCCCGTCCGGTGAAATTCCGTTCGGGTCCGCGCCGTTGTGAACCATTCCGGGTCAGGGGTCGTATGCGTGCCGAGTTCGTCCGCACCGCTCGTCTCGAGCTGGTGCCGCTGGAGGCGGGACACGCCGGGGAGATGGCAGAGGTGCTGGCCGATCCGGCGCTGCACGAGTTCATCGGGGGTGCGCCGCTCGGGGCGGCGCGGTTGCGCGAGCGGTACGCGCGGCTGGCGGGCGGGTCGCCGGACCCCGAGGTCTCCTGGTGCAACTGGGTCCTGCGGACGCGGGAGCGGCCCTGTCGGCTGGTGGGGACCGTGCAGGCCACCGTGACCGCCGGCGGCTCGGTCGCCGAGGTCGCCTGGGTGGTCGGCACCGCCTGGCAGGGGCGCGGATTCGCCTCGGAGGCGGCGCGCGGGCTGGTCGGGCTGCTGGAGCGGCGGGGCGTCGGTCTGGTCCTCGCGCACATCCACCCGGAGCACCGGGCCTCCGCCGCCGTCGCCCGCGCCGCCGGGCTCGCGCCGACCGACGAGAGGGCGGACGGGGAGGTGGTGTGGCGGCTGGCACTCGGCGGGTGGTGAGCGGACCGGCGCACACCGCCCGATCCGGCGCCCTGCCGCGTGAGACCGCCGTTATGACGACGCCCGCACCACCAGTTCCGTCGGGAGTACCGCGTGGTGGGGTTCGTGGGCGGGGGCGCCGGCCAGGCGGCGGTCGGCGATCTCCGTCAGGAGCAGGTCGATCATGGCGCGGCCCATCTCCTCGATGGGCTGGCGGACGCTGGTCAGCGGCGGGTCCATGTGCCGGGCGATGGCCGAGTCGTCGTAGCCGACCAGGGCCACGTCCTCGGGGGTACGGCGGCCCCGTTCGCGCAGCACCTGCCGGGCGCCGGCCGCGGTGACGTCCGAACCGGCGAAGACGGCGTCCACGTCGGGCGCGTTGTCCAGCAGCCGCGCCATCGCGCGCCGTCCGCCCTCCTCCGTGAAGTCGCCCTGTTCGACCAGGACTTCGTCCACCCCGAGGCCCGCCTCGCGCAGCGCGTCGCGGTAGCCGTCGACGCGTCGCTGGGCGCCGTAGACGTCCAGGTGGCCGGTGATGTGGGCGATCCGGCGCCGGCCGCCGGCCAGCAGGTGCTCCACCGCCGAGCGCGCGCCGCCGTAGTTGTCCGAGTCCACCGAGGGCAGGGTCTCCGCCGCCGAGCGCGGGCCGCTGATCACGGCCGGGATCTCCAGCTGGGCCACCAGGTCGGGCAGCGGGTCGTCGGCGTGCACGGACACCAGCAGCACCCCGTCCACCCGGTGCGCGGCCAGGTACTGGGCGAGCCGCCGCCGCTCGCGGTCGCCGCCCGCGAAGGTCAGCAGCAACTGCATCTCGGTGTCGGCGAGTTCGGCGCCCACACCGCGCAGCATGTCGGAGAAGTACGGCTCGGCGAAGAACCGCGTCTCCGGTTCGGGCACCACCAGCGCGATCGCGTCGGTGCGGTTGGCGGCCAGGGCGCGGGCGGCGGTGTTGGGGACGTAGCCGAGTTCGGCGACGGCCGCCTCGACGGCGGCGCGGGTGGCGTCGCTGACCCGGGGCGAGCCGTTGATCACCCGCGAGACCGTGCCGCGGCCCACACCGGCCCGGGCGGCGACCTCCTCCAGGGTGGGCCGCCGACCGCCACGGTTCCGCCCGCCGTTGACCATAGTCGCGCCTTCCGTTCGCAGCCGTCAGGCCAGGAATGTAACAGCCTGCGGCCTACCGCCCCCTCCCCCGTCATCGTGCCCCCTCCGCCGCGGGACCACCCCGGCGGGGGACGCACGGAGCACGCCCGGGGGACGCACGGGGCACGCACGAGGGCGGGGGGCGGGGCGGGGGCGCGGCGGTCCTCCCGGGCCGACCGGTCGTGCGGCCGACCAGTCCGCCGGCCGACCGTCCCTCCGGCCGGTCCTCCGGCCGGTCCTCCGGCCTCCCCCCGCCCCTCCCCGTCCCCCGTCCCGCCCTCGGCGGATCCTCGGCGGGTCCTCAGCGCCCCGCCGGCAAGGCGTTCGCGCGGATCACCTCCGCGTACCAGTGGGCGCTCGCCTTGGGGATGCGGCGCTGGGTGCCGTAGTCGACGTAGACGGCGCCGAAGCGCTTCGAGTAGCCGTAGGACCACTCGAAGTTGTCCAGCAGGGACCACAGGAAGTAGCCCCGCACGTCCGCCCCGTCGGCGATGGCCCGCCGCACCGCGTCCAGGTGGGCGTGCAGGTACGCGATGCGCTGCGGGTCGTTCACCACGCCCTCGGGCGAGACGTAGTCGTCGAAGGCGGCGCCGTTCTCGGTGACCATCAGCGGCAGCTCGGGGTGCGACGCCGCCAGGCCGGTCAGCAGAGTGTGCAGCCCGCTCGGGTCGATGGCCCAGTTCATCGCGGTCAGGTCGTCGTTGGCGAGGTGGAAGGCGATGTGGTCGGAGCCGGTCCACGGGGAGTGCTCGCTCGCGCCGTGCCCGTCGTTCTTGGTGGTGCCGGCGCCGTCCGCCGGGTGCGAGACCACGGTCGGCGCGTAGTAGTTGACGCCGAGCACGTCGATGGGGCGGGAGATCTCGGCCAGGTCGCCCTCGTGCACCAGCCGCCCCCAGTCCACCAGGTGCGCGGTGTCGGCGAGCAGGTCCTCCGGGTAGGCGCCGTCGAGGATCGGCCCGGTGAAGATCCGGTTGCCGACCGCGTCGATCCGGCGGGCGGCCTCGGCGTCCTCGGCGCTGTCGGTGAGCGGGCGCACCTGGTGCAGATTGAGGGTGATGGAGGTCTGCGCGGACGACGGCAGCGCCGAGCGCAGTGCGCCGATCGCCTTGCCGTGGGCGAGGTTGAGGTGGTGCGCGGCGCGCAGGGTGGCCGCCGGGTCGGTACGGCCCGGGGCGTGCACACCGGAGCCGTAGCCGAGGAAGGCGCTGCACCAGGGCTCGTTGAGGGTGGTCCACACGCCGACGCGGTCGCCGAGGGCGCGGGCGACGAGGTCGGCGTAGTCGGCGAAGCGGTCCGCGGTGTCGCGCTGCGGCCAGCCGCCCGCGTCCTCCAGTTCCTGGGGCAGGTCCCAGTGGTAGAGGGTGGCGACGGGGGTGATGCCCGCCTGGAGGAGTTCGTCGGTGAGCCGGCGGTAGAAGTCGAGGCCGCGTTCTACGGCGGGGCCGCGGCCGGTGGGCTGGACGCGCGACCAGGACACGGAGAAGCGGTACGCCTTGAGGCCGAGGCGCTTCATCAGGGCCACGTCGTCGCGGTAGCGGTGGTAGTGGTCGGCGGCGATGTCGCCGGTGTCGCCGTTGCGGACCTTGCCGGGGGTGTGGCTGAAGGTGTCCCAGATGGACGGGGTCCGGCCGTCCTCGGCGGCGGCGCCCTCGACCTGGTAGGCCGCGGTGGCGGCGCCCCAGACGAATCCCGTCGGGAAGGAGAGGGAGGCGGCGCCCGGGGCCGGCTGGGCGGTGGTCTCGGGTCGTACGGCGGTCATGGTGAGAACGCTCCCAAGGTGGCGTGGCGGAGGAAGAAGAAGAGGAAGAGGAGAGGAAGGAGAGGAGAGGAGAGAGAGGAGGGAGGAAGGGCGTGGCCGGGCGCGGGGCGGGCGCTCCGGCCGGGGAGGTCGTCAGGGGCGCGAGGTCGTCAGGGGGTACGAGGCCGTGACGGGCGGGAGGTGTGACGGGGTGGGAGCGCCCGGTCCGGTACGGCTTCCGATACGGCTCCCGGTACGGCTCTTCCGCAGGCCCTACCGGACCAGGGCGGCCGACCGGCGTGCGGGGCCGGACGGAACCGGGCGGGAGGGGCGGCGGCTCGGACCGGTGCGCCGAGTCCCCCGCGGAAGCGGAGGGGCAGGGGGGCGGAAGGCGCCCGGGGAAGGCGATCCGTACCGTGTCCGCACTCCCCCGCACACCCTCGCGCGCCCCGGCCGCCCCGCCGCGCCCCGTCAGCCCTTGACCGCCCCCGCCATGATCCCCCCGACGATCTGCTTGCCGAAGATCACGAAGACCAGCAGCAGCGGCAGCGTGCTGATCAGCGCGCCCGCCATGACGATGCTCTGGTCGGGGGTGTAGGACGCGCTGAGCTGGCCGAGTGCCACCTGGATGGTGGGGTTCTCCTGGTCCAGCGCGAGGAACGGCCAGAAGAAGTCGTTCCACGCCTGCACGAAGGTGAGCATGCCGAGCACCATCATCGCGGGCCGGGCGGCGGGCAGGACGACGTTCCACACGATGCGGATGTTGCTGGCCCCGTCCACCTTGGCGGCCTCGATCAGCTCGTAGGGCAGCGCCTCCAGCAGGTACTGCCGCATGAAGAAGACGCCGAAGGCGCCGACCAGGGTCGGGAAGATCACCGACTCCAGTTTTCCGTTCCACCCGATGTCCGACATCATCATGTACAGCGGGACGACGCTGAGCTGCGGCGGGATCGTGAGGGTGGCGATGACGGCGGTCATCAGCGCGCCTCGGCCGCGGAAGCGCATCTTGGCGAAGGCGTAGCCGGCCAGGGTGCAGAAGAACAGGGTGGCGGCGGTGATGCAGCCGGCCACGATGACGGTGTTGACGATCGCCTTGGCCAGGTTGGCCTGCTCCCAGGCCGCCTGGAGGTTGTGCCACAGTCTGCCGCCCGGCACCAGCGGGGGTGGGCTGTCCAGGACCCGCGCCTGGTCGTGGGAGGCGGCCACCAGCGTCCAGTACAGCGGGAGGACCGAGCCGAGGCCGACGACGATCAGGGCGATGTAGGTGAACGGTCCGCCCCTGAGCTGCTGCCCGGCACCGATCTTGAAGCGGCCGCCCTTGCCCGGGGCGGCGGGGAGCGGTGCCGGGGCGAGGTCCGGCACGGTCTTGGTGGGACTGGTCGTGGTCATCGATATCGCTCCCGTCAGGCCGCGCTCTTGCGCATGATCCGGCCGACGATCCAGTTGATCAGGGCGATGAGCAGCAGCAGGACGAGCATCGCCCAGGCCACGGCCGCCGCCGGGCCGAGGTGCCCGAGCTTCCAGCCGTAGTTGAAGAGGTAGATGCTCAGCGTCTCGTACTGGTGCTCGCTGCCGCCGACGGAGCCGAGCGTGCCGCCCTGGAGCAGCAGCGGCTCGCCGAACAGCTGCATGGAGCCGATCGTCGAGATGACGATGGTGAACAGGATCGTCGGCCGCAGCGCGGGGATGGTCACCTTGCGGAACTGCTGCCAGCGCGAGGCCCCGTCGATCGATGCGGCCTCGTACAGGTCGGTCGGCACGGCCTGCATGGCGGCCAGGTAGATCAGGGCGTTGTAGCCGGTCCAGCGCCAGATCACGATGACCGAGATGGCGATCTTGGAGGTCCACTCGCCGTTGCCCCAGTCGGTGTTGCCCGCGCCGAAGAAGTGCAGCACCCAGTTGAGCAGGCCGCCGTCGGCGCGGAAGACCAGGGCGAAGACCAGGGCCGCGGTGGCGACCGAGGTGGCGTACGGGGTGAGGATGACGGTCCGCCAGAAGGTGCTGGCGCGAAGCTTGTAGTTGAGCAGATGGGCCAGGCCGAGTGCCACGAGCAGCTGCGGGACGGTGGAGATGACGCCGATGACGAAGGTGTTGGCGACGGCCGTCCAGAACTCGGAGTCCTGGAGGATCTTGGCGAAGTTGTCGAAGCCCACCCACTCGGACTGGTCGAGCCCCGTCATCTCCACCCGGTGCAGGGCGATCCAGCCGGTGTAGAGGAGGGGGTAGAGCCCGAAGGCGCCGAAGATGAGGAAGAAGGGGGCGATGTAGGCGTACGGCGACGCCTTGTCGTCGAAGCGCCACAGCCGGGAACGCCATGTGCTGTGCCGCTTCGAGGCGGTACCGGTGCCGCCGGGCGGCGGGGTGTAGGCGCCCCGTGCGGGAGTTGTCGTTGCCACGGAGGGAGTCCTTCCCTGGAGGTCTGGCCGGGTACGGGGCGGAAGTCGGGTCCGGCGCACACGGCTCGGTGCGTACGACCCGGTGCGTACGACCCGGTGTGTACGACCCGGTGCGTACGGCGGCTCCGGTGCGTACGGCGGCTCCCGCACGGCCGGCGGTGGTCCCTCAGGCGGGACCGGGACCGCGGCGACGGCCGCCACACGGCTCCGCGCCCGCCGCGGCAGCCGTCGTACGGCTTCGCGGGCGGGCGCGGTGCGGGCGGCCGGCGTGGCCGCCCGCACCCCGGGCTGTCGTCAGCCGAGCGCCTTGTCGACCGATTCGGTCGCGGCCTTCCAGGCCTTGTCGGGGCTGGTGCCCCGCGTCTCCATGTTGTTGATCTGGTTGGAGATCGTGTCCTTGATCACGCCGTCCTTCGCGCCGAGCACGGCCTCGGGGATGGACTTGGCCTCGTCGGCGTAGATCTCGCCGATCGGGGCGTCGCTGAAGTACGGGAGCTTGGCGCTCTTCACACTGGCCAGCTCGTAGGCGCCCTTGTTGGACGGGAAGACGCCGACGGCCTTGAACACGGCGGCCTGCTGCTCGGGCGCGGTCAGCCACTTGACCAGCTCGGTGGCCTCCTTGACGTGCTTGCCGCCCTTGGGCACGGCCAGGAAGGAGCCGCCCCAGTTGGCCGCGGTGGTGCCGGGCGCACGGGAGATGTCCCACTTGCCCTTGTAGGCGTCACCGGAGTAGGTCGAGATCTGGGCGGCCATCCACGCCGGGCACACCATGGAGGCGATCTGGCCCTTGCGCAGCGCCGTCTGCCACGGGACACCGAACTGGGGCAGGCCGGCGCTCAGCTTCTTCGAGGCGGTCTCGGCGGCCAGGTCCCAGCCCTGCTTGACGGCCTGGCTGTCCTTGTAGACCGGCTTGCCGTCCGCGTCGTAGTACTGCTGGGCGGAGGAGCTGACGACCGCGTTGTACATGGCGCTCGCGGAGTCCATGAAGTAGGTGCCGGAGGGCGCCTTCGCCTTGTACTGCTCACCGAGCTTGAGGTAGTCCTCCCAGCCGCCCGAGATCGCCTTGGCCACGGCCTCGCGGTCGGTGGGCAGGCCCGCCTTCTGGAAGAGGTCCTTGCGGTAGCACAGGGACATCGGGCCGATGTCGGTGCCGGCGCCGATGACCGTGCCGTCCTTCGCGGTGGCCTGCTTCTCCTTCCAGGAGACCCAGTCGCTCACGTTGATGGTCTTGCTCAGGTCGGCGAACTTGCCCGCCTGGGTGTCGACGATCTCCTTGATGCGGCCGACCTCGATGCCCGTGACGTCGCCCAGCCCGCTGTTCGAGTTCAGCTGCTGAAGGAACTTCGGGTAGTACTGCTGCTCCTCGGCGGTGGTCTCTTCCTTGACCGTGATGTTCGGGTGCAGCTTGTGGTACTGCTCGAACAGACCGGCTTCCTTGTAGCCGAACTGACCGAAGTCGGCCAGTTTGAGGGTGATGTTCCCGTTGGAGTCCGAGGCGTCCGAGTCGCCGTCGTCGCTGCTGCAGCCGGTCAGCAGCAGGGCGGAGGCCGTCAGGACCGTCGTGGTCAGGGCCGCTGCTCTGCGGCCACGACCGCCGCCGGTACGGGTGATGCGCATTCCACTACTCCTTGTTCCAGTGGGGAACGGGACCTCAGGAATCAGACCGCCGGGGTTCGACGGCTCGGACCTGCCCTCTCGGATCGAGCAGCGGCCAGCCCACAGCACTGGGCGTGCGGTGAAAAGGTGCTGGTCAACGGTGTGTCATGCGAGTCAGAGGGAAGGACCTTGGGTGGTTCGGTCCACACGGGAGGCGACTCCTACGTTTCCGTGGGACCGCTCCCACGCGGCATGTCCGGAAGACTCGTGGTTGCCGGGCCAGGTGTCAAGAGTTGAAAACGGCGTTGTTGCGCAAGCGTGTTCGGCGCGTCACGTGAATGTGTCTGGAACGGCGGCGACATCCGCCCGACACCGGCCGGACGCACAGCGGATTCACGCAGGTCACAGACGGGCCGGTGGAGCCGGTCGCGGACCGGCGGGCGACGCCGGGGCCGTGGCCGGATTTTTCTGGGCCAGAATGAGGCGACCCCCGACCGACCGCCGGAAGGTGAACGATGAACTCCGCCGAGCACCGGCCCGAGGCCGCGGGCGCCCCGACCCCCGCCCCCCGCCCTGACCTGCCCGCGGACGCCTCAAGTGCGGTGCGGGACGGGGGCGTTCCGTGCGCGTCCGGGGCCGGGTGCGGCTCCGGGTTCGGGTCCGGCTCCGGGTCCGGGTCCGGGTCCGGGTCCGGCTCCGGGTCCGGGTCCGGCTCCGGGTCCGGGTCCGGCTCCGGCTCCGCGGAGATCCCGGGCCCGGCCCTGCCCGCGGACGCGTCGGGCACGGTACCGGTGGCGGCGGGGTCGAGCGCGGTGCCGGGCGCGGAAGCGTCGAGCACGGTGTCGGAGGCAGCGGCGTCGAGCGCGGTGCCGGCTGCGGAGGCGTCGAGTCCGGCGTCGGCCGTGGAGGCATCGAGCACGGCATCGGCCGCGGACGCCTCAAGTGCGGTGCCGGCCGCGGGCGTCCGGCGTGCGGCCGTGTCGGCGGAGGTGCGGCGACCGGTCCCGGCCGCGGAGGTGCGGCGGCCGACGCTGAACGCCGTGGCCGCGCGCGCCGGGGTCGGCCGCGGCACGGTCTCCCGGGTGATCAACGGCTCCCCCAAGGTGAGCGAGCGGTCCCGGGCCGCCGTCGAGCAGGCCATCGCCGAACTCGGTTACGTCCCCAACCGCGCCGCCCGTTCCCTGGTCACCCGCCGCACCGACTCGGTCGCCCTGGTCGTCCCGGACGCCGAGACCCGGCTCTTCTCCGAGCCGTACTTCTCGGAGATCATCCGGGGCGTGTCGGCCGGACTCGCGGGCGCGGGGATGCAGTTGCTGCTGGTGCTGGCGCGGGACGCGCAGGAGTACGCGCGGCTCGCCTCGTACCTGTCCGCGCAGCGGGTGGACGGCGTGCTGATGATGGCGGTGCACAGCGAGGACACGCTGCCCGACCGGCTGGAGGAACTCGCGGTGCCGACCGTGCTGGCCGGCCGCCGCAGCCACCGCGAACCGCTGGGACACGTCCGCGCGGACAACAGCGGCGGCGCCCGGGTCGCCGTACGGCATCTGCTGGCCTCCGGGCGGCGGGCCGTCGGAACCATCACCGGGCCGCTCGACATGGACGTCGCGCGGGACCGGCTCGACGGCTACCGCGAGGCGCTGCGGGAGGCGGGCGTCGCCGTCGAGGACGACCTGATCGCGAGCGGCGACTTCACGGAGGAGGGCGGGCGCGCGGCCATGCGGGAGCTGCTGCGCCGCCGTCCGGACCTGGACGCCGTGTTCGCGGCGTCCGACGTGATGGCCTCGGGCGCGGTGCTGGAACTGCGCGCCACGGGACGGCGGGTGCCGCACGACGTCGCCCTCATCGGTTTCGACGACTCCATCGTGGCCCGGCACATCGATCCCCCGCTGACCAGCGTGCGCCAGCCGCTGGAGGAGATGGGCCGCACCATGGCGAGCCTGCTGCTGGACGAGATCGCCCACCGCGGCACCGGCCACCGCGAGGTGGTCCTGCCGACGGAGCTGGTGGTGCGCGAGTCGGCCTGAGGGCTCGGGCGGCCTCCCCGCTCGGCGCCCCGGACGGCCGTCGGCGGCATCCCGCCTCGTCGGCGCCTCGGACGCCCCGAACTCTTTCGAGACCCCCTTCCGTCGTGGGAGCGCTCCCATGCATAATGGGCGGACCCGACTCGTGGGAGCGATTCCATGCCCGAACCGTTGACCGTGTCCTTTCCGCCCGGCTTCCTCTGGGGAGCGGCGACCTCCGCCTACCAGATCGAGGGCGCGGTACGGGAGGGCGGCCGTACCCCTTCGATCTGGGACACCTTCAGCCATACGCCGGGCAGGACGGCCGGCGGCGACACCGGCGACATCGCGGTCGACCACTACCACCGCTACCGCGACGACGTGGCCCTGATGGCGGACCTCGGTCTGACGGCCTACCGCTTCTCCGTGTCCTGGCCGCGGGTGCAGCCCACCGGGCGCGGCCCCGCCGTCCAGGTGGGCCTGGACTTCTACCGGCGGCTCGTGGACGAACTCCTCGCCCACGGCATCAAACCCGCCCTCACCCTCTACCACTGGGACCTCCCGCAGGAGCTGGAGGACGCGGGCGGCTGGCCGGAGCGGGACACCGCGCCGCGCTTCGCGGAGTACGCGCGGCTCGTGGGCGAGGCGCTCGGCGACCGGGTCGAGCAGTGGATCACGGTCAACGAGCCCTGGTGCAGCGCCTTCCTCGGCTACGGCTCGGGCGTCCACGCCCCCGGCCGCACCGAGCCCGCGGCCGCGCTGCGCGCCGCCCACCATCTGAACCTGGCGCACGGACTGGCCGTCCAGGCGCTGCGCTCGGTGCTGCCCTCGCGCGCCTCGGTCGCCGTCAGCCTCAACTCCCAGGTGATCCGCCCGCTCTCGCGGCACCCGGCGGACCTGGCGGCCGCGCGGCGGATCGACGACCTGGCCAACGGCGTCTTCCACGGCCCCCTGCTGCACGGCGCCTACCCGGACACCCTGCTGGAGGCGACCTCGTCCCTGACGGACTGGTCCTTCGTCCTGGACGGCGATCTGCGCGACATCCGCCAACCGCTGGACGCGCTGGGCCTCAACTACTACACGCCCCAGATCGTCTCGTCCGTCGAGACCGCGCCCGAGGGGCCGCGCTCGGACACGCACGGGGCGAGCGCGCACTCGCCGTGGCCGGCCGCCGACGACGTGGTGTTCCACCAGGTGCCGGGCGAGCGCACCGACATGGGCTGGACGGTCGACCCGGACGGACTGCACGAGCTCATCACGCGCTACACCCGCGAGGCGCCCGGCGTGCCGCTGTACGTCACGGAGAACGGCGCCGCCTACGAGGACAAGGTGGACGACGACGGCCGCGTGCGCGACCCGCAGCGCATCGCCTACCTCCACGGCCATCTGGCCGCGGTGCGCCGCGCGATCGCGGACGGCGCGGACGTGCGCGGGTACTACCTGTGGTCCCTGATGGACAACTTCGAGTGGGCCTACGGCTACGCCAAGCGGTTCGGCGCGGTCCACGTGGACTACGCGACGCTCGCCCGGACCCCGAAGTCCAGTGCCCTGTGGTATGGGAAGGCCGCCCGGACGGGGCAGTTGCCGCCGGTGGACGCGGCCGTCTGACGCCCCGGCCGGGCGGCCGGGGCCGTCGGCCGGGGCCGTCGGCCGGGGAGGTGCGGGCGCGGCACACGGGAGTCGGGGGGAGTGCCGCGCCCCACCGGGCCGTGGGCCCGGGCGGTACGTCAGTTGTAGGCGCCGAACGCCTTGCTGAAGGCGTACGCGTCCTGGGTGACGGAGCTGCAGGTGGCGTCCGCGGTGGGCTTGGCGCCGCCGGCGCACTGCTTGTCGCGGGTGGCGGACCACATGGAGAGCCAGCCGAGGCCCTTGGACTTGGCGAAGTTCACCAGCTGGGTGGCGTCGTCCACCTTGAAGACCTCCGAGGAGACGTCGTTGACGCCGATCATCGGGGTGACGGCGACCGTCTTCCAGGCGGCGCTGTCGGACAGGGCGAGGACGCTCTTGATCTGGGCCTGGGTGGCGGTGGCGGCCTGCTCGGCGTAGGCGCCCATGTCGCCGTTGTAGGAGGCGCCGTAGTCCATCGCCATGATGTTGACGGTGGAGATCTTCACGCCGTTGGTCTTGGCGTTCGCCAGCAGGTTGACGCCGTCCTGCGTCAGGCCCTCGGGCATGACGGGCAGCGTGAAGGAGACGTCCAGGCCGGGGTGCTGCTGCTGGAGCTCGGCGATGGCCTGGGCGCGGCGGGTGTTGGCGGCGGTGTTGGGCAGCGCGCCGCCCTCGACGTCGAAGTCGACCTTGGTCAGCTTGTACTGGTCGACCGCCTTCCCGTAGGCCGCCGCCAGCGCGTCCGCCGAAGTGCAGGTGGTGGCGAGTTCGGAGCCGGACGCGCCGCCGAAGGAGACCCGTACGTCGCCGCCCTTGGCGCGCAGCGCGCCGATCTGGGCGGCCACCGCGTCGCTCGCGAGGTCGGTCACGCCGCCCCACTTGGGGGTGCAGCCGCCGCCGTCGGTGACGAAGGCGAGGTTGTAGTTCTTCACGCCCGTCGCGTCGGCGCTCGCGAGCAGGTCGAAGGCCGGGTAGAGGGAGGTGTCGACGTAGGGGGCGAAGCCGGCGGTCGCGGTGGTGCCGGTTCCGGTGCCGGTGCTCTGGGAAGCGGTGGGGGTCGGCGTCGAGGTGGCGGGCGGCGCGGTGGTCTGGGTGGCGGTGGGCGCCGGGGTGGGGGTGGCGGTCTGGGTGGGGCGGCCGCTGGGCTCGGGGGTGGCGGCGCCGTCCGCGGAACAGGAGGCGCCGTCGATCCGGCAGCCGGTCGGGTCGCCGCTGCCGTCCACGACGAAGCCGACGGTGACCGTCTTGCCGGGGGCGAGCCCGGCGGTGTCCCACTTGGCCGGCTTCACGGTGACGTGCCGGCCGCTGACCGTGGACTCGCCGTTCCACAGCGAGCCGAGCTTGGCGCCCGCCGGCAGGTCGAACTCCAGCGTCCAGTCCTTCTCCGTCCGGCCGCTGTCGTTGGTGACGACGTACTGCCCGGTGTAGCCGGTCGACCAGTCGCTGGTCTTCGTGTACGCGGCGCCGACGCCGGCCGCCTGCGCGGTGGCGGTGAAGACGAGCGCGCCGCCGCCCACCACGGCCGCCGCGACGAGACCGCCGATCACCTTGTTCCTGCCACTGATCCTGCGCCGGTGCGTGCTCATCGTGCCTGCCTTCACTGTTCACGAGGGGGGTGCGGTGCGGCAGCACGCTAGCGACCCGGAATCGGGCAATCCGCCTGATCCGGACCGCCGTTGAGCTTCTTAGGGTGCGCTTAAGGAAGGGATCGGGGACGGTTAAAGATCGCTGCGCGCAGTGGCCTCCCCCGCTCGCTCCGTCACTTCGCCGCCAGGCGTCTGCGGCGCCGTACGGCTCCCCGGTGGCCGCGGCGGGCGGCGGGGCCGCGGCCGTCGAGCTGGAGCCAGATACGCACCTCGGTGCCGCCGAGGACGGAGGAGCCGATCCGGACGTCGCCGCCGGTGGACTCCGCCAGCCGCCGCACGATGTCGAGGCCGAGGCCGGTCGAGCCGTCGCTGCCCGATCCGCTGCCGCGCAGCATGGCCGCGTCCGGGTCGGGTATGCCGGGCCCCGCGTCGGAGACGAGCACGATCACCGCGTCGTCGCCGTTGTGCACGTCGACGGCGAACGCCGTGCCCTCCGGGGTGTGCCGGAAGACGTTGCCGAGCAGGGCGTCCAGGGCGGCGGCGAGGTCCGCCCGGGCCACCGGCACCCGCACCGGCCGCTCCACCCCGGCCAGCCGCCACTTGCGGCCCTCGTCCTCGGCGAGCGCGGACCAGAACCCCATCCGCTCCCGGACCACCTCGGCCGCGTCGCAGCCGGCGCCCGGTCCCGCGGCGGCCGTCTGCGGCTTGGCCTCCCGGGCGGTGCGGATGATGGTGTCCACCTCGCGCTCCAGCTGCGCCACCGCGGCCCGGGTCTGGTCGGCGGCCGGGCCGTCGCCGAGCGAGGCCGCGTTCAGCCGCAGCACGGTCAGCGGGGTGCGCAGCCGGTGCGAGAGGTCGGCGGCCAGCTCCCGCTCGTTGGCGAGGAGCTGGACGACCTGGTCGGCCATGGAGTTGAACGCGACCGCCGCCAGGCGCAGTTCGGTCGGGCCGTCCTCGGGCACCCGCGCGCCGAGCTTGCCCTCGCCCAGTTCGTGCGCGCCCTGAACGAGCCGCTGCGCGGGCCGCACCATCCGCACCCCGAGCCGGTCGGCGACGGCGACGGAGCCGACGACGAGCGCCACGCCGACCCCGGCGAGGACCGCCCACGCGGTGCCGACGCCGTTGCTCGTCTCGGCCTCGGGGACGTAGACCTCGACCACCGCGATGGCCCCGGAGCTGAGCGCGACCGGCTGGAGCAGGACGGAACCGCCGGGCGTGCCGGTGGTGAAGGCGCGGCCCATCCGCCGGACGGCCGCGATGTCCGCCTCGGCGGCCCGGCGGCGGCCGATGTCGACGGCCGGCTCGCCGTCGGTCGCCGGTATGTGCACGGCCATCTCGGTGTCCGAGCCGGCCGAGGCGACGACCCGTTCGAGCTGGTCGTGGTCGGTGGTGATGGACAGCGCGGGCGCCACGGCGGCGGCCTGGCGCTCGGCGTGGGAGAAGGCGCGGTCCCGGGCCATCTCCTTGACGACCAGGCCGAGCGGCACGGCGAAGGCGACCACGACCATGGTGGTGACCGCCAGGCAGACCTTGACCAGGGCCCATCTCATCGCAACGGCTCCGCTCCGGGCGGTTCCAGCTTCACGCCGACGCCCCTGAGGGTGTGCAGATAGCGGGGCCGGGCGGCGGTCTCCCCCAGCTTGCGGCGCAGCCAGGACAGATGGACGTCGATGGTCTGGTCGTCGCCGTAGGACTGCTGCCACACCTCGGCCAGCAGCTCCCGGCGCGCCACGACGACGCCGGGCCGGCCGGCCAGGAAGGCGAGCAGGTCGAACTCGCGCCGGGTGAGGTCCAGTCGCACACCGTCCAGTTCGGCCTGGCGGCGCAGCGGATCGACGGTGAGGCCGCCGACGCGCAGGACGGGGGACGGCGCGGCCTCGGCCGGTCCGGAGCGGGCGCGGCGCAGCACGGCGGCCATGCGCGCGAACAGGTGCTCGACCGAGAACGGTTTGGTCAGATAGTCGTCCGCCCCGGCGTTGAGCAGCCGGACCACCTCCGCCTCGTCGTCGCGCGCGGTGGCGACGATGACGGGCACGTCGGTGATGCCGCGCAGCATCTTCAGGGCCTCGGAGCCGTCCAGGTCCGGCAGTCCGAGGTCCAGGATGACGACGTCGAAGCGGAGGTGGGCGACCTCGCGCAGCGCCTCCAGCGCGGTGCCGACGCTGCGCACGGTGTGCGAGGCGTCGGTCAACTGCCGGATGAGCGCCGAGCGTACGAACTGGTCGTCCTCGACCACGAGCACACTTGCCATGCGCCGCACCGTACGCCATGGACGCGAGGGCGGTGCGGGCCTGTGGACAACTCCGGCCGGACCCCGGCCGGCTGTGGACAACTCCTTGTGGACCACCTCACGCCGGGCCCCTGACGCCGCCCCGGGCGGGGTGCGTGCGGCAGTATGACCGCGATGCACAGAGGACTCGTACACGTACTGGCGTGGTCGCTCGCCACCGGCGCTGCGGCCACCCTGTCGTGGTGGGGCGTCCACACGGTGATGGCGGGCACGGCCTACGATCCGCCGCGCGCCCTGCCCATCACGGCGGCCGAGGCCAAGGCGAAGGAGCCGTCGCCGACCGCCTCCGCCACCCGTGGGCCGGCCGCGCCGCCGAGCACCCCGGCCGCCTCTGCCACCCCGTCCCGGACCTCCGCCGCCCCGCGCCCCCCGGCGTCCGCGTCCGCCGCGCGCACCACTCCCTCCCCCACCGCGACGGCCGCCGGCCGGGTCGAGAGCTACGACACCGACGGCGGCCGGGTGGTCTTCGACCTCGGTCCGGCCGCCGCGACCCTGGTCTCGGCGACCCCGGGCACGGGCTGGTCGATGCAGGTGTGGAAGACGGCGTCGTGGATCCGGGTGGAGTTCACCTCGGGCGCCGACCGGGTGTCGGTCATCTGCACCTGGCACGACGGCCCGCCACGGGTGGAGGTGGGCGACTACTAGGGCGTCGCTTCCAGGACGTCGCTCCCCGGACGTCGCTTCCAGGACGTCGCTTGGCCCCATCTGCCGCCCGCGGAGTGCGGTTCAGCGGAAGACGGAGGGCGGTGGGGCCGGTGAGGCGACGGCCGCCGCGTCCGTCACCGGCAGGGCGCCGCCGGTGAAGTCGGTCAGCTCGCGGCCGTGTTCGACACGGCCCGGGTGCGGGTCGGAGGCGGCCCTGCGGGTCAGCTCGGCAACCGGCAGCGGCAGGTCGGAGGCGACGAGGACGGCGTTGCCGAAGCGCTTGCCGCGCAGCACGGTGGGGTCGGCGACCAGGGCGAGTTCGGCGAACCGGGCGGCGGCGGTGGCGATCTGGCCGCGCAGATGGGCCAGCGGCGGCCCGTCGGCGAGGTTGGCGGCGTAGCGGCCGCCGGGCTTCAGCGCCCTGCGGACCTCGTCCAGGAACTCCGTGGAGGTGAGGTGGGCGGGGGTGCGGGCGCCGCTGAACACGTCGGCTATCACGAGGTCGGCCCAGCCGTCGGGCACCTTGGCGAGTCCGGCGCGGGCGTCGGCGGAACGTATCCGGATGCGCGCGTTCGCGTCCAACGGCAGCTCACGGCGCACCAGTCGGACGAGGGCCGCGTCGCGCTCGACCACCTGCTGGGTGGAGCGGGGGCGGGTGGCGGCGACATAGCGGGCGAGGGTGAGCGCGCCGCCGCCGAGGTGGACGGCGTGGACGGGCTTGCCGGGCGGCGCGGCCAGGTCGATGACGTGCCCGAGCCGGCGCTGGTACTCGAAGGAGAGGTGCGCCGGGTCGTCCAGGTCGACGTGGGACTGCGGGGCGCCGTCGATCAGCAGGGTCCAGGCGCGGGGCCGCTCCCTGTCGGGGACGAGCTGCGCGAGGCCGCCGTCCACCCGCTCGCTCACGGCTTCGACGGCGCCACGCTCACGGCGCGGGCTCCTGGACCTTCCCATGGGGACATTGTCGCAAGCCGCGAGGGGGGCACGCGCGGGCGGTGACGGTGCGTGGCCGCGCGGGGCGGTACGGGCGAACGGCGCCGCAGCGTCACGTCCGCGGAGTCAGCGGCAGCCGCGAGTCAACGGCAGCTGTCGGCCGCCGCGATCAGCCGGGCCGCCTCGCCCAGGGCGCGGCGCAGTACGGCCGGGTCCGTCGCCGGGTCGGCCTCGTCGGGCGGGAGGAGCCAGTCCGAGCCCTCCACGGGCGGTTCGGGCGCCAGGCGCAGGCCCCGCCCGTCGGTGCCGGTGCAGGTGCTGCCCGGCACGTCCCAGCCCTCGGCGGTGCCCGCCGGCACCACGAAACCCAGGGTGTCGCCGCCGTCGTCGTGCAGAACGGGGCCCACCGCCTCCCCCGTCCCGCGGCGCAGGATGTCGACCGCCTCCAGGCCCTGTCGCGCCGGCACCGTCACCAGGTCGCACCCGGTCCGCGCTGCCGGCGGTGGACACGGATCGACGCTCCCACTGGTCTGCGTCCCGGCCTCCACCACGGATACCCCTCCTCGTGAGTCGACGGGCGGGAGTCGGGTTGGCTCCCGGTCCATGGGGTACAACGCGGCGGCGCGTCAACGGCTACGGCCGAAGACAGCCTCAAAGGATGGCAGTTCATGGCAGATCGCGGAGGGGATATCCGGTTTGTGGCCAAACTCCGCGTGGCGGAGCGGACACAGCGGGTACGTTCTTGCTCGCCGGAAACAGGGTGGCACCGGGACGACCCGGACAACTCACCCCGTATCCGGCATGGTTCGACGGTTCGCACGAGAGGGCCCGGCCATGGCGTCGTCAACGGTGACCTCGTCCCCGTCCCCCCGGCCACCGCGGCCGAATCTCGCCTTCCGGCGCCTGCGCGGCCAGCGCTCGCCGGCCGAGTTCGCCGCGGCGGTGCGGCGGGCCGCCCGCGAGATCGGCGAGCGGGTCAGCTGTGACGCCCGCTACATCGGCCGGGTGGAGGCGGGCGAGATCCGCTGCCCCAACTACGCCTACGAACGCGTGTTCCTGCACATGTTCCCCGGCCGGACGCTCGCCGACCTGGGGTTCGCACCCCGCTCGTCCGTCCGCGGGCGGGCGGTGCGCACACCCGAGGACGACGCGCCCCCCGCGCACACCACGAGCCCGGAACGCGCCCCGTCTGAAACGCGGAGCGCGAGCCACCCGTATCACGCCCACGAAGCACGGGAACCGCGCGACACCGCGGCCCCGCCGGCCGGACAGGACCGGGAGGACCAGCAGAACCAGCAGGACCGGGAGAACCGGGAGAACCGGGAAGTCCGGACGGGCCGGCGGGTCCGGCCCGTCCGGACTGACCGGAACGACCGGGACGACCGGGCCCTCCGGAACGACCGTCGGACCGGGACCGGCCTGCGGACCCGGCCGGACCGACCGGAGCCGCCGGACCGACCGGACCCACACGACCGGCAAGACCCGTACCACCCGCACGAAGACCACGAGGAGAGCGACGTGCTGCGTCGCGCATTCATGACCAGCTCCGGCGCCACCGTGGCCGCCGTCTCGCTGGGTCCCCTGGGGCTCGCCCTCGACGCTTCGGCGGCGGACCGGCCGGTCCGCCGCGCCGGCGCGAGCGACGCGGGCGCCCTGGAAGAGGCCGTCCGCAAGATCCGGGTGCTCGACGACCGGCACGGGGCGGACGGCCTCTACCGGCGTGCGGCCGCACCCCTGCGCGCCGCCTACGCGCTGCTGGACGCCGGCGCGACCCGGCAGGCCACCGCCGACCGGCTGCACTCGGGCGCCGGTGAACTGGCGATCTCGGTGGGCTGGCTGGCCCATGACTCGGGCCGTTTCGACGACGCCCGCTCGCACTACGCAGAGGCGCTGGCCACCGCGCGCATGACCGGGGACGCCGGCCTGGAGGCGCACGCGTTCTGCAACACGGCGTTCCTGGCCCGGGACGCGGGCCGCCCGCGCGAGGCGGTGCGCGCCGCGCAGGCCGCGCAGCGCGTCGGCCGGGAGCTGGGGTCCGCGCGGCTGATGTCGCTGCTCGCGCTGCGCGAGGCGGGCGGCTGGGCCGGGCTCGCCGACCGCACCGCCTGCGCGCAGGCGCTCACCCGCGCGCAGGCGCTGTTCGGACGCGGCCCCTCGGACGCCGACCCGGAGTGGATGACCTTCTACGGCGAGGCCGAGCTGGAGGGTCTGGAGGCGCAGTGCTGGTCCACGCTCGGGGACTGGCCGCGGGCGGCGCTGCACGCCCGGCGCGCGGCCGAGCTGCAGGACCCGCACTTCACCCGGAACATCGCCCTCTACACGGCCGAGCTGGCCGACGACCTCGCGCGCGGGGGCCGTCCCGACGAGGCCGCGACGGCCGGGATGAAGGTCCTCGACCTGCTCGACCAGGTGCAGTCCTCCCGTATCCAGACGATGCTGGCGGGCACCGCGCGCGTGCTGCTGCCGCACCGGCGGGCCTCCGGGGTGTCGGCGTTCCTGGAACGGCACGCCTCGGCGCCGCGGACGGCGTGAGCGGGTCAGGAAGGACGCGGCCCGCTCGGCGGCTACGCGGCGAGGTGGCCCACGTCGTTCCAGTGCTGCAGGGCCGGCTCGCCGTAGGCCCAGCCCAGCACCGACAGGGACGTCGGGTCGAGCCGGAGCCGGGCCGCGAAGTCGATCGGCAGGCCGAGCCAGCGCGCGCCGATGGAGCGCAGGATGTGCCCGTGCGCGAAGACCAGCACGTCGCGGTCCTCGGCGCGCGCCCAGGCGACCACCTCGTCGGCGCGGGCCGTCACGTCGGCGATCGTCTCCCCGCGCGGGGCGCCGTCGCGCCAGAGGAACCAGCCGGGCCGCTCGTCCTGGATCTGCTGCGGGGTCATCCCCTCGTAGGCGCCGTAGTCCCACTCCATGAGCGCGTCCCAGGGGGTGGCGCGGTCGCCGAAGCCGGCCAGTTCGCAGGTCTCGCGCGCGCGGACCAGCGGGCTGGTGCGCACCTCGACGCCGGGCAGGCCGTCGAACGGCGCCCGGTGCAGCCGCTCGCCGAGCAGCTTGGCGCCGCGCCGGCCCTCGTCCAGGAGCGGCACGTCGGTCCTGCCGGTGTGTTTTCCGGACAGCGACCACTCGGTCTGTCCGTGCCGGGCCAGCAGGATGCGCGGTGCCATGAGGAGCCCTTCCGGGAGAAAGTCAGATCTTCGTACGGAACCCTCCCATCATCGCGCACCCTGGTCGGGGGCCGTCCCGGGGCAACCCGGGCGGCGCTCGTTGCGTCTTCGAGGGCCGGGGGCGCTCCCCACACCGGGGCGCATCCCCCGTAAAGTGTCACGACCGACCGGGGATCACCGGGCGCCGCAGCGACCAGAAGGGGGAGGGGCATCGGATGCCGCAGACCAAGGCACCGGCACCCGCACCACACACCGAGGCCGCCCCGCGCACCCGGCTGCGCTGGTGGACCGAGCTTCCGCTGATCGCGCTGGTGTACGCCTGCTACTCCGCCGGCCGGCTGCTGGTCCGCGGCGACGTCGCCTCCGCCGTCGACCACGGCCTGGCGCTGCTGCGCTTCGAGCAGACGCTGCACCTGAACGCCGAGCACCCGCTCAACCGCCTCTTCACCCGCGAGCCCTGGCTCGGCGTCCCGGCCGACTTCTGGTACGCCTCGCTGCACTACGTGGTGACGCCCGCGATCCTGGTGTGGCTGTTCCGGGCGCGCTCCCGGCTCTACCGCGCGGCCCGCACCTGGCTGATGACGTCGACGTTCATCGGCCTGATCGGCTTCACCCTGCTGCCGACCTGCCCGCCGCGCCTGCTGTCGCCCGAGTACGGCTTCGTGGACACCATGGCCCACTACAGCTCCTACGGCTGGTGGGGCGGCGAGGCCAGCGCCCCGCGCGGCATGGGCGCCATGACGAACCAGTACGCGGCGATGCCGAGCCTGCACGTGGGCTGGGCGCTGTGGTGCGGCGTGATGCTGTGGCGGCACGGCGGCACCCGGTGGGCGAAGGCGGCCGGGGTCGCCTATCCGCTGCTGACCGCGATCGTGGTGATGGGCACCGCCAACCACTATCTGCTGGACGCGGTCGCCGGAGTGGCCGTGATGGCCGTCGGCCTGATCCTCGCGCCGTACGTGACGCGGGCAGCGGACCGGGTGCGGACGCTGCTGGCGGCCCGCGTCCCCGCCCTCGCGCCGGCCGCGGCGGGCTCGGGTTCCGCGATTGTCAGTGGCGGGTGCCAGACTTCGGCGGGTGAGCGAATTCCACGGCAGCGCGAAACACGGTTCGGGTCCGGAGCCGAGCCGGGTGCCTCCTCCCAGGACACGGGGGACGGCGCTCCGGCGGCAGCTCGCTGAGCTGCGCGGGCCGGGCGTTCCGGCCCGGGCGCTGGACGCCCGCGCGCTGGCGGCGCTGGCCGCGAACCCGGGCTGCCGGCGGCGCGCGCTCCTGGACGGCGCGGGCGTGGACAAGGCGGCGCTGGCGGGCGCGCTCGGCGCGCCCTCCGCGTTCGGCCAGTCCCAGTTCGCCCTGACCCGGGGCAACGCGTTCGAGGCGCGGGTCAAGGCCGACGGCGGCGCCGAGCTGCTGCGCCTGGTCCACCGGCGGCTGGACCCGGCCGCCGAACCGCCCGAGCGGGCCGAGCTGCCCGAGCTGAGCGCCGCGGGCCCCGAGGGGCGCGCGGAGCGCACGGCGCTGGCGCTGCGCGAGGCGACGGCGGCCGGCGCGTGGACGCTGCTGGACCACCCGATGCTCGCCCTGGAGGTGGCCGGCTCGCCCGCCTTCCTGGAGCCCGACGCGGTGGTGGTGCACCCGGACGGCAGCTGGACGGTCGTGGAGATCAAGTCGTTCCCGATGCTGGACGGCTCCGCCGACCCGGCGAAGGTCGGCGCGGCGGCGCGGCAGGCCGCGGTGTACGTACTGGCGCTGGAGCACGCCGCCGCCCGCCTGGACCCCGCGCCCCGGGTGCGGCACCGGGTGCTGCTGGTGTGCCCGAAGGACTTCTCCAACCTGCCCACCGCCTCCGCCGTGGACGTGCGCAAGCAGCGGGCCGTGACCGCCCGCCAGCTGGCCCGGCTCACCCGCGTCCAGGACATCGCCGACGCGCTCCCCGAGGGCGCCTGCTTCTCCCCCGAGCTGCCCGCCGAGGAGCTGACCGCCGCCGTCGAGGCGGTGCCCGCGGCGTACGCGCCCGAGTGCCTGGCCGCGTGCGAGCTGGCCTTCCACTGCCGGGCGCGCGCCCGCGCGCGGGGCGCGGTGACCGCGCTGGGCCGTTCGGTGCGCGCGGAGCTGGGCGGTCTGTCCACGGTGGACGATGTGCTCACGGCGGCCCGCGGCGAGGCCGGCGACCCGGACGACCCGGCGGTGGCGGCCCTGCGCAGGGCGGCCCGCCTGCGGGCGGAGGCCCTGGCCGGACACCGCCCGGCGGCGCCCCCCGGCGGCCACCGGCAGGAGACTTTGGAGCAGGACGGCGAGCGGCAGGGGGCGGCATGTCGCTGATCGCCACCCTGGCCCGGCTCGAGGCCGTGCACAGCGGCCGGGCGCAGCCGGCCGCGACCGTGCGGCACCGGCACCTGTCCGACCGGCCGCTGGTGTTCGTGCCGCTCACCACCGCCGGTGAGGCGGGCGCCCCGCTCGGCGCGCTGGTCGGCACGGACCGGGACGCGCCGCGGCTGCTGGCCGTGCCGCAGCCGCGCGACCGCGACCTCAGGTTCGCGTTCCTCGCCGAGCTGGCCGACGTCATGCTCCCCTACGTCGACTCCTTCGCCGAGTCGGTGGAGGCGGCCGAGCGCACCGAGACCGACCCGGAGACCGGCAAGCGGGTCAAGGTCGAGGTGGAGCTGTGCGCGGACGCGCCCCAGCTGATCGTGCCGAGCCGCGCCGGCATCGACTTCGTCCGGCTGCTCGGCCGCTCCATGCGGTTCCGGCGCACCGCCGAGCAGGACCCGGAGACCCCGCATCCGGCGCCGCCCAGGGTGCCGCTGCTGGGGCGGTGGCTGACCCACTTCGGGGAGCGGGCGCGGGTGCCCGGCTCCTCCCTGCTGCTGGCCCTCAGCGACGTACTGGCCCGGCACTGGACCACCGGCCAGTCCGGTCTGGAGGACCAGCACCTGGGGGCGCTGCTGGCGTGGATCGCCCCGCCGGACGGCGGCTCGGGCGCCGAGGCCGCGCTGCGCGCCGAGCTGGAGCGGGACGCGGCCGGCCAGCTGCTGTGCCCGCCGGCGGGTCCGGCCACCGACCCGGCCTTCGACAACAAGCTGCTCGCGCCCGCCATCGAGCGCTACGACCGGGCCCGCCAGGCCCTCGCCGCCGCCGAGGACGGCATGGCGGCCGACGACCGGCTCGGCGCGGTCACCGCGGCCGAGCGCGACATCCTCGCCCTGGTCGAGAAGTGCGCGCTGCCCACCTGGGAGAAGGTCTGGGACGGCCTGGACCTGCTGCGGACGCTGCCCGAGGGGGCGCACGTGGCGGAGCGGTGGACGCGCGACCGCTGGTCGTTCACCGGGCACCGCGACCGGATCACCGCCGGGGAGCCGCCGCAGCCGCGCCGCGACGACGCGGTCACCGCGGCCAACAAGCTGGCCGCGCGCGAGCGCGAGCAGGCCCGCCTGGACGCGCAGGAGGCGCTGGACGACCCGCTGGTGATGGCGGGGCGGCGGCTGGCCGGGGAGGCGTTCGCGGGCGAGGTCGTCGAGGTCGTCATGGCCTACAGCGAGGGCAAGCGGCCCAGCCCCCGCCCGCTGGTCACCGTGCGCACGGACGACCGGCCGCACCTCGGCGAGCGGGCGAAGGCGTACCGCTCACTGAACGGCAGGCCGCAGTCGGCGGAGTTCGTCGCCGAGGAGGACGACGGGACGCTGATCGTGCTGCGGGTCCTCGACAAGATGGGCCGCGGCAAGGAGCCCGAGGCCGGCTCCGTGCCCGAGAAGGGCGACCGGGTGTGCTTCACGCTCTTCGAGCACGAGCAGCGCGGCGGCGCGAAGCTGCCCGACCCCGAGCAGACCCCGTGGACGCACGGCGGCCCGCCGGGCGAGGAGAGCGTCCCGGAGGCCCCCGACCCGGTGACCGAGGAGGACCTTCTGTGACCGCCCCCGTCCACCCGACCGCGACCGGCCCGGAGCCGGCCTTCGACCCCGGCGCGGCAGCCGCCCGGGCCACCGGGGCGATCCTGCGCGACACCCTGCACGGCACGCACCGCGGGGTGGTCGTGGACTCGCCGCCCGGCGCCGGGAAGTCGACTCTGGTGGTGCGCGCCGCGCTGGAGCTGGCCGCCGCCGGACGGCCCCTGATGGTCGTCGCGCAGACGAACGCCCAGGTGGACGACCTGGTCCTGCGGCTCGCGAAGAAGGAGCCCGAGCTGCCGGTGGGGCGGCTGCACAGCAGCGACGCCGACGCCTACGACAAGGCGCTGGACGGCCTGGCGAACGTGCGCAAGTCCGCGAAGGCCGCCGATCTCGCCGGGCTGGACGTGGTGGTGTCCACGGCCGCGAAGTGGGCGCATGTGAAGGTCGACGAGCCGTGGCGGCACGCGATCGTGGACGAGGCGTACCAGATGCGCTCGGACGCGCTGCTGGCGGTGGCCGGGCTGTTCGAGCGGGCGCTGTTCGTGGGCGACCCCGGTCAGCTGGACCCGTTCGCGATCGTCGGCAGCGAGCAGTGGGCCGGGCTGACGTACGATCCGTCGGCGTCCGCGGTGACGACCCTGCTCGCGCACAACCCGGAGCTGCCCCAGCACCGGCTGCCGGTGTCCTGGCGGCTGCCGGCGTCGGCGGCGCCGCTGGTCTCGGACGCGTTCTACCCGTACACGCCGTTCCGCAGCGGTACGGCCGCCGGTGACCGGCGGCTCTCCTTCGCGGTGCCCTCCGACGGTTCGGGGCCCGACCGGGTGATCGACGAGGCCGCCGCGTCCGGCTGGGGCCTGCTGGAGCTGCCCGCACGGCACACTCCGCGCACGGACCCGGAGGCGGTGCGGGCCCTCGCGGCGGTCGTACGGCGGCTGCTGGAGCGCGGCGGCGCGACGACCTCGGAGCTGACCCGAGCTCTCGGCTCCGCTCCAGCAGGGGGGACCCCCGTCGCGGACCCGGCGCCGCTGACCGCCGACCGGATCGCCGTCGGCACCGCGCACCGGGACCAGGCGGCCGCGGTGCGGGCGGCGCTCGCGGAGCTGGGCGTCACGGACGTCACGGTGGACACCGCGAACCGGCTCCAGGGACGGGAGTTCGACGTCACGGTCGTCCTGCACCCGCTCTCCGGCCGTCCCGACGCCACCGCGTTCCACCTGGAGACCGGCCGGCTGTGCGTCCTCGCCTCCCGCCACCGGCACGCCTGCATCGTCGTCTGCCGCGCCGGGGTGAGCGAACTCCTGGACGACCACCCGTCCACGGAACCGGTCCAGCTGGGGGTGACGGTGAAGTTCCCGGACGGCTGGGAGGCGAATCATGCGGTACTGGCCCGGCTGCACGAACACCGGGTGAGCTGGAGACCGTGAGCGGCGGACGGGCGCGGAGGACGCGAACGGTGCCGCTCACACGCCGGACGGAGTCCGGCACGCCGCCGGAGGCGGCCGATGAACACAGCCCGGACGGCTGGGAGGCGAATCACGCGGTACTGGCCCGGCTGCACGAACACCGGGTGAGCTGGCGGCCCTGACCGGCGGTACGGGTGCGGTGCCGTCCGCGCGCCGGATCGGCTCCGCCGGGACAGGTCCGGGCGGTGCGGGAACATCGGGCGGCGCTCGCGCCTTGACTACCTCCGGGGGTCGGCGCCGCCCGCCCTCGGCGCCGCTTGCCCCGACGCCCCCTTGCGCTCGCGCGAGACAATGGAGGGTGGCCCTTCCAGAAGGCGGCGCCATCCGAACCGTACGAGGAGGAGAAGACATGGCGGAGCCCACGCCGCGTCGCAACGAACCGCGGCTACGCCCCGCGCCCCTGCTCTTCGAGCCCGCAGCGGCCGCTGCCGACCCGGAGCACTTCTTCGACCTGGAGTCGATCGACGACCCCCAGGCGCTGCTGGAACGGGCGACCGAACTGACGCTCGCGTTCCGGGCGGCGACCGACCGCGCGGTGGAGTTCCAGGCCGTCGCCGCGGCGCAGCTCGCCGACCCGCGGCGGTTCGACCGGCTGAGCGCGGCGGACATCGCCGAACGGGCGGAGTGGACCGAGGACTACGCCAAGAAGATGATCGAGTTCGGCTGGGACCTGCTGCGCGGCACCGGGGAGAGCGTGCACGCCAATCCGTCCGACCCCCTCTGATCCGACCGGTCCGGCTCCCGGACCGCCCCGTCCGGGTCGGCGGCGCACAGATGCACGGCCGCGGCTTGGTCCCCCTCCACGCGCCCCCTCCACGCTCCGGGACACCCCGTGATCATCGACCTGGCATATGACAGGCGGGCAAGATACTCCTTTCCTCCGCCGTCTGTCCCGGTTTCCCGCGACCCTGCGAAACCGGCCGCGCACGGTCGGTAGATATATCGGCATGAGCCGCACCAGTGACGACCCGCTCCCCCGTCAGTTCGACCTCGCCGCCGGCCACGGCGGTGACCCGTGTGGCGTCACCCCGGACGGCGCCGCCTGGCTCGCCTCGGCCGCCCCCTACCCGCGCAGCACGCTCGCCTTCTGGCGGGAGCGTCCGGACGCCCCGGTCGTGCTGCCCTGCGGCGCCGCGTTCGACGTGGTCAACGCGCCGGCGATGTTCGGCCGCCGGATGCTGGACCGGATGTGGGAGGAGGGCCCCGGCTCCGGCCCGGTCGCCGTGCACCGGGGGCGGATGCTGCTGTTCACCGCGCCGGGCACCGCCCACCGGCTGCCCTCGCTGCTGGAGTGGGAGGAGTGGGGCGCGCGCGGCCGGACGGACGGCGCCGGGCGCGCCGGGGGCGTCCCGCCGCTGCTGTGCCACGGCAACGGCGACGCGGTGACCGTGCCCGCGCCCGTCGCCGGCGCCGGCCTCGGCCGCTCCGCGTCCCGCTGGCTGGTCGCCCCCGACACCCGCCATCCGTGGCTGCCGGGCCCCGAGATCCTGCTGTGGGCGGCGGTGCGGGCGGCCCGCGCCGCGGTGCGGATTTCGATTTTTCCTCCGGCCGACCAGGGTGCTAATGTCTACGACGTCAGCAGGCGCCGCTAGCTCAGTTGGTTAGAGCAGCTGACTCTTAATCAGCGGGTCCGGGGTTCGAGTCCCTGGCGGCGCACGATGGCGGTGGCGGGTTGTGTTCGTGGAAAGCGCGAACCCAGCCCGCCATCTTCGTTTTTGCGCGGCTGCGCCGCGCGTTGTGGGGGCTTCGCCACCCACACCCCCGGCTCGGTCGCACCCCCGCTCGACCAGGCCCCGCTCGGTCGCACCCCCGGGTCGGCCGCGCCCCGCTCGACCGGGCCCCGCTCGGTCGCCTCCCCGCTCGACCAGGCTCCGCTCGGTGGCACCCCCGGGTCGGCCACGCCCCGCTCGGTGGCACCGCCGCGCGACCACGCCCCGCTCGGTCGCGCCCTCGCTCGACCGGCCCCCTCGGCCGCACGCCCACCCCACCGCACGTCCACCCCACCGGTCGCCCCGCGCCGGTCGCCCCGCGGCGGGCCTTCGTTCAGCCGGGTGTGATGTCGACCGTGTACGCGCCCGAGGCCGTGCGGTTCTCGACCTCCACGCGGACGCCGTCCCCCGGCACGGTGAAGCTCTCGCCCACGTCGACGGGCGCGTCCGCGAGCGGCGGGTAGACGGAGTTCTCCCAGCAGGCCTCGGTGCGCGGATGGGCGTCGATCACCTGCACGGCGCCGCCGCCCGACTCGGCCGTGCCGCGCACCCGGTAGATCAGCACCCCCGACCGGCAGCCGGTCGTGTCGTTGCCGATCGAGTCCCGCGCCTCGACGGCCAGCGCGGTGTCGCTCCCGGTCCGCACCACGGCCAGCTTCGTCCCGCCGCCCAGCCCGAACAGGGGCTGCCCGCCGAGCCCCGTCACGCTCCGGTCGTCCCCGGCCTCGTCGACGCCCGAGTCCCCGCCCGTGCTCGCGCCCCCGTCCGCGCCGGCCGGGCCGGCCTCGACCGGCTCCAGGGTCAGCCGGGTCGTCCCGGCGCCCCGTACGCAGGTCACCTGGCGCGGGTCCAGCCAGCCGAGCCGCCACTTGTGCCAGGCGAACAGGTCCGGGGAGAGCGCGAACTGGCTGCCCATCAGGTCCCAGTCGCCGACGTAGGTGTCCCAGTCGCCCTTGTCGTCCGAGGGGCGGTGGTACAGGTCCGGCAGGTCGAAGACGTGCCCCGTCTCATGGGCGAGCACCAGCCGGTCCGGCGGGTGCCGTTCGAACACCGTCACCACCCGCCGCAGGTCCCGGCCGTCGGCCCGCAGCGGGGCGTCCAGGTTGACGACCTTCGTGGCGTCCGAGTCGACGCCCGGCGCGTCCGGGTCGGCCACCAGGTAGACGACGTCGTAGCGGGAGAAGTCGACCTCCGGGTCGGCGGCGGTGATCGCGTCGCGCAGATAGGCGGTGCGGTCGGCGGCGTTCCAGTCGCGGTGCATGGCGTACGCCGTGGACGGGCGCGGCATCCGGATCCAGTGCCGCAGCGGGTGCGGGCGCAGCGTGAACTTGCCGTAGGACGCCCGTTCGAAGAACTGGCTGGTGCCCGGGAAGTGGTCGGCGGTGAGGTCGTCGGGGGTGGTGAGCGGGGCCGAGTCGGGGAAGGACAGGAAGACCATCACGGCGTCGAGCGGCCGGGTCGGCCGGGCATAGGAGGCGTTCCAGGTGTCCACCCCTTCGGAGTGGTGCGCGGCGGTGCGGTGCAGGGCGCAGGGCGCCGTCGAGAACGGCTCGGCGACCGACGGGCCGCCGAGGATGGAGGTGGCGGCGACCGCGGACAGCGTGGTGAACACGGCGGCGGTGCTGCGCAGTCGGGGCCGCGCTCCGGCCCGGTCCAGCGCCTTGAGGGCGTCACGGCCGAGCGCCTTCAGGGGGAGCTGACGCGGCACGGAAACCTCCGGGTGCGGTTCGCGGGGACACCGCACCCAGCCTGTGGGAGTTTGGTGAGGTACGCCCTGTTTGTCTGCACCGGAAGGGTGAGGGGCCCGAGTTCGCGAGGTACGGAGCCGTGGCGAGACGCCGGGAGGAGCGACACCCCCGGGCCGTTCACGGAACGTCACAAGCGGTCGGTGGTCCGAAGAACCTGTCCAGGTGCGGACAGAAACGATCCGTCAGGAGTGCGAGTGATCCGACGAGACCGGCGAACCGCTGGCAGCGGCCCGGCGCCAACCTCTATGATCGGCACACTTTCCTGGCACTTTCCTGCGCGGACACGGGCCCGGCGGCCAAGCGTCACTCGGCCGGCCACCCGACGAGACCGATACGAGAACCGAGTGCACTGCGGGAGCGAGCGGTGAGCGGAACGTCCGAAGGGCCGACGCCCACGGCAGACCTCATCCAGCCGAAAGTCACACAGAGTGATGTTATGGCGCCGCCTGGTGTCGAATCGGCCGGTGCCGCCGCCGGGGGCCAGGTGCGCGTCGGGGCCGCCGGGGCCGTGGCCCGCACGGTGGCTCCCGCAGCGCCCCCCGAGCCCGCTTCCGGGCCCACCCCCGCGCCCGGCGTCACCCGGACGGCGCAACCCGTCGGATCGCCGTTCCGCTCGGCCTTCGACGCCGCGCCGCTCGCGATGGCCGTCGTGGACCGCGAGGGCCTGGTCGTCAGCGCCAACGACACCTTCGGCGAGCTGCTCGGCACCGACCCCGGCGAGCTGGCCGGCCGGCCCGCCGCCGATCTGGTGGACCTCGCCTCCGACGCCCGCACCTGGCAGGCGTACCGGGCGGTGCTGCGCGGGCGGCAGGCACGGCTGCGCTGCGTCCGCCACTTCAAGCACGCCGACGGCCGCTCCCGCTGGGTCCAGGTCACCCTCGCACCGCTGCCGGCGGAGCACCCGGGCACGGACGCGCCCGCGAGCGGGCCGGAGAGCACCGCGGGCGTGCTGCTGTCCCTCGCCGACATCAGCGTCCGCCGCGAACTCCAGTCCCGGCTGCGGCACTTGCGGATGCACGACCCGGTGACCCGGCTCCCCAACCGCACGCTGTTCTTCGAACGTCTGTCGGCCGCGCTGGAGACCGAGTCGTACGAGCGCGGCGGGACCGGCCGGATCGGCCTGTGCTACCTCGACCTGGACGGCTTCAAGGCGGTCAACGACACCCTCGGCCACCGGATCGGCGACCGGCTGCTGGCGGCCGTGGCCCGGCGGCTCCAGGGCTGTGCGGACGAGGCCGGGTACGGCAGGGCGAGCGCGCCGCTGGTGGCCCGGCTCGGCGGGGACGAGTTCGCGCTGCTGGTGGAGGACTCCACCGGCACCGAACAGCTCGCCGATCTGGCCGAGTCGGTGCTGACGGCGCTTCAGGAGCCGTTCGAGGTCTCCGGCCGGCGGCTGTCGGTGTCGGCGTCGATCGGCGTGGTCGAACGGCAGGCGGCCGGGACCTCGGCCACCGCCCTGATGCAGGCGGCCGACACGACGCTGTACTGGGCGAAGGCGGACGGCAAGGCCCGCTGGACCCTGTTCGACCCGGAGCGCAACGCGACCCGGATGACCCGCCAGGCCCTCGTCTCCACGCTGCGCGCGGCCGTGGAGCGGGGCGAGTTCACGCTGGAGTACCAGCCGCTGGTCGCCATGGCGGACGGGCGGCTGCGCGGGGTGGAGGCGCTGGTGCGCTGGCGGCACCCGCAGTTCGGGGTGCTGACGCCGAATCGGTTCATCACACTGGCGGAGGAGGACGGCTCGATCGTGCCGCTGGGCCGCTGGATCCTGGCCACCGCCTGCCGTCAGGCGCGCCGCTGGCAGCTGGACCACCCGGACGAGCCGCCGATCTTCGTCAGCGTCAACGTCGCGGTCCGCCAGGTGTGGGACTCCGACCTGGTGGCGGACGTCGCCGAGGTGCTGGCGGAGACCGGGCTCGCGCCGCGGCTGCTCCAGCTGGAGCTGACCGAGTCGGCGGTGATGGGCTCGGCCGGACGCCCGCTGGAGGCCCTGCGGGCGCTCAGCGACATGGGCGTCACCATCGCCATCGACGACTTCGGCACCGGCTACTCCAACCTCGCCTACCTCAGCCGGCTGCCGGTGTCGGCGCTGAAGCTGGACGGGTCCTTCGTCCGGGGGTTCCAGCCCGGGCGGCAGACGGGCGAGGCGGAGCTGCCCAGCCCCGCCGACGAGGTGATCGTGGAGGCGATGATCCAGCTCGCGCACCGGCTGGGGCTGACCGTCACCGCGGAGTGCGTGGAGACCTCCGACCAGGCCAGCAGGCTGCGGCGGATCGGCTGCGACACCGGGCAGGGCTGGCTGTACTCCCGCCCGGTGTCACCGGACCGCATCTCCGAACTCCTCGACGGCCACGCCTGCGGCCGCCGCTGACACGCGGCGACCGCGGCGCCCGGGGGTCAGGCGGTGGGCAGTCCGTAGGCGTCGGCGATGAGTTCGTAGGAGCGGACGCGTACGTCGCCGCCGTGGGCGTTGGCGGTGAGCATCAGCTCGTCGGCGCCGGTGCGCTTCTGGAGGTCGTCCAGGCCGGCGCGGACCTCGTCCGGGGTGCCGTGGACGACGTTGGCGTTCCAGGAGCGGACGAACTCCTCCTCCATCGGGCTGAACTCGTACGCCTCGGCCTCCTCCGGGGTGGGGACCAGGCCCGGGCGGCCGGTGCGCAGCCGGACCATGTTCAGCGCGGCGGCCAGGACCTGGCGGCGGGCCTCCTTCTCGTCGTCGGCGGCGAGGGCGGCGACGCCGATGAGGGCGTACGGCGCGTCGAGCACCGCGCTCGGGCGGAACGACTCGCGGTAGAGGTCGAGGGCCGGGACGGTGTTCTGCGCGGAGAAGTGGTGCGCGAAGGCGAACGGCAGACCGAGCATGCCGGCCAGCCGGGCGCTGAAGCCGGAGGAGCCCAGCAGCCAGATCGGCGGGCGGTGCGGGGACTGGACGCCGCCGGGCGAGGTGGCCTGGACGGGGCCGGGGACGGCGTGGATACGGCGGTAGGGGTGGCCGTCGGGGAAGTCGTCGTCCAGGAAGCGGGTCAGCTCGGCGAGCTGCTGCGGGAAGTCGTCCGCGCCCTCGTTGAGCCGGTCGGTGCGGCGCAGGGCGGCGGCGGTGGCGCCGTCGGTGCCGGGGGCGCGGCCGAGGCCGAGGTCGACCCGGCCGGGGGCCATGGCCTCCAGGGTGCCGAACTGCTCCGCGATCACCAGGGGGGCGTGGTTGGGCAGCATGACGCCGCCCGAGCCGAGGCGGATGCGGTCGGTGTGGGCGGCGAGGTGGGCGAGGATCACCGCGGGCGAGGAGGACGCCACGCCGGGCATGGAGTGGTGCTCGGCCACCCAGTAGCGGTGGTAGCCGCGGGACTCCGCGAGACGGGACAGGGCGACGCTGGTGCGGAGGGCGTCGGTGGCCGTGCGGCCCGCCCCCACGGTCACCAGATCCAGTACGGACAGGGGCACGGGCGCCGTGCCGTGTGTCGTGCCTCGGATCTCGTCTGCCACGGGGTGCCTCCTGCGCTCGTACCGTCCGGTGCTCTTCCGGTCGGCAACAGGAGACGGTCCCCGTTTGTTCCCCGGCCCGCCCATCCGATCGACCCGGACCTGCACAAGTCCCCGCCCCGAACCCCGGGCACAGCCCTCCCGGGGGCCGGGCAGGACCGGCGCCGGCGCCCCCCCCCCCCCGGCGGCCGACCGCGGACGCCGCAGGCCCGCGGGAAGGGCGAGGCGGGCCGCCTCGCCCTTCCCGCCCCGCACAGCCCCTACGCCGCCAGCGCGTGGCCCGGGTGGAGCACCACCTTCGTATAGCCCTCGATCCGCTTGTCGAACTTCTCGTAGGCCTGGGGGGCCTGGTCCAGGGGGAGTTCGTGGGAGACCACGAAGCTCGGCTTGGCCCGGCCGGAGATGATCAGGTCGCGCAACTGGCGGTTGTACCGCTTCACGTTGCACTGCCCGGTCCCCATCTGCTGCCCCTTCTCGAACATCTTGCCGATCGAGACCAGCAGCTGGCCGTGCTTGGCGTGCTCGTCGGGGCCGCCCGGGTCGGACGGGACGTACAGGCCCGGCACGCCGAGGAGTCCGGTGGGCCGTACCGTCTCGACCAGCGTGTTGAGGACGACGGCCGGCTCCTCGTGCCCCTCCTCGTGGTGGGACTGCGCCTGGTAGCCGACGGCGTCCACGCCCTTGTCGGTGCCCTCGCCGCCCGTCTGCTCCTTGATCTGGTCGGCCGGCTCGCCCTTCGTGAAGTCGATCGGGACGGCCCCGATCTCCTCCGCCTTGGCCAGCCGCTCGGGCACCCGGTCCACCACGAACACCTTGGACGCCCCGCGCAGCAGCGCCGAGTACGCGGCCATCAGGCCCACCGGCCCCGCGCCGAAGACGGCCACCGACTCGCCCGGCGATACCTGGGCCAGCTCGCAGCCGTGGTACCCGGTCGGGAAGATGTCGGCGAGCAGCACGAAGTCGGTCTCGTGCTCCTCCCCCGGCGGCAGCTTCAGGCAGTTGAAGTCGGCGAACGGCACCCGCAGCCGCTCCGCCTGGCCGCCGGTGTACGGGCCCATCGCCACGTATCCGTAGGCCCCGCCGGCGAACCCGGGGTTCACCGTGAGACAGAAGCCGGTCTTCCCGGCGAGACAGTTCTTGCAGAAGCCGCAGGCCACGTTGAACGGCATCACGACCCGGTCGCCCTCGGCGAGCGAGGTCACGCCGCTGCCGACCTCCTCGACGATGCCGAGGTTCTCGTGGCCGAAGACGATGCCGGCCTGCGCGGCCGTACGGCCCTCGTACATGTGCAGGTCGGACCCGCAGATCGCGCTGGACGTGATGCGCACGATCACGTCGTTGGGGTGCTGGATCCCCGGATCGTCGACGTCCCGCACCGTGACGTTGAAGGGCTTCTCATAGACGACGGCTTTCACCTTCGGTCACCTCCGCGTCGAAAGCACCGGCCTTGACGAGCACCGGCCTTCACGGCGACGACGGGCCGCTGCCAGGGAGGACGCGCGGTCGGGCGGGGGCCGCCGGACCGCGCCGTGGCCCCGGGGGCGGACTCTCGCCGCACCGCCGGACAGTTCCAGGTAACGCCCCCGCACGGGGCCCCGCAACCCACCGGCCCCGCCCCTCGCCCTACGTGACTCAGGTCACACCTGGATGACGGGTTCCCGGGTGAACAGCGCGCCGAGACCGGGGGCGTTGACGCGCCGGTCGGTCAGCCGCAGCGCCTCCCACACGGTGACCTGGTTCGCGGTGAGGACCGGCTTGCCCAGCTCCTTCTCCAGCTCCGCCACGCAGGAGGCGGTGTGCAGCGCCGTGCAGGGCACGAGCAGCGCCTGCGCGTCGGCCGTGTCCGCCGCCCGCGCCAGCGCCCGCACCTGCGCCTCGCCCCAGCCGGCCACCTCGGCCGCCGTGGCCTGACCGGCGCTGTGCGCGGCGACCGCGTCCAGCCCGCCGGCCCGCAGGAACTCCGTGAAGCGGGCGGTCACGTCGTCCGCGTAGGGCGCCGCGACCGCGACCCGGCGCACCCCGATCTCCCGCGCCGCGTTCACGAACCCGAAGGAGGTGGAGGAGGCCGGCATGCCGGCGGCCAGGGCCAGCTCGCGCACCTGCGCGTGGGCGCCCTCCCAGCCCTGGTCGAAGCCGCCGCGGGTGTTCGCCCACACCACGGCCTCCGCGCCGGACAGCCGCAGCGCCTCCACGCTCCGCCGCAGCCACGCGTCGTGGTCCGGGGCGCTCCCGTCCGGGGCGCCCGGGACCGTCTCCGTCCCGCCGGCGTCCTCCTCGTTCTCCGTTCCGATCAGGTCCACCCGGATGTCGCTGCCCAGGAGCTGTTCGATGCGGGGGTAGTCGTCCTCGGCGAAGTGGCCCGGGTAGAGGATTCCGAGTGCGGTCATGACCAGCCTTCCTGCGTGTCGTCTCCGCCGCGCGTACGGTGCGGCCGTGCCTGTCCGGGTACCCAGCGCGGCCGCGGATCTCCTCGGCATAACCCCGCGGCGTCTGGGTAGCGGCGCGCTCATGGCTCCACCACATGCACATGACGCACCTGGGAAAGTCAGACGGATACCCGGGAACGCACCCGGAAGCGGTCCGGGAAACGGCCCCGGTCCGGGGCCCCGCGGCGGTCCGCCCCGAGCCCCCGCCCGCCGGTCGCTGCTCGCGGGGGTGGCGGCGCTCGGCGCGGTCGGCGCGCTCGGCGCCGCGGGGTGCAGCCGGGTGGCCACCGCGTCCGCCGAGAACGGCGGCGACCTCCTGGACCGGCTCAGGGCCCAGGGCGTCGTACGGCTCGGCATCGCGGGCGAGATCCCGTTCGGGTACATCGACCGGGACGGCGAGCTGACCGGGGAGGCGCCCGAGCTGGCCCGGGTGGTCTTCGAGCGGCTCGGGGTGGCGAAGGTCCAGCCCGTGCCGACCGAGTTCGGCTCGCTGATCCCGGGCCTCAACTCCCAGCAGTTCGACGTCGTCGCCGCCGGGATGTACGTCAACGCGGAGCGCTGCGCGCAGGTGATCTTCGCCGACCCCGACTACCAGATGCTCGACTCCTTCGTCGTCCGCAAGGGCAATCCGAAGGGCCTGCACGACTACCGGGACGTCGTCGCGAAGAAGGCGAAATTCGCCACCGGCACCGGCTACGCGCAGATCCAGCACGCGGTGGCCGCCGGGTACGAGGAGAGCGACATCCTGATCGTCCCCGACCAGGTGGCCGGCCTGAACGCCGTCGAGGCCGGCCGCGCGGACGTCTTCGCGGGCACCGCCCTCACCACCCGCGAGGTGGTGAAGAAGTCCGCCAAGGCGGAGGCCACCGAGGCCTTCGCGCCCCTGGTGGACGGCAAACCGCAGGTGGACGGAGGCGCCTTCGCCTTCCGGCCGACCGAGACGAAGCTGCGGGACGCCTTCAACACCGAGCTGCACAAGCTGAAGAAGAGCGGCGAGCTGTTCCGCATCCTGCGGCCCTTCGGCTTCACGAAGGACGAGATGACGGACCTGACCGCGAAGGAGCTGTGCGCGGGATGACCACCGGACTGTGGGAACTCGTACTGCGGGGCCTGTGGACCACGCTCCAGCTGCTGTTCTTCAGCGCCCTGCTCGCCGGCGCCGTCTCCTTCGCGGTCGGCGTCGCCCGCACCCACCGGCTGTGGATCGTCCGCTTCCTGGCGGGCTTCTACACCGAGGTGTTCCGCGGCACCTCCGCGCTGGTGATGATCTTCTGGGTGTTCTTCGTGCTGCCGCCCGCCTTCGGCTGGCAGCTGGTGCCGATGTGGGCGGGCACGCTGGCGCTCGGGCTGACCTACGGCGCGTACGGCTCGGAGATCGTGCGCGGCGCGCTGAACGCGGTGGACCCGGCGCAGCGCGAGGGCGGCATCGCGCTCAGCTTCACGCCCTGGCAGCGGCTGCGGCTGATCCTGCTGCCGCAGGCCGTGCCCGAGATGATCCCCTCCTTCTGCAACCTGCTGGTCGAGCTGCTCAAGGGCACGTCGCTGGTGTCGATCATGGGCATGGGCGACCTGGCCTTCAGCGGCAACCTGGTGCGCCTCGCCCTCCAGGAGAGCGCCGAGATCTACACGTACCTGCTGATCGGCTACTTCCTGATCGCGTTCGCGCTGACCCGGCTGATGCGCGGCCTGGAGAAGCGGCTGAAGCGGGGCATCGGCAAGGACCCGCTGGACGGAGCGGGGGCGCGGGCGGTCAAGCGCGCCGCGACCACCGGCGTGGGCGCGGCCGGCAGCGGGACCTCCGGCGTGGGCGCCGCGCGCACCGGCGCCACCGCGGCGCGCGCCGCGCGCACCGGGGCGTCCGGTGTCGGGACGGCCGAGGGCGGTGCCGCGTGAACTGGGACTGGGGCGCCGTACGCGACTTCATGCCGCACTTCCGGGACGGCCTGCTGGTCACCCTGCAGGCCCTCGCGCTCGGCTCGGTGATCTCCTTCGCGCTCGGGCTGGTGTGGGCGCTGCTGATGCGCGCGCCCACCCGCTGGGTGCGCTGGCCGGTGGGGGCGGTGACGGAGTTCGTCCGCAACACCCCGCTGCTGGTGCAGCTGTTCTTCCTCTTCTACGTGCTGCCCGAGTGGGGCCTGACCTTCTCGGCCCTGACCACCGGCGTCTTCGCGATCGGGCTGCACTACTCGACGTACACGATGCAGGTCTACCGGGCGGGCATCGAGGCGGTGCCGGCCGGCCAGTGGGAGGCGGCGACGGCGCTGAACCTGCCCCGGCGGCGGACCTGGACGGCGGTGATCCTGCCGCAGGCGATCCGCCGGGTGGTGCCGGCCCTCGGCAACTACGTCATCTCGATGCTCAAGGACACGCCGATGCTGATGGCGATCACCGTGCTGGAGATGCTCGGGCAGGCCCGGCTCTACTCCCAGCAGCACTTCCGGTTCACCGAGCCGCTGACCGTGATCGGCGTGGCCTTCATCCTCGTTTCCTATCTGGCCTCCCTCCTCCTGCGAGCACTGGAGCGACGTCTTGTCCGTTGACACCGCCAAGAACCCCGACCACGCCCCCGTCCCCGGGACCGGCCCGCAACTGGTCCGCCTGGAGAACGTGACCAAGCGGTTCGGCGACCACACGGTCCTCGACGGGCTCGACTTCGGCGTCGACGCCGGCAAGCACGTCACCCTGATCGGGCCGTCCGGCTCGGGCAAGACGACGATCCTGCGGCTGCTGATGACGCTGACCACGCCGGACGAGGGCACCATCACGGTGGCCGGGGAACGGCTGTTCCCGGCGCCCGCCAGACAGGTCCGGGAGATCCGCAAGAAGATCGGGATGGTCTTCCAGCACTTCAACCTGTTCCCGAACATGACCGTCCTCAGGAACATCACCGAGGCCCCGGTCACCGTGCTCGGCCTGTCGAAGGACGAGGCGGAGGAGCGGGCCCAGGAGCTGCTGGACCTGGTGGGCCTGGCCGACAAGTGCGACGCGCGCCCCTCGCAGCTGTCCGGCGGTCAGCAGCAGCGGGTGGCGATCGCCCGGGCGCTGGCGATGCGCCCGCAGGTGCTGCTGCTGGACGAGGTGACCTCGGCGCTGGACCCGGAGCTGGTGGCGGGCGTCCTGGACGTGCTGCGCGACATCGCCCGCTCCACCGACATCACCATGCTCTGCGTCACCCACGAGATGGGCTTCGCCCGGGACATCTCCGACCAGGTGCTGATGTTCGACGCGGGGCGCGTGGTGGAGGCCGGTCCGCCGGAGAAGATCTTCGGCGACCCGGAGCAGGAGCGCACCCGGGAGTTCCTCAGCGCGGTGCTGTGACCCTGGCATATGCCGATGTCGCGGAGGGGCGGCCGGGGCGGGGAATCTCGCCGACGGCCGCTCCGCGCGGCCCGTGCGCCCCGTATCGTGGGTCGGGTCCGGCCGGCCGGCCGGATCACGGCCCGAGGAGCGAGCAGGCGCAGGGGGAATCCGTGGCGCTGAAGCACGAGCCGACCGCTTTCGACCACTCCGTCTCCGACGCGCTGCGCGTCCTGGAGACGGTCTCCCGGCACTCCGCCGGGGTCACCGCCGCCGAACTGTCCCGGCGCACCGCCCTGCCCGCCGGGCGGCTGACCGCCCTGCTGCGGCTGCTGCGCCGCGAGGGCTACGTCGAGCAGGTCACCGAGGACGCCTACGTCGCCGGCGGCGCCCTCGCCCGCCTCGGCGCGGCCCGCGGCGACGAACGGGCGCTGCGCGCGCTGCTCCAGCCGGTCCTGGAGCGGCTGCGCGACCAGGTCGGCGCGGCCGTCTATCTGAGCCGGTACGTGGACGGCGAGGTCAGCGTCACCCAGTACGCCGCGGGGCCGAGCGCGCCCGCGGTCCACGAGTGGGTGGACTTCCGCTGCTCGGCGCACGCCACCGCGGTCGGCAAGAGCCTGCTGACCCAGCTCGACCACGACGGGCGGCGCGACCATCTCGCCCGGCACCGGATGGCCCGGCTCACCTCGCGCACCATCACCAGCGACAAGCTGCTGCTGTCCCGTCTGGACGCCCAGCCGCCCACGGCCCCGGTGCTGGACCTCCAGGAGTACGCCGTCGGCACGGTCTGCGCGGCGGTCCCGGTACGGGCCGGCTCCGCCGTGGGGTGCCTGGCGCTGTCGCTGCCCACCGAGCAGGCGCACCGGCTGCGCCGGGCCGTGGAGGGGCTCGGCCGGAACTCCGCTCCGGTGCTGCTCGCGCTGGCCATCCGGCTGACGGACGGGTGGTCACGAGCATCCCTCGGCACCGGGTAGTATTTTCTTCGTCGCCGGCCGCGGAAGCGGAAGGCGGGAGTCATGCGCCGCTAGCTCAGTTGGTTAGAGCAGCTGACTCTTAATCAGCGGGTCCGGGGTTCGAGTCCCTGGCGGCGCACGATGACGATGGCGGGTTGTGTTCGCGGAAAGCGCGAACACAACCCGCCATCTTCGTTTCTGCGCGGCTGCGCCGCGCGCGGCGTCCCGGCGCCTCCTCACGGCATGAGGTCCCCCGCCTCCGAGAAGAGGGTGTGGGCGACGGCCATGAAGGTCAGGCAGCCGGCGATGAACACGCCGAGGAAGGCGAAGACGCAGCCCTGTTCCGCGGCGAGCCGCCCACGGCGCGCCGGGGCGTGCGCCGTGGCGTGCTCGGGGTGCTCGGCCCGGTAGTGCACGGTGGCGAAGTCGCCCTCGACCCTCGTCGCCGGCCCGCCCGTCTCCTCGAACCGCACCTCGCGGCCCTCGCGGGTGCGGAAGGCGTAGACGTGGTGCAGCGTCGTGCTGACGGAGGTGTTCCCGCCGCCGCTGGTCGTGGTGTACGTCCGCAGGCAGCGCGCCTCGGCCGTCAGACCGCCGTCCCAGGCGTCGCGCACCCGGCGCGCCCGTCGGGCGATCGCGACCAGCGCGAGGACCGCGAAGGCGATCATGAGCGTGGGTACGGCGTAGAACAGCGCTTCCATGGTGCCCCCCGGAAGTCCCCCGGCCGGCCCCGATCGGCCGGCATGGCAGGAAGCTACCCACGCCGGCCGCCCCGGCGGCTCAAGTAACGCTCAGAGTTCGCCGGGGGCCGGGAGACCGGGAGACCGCCCGCGTCCGGACGTCCGCCGCGCCCCGGAGGTCCGCCGGGGCACGGAGGTCCGCCGGGGCACGGAGGTCCGCCGGGGCCCGTCGGGTCAGAACGTGACGTCCGAGCAGGCGTAGAACGCGTTGCCCGTGTCGGCGATGGTCCACACGCCGAGGATCACGTGGTGGCCGCTCAGCCCGGTCGGCAGGGTGCCGCTGTGGCTGAGGGTGGCCGGCGGCTGCTTGCCGCCGTAGGGGACCGTCAGGAACGGGGTGGTGTTGAGATCGGCCCGGGTCAGGGCGTGGTTCTGGTTCCAGCCCTGCTTGGTGACGTAGTACTTGAAGTCGGTCGTGGCGTGGCGGGCCGTGAACTGCCAGCGGAAGGTGTAGCTCTGGCCGCCGGTGACCTTCGTGGTGGGCCAGGCGCCGCCCGAGGGGGTGGTCGGGCTGTTCAGGGCGCCGAACTCGCCGTGGTTGCCCGAGCAGATCTGCCCGTCCGCCGGCCCGGACGCCGGGAAGCCCTTGGGGCCCTCGACGCTCTGCGGCTCCCACTGGATGGAGCCGCAGCCCTGCACGGTGCCGTTGGCGCAGAGCAGTTGCCGGCTGATGGGGAGATCGGTGTACCCGTGGCTGCTGGCGCCGCCGGTGGAGAGGACGAACGCTCCGGCGGTGGTGAGGCCCAGCACGGCCGCGTACAACTTGGCCTTGGTCCGCATGTGGTCGCTCCTGGTGAACGTGTGGGGAGGTTCGGTGAGCTGGACTGTGCCGCGTGCGGTGGTGCGTGCGACGCCGCACGCGTTGGTCTAGACCAAGTGCCAGATTATGGCGACCACTTGAACATGTCCATACCAATCACGGGATGGTTTCCCGGCGTCCGGCGCAGAACGCCACCGTCAGGTCCCGCACCAGCACCTTGCGCTCGCCGTCGTCCAGATCGACCAGCCCGCGCATGGCCAGCCGGGTCACCGTGTCCTCGACCGAGTCCACCACCGAGGTGAGCGCACCGGCCCGGTCCCGGGCGTCCAGCGCGGCCACGCTGCGCCGGTGCATGGCCTCGGCGACCTCGGGGGCGTACTCGACGCGGGCCGGCCGCACCGAGTAGACCTCCAGGCCGACCGCCCCCGTCTCCCGCGCCACCAGCCGGGTCAGCGCCTCCCCGGCCGCCTCCGCCGCCCCGCGCGAGCCGCCCGGCGCCGCCACCCGCACCCGGGCGAGGGCGGCCTCCACGCACTCGCGCAGATACACCTCGTGGTCGTCGATCCCGAGCGCGGCCCGCGCCGTGTCCCGCACCCGCCACACCACGAGGACCGCCACGCTGAGCGGGATGCCGTTCGCGTCGGCGGCCGGCATCGGCTCGCTGCGCCAGTGCCGCAGCCGTACGTCGATCCGGCGGCGCGGCACCAGCGGGCTGACCCACAGCAGCCCGGTGCGCCGGACGGTCCCCCGGTAGCGGCCGAACAGGCCGAGCACCCAGGCCCGGCCGGTCCGGCCCCGGGTCAGCCCGCCGAAGCCGGCCAGCCCGAGCGCGCCCGCGCCGGCGTACGCGGCCCACTGGGGCAGGCCGAGGCCGGCGCCCGCGCCCTGGGCGAACGGCAGGACGCCCGCCCACCAGGACGTGGCCGCACAGCCCGCCGCCCCGCAGACCCCGGCGAGCACCCCCACCGCCCCCGGAAGCACCCGCGCCGGCCGCTCCGCCAGCGCCGGGTCCGGCTCCGGCGCGGCGTTGGCGGGCGCGGGCGCGCGGCGGCGGGAGCGCGGCTGCTCGCCGGCGCCCCGTCTGCTGCCCACCACGGCGGGGCCGAGCGCGATCGGGGCGGTACGGGGCTCGCGGCGGCCGGGGTCGGGGTCGTCGCGGAACAGGAGGTGGACGGGGATCTCGGTGGTGACCTCGTTCTGGATGAGCCGCGAGACGGTACGACTCGCCAGGTCGGCCGGGGAATCCATGCGATCCACGTCACACTCCATACGGACTTGTCCGGATCTGTGCACGTTGATCAGTGTCACAACACGGCTGAAAATACGCCTGTCTGACGACCAGAAGGATGCATCCGGGTCGCCCGGAGGGGGAGAGGCGCCCCGGGCGCCCACCCGCAGGTGGTCAGAACCACCATCCACCGTCCTGTAAAGTTGTCCACGTCAGCAGGCGCCGCTAGCTCAGTTGGTTAGAGCAGCTGACTCTTAATCAGCGGGTCCGGGGTTCGAGTCCCTGGCGGCGCACGATGACGATGGCGGGTTGTGTTCGCAGAAAGCGCGAACCCAGCCCGCCATCTTCGTTTCCGCGCGGCTGCGCCGCGCGCGGCGGCAGCGCACGCGCGGACCCATGCGCCCCTCCCCTCACTCCTGCACCCCCTCCACACCCCCGTGCGCACCGGGGCTCCCTCGCGTCGCCGGCCGCCGAGGGGGGCAGCCATGCAACCGGCAGGACATCGATCGACACGCGCGCGACCTCGCGTGCGGGGGGATGACTCATGACGTCGACGCCGACGGGCGCCCGGCACCGGCACCGGCACCGGCACGATCCGACCGAGACGGTCCGGCTGCGCGGGAACCTGCCGAGATACGACTACGAGCACCACAGCCGGCTGGCCGGACCGCTCACCCGGCCCGATCCCGACCGGCCCTACCGGGTGCGCTACCGCTCCCTGCTCTCGCAGGAGCCGCACCGGCTGCGGGTCGCGCTGATGCTGGCCGCCGCACCGCTGCTCTCGCTGGTCCTGCTGGCCTGGCTGCTGCGGCCCGGCCACTGGACCGAGCGCGACCACCCGGCGTACGGCTTCCTGCCGGTCCTCGACGTGGTGATGCTGGTCTCCATCGGGCTGATCGAGCTGTTCCGCTGTCTGAACGTGCTGTCCAACGCGCACGCCACGCTCGTCGCCCGCGACCCGGTCCCGGTGGTGCCCGAGACCGGCACCCGGGTCGCCTTCCTCACCACCTTCGTGCCCGGCAAGGAACCGCTGGAGATGGTCACCCGGACCCTTCAGGCGGCGGTGCGGCTGCGCCACCGGGGCGTCATGCACGTCTGGCTGCTGGACGAGGGCGACGACGACGAGGTGAAGACGGTCTGCGCACGCCTGGGCGTGCACCACTTCACCCGCAAGGGCGTCGAGCGCTGGAACCGGCCGAAGGGACCGTTCCGGGCGAAGACCAAGCACGGCAACTACAACGCCTGGCTCCAGGCGCACGGCGACGCCTACGACTTCTTCGCCTCCGTCGACACCGACCATGTGCCGCTGCCCAACTACCTGGAGCGGATGCTCGGTTACTTCCGCGACCCGGACGTCGGCTTCGTCATCGGCCCGCAGGTCTACGGCAACTACGACACCTTCGTCACCAAGGCCGCCGAGTCCCAGCAGTTCCTCTTCCACGCCCTGGTCCAGCGCGCCGGCAACCGCTACGGCGCCCCGATGTTCGTCGGCACCTCCAACGCCGTGCGGATCGGCGCCATCCGGCAGATCGGCGGCCTGTACGACTCGATCACCGAGGACATGGCCACCGGCTTCGAGATGCACCGCGCCAAGAACCCGGCCACGGGCCGCAGGTGGAAGTCGGTCTACACCCCGGACGTGCTCGCCGTCGGCGAGGGCCCGGCGGCCTGGACGGACTTCTTCACCCAGCAGCTGCGCTGGTCGCGCGGGACGTACGAGACGATCCTCAAGCAGTACTGGAAGGGCTTCGGCTCGCTGCCGCCGGGCCGGCTCTTCAACTACACCATGATGATCGTCTTCTATCCGATGTCGGCCCTCAACTGGATGCTGGCCGCGCTGAGCTGCGCGCTCTTCCTGGGCCTCGGCGCCTCCGGCGTGAACATCGACCCGACGGTGTGGCTGATGCTGTACGGCAACGCCTCGGCGCTCCAGATCGGCCTGTACGTCTGGAACCGCCGGCACAACGTCTCCCCGCACGAGCCGGAGGGCTCCGGCGGGGTGGCCGGCATGGTGATGTCGGCGGTGTCGGCGCCGATCTACGCCCGTTCGCTCACCGACGCCGTGCTGCGCCGCAGGAGCCGGTTCGTGGTGACGCCGAAGGGCGAGTCGGCGAGCCCCGACACCCTGTTCGGCACCTTCCGCGTGCACTGGTTCTTCATCGCGGTCTTCGGCGGTTCGATCGCCGCCGGGGCCGCCCTCGGGCATCTCCACCCGGCGATGCTGACCTGGGCCTCGCTCGCGCTGCTCATCACCGCCTCGCCGATCCTCGTCTGGCGGTGGACCCTGCGCCGCGACCGGCGCGCGGCCACCGCCCCCGCGCCGCCCCCGCCCGGGGCCGCCGGGCCCGAGGACGCCGTACCGCCGGCGTACGCCCACGCCATGGGACCGGGCGCGGCGGGAGGTCGTGAGGGATGAGGCGGCAGCAGGCCGGGCTGCGCCGGGCCCGCCGGGTCGGGATCGGCGCGGTGGTGGTGCTCGCGCTGGCCGGGATGAACGGGCCGTGGCTCTACCGCTTCGGCGCCGAGCGCTACCACCAGTACAAGATCGACGAGCCGGGGTACAAGGCCGCCCACGGCCACTGGGACATCGTGGAGTTCCCGAAGGAGTACCGGCAGGACACCATCCACGCCGTGCTGCTGCACACCGGCAAGGTGCTGCTGGTGGCCGGCTCGGGCAACAACCAGGCGAACTTCGACGCCAGGAAGTTCGACTCGCGGATCTGGGACCCGGTCAAGGGCACGATCAAGAAGGTGCCCACGCCGAACGATCTGTTCTGCACCGGGCACACCCAGCTCGCCGACGGCTCCGTCCTGATCGCGGGCGGCACCAAGCGGTACGAGAAGCTGAAGGGGGACGTCACGAAGGCCGGCGGCCTGATGATCGTCCACAACGAGAACCCGGACAAGCCGATCACGCTGCCCGCCGGCACCTCCTTCACCGGCCGGGCGAACGGCAGGACGTTCGTCTCCAAGGACCCGGTGCTGGTGCCGCGCGCGAAGAAGAACTTCGACAGGAGGACCGGGAAGTTCCTCGGCAACACCCCGGGCCTCGGCCGGATCTACGTCGAGGCGCTGAGGAGCGGCACGCGGTACGAGACCGGCACCCAGGACAACTACCGGATCAAGGGCCTGAAGGGCGCCGACGCCCGCAACACCTACGGCATCGCGCAGAAACTCGCCCTGGACAAGAAGGACTTCCAGGGGATCCGGGACGCCTACGAGTTCGACCCGGTCGCCGAGAAGTACATCAAGGTCGATCCGATGAACGAGGCCCGCTGGTACCCGACGCTCACCACCCTGAGCGACGGGAGGATCCTCAGCGTCTCGGGCCTGGACGACATCGGGCAGCTGGTCCCGGGCAAGAACGAGATCTTCGACCCGAGCACGAGGACGTGGTCGTACACCCCGGAGACCCGCCAGTTCCCGACCTACCCGGCGCTGTTCCTGACGGCGAACGGCAAGATCTTCTACTCCGGTTCGAACGCCGGCTACGGCCCCGACGACGTGGGGCGCGACCCCGGCGTCTGGGACGTGGCGAGCAACAAGTTCACCAAGGTGCCGGGGCTGAGCGACCCGGACCTGATGGAGACCTCGGCGACGGTGCTGCTGCCGCCCGCGCAGGACGAGAAGTACCTGGTCGTCGGGGGCGGCGGGGTCGGCGAGTCGAAACGGTCCACCCCGAGGACCCGGATCGTCGACCTGGGGGCGAAGCACCCGCGCTTCACCGACGGCCCCTCGCTCGACCAGGGCACCCGCTACCCGCAGACCTCGATCCTCCCCGACGACTCGGTCCTCGTCTCCGGCGGCTCGGAGGACTACCGGGGGCGCGGCGACTCGAACATCCTCCAAGCCCGGCTGTACGACCCGCGCACCGACGCCTTCGAGCGGGTCGCCGATCCGCTGGTGGGCCGCAACTACCACGCGGGCTCGATCCTGCTGCCCGACGGCCGGGTGATGTTCTTCGGCTCCGACCCGCTCTACGGCGACAAGGCGAACACCAAGCCGGGCGTCTTCGAGCAGCGCATCGAGATCTACACGCCGCCGTATCTGTACCGGGACGCGCGGCCCACGCTGTCGGGCGGCCCCAGGACCGTCGCGCGCGGCGCTTCCGCCACGTTCACCTCGCAGCACGCGGCGACCGTCCGCAAGGCCCGGCTGATCCGGCCGAGCGCCTCCACCCACGTCACAGACGTCGACCAGCGCTCCGTCGCCCTGGACTTCACGGCGTCCGGCGACCGGATCACAGTGACGGTGCCGAAGAACCGGAACCTGGTGCCGTCGGGCTGGTACATGCTGTTCGTGGACGACGACCAGGGGACGCCGAGCAAGGCGCAGTGGGTGAAGGTGCCGTAGCCGTCCCCGGCTCGGGGCGACCCGCGAGCGGGCGCCCCGAGCCGTCGGCCGCTTGCGCTACTCGCTCGCCGCCGCGAGCTTCAGCGCGTACTCCTCCCACCACTCCCCCGCCTTCGGGCCGCCCTTGCAGGTGCCGTCGGACTCGCCGGGGCGCTTGACCCAGAGGTAGGCGTCCACGAGGGGGTCGGCGGTGCGGGTCGTGGGCGGCTCGCCGAGGGCGCGGCCGGGCGGGTTGCACCAGCGCTCGCTTGGATCGCCCTCCGTATAGGGGCCGTTGCCGTTGCGGCTGGTGTCGATGACGAAGTGCTTGCCGCCGACCTTCGCGGACAGCTGCTTGCCGTACGCGAGGGAGTCCTCGGTGGAGTAGAAGTTGGAGACGTTGACGGCGAAGCCGTCGGCCCGCTCGACGCCGGCGCGGCGCAGCGGCTCGAAGATCTGGTCGGGGTGACCCCAGCCGGCGTTCCCGGCGTCCAGGTAGACCTTGGTGTTCTTCAGGGACTTGAGCCTGGTCACCGCACCTTGGAGAAGGTCGTAGCGCTCCTCGCGGAACTCCTCGGGGGTGCAGCCGTCCACCAGGTGCAGTACGGCGTCCGGCTCCAGGACGACGGTGGCGGCGCGGTCGCCGATGCCCCGGGCCACGCCGTCGATCCAGGCGCGGTAGCCGTCGCCGTCGGCCGCGCCGCCCTGCGAGTACTGGCCGCAGTCGCGGTGCGGGATGTCGTAGAGGACGAGCAGCGCGGTGCGGCCGGCCTTCGCGGCGGCCTCGGTGAAGCCGCGCGCCTCCTGCTCGGGGTTCTCCGGGCCGATCCACTCGCCGGTCGGCTGCTCGGCGATCCGGCGGACGCGCTCGGCGTCGGCCGTCCGGCCGGCCCCGGTGTACGCGGCGACCTGCCGGGCCGCCCGGCTGTCCGGGTTCACCCAGTACGGGTCGCTGTCCTCCGGCTGCTGGGTGACGGCCGCGTTCGCGCCGCCGCCGTGCCCCTCGTCGTCTCCCCCGGCGGAGGAGCAGCCGGTGAGCAGCAGCGCCGCCCCCAGCAGCGCCGCGGACACCCGCGCCCGGGCCCCCGGGGCGTACGGGCGGGCTCCCCTCATGCCGTCCATGCGACTCCCCCCTGGTCCGCCGGTCGTGCGGCACATGCCCATGCTGCCAGGCGGGGATGGCTCAGGGGCCGGTTCCGGGGAGGTGCACGGAGGCGGGTGACGGAGTGGCGCGGACGGTGTGCGCGGGGCTCGCGGAGGACGGTGGGCCGGGGGCCGCCGGGCCGGTCCGGTCGGGGCGGCCCGCGGCGGCCATGTCGCCGGTGGCGGGGCCGGGATGCCGCTGCGGCAGGTCGGCCCGCTGGCCGCCCCCGCCGCTCCACAGCCACGCTCCGAGCAGCAGCACCAGCCAGGCCGTCCCGGTCAGCAGGCGGCCGGCGCCGTGCCGGTGGTCCTGGGTGTCGGGCATGGTGATCGCTCCCTCAGTCCGTTCCCCGGCGCGTACGGCGGGCGCGGTCCCGGCCGAGCGCCCGGGGCAGGAGGACGACCGCGACCGCGGCGGCGGCCGCGAGGACGAGTCCGGTCACCGCGTGCGCCGTGCCGGGGGTCTCGGGCACGGCCTGCGCGGAGGCGGAGGCGGAGGCCGAGGCCGACGGCGTCGGCGACTCGGGCGGCGGTACGACGCCCGAGTCGTCGGCGGTGGAGTCGCCGACGCCCGGGTCGTCCGCGGTCGGGTCGTCCGCGGTGGGGTTGCGGCCGGTGGAGTCGCCGGCGCCGCTCCTGGAGTGTCCGCCGGTGGACTTCGCATCGGTGGGCGTCGACGTGGTCACCGCGACGCGGCTGTGCCCGGCGTCGTCCAGCCGGTCCGCCGGGCCCGCGACGCCGGTGGTGTCGAACGCCGGGGCGAACGCGCCGGCCACCAGCAGCCCCGCACAGACGGTCAGGCGCAGTGAACCCATCGTGAGACCTCCGCTGACAGGAGACCTCCCGGCCGCCGCGCCCGCATCCCGGCACGGCCTCTGCTGCTCCGTACGGGTGACGAAGAGGGGCCGGTCAGACGCGGTCGACCAGGTCGGCGATGGAGTCGATGACCTCGGACGGCCGGAACGGGTAGCGGTCCACGTCCTTGGGCTGGGTCACGCCGGTCAGGACGAGGAACGTCCGCATCCCCGCCTCCAGACCGGCCAGCACGTCGGTGTCCATCCGGTCGCCGATCATCGCGGAGGTCTCCGAGTGGGCGCCGATCGCGTTCAGCCCGGCGCGCATCATCAGCGGGTTGGGCTTGCCGACGAAGTACGGCTTGCGGCCGGTCGCCGCGGTGATCAGGGCGGCGACGGAGCCGGTGGCGGGCAGGTCGCCTTCGACGGAGGGGCCGACGTTGTCGGGGTTGGTGGCGATGAACCGGGCCCCGTCGTTGATCAGCCGCACCGCCTTGGTCAGGGCCTCGAAGGAGTACGTGCGGGTCTCGCCGAGGATCACGAAGTCGGGCTCGTGGTCGGTGAGGATGTAACCGATCTCGTGCAGCGCGGTGGTCAGACCGGCCTCGCCGATGACGTAGGCGCTGCCGCCGGGCCGCTGGTCGTCCAGGAACTGGGCGGTGGCGAGGGCGGAGGTCCAGATGTTGTCCACCGGCACGTCCAGGCCCATGCGCAGCAACCGGGCGTGCAGGTCGCGCTGGGTGTAGATGGAGTTGTTGGTGAGGACCAGGAAGGGCCGGCCGGAGTCCCGCAGCTTCTTGAGGAAGGCGTCGGCTCCCGGGATCGGAACACCCTCGTGGATCAGGACACCGTCCATGTCGGTCAGCCACGACTCGATGGGCTTGCGGTCTGCCATGTCTGTGCGTCTCCTGGCGTGCGTGCGGTCGTACGGGCGGGGGCGCCGGAACCACGGCGTACCGACGCCCCCCAGACTAGCCAGCACCGGCCGCGAGCGACCCCGGCCGGATCAGGGCTGTGTGATCTTCACACCGTCGATCACCCAGTACCAGTTGTTGCCGCCGGTGTAACGGAACCGGATCCGGGCCGTGGTCGCGCCCGAGGGGACCTGCAGGGCGACCGTCTCGGTGCGGGAGGGGACGTCGGCGGTGTAGGCGCGCACGGAGACGGGGGCGGCGCCGTCGTAGGAGACGAGCACCTCGCCCTTCTGCGTGCCGTCCTGCCGGTAGAAGGTGGTGTAGGTCAAGGTGGCGGTGCGGCCGCCGGTGACGGGGTAGGCGGGGCTGACCAGGGTGGAGTCGAAGGCGCCGGAGAAGGACTTGTCGCTCCACTCGTCGCCGTCGGCCACCGCGAACACGTCGCGGGCGCGGACGTTGCACTCGCGGTTCTGGTCGCGCTGGGCCTGGGTCCAGAACTCGTCGGTGGTGAAGGACCAGCCGCGCCACTCGGTGACGCCGCCCGTGCCCATGGCGGAGTCGTCCACGGACCAGCCGGCGGGCGGGGTGTGGGTGTAGCCGAGGAGGGCGGCGGGGATGCCCGTCTCGTCGGTCCGGGTGCGCAACCCGCTGCGCAGGGCGTCGAAGTCGTCGGCGACGGGCTGCTGGAGGGGCCGTCCGTCCAGGCCCCAGGCCGGGTCGAGGGCGATGCCGAGGTGGGCGAGGGCGGAGGCGGCGACGTCGGGCATCTTCACGTCGTGGCGGACCGAACCGGCGGCCACGGCGGGGCCGGTGGCGATGAGGAAGGTCTGCCGCTCCTGGAGGGTGGAGCCGCCGTGGCCGCCCGCGTCGGTGTGGCCGTGGTCGGCGGTCACCATGACGAGCCAGCTCTCATTCGCGTACGTGCCGCGGGACTTGATCGCGGCGACCATCTGCCCGACCTGCGCGTCGGCGGTGTGGATGGCGTCCAGGTACTGCTGGGAGGCGGCGCCGTAGCTGTGCCCGGCGTGGTCGATGCTGTCGAGCTGCACGAACACCGCGTCCGGGTCGCCGCCGCTCAGCTGCGCGACGGCGCGGGAGGTGGTGCCGGTGTCGTACTCGGCGGCGGGGGTGGAGACGCGGGTGTCCACCTTGGCGGAGAACACCGTGTCGGTGAGCGGGTTCCAGGAGGCCACCGCGTAGGTGTTCAGGGCGGGCTTCGCGGTCTCGGCGCGGGTGAGGAAGTCGGGGTACTGGGTGAAGCGGGCGCCGGTGAAGGCGTTGTCCTTGACGTTGTGCTTGTCGGGCCAGACTCCGGTGAGGATCGTCGACCAGCCGGGGCCGGAGAGGGTGGGGGCGAGCGGGGCGGCGTAGATGCTGCTGGGGGCGGTGAGACCGGCTGCCCTCAGGGCGTCGAGGTTCGGGGCGTCGGCGTCCTCGATCCGGGACAGCAGGGCGCCGTCCAGGCCGATGACCAGGACCTTGGGGGTCTTGGCGGCGGCCTGGGCGACGGCGGCGAGCGGACCGGCGGCGGCGGCGACCGCGGCGGCGGAGACGAGGAAGGCGCGGCGGGACATGCGGGACGGCACGGGGACCTCCGGGAGGGAAGGGGGCACGTGGTCGGGCGGGACGGGGACGGGCATGCGGACGCCCCCGGTGGTGCCAGGGGCGCGCGGGGTGGAGCGGGGGAAGAGGGCCGGTACGCGGGGGTGCCGCCGGCCGTCAGCTGCCGGTGGCGGACTTCCAGGCCTCGACGTACGACGGGAGGTTCGTCTCGATGTCCTTCCAGTCGGGCTGGAACACCTCCACGCCGGACATCAGCCGCGTGAGCGCGACGGCGTTGGCGTCGGTGGCCTTGACGTCCTGGCGGGCGCTGAAGCCGCCGCCGATCTCGCTGACCTGCTGCTGGGTCTGCCGGTCGAGCAGGAAGTCGAGGAGCTTCTTGCCGTTGGCGCCGTGCGGGGCCTTGGTGACCAGGCCGGCCGCGTAGGGCAGGGCGAAGGTGGTGTGCTTGCCGTCGGGTCCGGCCGGGAACCAGATGCCGAGGTTGGGCATGGTCTTGGACTGGGCGTAGTTCATCTGCACATCGCCGTTGGCGACGAGGAGTTCGCCCTTGTCGACCTTGGGGGCGAGCTTGCCGGTGGAGGCGGACGGGCCGACGTTGTTGGCCTGGAGCTTCTTGAGGTAGTCGAGGGCCGCGTCCTTGCCGCCGAAGTCGTGCATCGCCTTGATCAGTACGGCGGTGCCGTCGCCGGCGACGCCCGGGGTGGAGTACTGGAGCTTGTTCTTGTAGCCGGCCGCGAGGAGTTCGTTCCAGGTGGCGGGGGCCTTCTTCAGCTCCTTCTTGTTGTAGACGAAGCCGAAGTAGTTGTTGACCAGCGCGGTCCAGGTGCCGTCGGCGGCCTTGTCGGCGGCGGCGACCTGGTCGGCGCCCTTCGGGGCGTACTTCTGGAGCAGGCCCTTGGTGTCGGCCTGCTGGATGAACGGCGGGAGCGTGACCAGCACGTCGGCCTGCGGGTTGCTCTTCTCGCGGACGGCGCGCTGCACCACCTCGCCGGAGCCGCCCTCCACGTACTTGACCTTGATGCCGGTCTGCTTCTCGAAGTCCGCGAAGGCGCGGTCGTACCAGCCGTCGCCGTTCTCGCCCTTGAGGCCGTCGGCGCTGTAGACGGTGACGGTCTTGTCGTCGGCGGCGGAGGACTCGCCGCCGCAGGCGGACAGCAGCGGGGTGGCGAGCAGGGCGAGGGAGAGGGCGAGGGCGGGCTTGACGTGACTGCGGCGGGTGGCGTGTCCGCGCGTGAGGTGGTCGGGCGTGGCGTTTGCGGGCATGGCGGTTCCGGGCATGGCGGGGCGAACTCCTTGCGGTGGAGAGAGGGTTTGGGGGGTCCGGGGGCGCGCCGGGTCAGCGGTAGGAGGCGCGGGTGCGGACGCGGGAGACGGCCAGCAGGACGAGGAGGGTGGTGGCCATCAGGACCACGGCGACGGCCGAGCCGGCGAACAGGGCGCCGCGGTCGGTGGCCGCGAAGACCAGTACGGGCAGCGGGGTCCAGTCGGGCGGGTAGAGCATCATCGTGGCGCTCAACTCGCCCATGGACAGGGCGAAGCAGAGGCCCGCGGCGGCGGTGAGCGAGGGCAGCAGCAGCGGCAGCCGCACCCGCCACAGCACATACGCCGGCCGGGCGCCCAGGGAGGCGGCGGCCTGCTCGTAGGCGGGGTCGAGGCGGACGATCGCCGCCGAGACCGACTGGTGGGCGAAGGCGGTGACCAGCACGGTGTGGGCGACGATCACGATCGAGCTGGTGCCGTTGAGGAGCAGCGGCGGCTTGGAGAACGCCACCAGCACGGAGAGTCCGACGACCACCGACGGCACGGCGACCGGCAGCACGAACAGGGCGTCCATCACGCGCCGTTGCCGTTTCCTCAGGGCCGCCGCCGCGAGGGCGGCCCAGGTGCCGGCGGCCAGGGCGAGCAGGCTCGCGGTGAGCGCGGTGACCAGGCTGGTGGTCAGCGCCTGCAGCGCCTCGCCGCGAGTGGCGGCGCGGTAGTTGCCGGTGGTCAGGCCCGAGGGCAGGACGCCGGACCAGTGGGTGGCGAAGGACGCGCCGAGGACGACGAGGAGGGGGAGGGCGAACAGGGGCAGGAAGAGGACGAGGAACACCGCCCACACGGCCCAGCGGGCCCCGCGGCTATGCACCAGCACGACGGCTCACCACCCGGTAGAGGCCGTAGAGACCCACGGAGATCAGGACGTTGACGACGGCGACCACGCAGGCGCCCGGATAGTCGGACTCGAGGATCGCCTTGCCGTAGACGAGCATCGGCAGTGTGGTGACGCCCTTGGCGCCGGTGAACAGCACGATGCCGAACTCGTTGAGGCAGAGCACGAGGACGAGGCTGCCGCCGGCCGCGAGCGCGGGCAGCGCCTCGGGCAGGATCACCTGCCGGACGATGCGCGGGGCGCGGGCGCCGAGCGAACTCGCCGCCTCCAGTTGCGCGGTGTCCAGTTGCGCGAACGCGGCGAGCAGCGGCCGCATCACGAACGGCGTGAAGTAGGTGACCTCCGCGAGCAGGACGCCCCAGGGCGTGGTCAGGAAGTCGAAGGGGCCGTCCGCCGCGCCGGTGGCCCCGGTCCACAGGCCGTTGGCGAGACCGGTGCGGCCGTAGACGAAGAGGAGGGCGAGGGTGATGAGGAAGGACGGGAAGGACAGGAAGACGTCGATGAACCGGGCGACGCCCTTCGCCCCGGGGAACGGCACGAACGCGATGACCAGCGCCAGCAGGAACCCGAGCACCAGGCATCCGGCGGTCGAGGCGAGCGCCAGCCAGACGGTGGTCCACAGCGCCTCGCGGAACGCCGGCGACGCGAACACGTCGGCGTACGGCTGGAGCGAGGTGCCGCCGCTGTCGGGCTGGAAGGACTGCCGGACGACCAGGGCGAGGGGGTAGAGGAAGAACACCGCGAGCAGGGCGACGGGGGGCAGCGCCCAGAGGAGGGGCGACGCTCCTCGCAGGCGGCGGCCCCGGCCCGGCCCGGCGGGGCCCCCGCCGACGCCAGTGCCCGGGTCCGCCGCGGGAGCGGCGACGGGGTGCGCCGCGCGGGCGGGTGTGCTCCCCGGAGCGGGGGCAGGTGTGCTCCCCGGAGCGGGGGCGGGTGCGCTCCCCGGGGCGGAGGCCGGTGGGGTCCCCGGAGCGGGGGCCGGTGGCGTCCCCGGGACGGGGGCCGGTGGGGTCCCCGGGACGGGGGCCGGTGGCGTCCCCGGGACGGGGGCGGAGCGCAGGGTGGGGTCAGCGTTCATCGCCGCTCACCCCCGCGGCCAGCAGCACCGCGTCCTCGGGTGCGAAGTGCAGGGCGATCTCGGCGCCGTGCGCGGGCGGGTCGCGCAGCTCGGGCAGGTCGGCCATCACCGCGTGCCCGGCCACGTCCACGTGCAGGCGGTGCGTGGAGCCGCGCCACTGGATCTCGCGGACGGTGCCGGTGAGCCGGTTGGGGCCGTCGCCGAGGCCGACCAGGTGCGGCCGGACGCACAGGGTGGCCCGCGCGCCGGCCGCCGCTCCCGCGGTGTCGACCGTCAGCCGCGCGTCGCCGAGGGCCGCGCCGGAGGCGGTGACGGTGACCGGGAGCAGGTTGGCGTTGCCGACGAAGGAGGCGGTGAACTCGTCGGCCGGCGCCCGGTACAGCTCGCGCGGCGTGCCGCAGGCTCTGAGCCGGGCCTTGTCCATCACCGCGATCCGGTCGGCCAGGGTCAGCGCCTCCATCTGGTCGTGGGTGACGTAGAGGATGGACACGTCGGGCAACTCGCGGTGCAGGCGGGCCAGTTCGGCGAGCATCCCGGAGCGCAGCCGGGCGTCCAGCGCGGACAGCGGTTCGTCGAGCAGCAGGACGGCGGGCCGGACGGCGAGCGCGCGGGCGATGGCGACCCGCTGCTGCTGGCCGCCGGACAGCTCGCGCGGGTAGCGGCGGGCGTAGGCGGCCATGCCGGTCATCTCCAGCGCCTCGGCGACCCGTTCGCGGATCTCGGCGCGCGGGGTGCGGCGGGCCCTGAGGCCGAAGGCCACGTTGTCCTCGACCCGCAGGTGCGGGAAGAGGGCGTACTGCTGGACGACCATTCCGATGCCCCGCCGGTGGGGCGGCAGGTCCGTCACGTCCCGCCCCCCGAGCAGCACCCGCCCCGACGCGGGCCGTACGAACCCGGCGACCGCCCGCAGCGCGGTGGTCTTGCCGGACCCGGACGGCCCGAGGAGCGCCATCACCTCGCCGGGCGCGACGGTGAGGTCGAGCGAGTCGAGGACGACGTTGCCGTCGTAGGCGACCGTGACGGAGTCGAAGCGGATGCTCATCTCATCGTTCTCCTCGGAGCAGGGCGGGAAGCGCGGCCACGGAGGGCAGCACCTGCGTGGCGCCGGCGGCGCGCAGCTCGGGTTCGGTGTGCGCCCCGGTCAGCACCCCGGCGACCAGGCCGGCGCCGGCGCGTACGCCGCTGAGCGCGTCGTAACTCGTGTCGCCGACGACGGCGACCTGGTGCACGGCGTCGGCGGCCCGGGTGCGCAGCAGGGCGGTGAGGACCATGTCGGGGTACGGCCGGCCGCGGCCGCCCGCGTCGGCCGGGCACAGGGTGAGCGGCACCAGGTCGCGCCAGCCGAGCGCGTCGAGGATGGCGTCCTGGGTGACCCGGGCGAAGCCGGTGGTCAGGACCACCGTGCGGCCGTCGGCCTGGATCTCCTCGATCGCCTCGCGGGCGCCGGGGATCTCGGCGACGAGCCCGCCGTCCACCAGTTCGCCGTACGCCCGCTCGAAGGCGGCGTTGGCCTTCTGTGCGAGGTCCTCGGCGCCGAACAGGTGGCGGAAGACGGAGATCTTCGACTCGCCCATGGTGGCGCGGACGTAGGCGAGCTTGTCGGCGTGGTCGGCCGAGCCGGGCTCGACGCCGAGTTCGGCGGCGGCAGCGGCGAAGGCCCGCTCGACCAGGCCGCCGTCGGCGACGGTGGTGCCGGCCATGTCGAGGACGACGAGGCGCAGCTCCCGCGCGTCGCGGGTCTCGGAGGCGGCGGGGGTCCCGGAGGTGCCGGGGGTCCCGGAGGTGTGCGTGTCGGTCATGTTCATGTTCCCTCTCACCAGCCCAGTTCGTCGGCGGTCCGCTCGGCGATCGCCGGGGAGCAGGTCATGCCGCGCCCGCCGGGCCCGGTGACCAGCCACACCCCGTCGCGCACCTGCTGCCGGTGCACCACGCGGGACGGGTCGGTGCACTGCGCGTACACCCCCGCCCAGCGGCGGCGGATCTTCGGCAGCGGGCGGCCGAGCAGGGACTCCACGACCCCGGTGAGGTGGTCGTAGGGGTCCTCGACGGTGTCGAAGGCGAACGGGTGCTCGTACTCGTGGGTGTCGCCGATGGTCAGCCCGCCGTCGGCGCGCTGCACCATGAGCAGCTGCATCCGGTGCGCGGCGGCGGTCTCGGGCTGCGGCTGCGCCGCGTTGAGCGCGTCCAGCGCGCCGGAGGCGTACGCCGGGTAGTAGCGGAAGCTGTCGGCGTCCGCGACCGAGGTGGTCAGCGGCTCGCCCAGCGGGTCGGTCTGCATCATCTGCAGCCGCACCCGCCGCACCGGCAGGTCGGGCCCGGCCAGCTCGCGCACCAGCCCGCCGAGCCAGGCGCCCGTGCACAGCACCACCGCGTCGGCGTGGTGCACGTCGCCGTGGTCGTCGCGGACCGCGCCCGCGCCGACGACCTCGCGGACCTCGCGGCCGGGCAGGAAGGTGTAGTTCGGGCGCCCGAGCAGTGCGGCGCGCAGGGCGAGCTGCGCGGTGCGCGGCTCGACGGCGGCGTCCCGCTCGCAGTACAGGGCCGCGTCGAACTCCCCGCGCAGGGCGGGGTTGAGGGCACGGGCCTCGGCCGGGGTCAGCAGCTTGTGGCCGCGGGCGGCGGCGTCCGGGCGGGCGACCGCGGCCTCGGCGACGGCCCGTTCCAGCTCGCCGCGCACGGGGGTGAGGGAGCCGTTGGCGCGGAAGCCCAGCGCGGGCACCCGGGCGCCGATCTCCTCCCACAGCTCACGGGCCCGCAGCGCGGTCTCCAGCTCCTCGCCGGAGGCCCGGCCGCTCACCCAGATCTGGCCGAAATTGCGCAGCGACGCGCCGCGCGCCTCGGCCTCGCGTTCGATCTGTACGACCTCGTGGCCGCGTTCCACTGCTTGCCAGGCGTGCATGGTGCCCACCACGCCGGCTCCGACGACTGTCACTTTCACGACGGCAACGCTCCTCGCGTACGGAGAACCGGAAGAGTCCGGCTGACAACGAGAGCCTGAACGAGCCATCACGATTGGGCTAGACCCGTTACCTTTTCGTGATCTCAGTCCCGGGCGGGAGTGGCCTTTCTCTCAGCGAGCGGAGGCGGGGGTACGTCAGGTTTCAGCCACGCAGATGGGCGGTGAAGGAGAAGCGGTCGCCCCGGTACAGGCTGCGTACCCGCTCCAGCGGCCTGCCCTCGGTGTCCCGCGAGGCGCGGTGGATCAGCAGCATCGGCAGCGCGGGCGGAGTGCCGATGAGCAGCGCCTCGCGCGGGGTGGCGAGTACGGTCTCGATGCGTTCGTCGGCGTCGCCGAAGGCCAGACCGAGGCCGCGCAGATAGGCGTAGAAGGAGGAGTCGGGGTCGAAGTCGGCGTCCAGCCGGGGCACCCGGGCGACGGCCACGTAGGTGCTCTCCAGGCCGACCCGCTCGTCGTCCGCGAGCAGCACCCGCTCCAGGTGCCAGACGGGCTCGCCCCGGCTGAGCCCGGTCTCCTCGGCGAGCGCGTCCGGGCACGGGAAGCGGTCCAGACAGACGAGGGTGCGGCCGGGGGTACGGCCCTGCCGCCGCACGCCCTCGGTGTAGCTGGCCAGCGACAGCGGCTGCTCCAGCTTGGGCCCGGCGACGACGGTGCCCCGGCCCCGGCGGCGGAGCTTGCCCTCCAGCACCAGTTCGCGCAGCGCCTGCCGCACGGTCTCGCGGGCGACGCCGTACTCCTCGGACAGATCGCGCTCGGTGGGGATGGGGCTGCCCTCCCCCAGTTCGCCGACGAGGCGGTCGATCCTCGCCTTCACCGCGTAGTACTTGGGAATCCGGCCGTGCTCCGGGATGCCGGAGCGGACCGGGGCGCCGGGGGCCTGGTCGTTCGGGTAGTCCACCCGGGGATCGTCGCAGACCGGGGGCGGGAGGCTCCACTCACGGGCGCGGCGGGGGCGGGCTTCGGCCACGGCCGCCCGGCTCCGGGTGCGCCGGGGGCCGGTCACGGGGGACTCGGCACCGACCCGCGCGCGACTCGGGGTAGGTCCCGGGTGCTTAAGGGGGGCGCTCATGCGCGCGTCGGGGGCCGGTCACGTGGATGTCGGCGCGCGTCCCCCCCTCACCCCTCCCCCCGTCCGAAGACCGGCGCCAGCAGCAGTTGTGCCGCGCCCTCCGCGACGGTCCGGGCGCCGCCCGGCACGGCCAGGACCGGCACCGCCTCGCCCGGCACGCCCTCGCGCGCCGCCCGCGCGGCCACCCGCTCCCCCACCCCGGCGGCGAACACCCCGGGCGCCCCCGCGACCGTACGGCCGCCGAGCAGCACCCGGTCGATGTCCAGCAGCCCCACGAGGTTGGCGGCCCCCACGCCCAGCACCCGCGCGGCCTCCTCGACGTCCCCGCGTTCCACGGCCGCCAGGCACAGCGCCTCCAGGCACCCCCGGTCACCGCATCCGCACGGCGGTCCGTCGAGCTGGATCACCTGGTGGCCGAACTCCCCGGCCCCGGTCCGCGCCCCCCGGTGCACGGTCCCGCCGATCACCAGTCCCGCGCCCAGTCCTGTACCGAGATGGACGTAGGCGAAGGAGCCGCCGCCGTCCTCGGCGGCGGTGAGCGCGAGGCCCAGGGCGGCCGCGTTGGTGTCCTTGTCGACCACGACGGGCACGCCGAGCCGCCGGACGAGCGCGTCGCGCAGCGGGAAGCCGTCCCACTGCGGGAACCCGGTGACCCGGTGCAGCACCCCGCGCCGGTGGTCGAGCGGCCCGGGCAGCGCGACCCCGACGCCCACCAGCGTCGCGGCGGACGCCGCCCGCGCGGAGTCCGCCCCGAGCACCTGGCCCACCAGCGCCTCGGCCTGCGCGGCCACCGCCTCGACGACGGCCTGAGCCCCCGCCGCCGTCTCCAGGTCCAGGGGCCGCAGCCGCTCCCCGACCACCGTGCCGTTCAGATCGACCAGGACGGCCCGCACCTCGTCGCGGTCCACGTGCACGCCCACCGAGTGCCCGGCCTCCGGGACCAGCCGCAGCACCGTGCGCGGCTTGCCCCCGGTGGAGGCCCGGCGGCCCGCCTCCGCGGCGAGCCCGCGCTCCCGCAGCCGTGCGGTGATCTTGCTGACGGCCTGCGGGGTGAGCCCGGTGCGCTCGGCCAGCTCCAGCCGGCTGATCCCGTCGGCCCCCGCCCGGCGCAGCAGATCGAGCACCAGCGCGGCGTTGTGACTGCGCAGCCCGAGCAGGTTCACGCCGGAGGGACCGCCGGGCAGCCGCGCGGCGCCACCCGGCGCCCCGGAGACGCCTCCGGCCGCCGAACTCACCGCTTGCGCCCTCTCCGCCCCGCCGCCGGACCCGGCCTCGGCCGTCACCGCGCCCACCCCGCCTTCCGCACCGCTCCACCACTCCTCACCGCGCCCACCGGCGCGTTCACGCGCCCGCGCCGCGACCCACGCCTCTCATTCTCTCCCGCGCTTGCACTTTGGCAACAGCGTTGCGAAAGTGGGAGGCATGACTGGCCCCATGACCGGCACCGCGCCCGGTGCCCCCCTCCGCGTCGGCCTGATCGGCTACGGCCTCGCCGGCTCCGTCTTCCACGCCCCGCTGATCGCCGCGACCGAGGGCCTGGTCCTCGACACGGTCGTCACCTCGAACGAGGAGCGGCAGGCCGAGGCCCGCGCGGAGTTCCCGGACGTCCGCACGGTCGCCGGCGCCGACGAGCTGTTCGCCCGCGCCGACGACCTCGACCTCGTCGTCATCGCCTCCCCGAACAAGACGCACGTCCCGCTCGCCACCACGGCGCTGAAGGCGGGCCTGCCGGTGGTCGTGGACAAGCCGCTGGCCGGCACGGCGGCCGAGGCGCGCACCCTCGCGGACCTCGCCGAGGAGCGCGGGCTGCTGCTGTCCGTCTTCCAGAACCGCCGCTGGGACAACGACTTCCTGACCCTGCGCGAGCTGATCGCGCAGGGCGCGCTCGGCGACGTCTGGCGGTTCGAGTCCCGGTTCGAGCGGTGGCGGCCGCGGCCGAAGGGCGGCTGGCGCGAGTCGGGCGACCCGGCGGAGATCGGCGGTCTGCTCTACGACCTCGGCAGCCATGTCGTCGACCAGGCCCTGGTCCTGTTCGGCCCGGTCACCCAGGTGTACGCCGAGGCGGTGGTGCGCCGCGCGGGCGCGGAGGCCGACGACGACACGTTCCTCGCGCTCACCCACGCGAACGGCGTCCGCTCCCACCTGTACGTCTCCGCGACGACCGCCCAACTCGGCCCGCGCTTCCGCGTGCTGGGCTCGGAGGCGGGCTACGTCAAGTACGGCCTCGACCCGCAGGAGGCGGCCCTGCGCAAGGGGCGCCGGCCCGGAACCGAGGGCGACGCCTGGGGCCGGGAGGAGGAGTCGCTGTGGGGCCGCGTGGGCGCGGGCCAGTCGCCGGCGACCGGCGGCGGCAGCCCCGTACCGACCCTGCCCGGCGACTACCCGGCGTACTACGCCGCCGTGGCCGCCGCCCTGCGCGAGGGCGCGCCGAACCCGGTGACCGCCCGCGAGGCGGCCGCCGCGCTGGACGTCCTGGAGGCGGCCCGCCGCTCGGCCCGCGACGGTGTGACGGTGACGCTGTGACGGACCCCAGGACCGACGCCGTGCCGGACACCCGGACCGATACCCGGACCGGTACCGAGCCCGATACCCGGAACGCTCCCACGGTCGAGGAGCTGGAGGAGCAGCAGCGCCGCCTGGTCCTGCCGCGCTTCACCCACGACGACGCGTGGGCGCTCGGCTCGCTGCTGGTGGAGCTGGCGCGGCAGCGGCGGGCGCCCGTCGCCGTCGACATCCACCGCGCCGGCCAGCAGCTCTTCCACGCGGCCCTGCCCGGCTCCACCCCGGACAACGACGCCTGGATCGCCCGCAAACGCCGGGTGGTGGAGCGCTACGGCGCCGCCTCCTACCTGGTCGGCGCCCGCTTCCGGGCCAAGGGCACGACGTTCGAGGACTCCTCCCGCCTGGACCCCGACGTCTACGCGGCGCACGGCGGCTCCTTCCCGATCACGGTCGAGGGGGCCGGCGTGATCGGCGCGGTGACGGTGTCGGGCCTGCCCCAGGTGGAGGACCACCGGCTGGTGGTGGAGGCGCTGGAGCGGTTCCTGGCGAAGTAGTCCGGGCGCGGCGGCCGGAAATACCGTCGCCGCCCCTCCGGTTGGGGTTGGCTGTAGGCGCGGCGATCATGCGCGCGACCACGGCAACCCCGCCCGGAGGGATGGAACCGATGAGCGACACGGCAGCCCCGCTGAAGGAGACGGTCGGCCGGTACGGCGTCTGGAGCGTCGGCCTGCGCGCGGAGGAGCCCGAGCTGCGCGGCGAGATCGCCGAGGCCGCCGCCGAGTTGGAGGAGCTGGGCTACGGCGCGGCCTGGCTCGGCGGCAGCAGCGCACCCCGGCACGCGCTCCCGCTGCTGGAAGCCACGTCCACGCTGACCGTCGGCACCAGCATCCAGAGCATCTGGCAGTACGACGCCGAGGAGAGCGCCGCCGCCTTCGGCGAGGTGGAGGCGGCCCACCCGGGCCGGTTCGTGCTCGGACTCGGGGTGAGCCACGCCAAGCTGGCCGAGCAGTACCGCCGCCCGTACTCGGCGCTGGTCGCCTATCTCGACGCGCTGGACGCCGCGAAGGCGCCGGCCGGGCGGCGGGTGCTGGCCGCGCTCGGCCCGAAGACGCTGGAGCTGTCCCGGGACCGGGCGGCGGGCGCGATCCCGTACCTGGTCACGCCCGAGCACACGGCCCGCGCCCGCGAGATCCTCGGCGAAGCGCCGCTGCTGGCACCGGAGTTCAAGGTCGTCCTGGACGAGAACCCGGAGACCGCCCGGACGACCGCCCGCGGCTATCTGGCGATGTACCTGGCGCTGCCGAACTACACCAACAACTTCCTGCGCCTGGGCTTCACCGAGGACGACGTACGGGACGGCGGCAGCGACCGCCTGGTGGACGCGGTGTTCGCCTGGGGCGACGAGGCCCGCATCCGCGCGCGCATCGAGGAGTTCCGCACGGCGGGCGCGGACCACGTGGCCCTCCAGGTGGTCACGGGCGACGAGAACCGCAACGCGCTCCCGAGGGCGGAGTGGCGCAGGCTCGCCTCGCTCCTCGGCTGAGCACGAGCAGGGGCGGCTGCCAAGAACCCGGCGGCCCGAAGAAGGGGCGCGGGGAGCGGCGCGACCGGCCACGGCGGCGAAACACCCGCCGAACTCCCCGCACCTCCCGCCCCGGTGGGCGAGGGGCGCGGGGAACGGCGCGCCCAGCCACAACGGCGAAGCACCCACCGAACTCCCCGCACCCCCACCCCGGTAGGCGAGGGGCGCGGGGAACGGCGCGCCCGGCCACAACGCACCCGCAGCCGCACCCGCACGCCCGAGAGCGCACCGCCCTCCCCCGCCCCCAGCGGAGCGCCTACGCCTCCTTCAGTTCCTGCCGCTGCCGCCCCAACCCCTCGATCTCCAGCTCCACCACGTCCCCCGACCGCAGATACGGCTTCGGCTCGGGCTGCCCCATGGCGACCCCGGCCGGCGTCCCGGTGTTGATGACGTCACCCGGGTACAGCGTCATGAACCGGCTGACGTAGCGGACGACTTCGGCGACCGGGAAGATCTGCTCGGCGGTGGTCCCGTCCTGCCGCAGCCGGCCGTTGACCCACAGTTTCAGCGACAGGTTCTGCGGGTCGGGCACCTCGTCGGCCGTGACGAGCCAGGGTCCGAGCGGGTTGAACGTCTCGCAGTTCTTGCCCTTGTCCCAGGTGCCGCCCCGCTCGATCTGGAACTCGCGCTCGGACACGTCGTGCGCGACGGCGTACCCGGCGATGTGCGCGAGGGCGTCCTCGTCGGTCTCCAGGTAGCGGGCGGTGCGCCCGATGACGACCGCCAGCTCCACCTCCCAGTCCGTCTTCACGGACCCGCGCGGCACGAGCACCGTGTCGTCCGGCCCGACCACGGTGTCCGCCGCCTTGAGGAAGACCACCGGCTCGGCGGGCGGCTCGGCCCCCGTCTCGCGGGCGTGGTCGTGGTAGTTCAGCCCGATGCACACGACCTTGCCGATCCTCCCGACCGGCGGCCCGATCCGCAGCCCGTCCGCGTCCAGCGCGGGCAGCTCCCCGGCGTCGGCGGCGGCCCGGACCCGGCCGAGCGCGGCGGCGTCCGCGAGCAGCGCGCCGTCGATGTCGGCGACGACGCCGGACAGGTCGCGCAGCGTCCCGTCGCCGTCCAGCAGCGCGGGCCGCTCCGCCCCGGCCGTACCGACTCGCAGCAGCTTCATGGTCCCAACTCCCTTGTCAGCGGGCAGCCCACCGGCCGGCGCGGCCTGGGTGCGGCGGCCGCGGCGGACGGAGGACTTGTCCGATCGTCCAATCCCGCGGTCCACTCCGCAAGACCCGGTTCACGTACTGGACCGTAGGCGCGCCGGCCGGCGGGCGCCCGCCGCGCGCTCAGCGCGTCAGCAGCGCCCGTTCGACGGCGGTCCACGCGGTGCTGGTCACCACGTACAGCGCGGCGGCCAGCGGGACGACGGCCACGGTGACGAGAGTGCCGAAGGACAGGAACGGCGCCACCTTGCCGACGGCGGCGAGCCCGGGCACCGGCTTGCCGCCGCCGAGGGCGGCACCGCCGGTGTCACCGCCCGCGGCGGCGCGCCGGGCCCGCAGGAAACTGAACGTGGCGACGGCGGCCACGACCGCGAACAGCCCGACGTACACGATCCCGGCCGCCCCGAACACCCCGCCGTCGGCGAGCGCGTCGGACCACCGCCCGCCGAGCGGCGCGGCGAACAGCCGGTGCGAGAGCAGCCCGTTGCCGTCGCCGCCGATGGCCGTGCTGGAGAACAGGTGGTAGAGCAGGAAGAACGCGGGCAGCTGGAGCAGGTTGGGCAGGCATCCCGACAGCGGGGACACCTTCTCCTCGGCGTGCAGTTCGACCAGCGCCTTCTGCAGCCGGCCGGGGTTCTTGGCGTGCTTCTCGCGCAGCTCGGCGATCCGGGGCCGCAGCGCCGCCTGCGCCTTCTGGCCGCGGACGGCGGCCCGGGAGAGCGGATGGACGAGCAGCCGTACGCACGCGGTGAACAGCACGATGGCCGCGGCGGCCGAGGACGCGTGGAACACGGGCTGGAGCAGCTCGGCGAGCTGCTCGACGAGCCGGGCGAAGAAGGGGAAGACGGACATGGGTGAGCCCTCCGGGGGTCTCGTCGCGATGCGGACATGGCGGCGTGACGACCCGTGCGGGGCAGACGGCGGTACCAGAGACCGGGAACCAGAAGCCGGAGCCGGAACCAGAAGCCGGAGCCGGAGCCGGAGCCGGAAGACGGAGCCGGAGCCGGAGCCGGAAGACGGAACCAGAAGCCGGAACCGGAAGATCCCCGGAAGGAACTCGGAAGAACTCAGAAGGAAGAAGGAAAGGCGCGCCGATGCCCTACGCGACGACGGTCGTCGTGCGGGCGGCCCCGGGGGCTCGGGGCCGGCGCCGCCCCGCGGCGTCGGGGTCCCGTTGCGGCAGGAAGGCCGTCCGCAGATCCCGGTCGCGGATGGCCGTACGCACCCGGGTGGGCGGCACGGCGGGCGCGCAGCGCGCGAGCAGCAGCGCGCAGACGACGAGGGCCGAGGCGGCGGTGGTCGCGGTCGCGGCGAGCGCGACGGCGGCGTGCAGGCCGCCCGCGTCGAGCAGGGCGAGCTGGAGGAGGACGAGCGAGAGCAGGAGCAGCGCGGCGGCGGGGCGTGCCCCGGCCCGGTGACGGATCACGGCCGACTCCCCCTCTCTCACGCGAACGCTCTCGGTCTCAGTCTCCCTCTCTTATACAGGCTTCTCCGCGGCATCGGGCCCGCGGGGTGACGTCCGTCATGTCCCGAGCCAGGCGAGGGCGGCGACGGCCAGGGCGCTGACGCCGGTGTCCAGGGTGGGCTGGACGACGGGGGCGAAGTAGGGGCTGTGGTTGACGGGGATGTCCTGGTCGACGGTGCCGGCGGCGGCGGCCTCGGCGTACCGGGCGGGGTCGATGCCGCCGATGGCCCAGTAGGTGAACGGCGCCCCGAACGCCTGCGGGATCTTGCTCATGTCCTCGCTTGCGGTGTGCAGGGGCACGGTGTGCGCGTCGTCGCCGAAGTGGGCGGCGAAGGCCTCGGCGACGCGGCGGGTGGTGGCGTCGTCGTTGACCGTGGGCGGGAAGGTGGCGATGCGCTCGAACTCGGGTTCCTCGGGCGAGCCGGAGGCCTGGCACTCGGCCCGGACGATGCGTTCGACCGCGTGCAGCACCTGGGCGCGGGTGGAGTCGTCGTAGGTGCGGATGTTGAGCTGGAGGACGGCGCTGTCGGGGATGACGTTGGGGCTGGAACCGGCGTGGATGCTGCCGACGGTGACGACGGCGGGGGTGGTGGCGGCCAGTTCGCGCGCGACGACGGTCTGGAGGCGTACGACGATCATCGCGGCCATCACCACGGGGTCGACGGCGTTCTGCGGGGAGGAGCCGTGGGCGCTGCGTCCGTGGACGGTGACGCGCAGGCTGTCGGCGGCGGACAGGAACGGCCCGGAGCGGGTGCCGACGTATCCGGCGGGCAACGGCAGGACGTGCTGGGCGAGGACGACGTCGGGCGTGGGCGCCCGGGAGGTCAGCCCGTCGTCGATCATGGCGTCGGCGCCGTCGCCCTTCTCCTCGGAGGGCTGGAACAGCGCGACGAAGGTGCCGCGCCAGGCGTCCTTCGCCCGGGCGAGGAGCCGGGCGCAGCCGATCAGGCAGGTGACGTGCAGGTCGTGGCCGCAGGCGTGCATCACCGGCTGCTCGGCGCCGTCGTCGCCGGGGGCGGTGACGGTGGAGGCGTAGGGCAGACCGGTCCGCTCGCGCACCGGGAGGGCGTCCATGTCGGCGCGGGCCATGACGACCGGCCCGTCGCCGTTGGCCAGCACGGCGACCACGCCGGTCCCGCCGACGCCTTCGGTGACCTGGTAGCCGGCCGCGCGCAGGGCCTCGGCCGCCTTGCCGGCCGTACGGTGCTCGCGCAGCCCGAGTTCGGGATGCCGGTGCAGGTCCCGGTAGAGGTCCTCCAGCTCGGCACGGACGCCGTCGAGGCCGGCGAGCACGGGGTGGGGGCGGTCGGGGCGGTGGGGCATGGCGACTCCGTGGTGGTGGGGTGCTCGGAACCACGGCTCCGGCGGCTCCGAAGGCCGCGGTCGTGGTGCTCGGGCCCACGGCCCCCGTGGGCTCCGAAGGCCGCGGTCGTGGTGCTGGGAACCACGGCCCCCGTGGGCTCCGAAGGCCGCGGTGCCGGCGCTCGGAACCACGGCCTCGGCGGCCCGGGACGCGGGAACCGCACGGCACGCTGAGGGGCCACGGCGGACCTGGACCGAGCGTAACCGCTCCCCACGGCCGGGCAATCCGGGACGACGACCTTCCCCTTGCCCTGGGCAATCCGGAGACGGCCTTCACTCACCCCAGGCAATCCGGAGACGGCCTTCACTCACCCCAGGCAATCCGGGGATGGCCGCCCCTCTCTCTGGGCGATCCGAGGGGGCCTTCACTCGCCCTGGGCGATCGGAGACGGCCTTCCCCTCACCCCGGACCCTCCACCCCCTTCTGGCCTGCCGCCCCCTGGTAAACCGCCCGCGCCTCTGGCCTGCCTCCTGCGCCCCTGGCCTACCGCCCACACCCCTGGCCTACCGCCCGCCCCCGGCCAGCGGATACCTCCTTTTTGTCACCGACCGGCGCTACGGTGTCCCCCATGCGCCCCGACACGCCCGCCCACGCCGCCGCGAACGCCAACGTCGACCACGCCGCCGAGGCGGCCCGCCTGGAGCGGACCGCCGGCCTGTACCCGGAGGACGCCGAGGCTCTCCTCGTCCAGGCCGCCGCCCACCTGGAACTGTCCGGCGACCGCCCGGCCGCGGCGGCGCTCTACGACCGCCTGCTCGCCTCCCCCGAGCCGCTGGAGAACGCCGCGCTGGTCCGCGCCTTGAAGGCGGCCAACCTCTGGGAGTTCGGCCACGAGGCCGAGGCGAGGGCGATCATCGAGGGCATCCGCACCACCGCCCCGCGCGATCCGGCGCCCTGGGTGATCATCGCGGAGTCCCTGGAGACCCACGACGAACTGGAGCAGGCGCACAAGACGTTCACGGAGGCGGTGGACCTGCTGCTCACCGACGTCCCGGAACCGCCGTACGCCACGCACCCCCTCCTGTACGGCCGCCACCGCGTCCGCCGGATGCTGGGCGCGGCCCACGACGACTGGGACACCCTGGCCGACGCGCTGCACTCGGCCCCGGTCTCCCTGGACGAACTGCACGACCCGAAGCGGGTGTGGTCCCTCGGCTCGGAGAACCCGGCGGAGCTGAGGGCGGAGATCACGCGCCTGAACGCGGAACTGGGCGCCTACCGCGAGGCCCTGTCCCGCCCGTTCCCGGTGGCGGTCCTGCACTGGCCGGCGCCCGAACTGGCCGAGCTCCTCGCGGCGTACCCCGACCTCAGCACGGAGTACCCGACCCACGAGACCCACCTCGCGACGATAGAGGCGTCGCTACGGGAACTGTCCGCCTCCGGCACCCCGAACCTGGGCATCGTCACCGGCACGGTCCCCTCCTACGAGGCCTTCGCCGCCTCGGAGGCCACATCCCCCTCGGACCCGACCCTCCTCCCCCAGTACGCGACGACCCTGGCAGCCCGCGGCCGAGCGGTGGCCTGGCCTCCGCAGCGGGCGGAGGAGTGCTGGTGCGGCTCGGGAACGGCGTACGGCGAGTGCCACGGCACGGACTGACATACCGGAGGCAACCATGGTGCCTGTCAGCCGCCATCCGTGCCGACGCGCCCTCGCCTCTGCCCGTACGTTTCGCCCGCCCTCAGCTGGCTTCGGGTCCACCGGCCAAGGGCGGCCTGGATAACCGGCCCGTCTGCGTCAGCGGGCTGGGGCTGTCATGGACAGGCCGCCCACGTCGGCTTGGCGCCGGACTACTCTCTTCGGTGTGTCTGAAGCTCCTGAGTGGAAAGCTCCCGAAGGCTCCTGGGCCTCGTCAGCGGCGCGTCGGCGCAACATGCAAGCGATTCGCAGCCGCGACACGAAGCCCGAGAAGCTGATCCGCCGGCTCGTCCACGCCCAGGGCCTCCGGTACCGGGTGGCCGCCCGCCCACTGCCGAACCTGCGCCGCACAGCAGACATGGTCTTCCGACCGGCCAAGGTCGCTGTCTTTATTGACGGCTGTTACTGGCACGGCTGCCCGGAACACTACGTCCCGCCTAGGACTAATTCTGGCTACTGGTCCGAAAAAGTGGTACGCAACGTACAGCGCGACCGGGACACCGATCAACAACTCCAGGAGGCCGGATGGCTCGTCCTCCGCTTCTGGGAACACGAGCCATCCGAAGTCTGCGCCCAGCAGATCGCAGAATCGGTGGCTGAGCGCCGGCCAAAGCCGCAGAAGCCCTAAACGGGAAACACCATCTGCTCAGAAGACATAGATTCCGTTTCACTGCCGCCGGTGTCCATGATGTACCCCTTGAGCAGCTCGTCGCGAGCCTCCGGACGCAGAACGGCGGCAATAGCCCTTCCTACCGCTTCCGCAACCGGCGGAGGGAAGGCATTGCCGACCTGCCGGTAGCGGGCCGTTTTCTTTCCCTGGAATTTCCAGCCTTCCGGGAACCCTTGGATCATAGCCGCCTGCTGAACCGTCAGCATCGGACCGGCAGGCCTGAACAGATCGCGCTTCGGGTCGCACTCGTGCGGATCATTCGCAACGCCCATCGCGTCTACGCCCAGTGCTGCCCATGCCCGCTTGGCACGGGTGGGCCCCAGGTCCGCGCCACCATGCTTCCGTGACCCTCCTACCAGGGTAGGCGCGATGCCCCTCCCTGCCGCCTTGGCTTTCCGTGCGGCATTTTGCCAGCCCAGGTAGACAGCCTCACCAGTCCGTTCGCCACGCCTGGCACGCTTTCCGTCTTCGTTCTTGTCCCAGAACTCACGGCAGCGCTCCGCCATGCTCTCATCGAGAGTATCGAGCACTGTCGCTTCTTCTTCGTCAATCCTCAGCGGCCACTGAAACTCAAAAGGACTCCCATCCAGGGCATCCTCGTGAATCGCAACCAAAATGGCGCGAGGACGCAACTGGGGAACCCCGAAGAACTTCGCATCCATCCTGCGCCAGACACTGCGCATGACATAGTCCTGCTTCTCTGCGGACCAGTGGTCTTCGATCCTGGGCACTACATACCCATAGGACCGGAGCGTATTAAGAATGTCCCTGCGATAGTCAATGAACACCTCAGGAGGCTCAAGGATACCGCGCACATTCTCGATCATCACAGCCCTGGGCCTTAGGTCAGCAATAATCTTCAGCGCATCCGGGAAAAGATCCCGTTCATCATCTTTGCCCAATCGCTTTCCAGCGAGCGAAAAGGGCGGACACGGCACGCCACCCGCCAGAAGATCAAGCCTGCCAGGCTTGACGGAAAGCTCCTCATGCGTTTCCGATCCCAGAAACTCTTTCACATCCATCGGAGTGAGGCCCTGGGCGCGCTGCTCGCCCCACCCGGGCCAGCCTCCGACGTTCGCCTTCAGGGTCTCCACGGCGTGCGCGTCCCACTCGACGAGAGCCAAGTGATCAAAGCCTGCCGAATGCAGTCCAACAGCTTGCCCGCCTGCCCCCGCACAGATCTCGACGGAGGTCAGTGGCGACGTGAACTGCGGACGCTCGCGGCCGCTGGGGCGCATGGCGCTCCTCCCGGAAGTGACTCAAAACCGACGCCAAGTGTTCCAGAGTCACTGCTCAAACGCAGACTCTCGGTTCCCTTGACCCCAAGAGTCTCCCATTTACCCAGCCTCTCTGGCCCCGCCCGGGACAGCCCGGGGGGGCCAGAGAGCCGGTCGTGGTAGTCAGCGGTTGCTCATGTGCCGCAGCAGCGCCTCCACGTCACTCGGAGCCAGTCCCGCAGCGACTGGCGGCTCCTCCTCAAGGTCCGCGAGCTGCTGCACCGTGGGGTCGTCGAGGATCTTGCCCATGAACTCCAGCTTCTGGTCAAGCCGTATCTCCACGACCTCGTCGATGGTGTCCCGCGCGGCCAGCACTGTGACACGGGTCTCTGTGTCGGGTGCGAGGCCCAGTCGATGGATCCGGTCGAGGCTCTGGAGGAAGCGGCCGGCCATGAAATCCCTGTCCACATAGATCGCGTCGTGGCACACGTGATGGAGGCTGATCCCCTCGCCCAGAGTCGCCGGATTCGAGATCAGCACCATGCAACTGGGGTCTTCCCGGAATCGGCGCAGTTGCTCTTCCCTGTCCGGCGTGCCGCCGTAGACGACCGCCGGGCTGTACTTCTCCAGCATCTGCGCCAAGGTCGTGAGGCTGCGCACGAACGTCGTCCAGACGAGCGTCTTGCGGCCCTGCGCGGCGTTCTCAGCGATGATCGCCAGCGCTTCCTTGTACTTCGGGGACAACTCGTAGTCCGGCAGGTTCTGCATCAGCGAATACAGCGAGCTCCCCGCCGGGATCTCCAGCGGGGGCAGCTGGTAGGCCAGCGGCTCGTACCTGGTGGCGCCCTCCAGCAGCAGGGCTGGACTCGTCGCTGCCATCAGCAGGCGCAATGCGGTCTTGCCGAGTGCGCTGAGATCGTCGCGCGCCGTGCCGTTGGTGATTCCGCCGACCAGGGAGCTGTAGATCTCGGCATGCAGGTCCGGCATTGCCACATAACGCATCCGGAGGGTCATGGGCGGCAGGCCGAGTTCCTGCTTGGTGGTCCGGGTGAACAACGGCCGCAGGACCGTGCTCGCGTAGGCCAGGTCTCCGCCGGCCACCGCCCGGGTCACCGTGCGCTGGCCGTGGCCGGGCCAGACGAAACCCAGGAGGTTCTCCAGGTCCTTGGATCCGTTCGGGGCCGGTGTCCCGGTAAGGATCAGCCGGCGTTTCGCAAGCGGGCCCAGCGACATGCAAGCGGCACCGTACGTACCACGCACCCCGAGTTTCATCCGGTGAGCCTCATCAAGGATGATCATCGAGGGAGCCGACTTCAGCCAGTTCGCAAGCAGGGGCAGCGATCGGTCAAGCCGTTCGTAGTTGACGATGAGAACCTCGGCCCACTCGTCCAGGGAGCCGTCCAGGACATGGGTGCGCAGCGGATAGCTGAAGCAGACGGCGGTCTCGTAACGCCACGATTCGTAGGCCGACTTGGGGCAGACGACCAGCAGCCTGGTAACGGCTCCCTGGGCCCGCTGCGCGGCGTACACGGCGAGCGCCACACGGGTCTTGCCGGCGCCCGGCACGCTGAAGTTGGCCCCGTGCCCGAGCGAGAGCAGCTTGGCCACATCCCGGCGCTGGAAGGCGTTGAGGTCTTCCCTCCAGGTGTCTCCGAGCATGTCCAGCACATCATGAGCGGCGACCTCCCGCGGCGCGCCAGAGCCAGACAGCCGTTCCTCGACCAGTCTGGCGTCCCTGACCACGCCGGACACGAGGTCCAGGAGTTCCGGGGACCAGACGACACCTGCGGAATCCGGCCAGCCGCTGAGGACAGTCAGGTTCGCGAGGAGGTCATCGAGCGCGACCGACGCGGAAAGCGGGCCCAGCTGGCCGCCGGTACGGAACCGGGCGGCCAGCTGGACGAGGTCCTGCCGGTACTGGTCGGTGGTCCGCAGGACCACACGGGTACGCGTGTCATCGAACCCCAGGTTCAGGGACGCCTCCGTCACCGGGTTCCCTCCGCGGTGGCGGCGGCGAGGAGCCAGGAGACACCGTCGCCCGGGTTCGGAATCCCGCGCCCGGCCTGCTGGGCCAGCTTGAGCAGACTGCCCCGCAGCTTGAGCACGGCTTCGTCGAAGGCCTCCTCGTCCAGGCTGTTCGAGGTGCGGGCCTGGACCAGCTCGATGACGCACTGGTCGATGTTGACGCATGCGTCCGCCAGCCGGGCCGGCGCGAGCTGCTTGCGCTTGCGGAGCCGGCGGTCACGGCCGGAACTCTCGATGGCCCGGTCGAAGGCCTCCCGGGCCTGGTCGAGCAGTGCCTGCGCCGAGGCCCTTTCGCTGTCCGGTACCCCCTCCGCCGTACTACGGACCGTCGCCGCCGCCCGGAGGATGCGGTCGTTCAGGGCACGGGCCGCCGATACAGCAGACGAGGCGGCGGGCACTTCCAGCCCCAGGCCGGGGATGGAGACCGACTCGGGCTGGGCGGCCGTCGCACTGTCGGCCAGCTCCGGCGGCAGCTCCTTTTCGAGATACCCCTCCGTCAGGAAGTCCTCGTCGATGTGGCGCACGTCCGTCTTCGAGAAGTTCAGCAGGATCGCCGCCAGCCGGCGTTCCTTCACGATCTCGGCCTGGTCCCGGTCCAGGCCCTCCAGCTTCATGTAAAGGCGCTGGAGTTCCTTGAGGCGCTCCTGCGCCCCTTCCCAGTCGACAAGCCGCAGCGCGACGCCCCCGCCGCTCGCACTGCGGACATTCAGCTCCTCGATCGTGCTGAGGATCCACCGCTCCTGGTGGTACGTCGACGTCCGGATCCGGAACTCCTTGGCGATCTGCTCCGGCGTCCGGCCCAGCGCCGCCTGTTCCTTCATGGCGATCAGCCGGTTGATGTACGAGTAGTCGCGCCGCTGGTCCTGACGCAGCTGGAGCGCCAGCTCCACGGCGTCGATGTCGGCCTGCGTGAACGAGGAAGGGAGCACTCCCACCCTCATCGACTGCCTGCCCAGCTCCCGCAGAGCCACCGCGCGCGTGTTGCCGTTCACCAGCACGCCGTGATGGGTCACCAGCCCCGGGTCGTTCTGGCCGAACTTGTCCAGATCCTCCTTGAGCTTGTCGAAGTCGGGGTCCCGCAGTTCCGGATCAGAGGGCTTGGCCTGGAGCAGACTGCGCAGGTAATCCTGGCCGGCCTCCCCGAAGGGGTCCTCGTCCAGGTTGCGGTCCTGGTCCGGCTTATGGGTGCGCTGGGCGCGAATCCGATGTGTACCCGGGTTGAGATAGAGGTCACTCAGCGGAAGGTCGATCACGTCCACGTGAATCTGCTGCCCGTTCCAGTCGACCGTGACGGTCTCCCGTGTACCCCCGGCGGCCCTGACCTCCTCCAGCCTCCTCTTGATCAGCTGACTGAACTGCTCCGCCCGCGGCGGCGGCGGGAACTCCCGCACCATGTCTTTCCCCGTCCCTTCTGTCGCCGGTCCTGCCAGTTTCCGTTGCCGGTCCTGAATCAGTCGGCCATGTCGCCGATGGCCCGCGCCATCGCGTCACGCGACTCCTGGGGCAGCGTCCGGTAGATGCCCCAGATCTTCTCGAGCGGACTGAACGAGCGCTGGTCCGATCCGATCCACTTGGCGAACAGGCGCCGCTCCAGCGAGGAGAGGTTCTCCACGAGTTCCAGCAGGGCCCCGAGGTCGACCTCGCGGTCGGCTCCGCCGCCGATACCGCACCTCTTGCACTCCGTGACGAGCTGGTATTCGGTCGTGCCGTCGGCGTGGAGCACCTTACGCCTGGAGACGTTGAGCTTGGAAAGTTCCAGACCGCCCCCGTCCTCGTACGCTTCGCCGGCCCCGATCCCGCAGGAGCGGCACAGGTGGTTGTCGCCCTGCAGAACCTTGGCGCGCTGGGCAGCGGTCAGGCCGGACTTGTGCTTCGGCGCCTTCGACTTGCCCGGGATCCAGACGTCGGCGCCCCTGGCGACGAACCGCTGCTCCTGCTGGCGCAGGGAGGGGTCGTCACGGCTCGTGTCAAAGCGCCAGCCGTGATCGCGCAGGTCCCGCTGCCTGCGGTCAATCTGCGCGACGTCCGGGATCGCCTCACGCAGCTGGGCCTTGGTGAAGATGTTCCCCTCACCCACGACAGTAACGAGCCACAGCGCGGCCCGCGCCATGCTGCCGAGCTTCTTGTCCTCAAAGGACGGGAATTCTTCCATTTAGTACCTCCGCGAACTCGTGCCGATGACACGCCATTTATTTCGGAGAGTGCAGCAACTGCGACTGACAGTAGGCGGCACATGGGCTCCGCGTTCCCCCGCTTCCCAGCAGGCTCATCCAGTTTGACACCACGCCACGGACGGAAGTCCAGCCCTTTCCCGGCTTGCCCGGGTAAAGCAATTCCAGCGGGTTGGACTTGCTCGCAGAAGGCAAGTCCAACCCGCTAAGAGAAACCGGTAATTGTGGTGGCAACAACGCCCTCTGAGGCACAATGACCCAGTCACAGGCGGGAGCTGGGGCCAGACTTGCCCCGCTGCGCCGGAACAGCACGGGGAGGGCTGATCGCATGTCATCAGACGTAAGCAGCAGGGTCTGGCCTGCCTGGCTGGACCCCGGGAAGGCAATCCCCGGCAACGTGCCGCCCAGAAAGCGCCAACTCGCTTTGGCACTGCGTTCGTTGTGCCGACTGCTGAGATCCCAGGAGCCGGACGGACCGGGAGGAAACCCGCCCAAACAGGCCGAGGCGGCAAGACGGCTGAACTGCTCGGCAGACATGTTGTCGCGTTACCTGAACGAGACCAGGGTTCCCAGCCGGGAATTCGTTGAGCGCCTGTACGGGGAGGCTTCCGCTGACGCCGCCGCCAGCGGCCAGGACACCGGAATGACCCGCGAAGCGCTGCTGACCCTGCATTCCAGTGCCGCAGCGGAGCGGCGAAGCTGCAAGCACTGTTCGGAGCTGAGCGAACGCATCGACTCGCTGATGCGGCAGCTCAACGCCCCCTGCCCGGCCTGCGTAGCCCACCAGGCGGAGCGGGATGCCTATCAGCTGCGGCGGAAGCGGGACACAGCCCGGTTGCGGTCGGCCAGACGGAAGGCCGCAAGACTGCACGCAGCAGTCGAGGCCATGAGGGCAGAGACCAAGGGGGACGGCCGCGCGCTGGCGGCTGAAGCCGGCCCGGAAGAACGTCCGGCGGCGGCGCGTACAAACAGGGCTCTGCTGCCGGTCCCCCATCAGCACAGGGACCGGCAGCAGAGCATGAAAGACATGTCGGCGGCACGGCAGCTAGTGGCGCAGGCCAGGGAGCTGGACGGCGAGGGGAGGGAGGATCTCGCGTTCACCCTGCTTCGGCAGAGCACGACAGAACTGCTGACTCCGGCTGAGACCGCGCAGGTCGTGGTCGAGCTGAGGCAGTGTGAGCGCGACCGCCTGGCCAATGATCTGATCCACGTCTTCGGCCGGGACCAGGCCAAGCAGGACGTCATGACGGTGGCTCTGGTCCTGCACGAGAAGGGTGCGACAGATGACGCCGGCGCCATCCTGCGAGCGGCGCTCGGGTAGTGCGCCGGCACTGCCCTGCCCCGAGGCAGCCGCCCGTGTCCCGCATGACAGGGAAAGGGGTTATGCCGCCGTGCAGTTGGCACTTCACATCCCTCGTGTCGCCTTCGAATCCCTCGTGTCGCCTTCGAAACACGGAGCAGCACTGCCGCCCCTTTCACCCCTTTCTGGCCGATGCGACGGGTGCAGGCCGGGGTGCCGGGATCCCTACCACCCCGGCACCCCGGCGCCCCGGCTCGCCGAGTGTGAGCCGGGGCGGTGCAGGCGGGGGCAGTCGAGGGCGTCAGCCGAACATGCCCGGCTCGTAGTCGCCCGCCGGCTGCTGGATGATGACGTTCACTCGGTTGTAGGCGTTGATGAGGGCGATCAGGGAGACCAGGGCGGCCAGTTGGTCCTCGTCGTAGTGCTTCGCGGCGTTCTCCCAGGTCTCGTCCGGGACGCCGCCCGCCGCGTCCGCGATGCGGGTGCCCTGTTCGACCAGTTCCAGGGCCGCGCGCTCGGCGTCCGTGAAGACCTTCGCCTCCCGCCACGCGGCCACCAGGTGCAGACGCTGGGCGGTCTCGCCGGCGTGTGCGGCGTCCTTGGTGTGCATGTCGGTGCAGAAGCCGCAGCCGTTGATCTGGCTGGCGCGGATCTTCACCAGTTCCTGCGTCGCGGCCGGCAGTCCCGAGTCCGAGAGGACCTTGCCCGCGGAGTTGATGTAGCGGAGGAACTTGGCGGCGACGGCGTTCTCGAAGTAGTTGATGCGGGGTTCCATCGTGGGCTCCTCGTCCGTGCTGCGTCGTGGTTGCACAGATACAACGGAGCCCGGCGTCCTTGTGTGACAGCGGCGAGGGGACCCGTGGGTGTGACCTGAGTCTCATGGGGGCGAGCCTCGGAGTCGGGTTCGCAGGGGCGGGCGTCGGGCGGGTCCTTGTGCGGGTTAGCCTCGCTTTGTTCGGCTTCTGTTCGGTGTCTGCGGGAGGCAAATGATGGCGAAGGTTCCTACGGCAGTGGTCGCCGCGAGCGGGCTCGTCGGTGGGTACGGCGTGGCGCGCTGGACCAAGAAGCGGCAGCTGGGCGGGGCCGTGCTGGCCGTCGCCGGGGCCGCCGCCGCGCAGCAGTGGCGCCGCCAGGCGGGCGGCAAGGCGGCCGGCGCGCTCACCGCCGCCTACGTCGCCGCGTTCGCCGGGTCGCACCCGCTGGCCAAGAAGGTCGGCGCCTGGCCGTCCGTGTTCGGCGTCGCCGGGGCCGTCGCCCTCGCCTCCTGGGCGGTCGCCGACCGACGCGCCGCGTGAGCCACCACCGGCGTCGGTGATCCCGATCAATCCTCGATGGCCGGGGACCGGTGACGGGTGGCCAATGACCGATGACCGACAACTGGTGACCAGCAACTGGTGACCGGCGACAGGTGACCAACAACTGGTGACCGGCGACCGGTGAGCGGTCGACCATCGGTAGTCCGGAACCGGTAGCCGGGGTCCGGTCGCCGAGGGCCAGTCCGCCCGGGGCCGGTCGCCGACGGGCGCGGTGGTCGGTCCGCCCGCGTCGGTGCCGTCGCCGTCCGCGGCGGAAAACCGGGCGACGGTGATCACCGCCGTACCCGATCATTTGTTCATGCCCCTGCGAGACACCCTTGCCCGAGTCGACGCGGACCTGGCCGCCGGTCGGGTGCCCGTCGCGCGTCAGCGTCTGCGCGGGCTGGTGTCGTCCTTCCCCGACGACCTGGCGCTCCGCCGGCGTCTGGCCGAGGTGTACCGCCTGTACGGGGACCCCGCGGAGGCCGGGCGCTGGATGTACCTCGATGAGGACCGGGACGCGGCCGAGACCGCCGCCTTCGAGGCGCGGTACGACACGGCCCCGAAGCGCATGCGGGCGCTCGCCTGGCAGGGTCCGGAGTCGCTCGCCGGGACCGCCTTCGCCCGGGAGCGACTGGCCGCGGTACGGGCAGAGTGCTCCGAGGCCATGGGGCGTCCCGTCGACTGGGACGCGCCTCCCTCCGCCGGGGCGGCGGACGGCCGCGGGAAGAGCGCCTTCCGTGACGTCCTGACAGGGGTCAGGTTTCTGGCGGTGATCCTCGCGGTCGTCGTGTTCTTCGCGATCTGGGTGAACGGACTCGTCGCCCTCTTCGAGTGACTCGGCCGGTCCGGGGCCGGCGGGGGGCCCCGCCCAGCCCGCCACGGGTACCCGCGCCCCCGGGCTGGAATCAAATCCGGCCGGCACTGCCGACCCCACTGCCCC